>NZ_QGTX01000001.1:1830239-2527978 GCF_003182485.1 Geodermatophilus normandii | reverse complement strand
GCAGCCGCCGGGCCAGCAGCAGGGGGTCCGGGCGCAGCGCGAGCCACAGGCCGGCGACGACGACGGCGAACACCGCGGCGGACACGGCGAAGCCGCCGCCGAGCGCGGGCAGGCCGAGCGCCCGTCCGAGGTCCGCGCCCGGCGCGGCGAGGTTGGGGCCCAGCACCGAGCCGACCGTCGTCGCCCAGACCACCAGCGACAGGGCCCGGCCGCGCCGCTCGGGCGCGGCGAGGTCGGCGGCCGCGTAGCGCGCCTGCAGGCCGCAGGCCGTGGAGGCCCCGAACGCGAACAGCCCGGCCAGCAGCAGCGGCAGGGACGACAGCGCCGCGGCGACGACGGTGAGGGCGGCACCGGCGACCGCGACCGCGTACCCGGCGGCGAGCCCGGCCCGCCGCCCGGCGCGGTCGGACACCCGCGCGAGTGGGACGGCGAGGACCGCGGCGCCGAGCACACCCGCCGTCTGCCCGAGCCCGGCCGCGGCGTCGCTGCCGGCGACCTCGCGCGCCAGCAGCCCGCCGACGGTGATCCCGACGGTGACGCCCAGGCCGCCGAGGGCGACGGCGGCCGACAGCACGCCGACCGTGCGCCGCTGGACCCGCTCGACGTCGAGCGCGGCCGGGACCTCCGTCGTCACGACACCCTCACAGGCCGAGCGAGCGGCCGATGATCTCGCGCATGATCTCGTTGGTGCCGCCGTAGATCGACTGCACGCGGGCGTCGCGCCACGCCTTCGACACCGGGTACTCGTCCATGTAGCCGTAGCCGCCGTGCAGCTGCAGGCAGCGGTCGGCCACCTTGTTCTGCAGCTCGCTCGTCCAGTACTTGGCCATGGCCGCGTCGACGGCGGTCAGCTCCCCGGTGCCCAGCTGGCGCACGCACTCGTCGACGAAGGTCCGCGCGATCGTCGTCTCCGTGTGCAGCTCCGCCAGGACGAACCGGCTGTTCTGGAAGCTGCCCACCGGCCGGCCGAAGGCGGTCCGGCCCTGCACGTACTCCCGGGTCTGGGCGAGCACCGTCTCGCAGGCGGCCACCGCGCCCACCGCGATCGACAGCCGCTCCTGCGGCAGGTTCTCCATGAGGTGGGCGAAGCCGCGGTTCTCCGTGCCGAGCAGGTTCTCCGCGGGCACGCGGACCTCGTCGAAGAACAGCTCGGCGGTGTCCTGGGCCTTGAGGCCGACCTTGTCGAGGTTGCGGCCGCGGGTGAAGCCGGGCATGCCGCGCTCGACGACGAGCAGGCTGGTGCCGCGCGAGCCGGGGGCGTCGGGGTCGGTGCGCGCCACCACGACGACCAGGTCGGCGTTGATGCCGTTGGTGATGAAGGTCTTGGCGCCGCTGAGCACCCACGAGTCGCCGTCGCGGCGCGCGGTGGTGCGGATCGACTGCAGGTCGCTGCCGGTGCCCGGCTCGGTCATGGCGATGGCGGTGACCAGCTCGCCGCGGCAGAAGCCGGGCAGCCAGCGCGCCGCCTGCTCCTCGGTGCACAGGTCGCGCAGGTAGGGCGCGACGACGTCGTTGTGCAGGCCGAAGCCCAGGCCGCTGGCGCCGACCCGGGTGACCTCCTCGTCGAGGACGGCGTTGTAGCGGAAGTCGCGGACCCCGCCGCCGCCGAAGCGCTCGTCGATGTCGAAGCCGAGCAGGCCCTGCTCGCCGCCGGAGAGCCACACGTCGCGCGGGACGACGCCCTCGCGCTCCCACTGGCCGTGGAACGGGGCGACGTTCTTCTCCAGCCAGGTGCGGACGGTCTGGCGGAGGTCCTCGTGCTCGGCCTCGTAGAGCGAGTGACGCATGCCCGGCAGTGTGCCCCACGCCACCACCGGGACGGGGGACCCGTCCGCCCTGGGCGTACGCGCAGGCCAGCGGACTGTCGTACCCCCGGGGACACTGGACACGTGCCCGCTCTCGACCGGTTCTCCGCGCCCACGCGGGCGTGGTTCACCGGCGCCTTCGCCGAGCCCACGGCCGCGCAGGAGGGCGCCTGGCAGGCGATCAGCAGCGGCGAGCACGCGCTCGTCGTCGCCCCCACCGGGTCGGGCAAGACGCTGGCGGCCTTCCTGTGGTCGCTCGACCGGCTGGCCAGCACCCCGCCGCTTGACGAGAGCCGCCGCTGCCGCGTCCTCTACGTCTCCCCGCTCAAGGCCCTGGCCGTCGACGTCGAGCGCAACCTGCGCGCGCCGCTGGCCGGCATCGGGCAGGCGGCGATGCGGCTGGGCCTGCCGCGGCCGGAGACCACCGTCGGCATCCGCTCCGGCGACACCCCGGCCGACGAGCGGCGGGCGTTCACCCGCCGGCCCACCGACATCCTCATCACCACCCCCGAGTCGCTGTTCCTGATGCTGACCAGCTCCGCGCGGGAGGCGCTGCGCGGCGTGGAGACGGTGATCGTCGACGAGGTGCACGCCGTCGCCGACAGCAAGCGCGGCGCGCACATGGCGGTCTCCCTCGACCGGCTCGACGAGCTGCTCGAGCGGCCCGCGCAGCGGATCGGCCTGTCGGCCACGGTGCGCCCCATCGAGGAGGTCGCCACCTTCCTCGCCGGTGGCCGGCCGGTGCAGGTCGTGCAGCCGACGTCGGTCAAGCAGTGGGACCTCTCCGTCGTCGTGCCGGTCGAGGACATGAGCGCGCTCGGCCAGCCCACCGGCGAGCTGGAGGGGTCGGCGGCCGGCGACCAGCCGCGGACGTCGATCTGGCCGGCGGTCGAGGAGCGGGTGCTCGACCTGGTCGAGGAACACCGCAGCACGATCGTGTTCGCCAACTCACGCCGGCTGGCCGAGCGGCTGACCAGCCGGCTCAACGAGATGTCCTACGAGCGCACCACCGGCGAGGTCGTGCCCCCGGGCACGAACGCCGCGGCGCTCATGGCCCAGGCCGGCTCCGGCGGGGGCACGCCCGAGGGGTGGCAGCCGGTCGCCGCCGCCCACCACGGGTCGGTCTCCCGCGAGCAGCGCGCCGTCGTCGAGGAGGCGCTGAAGTCCGGCCGGCTGCCGGCGGTGGTGGCGACGTCGTCACTCGAGCTCGGCATCGACATGGGGTCGGTCGACCTCGTCGTCCAGGTCGAGGCGCCGCCCACCGTGGCCGCGGGCCTGCAGCGGGTCGGCCGCGCCGGGCACCAGGTGGGCGCCGTCAGCCGCGGCGTGCTGTTCCCCAAGTACCGCGGCGACCTCGTGCAGTGCGCGCTGGTGGCCGAGCGGATGAAGGCCGGCGCCATCGAGTCCATCCGCTACCTGCGCAACCCGCTCGACGTGCTCGCCCAGCAGATCGTGGCGATCGTCTCCGAGGGCCCGCGCACGGTCGAGGAGGTCGGCGCGCTGGTCCGCCGGTCGGCGCCGTTCTCCGGCCTGCCCGACTCCGCGCTGCACGCCGTCCTCGACATGCTCGCCGGCCGCTACCCCTCCGACGCGTTCGCCGAGCTGCGGCCGCGGCTGACCTGGGACCGCGTCACCGACACCCTCACCGCCCGCAGCGGCGCCCAACGGCTGGCGGTCACCAGCGGCGGCACCATCCCCGACCGCGGGCTGTTCGGCGTCTTCCTCGTCGGCGGCGAGGGAGCGGGCGGGCGCCGGGTCGGCGAGCTCGACGAGGAGATGGTCTACGAGTCGCGGGTGGGCGACGTCTTCCTGCTCGGGTCGTCGTCGTGGCGGATCGAGGAGATCACCCACGACCGCGTGCTGGTCTCCCCCGCTCCCGGCCAGCCCGGGAAGATGCCCTTCTGGCACGGCGACGCCCCGGGCCGGCCGCTGGAGCTGGGCCGGGCGCTCGGCGCCTTCCTGCGCGAGGTCGGCTCCGCGACGCCGGAGAAGGGGCGCGAGCGCGCGCAGGCCGCCGGGCTCGACGACTGGGGCGCGGCCAACCTGCTCGCCTACCTCGCTGAGCAGAAGGCGGCCACCGGCCACCTCCCCGACGACCGGACGCTGCTGGTCGAGCGGTTCCGCGACGAGCTCGGCGACTGGCGGCTGGTCGTGCACTCCCCCTTCGGCGCGCAGGTCAACGCCCCGTGGGCGCTGGTCCTCGCCGCGCGGCTGCGCGAGCGCCACGGCGTCGACGTCGCCTCGATGCACTCCGACGACGGCATCGTGCTGCGGCTGCCCGACACGACCGGCGAGCCGCCCGAGGCCGACCTCGCCGTCCTCGACCCCGACGACGTCGAGCGCGAGGTGACCGCCGAGGTCGGCAGCTCCGCGCTGTTCGCCAGCCGGTTCCGCGAGTGCGCCGCCCGCGCGCTGCTGCTCCCCCGCCGCGACCCGCGCCGCCGCACGCCGCTGTGGCAGCAGCGCCAGCGCGCCGCCCAGCTGCTCAGCGTGGCCAGCGACTTCTCCGCGTTCCCCATCACGCTCGAGGCCGCGCGCGAGGTGCTGCAGGACGTGTACGACGTCCCCGGCCTGGTCGAGCTGATGCGCGACGTGCGCTCCCGCCGCGTGCGCGTGGTCGACGTGCAGACCCAGGCCGCCTCGCCGTTCGCCCAGTCGCTGCTGTTCGGCTACGTCGGCCAGTTCCTCTACGAGGGCGACGCCCCGCTGGCCGAGCGGCGGGCGCAGGCGCTCGCACTGGACACCGGGCTGCTCGCCGAGCTGCTCGGCCGCTCGGAGCTGCGCGAGCTGCTCGACGCCGAGGCGCTCGGCGAGGTCGAGCGGGAGCTGCAGCGGCTGCCGGCCGAGCGGCACCCCCGCGACGTCGACGGCGCCTCGGACCTGCTGCGCGGCCTGGGTGACCTCACCCCCGCCGAGGCGGCGCTGCGCGGCGTGCCGGCGGCCTGGCTCGAGGAGCTGGTCGCCTCCCGGCGGGCCATCGTCGTGCGGATCGCCGGCGAGGAGCGCCACGTCGCCATCGAGGACGCCGGCCGGCTGCGCGACGCCCTCGGCACCGCCCTGCCGGTCGGGGTGCCCGAGGCGTTCACCGAGCCGGTCGCCGATCCGCTGGGCGACCTGGTCGGCCGCTACGCCCGCACGCACGGCCCCTTCCAGCCGGGCGAGGTCGCCGCACGGCTCGGCCTCGGCGTCGCCGTCGTCACCTCGACGCTGCAGCGGCTGGTGGGCACCGGCCGGCTGGTCACCGGGGAGTTCCGTCCCGGCGGCACCGGCCAGGAGTGGTGCGACGCCGAGGTGCTGCGGTCGGTCCGCCGCCGCAGCCTGGCCAGGCTGCGGCAGGAGGTCGAGCCGGTCCCGATCGGCACGCTGGCCCGGTTCACCCCGTCCTGGCAGTCGGTGGGCAGCCGGATGCGCGGGGTCGACGGCGTCCTGGCGGTCGTGGAACAGCTCGCCGGCGCGCTGGTGCCCGCCAGCGCCCTGGAGTCGCTGGTGCTGCCCTCCCGGGTGCGCGACTACCGCCCCGCGATGCTCGACGAGCTGACCAGCGCCGGCGAGGTGCTGTGGGCCGGCGCCGGCGGGCTGCCCGGAGGCGACGGCTGGGTGAGCCTGGTGCCCGCCGACCTCGCGCCGCTGCTGCTGCCCGACCCGGTCGAGCTGCCGGAGGAGGGCGGCGTCGCGTTCGCCGTGCTCGAGCAGCTCGGCGCCGGGCAGGCGGTGTTCTTCCGCGGGCTGTCCGACCTCGTGGGCGCCACCGACGACGCCGCGCTGGCCGACGTCGTCTGGGACCTGGTGTGGGCCGGCCTGCTCACCAACGACACGCTCGCCCCGCTGCGGACGCGGCTGGCCGGCGGCGGCACGCACAAGCGGGCACCGGCGCCGCCGCGGGCCCGCGTCGACCGTCCGCGCTACGGGCGCGCCCGGCTCGGGCGCCCGGCGATGCCCACCCGCACCGGCCCGCCCACGGTGGCCGGCCGCTGGTCCCGGCTGCCCGAGCGCGAGGCCAACCCGACCCGGCGCACCACCGCGCGCGCCGAGGCCCTGCTGGAGCGGCACGGCGTGCTCACCCGCGGCGCGGTCATGGCCGAGCAGGTGCCCGGTGGCTTCTCCGCCGTCTACCCGGTGCTGCGGGCGTTCGAGGAGAACAACCGGGCGCGCCGGGGCTACTTCGTCGAGACGCTGGGCGCCGCGCAGTTCGGCACGGTCGGCTCGGTCGACCGGCTGCGCGCCTTCGCCACCCCCGACCGGGCGCCCGAGGGCGCGGTGGTGCTCGCGGCCACCGACCCGGCCAACGTCTACGGCGCCGCCCTCCCCTGGCCCGACCGCGGCGGCGCCGGCGACGGCGACCCCGCGGGGTCGTCGGCAGCGCAGGTGGCCGTCGACGTCGGCGAGGGCACCGGGAGCCGGCGGGCCACCGGTCACCGCGCCGGGCGCAAGGCCGGTGCCCTGGTGGTGCTGGTCGACGGCGAGCTGGTGCTCTACGTCGAGCGCGGCGGCAAGTCGCTGCTGTCGTGGACCGAGGACGAGACCACGCTCAAGGAGGCGGCCACCGCGCTGTCGGGCGCCGTCGCCGCGGGGGCACTGGGCCGGATGGTGGTGCAGAAGGCCGACGGCGCCTCGGTGCACGAGGACACCCCGCTGTCGTCCGCGCTGCAGGCGGCCGGCTTCGCCGCCACCCCGCGCGGGCTGCGCCTGCGGGGATGAGCCCCTGCGGCCGACCGGCCGGGGGCGCCGGGGTCCCGCGTACCGTGGAACGTCGCAGTGACGAGGGATTGAGGGAACTGACATGGCAGCCGGAACGGTCCGCTGGTTCGACGCGGACAAGGGCTTCGGGTTCATCGAGCCCCAGGACGGCGGGGACGACGTCTTCGTGCACTTCTCGGCCATCGAGGACACCGGTGGCTTCCGGACCCTCCAGGAGGGCCAGAGCGTCGACTTCGACGCCACCGAGGGCCCGCGCGGCCCGCAGGCCGACCGGGTGCGCCCGGTGGGCGGCGCCCCGCGGGGCGGCCGCGACGACCGCGGCGGGCGGGACGACCGGGGCGGGCGCGACGACCGGAGCCGGGGCGCGCGCGCTCCGCGCGGCCTGGTCGTGCAGGGCACCGTGGCCCGCTACGACGCCGACCGCGGCTTCGGCTTCATCGTCCCCGAGGACGTCTTCGTGCACGTCTCCGCGGTGACCCGCGGCGGCGACCTCGAGGAGGGCGACCGGGTCGAGTTCGAGCTGGTGGAGGGTCCGCGCGGGCTGCAGGCGGACGCGGTGCGCCTGCTGCCCTCGCTGCCGCGCCGCGGCGCCGACCGCCCCGCCCCCCGCGAGCGCCGTGACGACCGGCGCGACGACCGGCGCGACGACCGTGGCGGCCGCGACCAGCGCCCCGCCCGCGCGCCCCGCGGGGACTCCGGCGGGGACGCCGGCGGTGACGCCCAGGGCACCGTGCAGTGGTTCAACGCGGACAAGGGCTTCGGGTTCATCACCCCCGACGACGGCGGCGACGACGTCTTCGTGCACTTCTCCGAGATCGCCGACGACGGCGGGTTCCGCGAGCTCGAGGAGGGCCAGCGGGTCGCCTTCACCCGCACCTCCGGCGCGCGCGGCACCAGCGCCAGCGGCGTCCGCCCGCTGGACTGAGTCAGCGGCCGCGGGCCGTCCGCTCCTCGCGGGGGGCCCGCAGGCGCACCGCGGCCCGGCTCCGGGTCGGGGGCCTCAGCGCCGGCCGCGCAGCCAGGGCGCGAGCCAGCGCGACAGCCGCGGCATGACGACCTGCCCGAGCAGCACCACGACGATCGTCGCCGACAGCAGCAGCCGGGCCGGCAGCGGCCAGGACGCCACGTGCGGGGCCACGAGCAGCTGGAAGGCCAGCGTGATCGCGAAGACGACGGCGATCGTCAGCACGGTCAGCCGCCAGCGTGGACCCGGCCGCGGCGGGGTCAGTGCGGTGAAGAAGCTGTCCAGCCCGGCGACGCGGGCGTAGTCGGCGCCGTCGGAGAGGTGCTCGACGCGTGACAGTGCCTCCTGCCGCTCGGTCGAGCGCTCCCAGCGGGCCAGCGACTCGCCGTCGGCGAAGCGGTAGACCAGGTGGTAGCGGGTCGACCCGGGGCCCGGCCGCAGCAGGCTCGTGCCCAGGTTGCCCGCGAAGCCGGCGGCCAGACCGAGGATCTCGTCGGCCCAGCGCTCGAACGCCTCGCGCTGCTCGGGCCGCACGTCGCGGGCGACGGTCACGGTCACCGGCTCACCGGCCGCGGTCAGGTGCGCGGGGGTGGTGCTGGCGGAGGCGGGACGGCGCTGCACGGGTCCTGCAGCGCCGCGGCGCCCGGCGTGCTTCCCGCCCCCGGGCGTGACGTCCCTCGCCTCCGAGCAGTCGGAGGACCCCTGCCCCCCACCGTTCGCGTGCTCGCGGCGGACCCGGCCAGGGGGCCGTGGACACGGTCACCGAGGACAATGGGGACGTGCCCGAGGGAGACACCGTCTGGCTGGCGGCCAAGCGGATGAACACCGCGCTGGCCGGCCAGACGCTGCGCCGCGGCGAGCTCCGGGTGCCGCAGCTGGCCGCGACCGACCTCCGGGGCCGCACGGTCGGCGAGGTCGTCCCCCGCGGCAAGCACATGCTCACCCGGTTCACCGACGGCTGGACGCTGCGCACCCACTACCGGATGGACGGCAGCTGGCACATCTACCGCACGGGCACCCGGTGGCGCGGCGGGCCGGCGTTCTCGATCCGGGCGATCCTCGCGACCGACCAGTGGGACTGCGTCGGCTACCGGCTGCACGACGTCGCGATGGTCCGCACCGAGGACGAGGGTTCCGTCGTCGGCCACCTCGGTCCCGACGTCCTCGGCCCGGACTGGGACCTCGACGAGGCGCTGCGCCGGCTGCGGTCGCACCCCGACGAGCAGATCGGCGTCGCGATCCTCGACCAGCGCAACCTGTGCGGACCGGGCAACCTCTACAAGGTCGAGGGGTTGTTCGTCTGCCGCGTGCACCCGTGGATGCGGGTGGCCGACGTCGAGGACCTCCCCGGGCTGGTCGAGCGGACCCGCGCGCTCATGCTGGCCAACCGCGACCGCCCCGAGCAGAGCACCACCGGTGACCTGCGCCGCGGACGCGACCACTGGGTCTACGGCCGCAAGGACAAGCCCTGCTACCGGTGCAGCACCCCGATCCTGCGCGGCGACCAGGGCCCGGACCTGCAGGAGCGGATCACCTACTGGTGCCCGACCTGCCAGGCCACCGACGCGCCCGTCGACCCGCTGGCCCGCACGGGCGAGCCCGACCACCCGCAGCCGCTGACCAGCGCCACCTGAGACACCGCCACTGAGACACCGCCACTGAGACACCGCGGGCCCGGTCCCCGTGGGAACCGGGCCCGCGGTGAGGGGTCAGGCGTTCTCGGGGCGGTGCGCCGCCTGCTCGGTCTTCTCGAACGACGGCGACGACGTCCCCGGGCCGATCGCGCCGGCGGCACCGGTGCCCCCCTCGACGGCGGTCTGCCCGCCCATGCCGGCGCGGATCTGCTCCAGCCGGGAGGCACCGGCGACGTCGAGGGTCGCCTTCTGCACCTCGAGCATGCGGCCCTCGACCGAGGTCTGGGCGAGCTCGGCCTGTCCGAGGGCGTTGGCGTAGCGCGCCTCGATCTTGTCGCGGACCTCCGCCAGGCTCGGCGTGTTGCCCGGCGCCGACAGCTCGTTGACCTGGCGCATCGAGGCGGCCACGTGCTCCTGCATCTTGGCCTGCTCGAGCTGGCTCATCAGCTTGGTGCGCTCGGCCAGCGTGGTCTGCAGCCGCATCCGGCTCTGCTCGACGGCACCGCGCGCCTGCTCGGCGGCCTGCAGCGCCTCGTCGTGACTGCGCTTGAGGTCCTCCATAGCCTGCTCGGCGGCCACCAGCTGGGTGGCGAAGGCCTGCGCGGCCTGCTCGTACTCGGCGGCCTTGGCCGCGTCGCCCCGGCCGCGGGACTGGTCGGAGAGCACCAGCGCCTGGCGGGCGGAGGCCTGCAGCTTCTCCACCTCGCCGAGCTGCCGGTTGAGCCGCATCTCCAGCTGCCGCTGGTTGCCGAGGACCGCGGCGGCCTGGTTGGCCAGCGCCTGGTGCCGCTGCTGCTCGGCCTCGATCGCCTGCTGGATCTGGATCTTCGGGTCCGCCCGCTGGTCGATCTGCGCGTTGGCCGACGCGGTCAGGTACCGCCAGAGCTTGACGATCGGGTTGGGCATGGTGGCTCCTCCTGCTCCGGCGCGCGTCCCGCGCCGCATCCTGGCCGACCGACCACCACCTCCCGGCGGCGGTCCTCCCCGCCATCGTCCCAGCAGGACCGGTGTCCCGGCCAACAGGGACGTCCCCCGTCCGCCCGGCGTCCCCCGTCCGGGGATGCCCGGAGCGCCCCGGCCGTCCGGGCTAGGGTCGTCCGATGGACAGCGCCGTCCCCACGCTCACCGTCCTCGGCGAGCTCGTCGTCGACCTGCTCCCCGTCCCCGGTGCCGACGCCGGGCCGGAGGGCACCGCGCCGCAGTACGTCGCGCGGCCGGGCGGCAACGCGCTCAACGTCGCCGTCGCCGCCGGCCGGCTGGGCGCCCCGGTGGCGCTGCTCGCCCGCCTGGGCAGCGGCCCGCTCGCCTCGGCACTGCGGCGGCACGCCGAGCTCTCCGGCGTCGACACCCGCGGCTTCGTGCCGGCGACCGAGCCGGTGAGCCTCGCCGTCGTGGGGCTGGGGCCGGACGGGTCGCCGGACTACGGCTTCCACGTCCAGGGCGCCGCCGACTGGCAGTGGACCGACGAGGAGCTGGCCGCCGTGCTGCCTCCCGCCACGGCGGTGCTGCACGTCGGCTCGATCTCCTCGTGGACCCCGCCGGGCAGTGACGCGATCGCGCGGCTGGCCGAGCGGCTGGCCGGCACGGCGCTGGTGAGCGTCGACCCCAACCTGCGCCCCATGCTCGCCGGGGGCCCGGTCGGTGCCGCGCTCGGGAACGACCCCGACGGGGTGCGCAGCCGGCTGGACCGGCTGGTCGCCGTCGCCGACCTCGTCAAGGTCAGTGCCGAGGACCTCGCCTGGCTCGAACCGGACACCGCCGACCTCGACGGCGCCGCCCGGCGCTGGGCCGCGCGCGGGCCGGCGCTGGTGCTGCTCACCGACGGCGGGGCGCCGCTGCGGATCGCCCGTCCCGGCCGTCCCCTGCTGCACCGGGAGCCGCCGCGGGTGACCGTGGCCGACACCGTCGGCGCCGGTGACTCGCTCGCCGCCGGCCTGTTCGCGGGGTTGCTCGCCGCCGGGGTCACCACCCGCGCCGCGCTGGAGGCCCTCTCCGACGGCGACCTGCTCGCCGTGGTCGACGACGCCGCGCTCGTCGCCGCGCTCAACTGCACCCGGGTGGGCGCGGACCCGCCGACCGCCGCCGACCTGGCCGCCGCCAAGCAGCAGCGGGGCTAGCCGGGCGCCAGCCAGGCGGCGGCGTCCGGCGCCAGCGCGTCCCCGGCCGCCTCGCTGGTGAGCAGCGGCCGCCCCAGCCCGGCCAGCGGGACCGGCCGGGCGGACAGGTTGACGACGCAGCGCAGCGCCGCACCCCGGTCGAAGGCCAGGACGTCCCCGCCCAGGTCGAGCCAGCTGAGCGGCTCCTCCGACAGCAGCTGCCGGCGCAGCCGCAGCGCGGCCCGGTACAGCGACAGCGTCGACGCCGGGTCCGCGTCCTGCGCCGCCGCGGTCAGCGACGCCCACGACGCGGGCTGCGGCAGCCACGGCGTCACGCCGTCCGGGGCGAACCCGAACGGCGGCGCGTTCCCGGACCACGGCAGCGGCACGCGGCAGCCGTCCCGCCCGCGTGCCGTGTGCCCGGACCGCTCCCACGTCGGGTCCTGCAGCGCGTCGGCGGGCAGGTCCTCGACCTCGGGCAGGCCGAGCTCCTCCCCCTGGTACAGGTAGGCCCCGCCCGGCAGCGCCAGCGTGAGCAGTGCAGCGGCGCGGGCGCGGCGCAGTCCCAGGGCGAGGTCGGCCGGCGCGGCGTCGTCGAACCCCATGACCGCGGCGCCGCTGTGCGCCCGGCCGAACCGGGTGACGTGCCGGGTCTCGTCGTGGCTGGACAGCACCCAGGTGGCCGGGGCACCGACCGGGGCCAGCGCGGCCAGCGTCCCGTCGACCACCCTCCGCAGCGCCCGCGCGTCCCACGGGGCCTTGAGGTAGTCGAAGTTGAAGGTGGTGTGCAGCTCGTCGGGGCGGACGTAGCGGGCCAGCCGTTCCGGGCCGTTGACGACGGCCTCGGAGACGAACAGCCGGTCGCCGTCGTAGCTGTCGCCGATCCGGCGCCAGCGCCGGAAGACCTCGTGCACCTCGTCGACGTCCCAGTGCGGGTTGCCGACCCACTCGCTGCTCGCGAACGAGGCACCGGGCGGGTGCCCCGCGTCGGGCAGGCCGGGGATCTTCGCCAGGGCCGGGGCGGCGTCGACGCGGATCCCGTCGACCCCGCGGTCGAGCCAGGAGCGCACGATCCCGTCGAACTCCTCCCGCACCTCCGGGGAGGTCCAGTCCAGGTCGGGCTGCTCCGGGGCGAACAGGTGCAGGTACCACTGCTCCGGGCCGCCGGGTCCGGTCACCCGCGTCCAGGCCGGGCCGCCGAAGGCGCTGATCCAGTCGTTGGGCGGCGCGCTGCCGCCCGCCCGACCGTCGCGGAAGAAGTACCGCGACCGCTCGGGCGCCCCGGGGCCCGCGGCCAGTGCCGCCCGGAACCACGGGTGCTCGGCCGAGGTGTGGTTGGCGACCAGGTCGACCACGACGCGCAGCCCCAGCGCGTGGGCGTCGACCAGGAGCGCGTCGACGTCGGCGAGGGTCCCGAAGCGCGGGTCGACGTCGCGGTGGTCGACGACGTCGTAGCCGCCGTCGGCCATCGGCGAGGGGTACCAGGGCGTGACCCACAGCGCGTCGACACCCAGGTCGGCCAGGTACGGCAGCCGGCTGCGCAGGCCGGGGACGTCGCCGAGCCCGTCCCCCGTGCCGTCGGCGAAGCTGCGCAGGTAGACCTCGTAGACCACCGCCGTCCGCCACCACGGACGGCGGTGGTCCACGGACGGAGCCCTTACGCGGCGCCGGAGCGGTGCGCCCCGGACGGTCCGGACGTCCCGGACGAGCCGCCCATCATGCTGGAGCCGACGGTCTGCCCGGTGGCCTGCGCGTGCTCGACCTGCTCCACCCGGTCCTCGGTGGCCATCTGCGTCAGCCGGGCGCCGGCCTCCGCGTCACGGGTGAGGTTCTCGCCGGTCTGCGGGTCGAAGACGTGGATCTTCCGGCTGTCGAGCCAGAACTCCGCCTCCCGGCCCTCGCGGATCCGGCTCGTGGAGTCGATGGACACGATCGCCTGGGTGCGCAGCTCCTCGGAGTCCAGCTCCCGGGACAGGTCGCGCAGCTGGGCGGTGATCGCCTCCGGCGCCTCGTAGGGGATGTAGGCGTACTGCGAGTCCCCGAGCCACTCGGTGACGTCGACCCGGGCGCGGAACACCGACCCGACCGGCCGCTTGGCCTCGTCGACCAGCGACGCGTCCTCGAAGTACTCCGGGCGGATGCCCACCAGCAGCAGGTCCCGGCCGCGGACGGCCGCGGCCCGCTGCTCGTCGAGGGTGACCGGCCCGAACGGCGTCTGCAGGGTGGTGCCCTCCAGCGTGGCGGGCAGGAAGTTCATCGGCGGCGAGCCGATGAACCCGGCGACGAACAGGTTGACCGGCTGCTCGTACAGCTCGCGCGGCGAGGCGACCTGCTGGATCTTGCCCTTGCGCAGGACGCAGACCCGGTCGCCGAGGGTCATCGCCTCGGTCTGGTCGTGGGTGACGTAGACGGTGGTGATGCCGAGCCGGCGCTGCAGGCGGGAGATCTCGGTGCGCATCTGTCCGCGCAGCTTGGCGTCGAGGTTGGACAGCGGCTCGTCGAAGAGGAACGCCTCGGCCTGCCGCACGATCGCCCGGCCCATGGCCACCCGCTGGCGCTGGCCACCGGAGAGGTTGGCCGGCTTGCGCTCCAGGTGCTCCTTGAGCTCGAGGACGTCGGAGGCTTCCATGACGCGGCGGCGGACCTCGTCGTCGGGCGTCTTGGACAGCCGCAGCGGGAAGGCGATGTTCTCGAACACCGTCATGTGCGGGTAGAGCGCGTAGTTCTGGAAGACCATCGACAGGTTGCGCTCGCGCGGGGCGAGGTCGTTGACCCGCTTGCCGCCGATGACCATGTCGCCGCTGGTGATGTCCTCCAGCCCGACGATCATCCGCAGCAGGGTGGACTTCCCGCAGCCGGACGGGCCGACCAGGATCATGAACTCGCCGTCGGCGATGTCGAGGCTGACGTCGTTGACGGCCGGGTAGCCGTCGCCGTACTGCTTGACGATGTTGCGCATCTCGATGGAGGCCATCAGATCTCGTCCCCTCTGGACGTGAGCGGAGTGGGGAGCACGGCCGGGTCAGCCCTTGACCGCGCCGTTGGTGAGGCCGGCGACGATGCGCCGCTGGAAGAGCAGGACCAGGACGACGACGGGGATGGTGACGATCACCGCGGCCGCGGCGATGGCCCCCGTCGGGTCCTCGAACTGCGAGGCACCGGAGAACAGACCCAGCGCGGCCGGGACGGGGCGGGATGCGTCCGTCGACGTCAGCGAGATGCCGTAGGCGAAGTCGTTCCAGGCGATGAAGAAGGCGATGATCGCCGTCGTGAAGACGCCCGGGGCGGCCAGCGGGACGATGACCTTGCGGAAGGCCTGCCACGTCGTCGCGCCGTCGACCTGCGCGGCCTGCTCCATCTCCCAGGGGATCTCCCGGAAGAACGCCGACATCGTCCAGATGGAGATCGGCAGCGTCAGGGACAGGTACGGGATGATCAGCCCGGGCCAGGTGTCGTAGAGCCCGATCTGCCGCCACAGGTTGAACAGCGGCGTCACGATCGAGATCACCGGGAAGATCGCCACCCCGAGCGCCACCGACAGGATCAGCTTCTTGCCGGGGAAATCCAGCCGGGCGATCGCGTAGGCCGCGAACATCGACAGGATGCACGAGATCGCGGTGGCGATCAGGCAGATCCCGAAGCTGTTGCGCAGCGCCGGCAGGAACAGGTCACTCGCCGCGCCGGTCAGGACCGTCGAGTAGTTCGTCCACGACGGGTCGCTCGGCAGGAACTGGCCGTTGGCGATGTCCGACGGCGCCTTGAGCGACAGCGAGATGATCCAGGCGATCGGGAACAGGCAGTAGATGATGATCAGGACGCCCCCGACCACCCACCAGACCTTCGACCTCGTCGACATCAGCGCTCTCCTCTCGCCTGTGCGAGGTCGATCTTGAAGCCCTTGATGAACAGGAAGGCGATCAGCACGACGGCCAGGAACAGCAGGACCGACACCGCCGACCCGAGGCCGATCTCCACCCGCGCGATCGTCTGCCGGTACGCGAGGAAGGACACCGACTCGGTGTTGTTGGCCCCCGCGGTCATGATGTAGATGCTGTCGAAGACGCGGAAAGCGTCGAGGGTCCGGAACAGCAGGGCCACCATGATCGCGGCCTTCATGTTCGGGATGGTCACCTTCCACATCCGCTGCCACCGCGTGGCGCCGTCGACCTTCGCCGCCTCCTGCAGCACCTCGGGCACCTGCGCCAGGCCGGCGAGCAGGAGCAGCGAGATGAACGGCGTGGTCTTCCAGATCTCGGCCAGGCAGATGACGAACAGCGAGGTGCCGGTGCCACCGAACCAGTCGGTGGTGTCGCTGACCCCCGGCAGCCAGGTGAACCAGTTGTTCACGAAGCCGGTGTCGATCCGGAAGGCGAACTGCCAGGCGAAGGCGGACACGACCGTGATGACGGCGTACGGGATCAGGATCGAGGCCCGGACGACCGGACGGATCGACGAGAGCGCCTTGGCCATGACCAGCGCCAGGGCGAACCCGAGGACCAGCTCCACGGCGACGGTGACGACCGTGATCAGCAGCGTGATGGCCACCGACGTCCACCACAGCTGGTCGGTGAGGATCACCCAGTAGTTCGACAGCCCGTTGAACGACCGGTTCTCCGGGTCGGTCAGCCGGTAGTTGAACAGCGAGTAGTAGACCGCCTGCAGGATCGGGTAGGCGGTGACGAGGAGCATCACGAGGAACGCCGGGCCGGCCAGCATCCAGCCGAGCTTGCGTTCCGCCTTGGACCGGTCGGAGATGGTTCCGCCCGGGGCGGAGACCGGTTGCGTCTTCTCGACCGGGGGGAGCGTCGTCTGGCTCATAGCAGCTGCTCTCCTGACAGGACGGCCTGCATGAGTTCCTGAGCCCGCTCACCGGTCTGGTCGTCCACCGCGCCCGGCGGGTGGTACTCGCGGAGGAGGGACCCGAGGACCTCGCTGTAGTAGGGGGTCTGCGGACGAGAGGCCGCCGCCTCCAGCGACTCCCGGATGGTGTCGGCCATGGGGTAGGCCTCCTGGACCTCCGGGTCGTCGTAGACGGCTGCCGAGGAGGCCGGGTTGCCGTTGGTGATCATGTACTCGGCCTGGTTCTCGTCGCTGACGATGCAGGCGGTCGCGTCGTAGGCGAGGTCGGGGTGCGCACTGAAGGCGGAGACCCCGAGGTCGATCCCGCCCAGCGGGGGCGCAGCCGGCGAGTCCGCGTCGACACGGGGGTACAGCGCCCATCCGTAGTCCTCGGGCACGGACGCGTCCAGGGTGCCGGCCTCCACGGCCGCCTGCGCCCGGGCGTAGACGAACGGCCAGTTGACCATGAACCCGCCGGCGTCGCTCTCGAACTCCGTCGCGCTGGTGTCCTCGCTGGACGTCGTGAAGCCCGCACCCACGGCGCTGGAGTTGGCGACGGTGGCCATCACCTCAGCGGCACGGTCGGACTCCGGCGAGGACAGCCCCCACTGGACGTCCTCCGGGTTGTCGGAGTTCTCCTCGATGATGGACCCGCCGGCCGACTCGATCAGCGCGTTGAACCACACCATGAGCGACTCGGCACGCCTGCCCTGCGCGCTCAGCAGCACGCCCTGGCTCTCGGCGGCCTCCACGAGCTGGTCCCACGTGACCGGCTGGGTCATGTCGAGCCCGGCGGCCTCGGCCACCGACTTGCGGTACCAGAGCAGCTGGGTGTTGGCCCAGAAGGGGATGGTGACCAGCTCGTCTTCCCAGGTCGCCGACTGGAGCGCGCCCTCGAGCACGCCCTCGCTGACCTCCTGCGCGATGTCCTCGGGCACGGGCGCGAGGAAACCCGCCTGGGCCAGCTCCGGGGGGAACACCACGTCGAGGCTCATGATGTCGATCGAGGAGTCCTCGGCCGCCAGGCGGCGCACCAGCTGCTCCCGCTGGGCGGACGACTCACGCGGCAGCTGGGACACCTGGATCGTGTACGCACCACCCGACTCCTCCGAGCAGCGTTCGGCGATGGCCGCCTGCCCGCCCGAGTCGGGGTTGATGTACCAGTTCAGCACCGGGGTGGCGGAGTCCGATCCGCCGCCGCCGCAGGCGGCCAGCGTGGACGCCACGACGAACGCGGTGGCCGCGCCCCCGACAGCACGCCGTGACCGTCTCCGCCGGGCCCGTCGCGGAGGACGTCCTCCGGCTCCCTCGGGGGGTCCTTCTGTTGCGATGGACAAGACCTATCGCCTCCGTTTCGGCGAGCACCGACGATCACCGCGATCCGTACCGTGGCCCACCTCACAGGTGTCCGCAACCCGGGTGTGTCCCGGCCGTGACCGACGGTCCGGCGCGCGGTCCGCTCAGGGACGCCTGGCGATCACCGAGGGTGTGGTGAGCTCCGGCGGGGTGCTCGGCAGGACGGTGCTGAAGTACGACCGCGCCGCCTGGGTCGTCCCGACGTCGCGGCCCTCCCGCTCCGACAGGAACCACCGGTGCTCGAGCACCTCGTGGAACACCTCGGCCGGCGCGAGCCGGCCGGCCAGCTCCGGCGGGATGGCGTCGATGACCGGCTGGTAGACCTCGGCCAGCCAGCGCGCGCCGGCCACCGCCTCGGAGACCGGCGCACCCGTCTTCTGCTCCATCCAGGCCCGGAAGGTGCGCAGGTCGTTGAGCAGCCGCCGCGCCTGGTTCTCCTGCACCTCCAGGCCGGTGAGCCGCATGAGCTCCCGGCGGTGCTGGCCGGGCGAGGACACCCGGGTCTCGACCCGCAGGCGGGCGCCCTCGTCGGAGGTCACCAGCTCGACCTCGCCGACGTCGAAGCCGAGGTCGTTGAGCCGCCGCAGCCGCTCGGCCACCCGGTAGCGCTGCTCGTCGGCGCGGAAGAGCTCCTCGCGGGTGACCTCCTCCCACAGCCGCGCGTAGCGCACCGGCAGGCTGTCGGCCACCTCGATGGGGTCGACGCCCTCGGGCAGCAGGTCCCCGAACTGCAGGTCGAGCAGCTCGGCGCCCACGCGCTCGCGGGCGAGGTCCAGGTCGTAGTGCCGCTGGCCCCGGCTCAGCGTCGGGTGCCGCTCGGCGGTCTCGGCGTCCACCAGGTGGGCGGCCAGCGCGCCGGCGTCGAGGCGGAAGAGGGTGTTCGACAGCGAGCAGTCACCCCAGAACACCCCGGCCAGGTGCAGCCGCACGAGCAGCACGACCAGGGTGTCCATGAGCTGGTCCACCGACTGCCGGGCGCTCGGCCGCGAGAACAGGTAGCGGTAGGACATCGAGTACTCGAGGTAGCGGGTGACCAGGATGGCGTCCTGCCCGCCGGGCCGGTCGACGCAGATGCCCAGGACCGAGACCGCCGGGAGGCCCTCCGCCTCGAACTCGCCCAGCAGCGCGTACTCGTGCCGGGCCAGCGACTCGGCGATCTCCTTGAGCGCGAAGACCCTGCCCTGCTCGGCGACGAACCGCACGACGTGCCGCGAGATGCCGCGCTGGGGCACCTCGAGCAGCAGGTCCGGGTCCCACTCCTCGAGCGGCTGGTGCCAGGGCAGGGCGAGCAGGCTCGCGCCGTCCGTGCCCGGCGGGCGGAACAGGTACCGCACGGCGACCTCCGTCGGTGGCCGCTGCAACCACCCGCGGCTGAGTGGTCCCCCTGGGGCCCACCCTGCCACGACCGCCGGGCCCGTGCCCGCCGCCCGGCGGCGCGTCGGGCGCCGGGAGGACGCCGCAGGAGGGCGCCGCAGGAGGACTAGGCGGCCAGCGAGACGGCGCTGCCCGCGCGGTGGGCGGCGCGGGTGGTGGCGCCGACCAGCGCGAGCGCCGGCTCGGCGACGGGGGTGGCCGTCTCGGCCGGGACGGCGGTCTCCTCGGCGGACGCGGCGTCGGCGGACGGCGCCTCGACCGGGGCCGCGGCACCGCCGGCGGCGGCGAGCTGGCGGACGCGGCCGTCGGGGCCGCGCAGGCCGGAGCTCACCTCGGCGAGCAGGTCGGCCAGCTCGACGTCGAGGGCGTCACAGATGGAGGCGAGCAGCTCGGAGGAGGCCTCCTTCTGCCCGCGCTCGACCTCGGAGAGGTAGCCCAGGCTGACCCGGGCGGCACCGGAGACGTCGCGCAGCGTGCGCCGCTGCCGCAGCCGGTGACCGCGCAGGGTCTCCCCGAGCTGGGTGCGCAGCAGCGTCATGGCCGTCTCCTGTCTGGCTGAGGGAAGAGCGGCGGCACCCGCAGGTGCCGTGCGCCCACGGTACGCGGCGCCCCTGTCCGGCACCGAGCCGGCAGGGCCGCGTCCGCTCATGGCGTAACACCCGCACCGGCCTCGGCGTTCCCGTCGCGCGGGCGGTCCTGCGGGCGCTAGGCCGCGGTGTCGGTGCGGGAGCCGGCCGGGCCGGCGGCGCGGCGCGCCGCGGCGGCGCGCATGGCCCGGGCGCTGGTGCGGCGCAGCGTCAGGGCCCGGTAGACGTAGTCGAGGCCGGTCACGAGCGTGAGGACCAGCGCGGCGGCCATGACCCACCACCGGGCACTGGCCAGCACCCCGCCCAGCGGCAGGATGTAGAGGCCGATGGCCAGCGCCTGGACCACGGTCTTGGCCTTGCCCCCGCGGCTGGCGGCGATGACGCCGTGCCGGATCACCCAGAACCGCAGCAGGGTGACGCCGACCTCGCGGACGATGATCGCCAGCGTCACCCACCAGGGCAGCAGCGCGAGCACCGAGAGGCCGACCAGCGCGGTGCCGGTGAGCGCCTTGTCCGCGATCGGGTCGGCCAGCTTGCCGAACTCCGTCACCTGGCCGGTGCGCCGCGCGATGAGCCCGTCGTAGCGGTCGGTGATGATCGCCAGGCCGAAGAACACCGTCGCCCAGATCCGGCGGTCGTCGTCCATCCCGCCGTCGGACAGCAGCAGGACGGCGAACACCGGCACCACCGCGAGCCGCAGCACGGTGAGGGCGTTGGGCAGGTTGACCAGCTTGGCCGACTGGGGTGGGGTCGCCGCCGGGTCGGGCACGACGGCGCTCACCGGTCGCTCACCGCCCGGCCGGGAGGGCGGCGGGCTCGAGGGCGGCCGCCACCAGGTCGATGCCCTCGGTGCCGACCACCTCGGCCGCCAGCAGCTGCCCGGGCCGGGCGTCGCCGGGCACCCCGGTGACCGTGGTGGTGCCGTCGGCGTCGGGGTCCTGGTGCGCGGCGTGGCCGGCCCAGGCGCCCGGGCCCTGCTCCGCCGAGAGGTCCTCGGTGAGGAGCACCTCCACGCGGTCGCCGACGCGGTCCTCGGCGCGCTGGGCGGTGAGCTCCTCGACCAGGTCGGTGATCCGGCGGACCCGCGCGTCGATCTCGGCCTGGTCGAGCTTGCCCGGCATGCGCACCGCCTCGGTGCCCTCCTCGTCGGAGTAGCCGAACACCCCGACGGCGTCGAGGCGGCCCTCGGTGAGGAAGCGCTCGAGCTCGGCGACGTCGTCCTCGGTCTCCCCCGGGAAGCCGAGGATGACGTTGGTGCGGAAGCCCGCCGTGGGCGCGAGCGAGCGCGCGCGCCCGATCAGCGCGAGGAAGTCGTCGGTGCCGCCGAAGCGGCGCATCCGGCGCAGGAGCCCCGGCGAGGAGTGCTGGAAGGACAGGTCGAAGTAGGGCGCCACGCCCTCGGTGGCGGCGATGACCTCGAGCAGGCCGGGGCGCAGCTCGGCCGGCTGCAGGTAGGCCACCCGCACCCGGACGATCCCCTCGACGGCGGCCAGCTGCGGCAGCAGCCGCTCCAGCGAGCGCAGGTCGCCGAGGTCCTTGCCGTAGGAGGTGGAGTTCTCGCTGACCAGCACCAGCTCGGTGACGCCCTGCCCGGCCAGCCACCGCGCCTCGGTGAGCACCTCGGCCGGCGGCCGGGAGACGAACGAGCCGCGGAAGGTGGGGATGGCGCAGAAGGCGCAGCGCCGGTCGCAGCCGGAGGCGAGCTTGAGCGCGGCGGACGGGCCCGAGGCCAGGCGGCGGCGCTGCACCCACCCGTGGCCCGGGATGGCGGGCGCCTCCTCGGCGGTCACGGCGGCGGTGCGGGCGACCGGGCTGATCGGCAGGAGCGTGCGGCGGTCGCGCGGGGAGTGCGGGACCAGCGGCCGGCCGGTGAGGACGTCGTCGAGCCGGTCGCCGATCGCGGCGTAGTCGTCGAAGCCGAGGACGGTGGCCTCGGGCAGCGCGCCGGCCAGCTCGGACCCGTACCGCTCGGCCATGCACCCGACGGCGACGACCTCGGCACCGCTGTCGGTGGCCGCGAGGATGGCGTCGACCGAGTCCTTCTTCGCCGACTCGATGAACCCGCAGGTGTTGACCAGGACGGCGTCGGCGCCCTCGGGGTCCTCGACCAGCCGGTAGCCGTCGGCGGCCAGCCGGCCGGCCAGTTCCTCGGAGTCGACCTCGTTGCGCGCGCAGCCGAGGGTCACCACCGCCACCGTCCGGGCAGGGCTGAGCGGGGCTGTCACCCGTCCATCGTAGGCGCCGTCCGCGACGGGGTCCTGCTACTCGCCGGCGGGCAGCGTGCCGCCACGCAGCGTGAACAGGACCGACTCCAGCTCGTCGGGCTTGACGAGCACGTCGCGGGCCTTGGAGCCCTCGGACGGGCCCACGACGCCGCGGGTCTCCATGAGGTCCATGAGCCGCCCGGCCTTCGCGAAGCCGACCCGCAGCTTGCGCTGCAGCATCGACGTCGAGCCGAACTGGCTGGTGACGACGAGCTCGACCGCCTGGCACAGCAGGTCGAGGTCACCGCCGATGTCCTCGTCGACCTCCTTCTTCTCGCCGGCCGCGGCGGCGCTGAAGACCTCCTCGCGGTACTCCGGCTCGGCCTGCCGCTTGGTGAACTCGACGACGGCCTCGATCTCGGCGTCGGACACGTAGGCGCCCTGCAGCCGCTGCGGCTTGCCGGCGCCGATCGGCATGAAGAGGGCGTCGCCCATGCCGATCAGCTTCTCCGCGCCGGGCTGGTCGAGGATGACCCGGCTGTCAGTGAGGCTGGAGGTCGAGAACGCCAGCCGCGAGGGCACGTTGGCCTTGATCAGGCCGGTGACCACGTCGACCGAGGGCCGCTGGGTCGCCAGGACCAGGTGGATGCCGGCGGCGCGGGCCTTCTGGGTGATCCGGACGATCGACTCCTCGACGTCGCGCGGGGCCACCATCATCAGGTCGGCCAGCTCGTCGACGATCGCGAGGATGTAGGGATAGGGGCGGTAGACCCGCTCGCTGCCGGGCGGGGCGGTGATCTCGCCGCGCTCGACCTTGCGGTTGAAGTCGTCGATGTGCCGCACCCCGGTCGCCCGCATGTCCTGGTAGCGCTGCTCCATCTCCTCGACCAGCCAGGCCAGCGCGGTGGCGGCCTTCTTCGGGTCGGTGATGATCGGCGTGATGAGGTGCGGGATGCCGTCGTAGGGCGTGAGCTCGACCATCTTCGGGTCGACCAGGATCATCCGCAGCTGCTCCGGCGCGGCCCGCAGCAGCAGAGACGTCAGCAGCGAGTTGATGCACGAGGACTTGCCGGCGCCGGTGGCGCCGGCGACCAGCAGGTGGGGCATCTTCGCCAGGTTGGCGGTGACGAAGCCGCCCTCGATGTCCTTGCCGAGCCCGACCACCATGGGGTGCGGGTCCTGCTTGGCCGTCTGCGAGCGCATGACGTCACCGAGGCTGACCGTCTCCCGGTCGGCGTTGGGCACCTCTATGCCCACCGCGGACTTGCCCGGGATCGGCGCGAGGATGCGGATGTTGTCGTTGGCGACGGCGTAGGCCAGGTTGCGCGTCAGCGCGGTGATCTTCTCGACCTTGACCGCGTTGCCGAGCTCGACCTCGTAGCGGGTGACCGTCGGCCCGCGGGTGTACCCCGTGACGTCCGCGTCGATGGAGAACTGCTCCAGCACCCCGCGGATGGCGTCGACCACCGCGTTGTTGGCCTGCGACTCCTTGCGCGGCGGCGTTCCCGGCCGCAGCAGCGACACCGACGGCAGCGTGTACTCGCCCTCGACCGGCTCGATGCGCAGCTGCTCGGGCTCGGTGACCGGCTCCAGGTCCTCCGGCGGCGCCGTGCGGTCCACGACCGGCGCGCGGCGGGCGGGCGCCGGGGGCGCCGGGGGCTCGACGTGCACGGCCGAGCGGACGTCGGCGGCCGGGACGTGGTCGATCGGGCCGGTGGCGGTCAGGTCCGGCTGGTCCTCCGACAGCGCCTCGGACAGCGCCGCGCGCCTGGACCGGCGCGGCCGGACCGGCTCCTCCTCCGGCTCGTCGTGCTCGTCGTGCTCGTCGTAGCCGTCCGAGTCGTAGCCGTCCTCGTCCCACTCGCCGTCGTTGCCGGTGACCCGGTCGACGAGGCCCCGCAGCCGCTCGGGCACCTGGTGCAGCGGCGTCGCGGTCAGCACGAGCACGGCGAAGACGGCGAGCAGAGACAGCAGCACGACGGCGACGACGGCCCCGAGACCCGCGGTCAGCGGCGTGCCGACCGCCCAGCCGACGAGGCCGCCCGAGCCGGGCCTGCCGTCCATGGGGTCGGCGGGCGTGCCGACGACCGAGGCGATGCCGAGCGCAGCGAGGGTGGCGCAC
This sequence comes from Geodermatophilus normandii, assembly GCF_003182485.1. NCBI lineage: Bacteria > Bacillati > Actinomycetota > Actinomycetes > Geodermatophilales > Geodermatophilaceae > Geodermatophilus > Geodermatophilus normandii. Next base: position 2,504,299 of record NZ_QGTX01000001.1, on the reverse strand, counting down.
ACCCAGCCGATGGCCAGCCGGCCGCGGGCCTCGGGGCGCGGGGCGCGGCGCAGCAGGCGCAGGGCGACGAGGAACAGCAGCGCGGGCAGCACGACCAGCAGGGAGCCGACCACCCAGCGGACCCCGTCGGCCAGGCCGGCGCCCACGGGGCCGATGCCGTCGAACCACGCGGCGGCGCCGAGGACGACGGCGAGGCCGAGGACGGCGAGGCCGGCACCGTCGCGGCGGTGCTCCGGGGCGAGCGGCTCGGCCTCCTCCGGGCGGGCGACCGAGCGGGCCAGTCCCCCGGCGCCGCGGGCGACCAGCGACCAGGCGCCGGCGGCGGCCCGCCAGGCACCGGCGGCAGCGCCCGCGCCCTGCTTCGGGGCCGGCTTGCGGGCGGGGCCTTGCGGTTGCCGTTGCGGGCGGGGGTGCGCGGGGCCGGCCGCTTGCCGGCCGCCGTCGACCCGGACCGGCCCTTGGGGGCCGAGCCGGCCGGCCGGCGCGAGGGCGTGGTGCGGGCAGGCATGCGTCGACGGTAGCCGTCACGCAGCGTCCTCCCAGGCAGGCGCGGCGTCGTGTCCCCGGCCTACGGTCCCTGCATGCCGCCCTCCTCCCCCGTCCCGTACGGCAGCTGGCCGACCCCCGTCACCTCCGCACTCGTCGTCCGCGCCGCCGCCCGGCTGGGCGAGGTCGCCGTCGATGCCGGCTCCCCCGGCCACCCGGACGTCTGGTGGTCGGAGTCACGGCCCGGTGAGGGCGGCCGGTCGGCGCTGGTGCGGCGGTCGGCCGACGGCACGGTCACCGACGTCCTCCCGCCGCCGTGGAACGCCCGCACCCGCGTGCACGAGTACGGCGGGGCGGCGTGGGCGGTCGCCGGCGGCACGCTGTGGTTCACGCACTTCGACGACCAGCGGCTGTACCGGCTGTCCCCCGGCGACGACGGCCCGGTCGCCGTCACCCCGGAGCCGGAGCTGCCGGCAGGCGTCCGGTACGCCGACCTCACCCCCACCGCGGACGGGTCGCTGCTCGCCGTCCGGGAGACGCACGCCGCCTCCGGTGCCGCGGCCGACGTCGTCAACGAGGTCGTGCGGCTGGCTCCCGACGGCACCGCCGAGGTGCTGGTGAGCGGCCCGGACTTCGTCTCCGACCCGCGGCCCGGGCCCGGCGGGGAGCTGGCGTGGCTGCAGTGGGACCACCCGGCCATGCCGTGGGACGCCGCGCAGCTGGTGGTCCGCGCCGCCGACGGCACCGACACGGTCGTGGCCGGCGGCGCGGGCGAGTCCGCGGTGCAGCCGACCTGGGACGCCGACGGCGCCCTGTGGTTCTGCTGCGACCGCACCGACGTGTGGGCGCTGTGGCGGTGGCGCCCCGGCGGGGAGGCCGAGCTGGTGCTCGACACCGGCACCGAGATCGCCGGCCCGCAGTGGGTCTTCGGCGCCCGGCGCTTTGCGCTGCTGCCCGGCGGCCGGGTGGTGGCCGCCGCAGGCGGCGACGGCGGTGACCGGCTGGTCGTGCTCGGACCGGACGGGTCGACGTCGGAGGTGCGGCTGCCCGGCTGGACGGCCCTCCGGTACCTGACCGCGGCCGGCGACGGTGTCGTGTGCGCGGCCGGGAGCCCCGCGCGCGAGCCGGTGGTCCTGCGCGCGGACCTCACCGGCCGGGCCCACGTCCTGCGACCCGCGCGCGACCTCGGGCTCGACCCGGCCTGGTTCTCCGTGCCCGAGGACGTGACCTTCCCGACCGAGGAGCGCGGCACCGGCATCGCCGAGGCGCACGCCGTCGTCTACCCACCCACCAACCCGGAGGTCTCCGCCCCCGAGGGCGACCGGCCGCCGCTGGTCGTCATGGTGCACGGCGGCCCGACCTCGGCCCACGCCCGCGGGCTCGACCTGGAGATCCAGTACTTCACCTCGCGCGGCTTCTGCGTCGCGCACGTCGACTACCGCGGCTCCACCGGCCACGGCCGCCGGTACCGCGACGCGCTGCAGGGCCGCTGGGGCGTCGTCGACCTCGACGACGTGGTCGCCTGCGCCCGGTACCTGGCCGACGCCGGCCGGGTGGACCCCGCGCGCATGGCGATCCGGGGTGGCTCGGCCGGCGGCTACACGACGCTGGCCGCGCTCACCCTGCGGCCCGGCGTCTTCACCGCCGGCGCCAGCCACTTCGGTGTGGCCGACCTCGGCGCGCTGGCCGCGGACACGCACAAGTTCGAGTCCCGCTACCTCGACGGGCTGGTGGCGCCGTGGCCCGCCGGGGCCGAGGTCTACGCGCAGCGCTCCCCCATCACCCGCGTCTCCGCCCTCGACACCCCGCTGGCGGTGTTCCAGGGCGCCGAGGACCGCGTCGTCCCGCCGGAGCAGGCGGAGGTCTTGGTGGCGGCGCTGCGGGAGCGGGGCGTCCCGCACGCCTACCTGCTGTTCGAGGGCGAGCAGCACGGCTTCCGGCGCGCGGAGAACATCCGGGCCGCCCTCGACGGCGAGCTGTCCTTCTACGCGCAGGTGTGGGGCTTCGACCTCCCGGCCGAGGAGGGGATCGCCCCGATCGAGGTCGTGCGCTGACAGGGTGAACCGCGGCGGCCCCGCGGCCGTACGTCCTCCCGGACGGGGACCCCGGCTCGGAGGTGCGGATGGGACGGCGGTCACCGGGACCGGCGCCGCTGGACGTGCGGGCGGCCTACGCCGCGCACGGCGCGGAGCTCTACCGCTTCGCGCTGCGCCAGCTCGGCGACGGCGGGGCGGCGCAGGACGTCGTCCAGGAGGTGTTCCTGCGGGCCTGGCGCGCCTCGGGCTCCTACGATCCGCAGCTGGCCAGCCTGCGCACCTGGCTGTTCGCCATCGCGCGCAACGTCGTCGTCGACGAGGCGCGCCGGTTCGCCGTCCGGCCGTGGCAGCGCGAGCTGACCGACGAGCCGGCGACGCCGGCCGAGGCGGCCGCCGACGACCGGCTGGTGGACGCCTGGGTGGTCGAGGAGGCGCTGCGGCGGATCAGCGCCGAGCACCGCACGGCGATCGTGCAGACGCACCTGCGCGGTCGCCCCTACGGCGAGGTGGCCGCCGAGCTCGGCGTCCCGGTCGGGACGCTGCGCAGCCGGGTGTTCTACGGGCTCAAGGCACTGCGCCTGGCCCTCGACGAGATGGGGGTGGAGCCGTGAGCCGCGCCGACGGGGACCACCGGGAGCTGCGCGAGCTGCTCGGTGCGTTCGCGCTGGGCCACCTGGAGACCGCCGACCGGGACCGGCTGCAGGCGCACCTGGACGGCTGCCCCGCCTGCCGCGCCGAGCTGGCCGAGCTGGCCCCGCTGGCCGCGCGCCTGTCCGCGGTCGACCCCGACGTGCTCGACGAGACACCCACCCCGCCCCCGGGCCTGGGAGCCGCGGTGCTCGCCCGGATCGCCGCGGAGGAGCGGGGCGGCGCGCCCCGGCACCGCGCCACCCCCTCCCCGCCGCCGGCCCCTCCGCCCGGTCCTCGCCGCCGCCGCGGTCGTCGGCGTGGCCGCCGCCGGCGCGGCGGTCGGCTGGCTGGCCCGGCCGGTGCCCGATCCCCCGCCGCTGGAGCCCGTGGCGGTACAGGCGCTCGATCCCGGCGTCGAGGCGCGCGCGGACCTCGTCCCGCACACCTGGGGCGTGGAGGTCCGGCTCACCGGCAGCGGCTTCGCCGACGGCGAGGTGTACCGGGTGGCGGTCACCGACGACGACGGCCGCGAGGTGCCGGCCGGGGAGTTCCTCGGCATCGGCGGCGCGGAGCTGCGGTGCAACCTCAGCTCCGCGGTGCTGCGGGCCGACGCCGTCGGCTTCGAGGTCGTCGACGACGACGGCGACGTGGTGGCCCGGTCGGACTTCTGAGCGCACGACAGGGGGGCGCCTCCCCGTGGCCGGCGCCCCCCTGTGCGGTGCGGATCAGGTGCTGTGCGGATCAGGTGCTGTGCGGATCAGGTGCTGTGCAGGTCAGGCCTCGCCGGGGACCCGCTGCCCGTCGACGGTGGAGCCGGTGCCGGCGCCGTCCTGGAACACGTCTGGGCCGACCGGGGCGCTGTTGCCGCTGATCCGGGTGCGGGTGACGGTCATCGTCCCGGGCTCGGAGTTCCACAGCCCGCCGCCCTCGGTGGCCGCACGGTTGCCGGTGACCGTGCCGCGGTCGATGCGGACGGTGCCCGCGCCGGTGAGGTGCAGGCCGCCGCCGTTGCCCGGTGCCGCGCCGGTGGTGTTGCCGGTGAGCGCGGTGCGGTCGAGCGTCGTCGTCCCGCCGAGTGCCTCGATGCCGCCGCCGGCCCGCCGGGCGTCGTTGCGGTCGACGACGGTGCGGGTGACGGTGAGGGAGCCCGCGTTGGTGAACAGGCCGCCGCCGGATCCCGCCGCGCCGGTGGCGGAGTTGCCGCGGACCTCGCTGCGGTCGACGGTGAGCGAGCCGCCGTCGGTGAACAGGCCGCCGCCGCCGTTGTCGGCCGCGGCGCCGGCGGCGGTGTTGCCGCTGATGGTGCTGCGGCTGACCGTCATGGTGCCGGTGGCCGAGTTCCAGAGGCCGCCGCCCTCGGAGGCCGCGGTGTTGCCGGTGACCGTGCTGCGCTCGACGTGCACCGTGCCGGTGCCGGTGAGGTGCAGGCCGCCGCCGTTGCCGGGCGTGGGGCCGGTGCTGTTGTGCGACAGCGTGGAGCGCGTGACGGTCGTCGTCGAGCCCGCGATCGCCTCGATGCCCCCACCGGCGCGCGGAGCGCTGTTGGCGGTGATCGTGCTGCGCTCGACGACCAGCGTGCCCGCGTTGAGGACGCCGCCGCCGGAGGCCCCGCCGGTGGCGCCCGGGGTGCCGGCGGCCCGGCCGCCGGTGACGGTGACGTCCCGCAGGGTCAGCGAGCCGCCCGGCCGGACGTCGAACACCCGGTCCAGGCCTGCCGCGTCGATGGTGGCGCCCCGGCCCTCGACCAGCAGGCGGCCGGTGACGTCGAGGTCCCCGGCCGCCGCGGTGTCGTCGGTGCCGGCCAGGGCCAGCCGGTACAGGCGGTCGGACAGCACGACGGTGCCCGAGCCGGCGGCGTTGGCCGCCTGGACGGCGGCGCGCAGCGAGCCGGCGCCGGAGTCCGCCGTGCCGGTGACGGCGGTCCCGCCGCCTCGGGTGGCAGTGCCGGAGCCGCCCGGTCCGCCGGCCGCGGCCGGGGTCGCGGCGAGCAGGAGCAGGGCGAAGGCCGACGCGCCGGCCGCGGTGCCGGCGCGCAGGGTCGTGGGTCGCATGGGAGTCCCCTCGGGAGGCGGCACCCGCCAGTCGGGTGCCGCGCAGGAGGGGGTACGGCGGTGGCGCCCGCCGCGTTCAGACCTCCAGGACGGTCGGGATGATCATCGGGCGGCGGCGATGGGTGTCGGACACCCACTTGCCGACGGTCCGGCGGATCGACTGCGACAGCCGGTGGGCGTCGCGCTGCCCGTCGGCGAGGTCGCGCTTGAGGTTGTCCTCGACCAGGTGCAGCACCTCGTCGAAGGCGGCCGGGTCGTCGGAGAAGCCGCGGGTGGACAGGTGCACCGGGCGCACGATCGTGCCGGTCGAGGGCTCGATCACCACGGTGAGCGCCACGAACCCCTCGTCGCCGAGGATCCGCCGCTCCTGCAGCGACTCCTCGCCGACGTCGCCGACGTTGAGCCCGTCGACGTAGACGTTGCCCACCGGCACCGACCCGGTGATCGTGGCCTTGCCGTCGACGAGGTCCACGACCACGCCGTCCTCGGCGAGCAGCACCCGGTCGGCGGCCATGCCGGTCTGCTCGGCCAGCGCGGCGTGTGCGCGCAGGTGCCGCCACTCGCCGTGCACGGGCATGAGGTAGCGGGGCTTGGCCACGTTGAGCAGGGTGCGCAGCTCACCGGCCGGCGCGTGCCCGGAGACGTGCACCATCGCCGTCTCCTTGTGCACCACGGTGGCACCCAGCCGCGCCAGCCCGTTGATGACCTTGTAGACGGCGGTCTCGTTGCCGGGCACGAGCGAGGACGCCAGCACGATCGTGTCGCCGGCCTCGATGGTGACCTGGTGGTGCTCGCCGCGGGCCATGCGCCCGAGCGCGGACAGCGGCTCCCCCTGCGAGCCGGTGCTGATCAGCACCACCTGCTCCGGCGGCATCGCCGTGGCCTCGTCGAGCTTGACCATCAGCCCCGGCGCCACCCGCAGCAGGCCGAGGTCCTGGGCGACGCCCATGTTGCGCACCATCGAGCGGCCGACGAGGGCGACCTTGCGGCCGTGTGTCTCGGCGGCGTCGAGCACCTGCTGGATGCGGTGCACGTGGCTGGCGAAGCTGGAGACGATCAGGCGCTGGGTGGCGCGGCGGAAGACGTCCTCCAGCACCGGCCCGATGTTGCGCTCGGGGACGACGAAGCCGGGGACCTCGGCGTTGGTGGAGTCGGCCAGCAGCAGGTCGATGCCCTCGAGGCCGAGCCGGGCGAAGGCGCCCAGGTCGGTGAGGACGCCGTCGAGCGGGAGCTGGTCCATCTTGAAGTCGCCGGTGTGCACCAGCACGCCCGCGGGCGTGTGGACGGCGACGGCGAGCGCGTCGGGGATCGAGTGGTTCACCGAGATGAACTCGCAGTGGAACGGCCCGGCGACGTGGTCGTCGCCGGCGGCCACCTCGACCAGCGTCGGGACCAGCCGGTGCTCGCGCAGCTTGGCCGCCACCAGCGCCAGGGTGAACCGCGACCCGACCAGCGGGATGTCCCCGCGCAGCCGCAGCAGGTAGGGGATCGCGCCGATGTGGTCCTCGTGCCCGTGGGTGAGGACGACGGCGGCGACGTCGTCGAGGCGGTGCTCGATGACCCCGAAGTCGGGGAGGATCAGGTCGACGCCGGGCTGCTCGGCCTCGGGGAAGAGCACGCCGCAGTCGATGACCAGCAGCTTGCCGTCGAACTCGAGGACGGCCATGTTGCGGCCGATCTCACCGAGGCCGCCCAGGGCCATCACCCGCAGGCCGCCGGCGGGCAGCGGCGGGGGCGTCTTGAGGTCCAGGTGCGGCTGGCCGGCGGTGCCGGCGGTGCTGACGGTCACGGGGTCGGGCTCACGGGACTCGCAGGGCTCACAGGGAGATGCCTCCGTCGGCGAGGTCGGTGCGCAGCTGCGCGATCTGCTCGGGCGTGGCGTCGACCAGCGGTGGGCGCACGGGGCCTGCCGGCAGCCCCATCTCGCGCAGCGCCGCCTTCGCCAGGATGACGCCCTGGGTGCGGAAGATGCCGGTGTAGACCGGCAGCAGGCTCTCGTTGACCTCGCGCGCCTTGGCGAGGTCGCCGGACTCGACGGCGGCGATGAGCTCGGCCAGCCGGGGGCCGACCAGGTGGCCCACCACGCTCACCACGCCGACGGCTCCGGACGCCAGCATCGGCAGGTTGATCATGTCCTCGCCGCAGTAGTAGGCGAGGTCGGTGCGGGCCAGCGTCCAGGCCAGCGCACCGAAGTCGCCCTTGGCGTCCTTCACCGCCACGATGCGCGGGTGCTCGGCGGCGCGGACCAGCGTCTCGACCTCGATCGGCACGACCGAGCGCGGCGGGATGTCGTAGAGCATGACCGGCAGGTCGGTGGAGTCGGCGACCGAGGTGAAGTGGCGCAGCAGCCCGGCCTGGGGCGGCTTGTTGTAGTACGGCGTCACGACCAGCAGCCCGTGCGCGCCGAGCCGCTCGGCCCGGCGGGCGTTGTCGATGGTGTGCGCGGTGTCGTTCGTGCCGACCCCGGCGACGACGACCGCACGGTCGCCCACCGCGTCGAGGACCGCCTCGAGGACCGCGGACTGCTCGCCGTCGCCGAGCGTCGGCGCCTCACCGGTCGTGCCGAGCACGACGAGGCCGTCGTGGGCCTGCCGGTCCACCAGGTGCGCGGCCAGCTCCTGGGCCCCCGCGAGGTCGATCGAGCCGTCCTCGGCGAACGGGGTCACCATCGCCGTCAGCACGCGCCCGAAGGGCCGGGCGGGGTCGGTGGTCATGCGGTCGAATCTACCGACCGTCCGCGCGCGCCCCCGGCCCGGCAGCGCGCTCCCGCCGGTAATCCGAGACGGCGTAGCGCAGGCCGGTGGCCGAGGTGGCCCAGCCGTGGTCCGGGGTGCGGGTGACCCGCCGCCACCCGGCGTCGAGGACGGGCGCGCGGGTGTCGCCGTCGACGGCCAGGTCGACGTCGGTGACGACCAGCCGGCCGGCGTGCGGGAGGAACGCGGCGTACACGGCCGCGCCCCCGATCACCCAGCAGTCGGGGTGCGCGGCGAGGACGTCGTCGACCGAGCCGGCCCGCTGCGCGCCGTCGGCCGACCAGGCCGGGTCGGTGGTGAGGACGACGTTGACGCGCCCGGGCAGGGGCCGGTTGCGCTGCGGCAGGGACTCCCAGGTGCGCCGCCCCATGACCACGGTCCCGCCGCCGGTGAGCTGCCTGAACAGCCGCAGGTCCTCGGGGAGGTGCCACGGCAGGGTGCCGCCGGCGCCGATCACGCGGTCGTGCGCCTGCGCCCAGACGAGGGCCGTGCCCATCGGCGCCGGGTCCTGCGCAGCGTCACACCGGCGCCGGGTGCTGCGCACCGTCACACCGCGACGGCGGCCCGGATGGCCGGGTGCGGGTCGTAGCCGTGCAGCGTGAAGTCCTCGAAGGCGTGGTCGAACAGCGACGGCGCCGGCGCGATCTCCAGCGCCGGGAACGGCCGGACCTCGCGGGTGAGCTGCTCGCGGACCTGCGCCACGTGGTTGCTGTAGACGTGGCAGTCCCCGCCGACCCAGATGAACTCCCCCGGCTGCAGGCCCACCTGGGCGGCGACCATCCGGGTGAGCAGCGCGTAGCCGGCGATGTTGAACGGGACGCCGAGGAACATGTCGGCGCTGCGCTGGTAGAGCTGGCAGGACAGCCGGCCGTCGTGGACGGCGAACTGGAACAGCGCGTGGCAGGGAGCCAGCGCCATCTCCGGCAGCGCGGCGACGTTCCACGCCGACACCACCATGCGCCGGGAGTCGGGGTCGGTGCGCAGCGTGTCGAGGACGCCCTGGAGCTGGTCGATGGTCCCCCCGTCGGGCGCCGGCCAGGAGCGCCACTGGACGCCGTAGACCGGCCCGAGGTCGCCGTTCGCGTCGGCCCACTCGTCCCAGATGCTGACGCCGCGCTCCTGCAGCCAGCGGACGTTGCCGTCGCCGCGGAGGAACCACAGCAGTTCGACGGCGACCGAGCGGAAGTGCACCTTCTTCGTCGTCACCAGCGGGAACGACGCCGACAGGTCGTAGCGCAGGCGCTCGCCGAAGGTGCTCACGGTGCCGGTGCCCGTGCGGTCGGACTTCGGCGTCCCCGTCTCCAGGATCCGCCGCAGGAGGTCCTCGTACTGCGTGTCGACCGTTCCGGTGCTCCCCACGGCGGGCCAGCCTAGGCGACGACGGCGCGCGGGGCGGGCAGCGAGCGGGTGAGGTCGGCCGCGAGGTCCCCCCGCTCGGCGACGGCCACCTCGTCGAGCTCCAGCCAGCCGGCCATCAGGCGCAACTCGTCGGCCAGCGCGGCGCAGACCTCGGCGCGGTCGACGCCGTCCTCGGCGTGCGCGGCCTGGACGCGGAGGACGCCGGCCTGCCGGTCGGCCTTGAGGTCGACCCGGGCCACCAGGCGGTCGCCGAGCAGGAAGGGCAGCACGTAGTAGCCGTGCACCCGCTGTGCGGCGGGCGTGTAGATCTCCAGCCGGTAGCGGAAGCCGAAGATGCGCTCGACCCGCGGCCGCTCCCACACCAGCGAGTCGAAGGGCGACAGCAGCGCGCGGGCGCGGATCCACCGCGGCCGGCGTGCGGCCGGGTCCAGCCAGGCCGGTGCGCCCCACCCGGCCACCTCGACGGGGAGCAGCTCGCCGGCGTCGGCCAGCTCCTCGACGGCCTGGCGGGCCTGGGCGGGCCGCAGCCGGAAGTAGTCGCGCAGGTCGCGCTCGGTGGCCACCCCGAGCGCCCGCGCGGCGGTGCGGACGAGCTCGCGGACGGCGTCGTCGGGATCGGGCGTCGGCGTGCGCAGGACGGCGGCGGGCAGGACCCGTTCGGTGAGGTCGTAGACCCGCTCGAACGACGTCGTCCGTGCCCGGGCGGTGAGCACGCCGGTGTAGAAGAGCCACTCGAGCGCGACCTTGCCGGCGTGCCAGTTCCACATCGACCCGGGCCGGTCGGGACGGGCCTCACCGAGCTCGCTGGCCCGGACCGGACCGGCCTCGCGCACGCGGTCGAGCACCTCGGCCACGTAGCCGGGCCGCTCCCGCTGGATGCGCACCATCGACCCCCACGCCTGCTCCTCGGCGGCGGCCATGCGCCACCGCAGGTACGGGTGCAGCCGGACGGGCAGGAACGACGCCTCGTGCGCCCAGAACTCGAACAGCTCGTGCCGGCGGGCGGTGAAGTCGTCGAGGACGGCCCGCCGGTAGGCGCCGAGCCGGCTGAACGCCGGCAGGTAGTGCGAGCGGGAGAGCACGTTGACGGAGTCGATCTGGACGACGGCGAGCCGGTCGGTCATCCGCCGCAGCTGCCGGCTGTCGACGACGCCGGTCGGCCGCGGGTCGGCGAAGCCCTGCGCGGCCAGGGCGATGCGCCGCGCGAGGGCAGCGGGGAGCCGGTCGGCGACGGGTGCGGGCACGGTCCCGATCCTGCCGTGCACCGCCGACGGTCCGCCTGCCCTCCCCGCCGACCTAGGCTGCCCCGCGTGGACCCCGGCCCCGCGTTCCCGCGCCTGACCGGCACCGCCGAGGTGTCGGTGCGTCCCGCGGTCGCGGGCGACGCCCCCGAGATCGCCCGCGTGCAGGGAGAGACGTGGCGGATCGCCTACCGCGACGTCCTCCCCGCCTCAGCGCTCGATGCCTGGGACGCCACCGAGGCCGAGGCGGCGTGGTCGGCGGCCGTCACCGGCCCGCCGACGCCGGCGCACGGCGTGCTGGTGGCCCTGGACGGTGGCCGCGTCGTCGGTTTCGCCGCCTACGGGCCGCCGGAGCTCGCACCGGACGAGCAGGCCGATCCCGCCGGGCCCACGACGGAGCTCGCCGTGCTGCTGGTCGAGCCCCGGTGGGGGCGGCGCGGCCACGGCAGCCGGCTGCTCGCCGCGGTGGCCGACCTGGCGGCCGGCAACGGGACGGCGCGGTTGAGTGCCTGGGTGGCCGAGGGTGACCGGGTCACCGCCCGTTTCCTCGAGTCGGCCGGCTGGGCCCGGGACGGCTGGGCACGGACCCTCGACGCCGACGGCGCGCTCCTGCGCGAGGTCCGCTGGCACACGCTGCTGGGAGGAGAGGGATGACGTTCCTGGGCTTCCCCGACGAGGGCCTCGTCTTCTACGAGGGCCTCGAGGCTGACAACTCCAAGACCTACTGGACCCGCCACCGCGGCGTCTACGACACATGTGTCCGGGCGCCGATGCAGGCGCTCGTCGACGAGCTGGCCGCGGAGTTCGGTCCGCCCAAGCTGTTCCGCCCCTACCGGGACGTCCGCTTCAGCAACGACAAGACGCCTTACAAGACCCACCAGGGCGCGGTCGCCCAGCAGGAGGGACGCGGCGCCGGGGCCTGGTACGTCGAGATCTCCGCCGAGGGCCTGCGCGTCGCCGGCGGCGCCTGGCGGCTGGAGTCCGACCAGGTGGAACGCTTCCGGCGCGCGGTGGCCGACGACGTCCAGGGCCCCCGGCTGCGCACCGAGGTGGACCGCCTCGCCGCAGCGGGGTGGAGCATCGACGGCGACCGCCTCACCCGCGTCCCCAGGGGTCACGCCGTCGACGACGGACGTGCCGACCTGTTGCGTCACCGCTCGTTGCACGCCGGCCGACTGTTCGACCCCGCCGACTGGCTGCACGGCGCCGAGGCCCTCGACCGCGTCCGGACCGCCTGGCGGGACCTGTCCGCGCTCAACGCCTGGCTCGCCGACAACGTGGGCGCGACGGCCAAGGAGGTCCGCCGACGCTGACCCGCCGTCCGTGTCCCGGAGACGGGGAACGCAGAAGGGCCCCCACCGGTGGTGGAGGCCCTTCTGGGAATGGTTGTCCGGCGGCGTCCTACTCTCCCACCCCGTCTCCAGGGCAGTACCATCGGCGCTGAGAGGCTTAGCTTCCGGGTTCGGAATGGGACCGGGCGTTTCCCTCTCGCCATGACCGCCGTAACACTGTGAACACGACAACCCCGGAATCGACATCGAGTCGATCGACATCGAGTCGATACGGGTTGGTGCGTTCAGAACCGCACAGTGGACGCGAGAACACCTCTTCTTGCTCGACAGGCCCCCCACCAAGAGGTGGGGTGTGTGGTCAAGCCCTCGGCCTGTTAGTACCGGTCAGCTCCACACCTCACGGTGCTTCCACTTCCGGCCTATCAACCCGCTGGTCTGGGCGGGGGCCTTACCCGGTTGACCCGGTGAGAGACCTCATCTCGAAGCGAGCTTCCCGCTTAGATGCTTTCAGCGGTTATCCCTGCCGAACGTAGCCAACCAGCAGTGCACCTGGCGGTACAACTGGCACACCAGAGGTTCGTCCGTCCCGGTCCTCTCGTACTAGGGACAGCTCTTCTCAAGTCTCTTACGCGCACGGCGGATAGGGACCGAACTGTCTCACGACGTTCTAAACCCAGCTCGCGTACCGCTTTAATGGGCGAACAGCCCAACCCTTGGGACCTACTCCAGCCCCAGGATGCGACGAGCCGACATCGAGGTGCCAAACCATCCCGTCGATATGGACTCTTGGGGAAGATCAGCCTGTTATCCCCGGGGTACCTTTTATCCGTTGAGCGACACCGCTTCCACATGCCGGTGCCGGGTCACTAGTCCCAGCTTTCGCTCCTGCTCGACCCGTCAGTCTCACAGTCAAGCTCCCTTGTGCACTTGCACTCGACACCTGATTGCCAACCAGGCTGAGGGAACCTTTGGGCGCCTCCGTTACATTTTGGGAGGCAACCGCCCCAGTTAAACTACCCACCTGACACTGTTCCTGATCCGGATCACGGACCGAGGTTAGACATCCAATTCGACCAGAGTGGTATTTCAACGGCGACTCCACCGACACTGGCGTGCCGGCTTCCCAGTCTCCCACCTATCCTACACAAGCCGAACCGAACACCAATATCAAGCTGTAGTGAAGGTCCCGGGGTCTTTCCGTCCTGCCGCGCGTAACGAGCATCTTTACTCGTAGTGCAATTTCGCCGAGCCTGTGGTTGAGACAGCTGAGAAGTCGTTACGCCATTCGTGCAGGTCGGAACTTACCCGACAAGGAATTTCGCTACCTTAGGATGGTTATAGTTACCACCGCCGTTTACTGGCGCTTGAGTTCTGAGCTTCGCGCACACGAGGTGCACTAACCCGTCCCCTTAACGTTCCAGCACCGGGCAGGCGTCAGTCCGTATACATCGTCTTACGACTTCGCACGGACCTGTGTTTTTAGTAAACAGTCGCTTCTCACTGGTCTCTGCGACCCCCCTCCGCTGCCCCGCGCGAGGCGGTTCACGGGCGAGGGTCCCCCTTCTCCCGAAGTTACGGGGGCATTTTGCCGAGTTCCTTAACCACAGTTCGCTCGATCGCCTTGGTATTCTCTACCTGACCACCTGAGTTGGTTTGGGGTACGGGCCGCTCGGAACTCGCTAGAGGCTTTTCTCGGCAGCATAGGATCATCGGATTCGCCTCATTCGGCTATGCGTCAGGCCTCACCCTGCATGCGGCGCGGATTTGCCTACGCCACGGGCCACACCCTTGCACCGGTACTACCACTCACCGGCCCGACTACCTTCCTGCGTCACCCCATCGCTTGCCTACTACCAGTTCGGGTCCCCAGCTACTCCCACCCGACACCCCGAAGGGCGACGAGCGGTTTCGGTGGGTCAGCATCGCTGGGTTCAGCATGGGCGTTCCTTCGCGGGTACGGGAATATCAACCCGTTGTCCATCGACTACGCCTGTCGGCCTCGCCTTAGGTCCCGACTCACCCTGGGCGGATTAGCCTGGCCCAGGAACCCTTGGTCTTCCGGCGGGGGAGTTTCTCACTCCCCTCTCGCTACTCATGCCTGCATTCTCACTCGCGTGGCGTCCACGGCTGGATTCCTCCGCCGCTTCACCCGCCACACGACGCTCCCCTACCCACCCACACACCTGGCCGGCCTCCACGAGTGGAGAACCGGCGGGCTACATGTGTGAGTGCCACGGCTTCGGCGGTGTGCTTGAGCCCCGCTACATTGTCGGCGCGGAACCACTTGACCAGTGAGCTATTACGCACTCTTTCAAGGGTGGCTGCTTCTAAGCCAACCTCCTGGTTGTCTCTGCGATCCCACATCCTTTTCCACTTAGCACACGCTTAGGGGCCTTAGCCGATGATCTGGGCTGTTTCCCTCTCGACTACGAACCTTATCGCCCGCAGTCTCACTGCCGCGCTCTCACTTACCGGCATTCGGAGTTTGGTTGACGTCAGTAACCTTGTGGGGCCCATCGGCCATCCAGTGCTCTACCTCCGGCAAGAAACACGCGACGCTGCACCTAAATGCATTTCGGGGAGAACCAGCTATCACCGGGTTTGATTGGCCTTTCACCCCTACCCACAGCTCATCCCCCAGGTTTTCAACCCTGGTGGGTTCGGTCCTCCACGCGGTCTTACCCGCGCTTCAACCTGGCCATGGGTAGATCACCCGGCTTCGGGTCTAGAGCACGCGACTACCACGCCCTGTTCGGACTCGCTCTCGCTACGGCTACCCCCCACGGGTTAACCTCGCCACGTACCGCTAACTCGCAGGCTCATTCTTCAAAAGGCACGCCATCACCGCCGCGCACGAGGCGCGATTCACGGCTCTGACGGCTTGTAGGCACACGGTTTCAGGAACTATTTCACTCCCCTCCCGGGGTACTTTTCACCTTTCCCTCACGGTACTCGTCCGCTATCGGTCACCAGGAAGTATTCAGGCTTAGCGGGTGGTCCCGCCAGATTCACACCGAATTCCACGGGCTCGGTGCTACTTGGGAACACGTGAACAAGGAGAGACCAGGTTTTCGTGTACGGGGCTCTCACCCTCTCCGGCGACCCCTTCCAGAGGCCTTCCACTAACCACGGTCTTTTCTGACTCCCCGCTGCTCCGGCAGAAACAGCACGCACGGTCCCACGACCCCGCTTCCACAACCCCTGCCGGGTATCACATGGAAACGGTTTAGCCTCATCCGCTTTCGCTCGCCACTACTCACGGAATCACGGTTGTTTTCTCTTCCTGTGGGTACTGAGATGTTTCACTTCCCCACGTTCCCTCCACACGCCCTATGTGTTCAGGCGCGGGTCACACCACATGACTGGTGCGGGGTTTCCCCATTCGGACACCCTCGGATCAACGCTCGGTTGGCAGCTCCCCGAGGCTTATCGCAGCCTCCCACGTCCTTCATCGGCTCCTGGTGCCCAGGCATCCACCGTGTGCCCTCAACATCTTGGCCACACAACAATTCCTACAAGCAACCCTGCAAAAAACAGAGATAAAAGATGCTCGCGTCCACTGTGCAGTTCTCAACGACCAACCAGTCACCTTCCCGCACCACCCCACCAGCCCGCGACCACACGGAACACTCCGCGCGCACGACGATGTGAGATCAGGAAAGCCCCGGACGAGGCGAACCAGACCCACCACCCCCCACCGGCGACGCCGGCGGCGATGACAGGGCCCGCTCCCTCAGGACCCAACAGCGTGCCTACGACCACCCATCCCCACCGGCTCACTTCCCCACCCCGCCCTTCCGAAGAAGAACCGAGGCCGTACTACGAGCCGGCAACCAGACCGGCGGCCGAACTGGTCAGCGTTCCACCCTCGAGCACTGTCACGAACACACTGTGGCCACCCGGAAGTGGGCGACCATCACGGCCCGAGCACAGCTCTGGACCACCACACACGGTGTGGCGGCCAGTGCTCCTTAGAAAGGAGGTGATCCAGCCGCACCTTCCGGTACGGCTACCTTGTTACGACTTCGTCCCAATCGCCGATCCCGCCTTCGACGGCTCCCTCCCACGAGGGGTTGGGCCACCGGCTTCGGGCGTTACCGACTTTCGTGACGTGACGGGCGGTGTGTACAAGGCCCGGGAACGTATTCACCGCAGCGTTGCTGATCTGCGATTACTAGCGACTCCAACTTCATGGGGTCGAGTTGCAGACCCCAATCCGAACTGAGACCGGCTTTTTGGGATTCGCTCCACCTCACGGTATCGCAGCCCTTTGTACCGGCCATTGTAGCATGTTTGCAGCCCTAGACATAAGGGGCATGATGATTTGACGTCATCCCCACCTTCCTCCGAGTTGACCCCGGCAGTCTCCCATGAGTCCCCACCATCACGTGCTGGCAACATGGAACGAGGGTTGCGCTCGTTGCGGGACTTAACCCAACATCTCACGACACGAGCTGACGACAACCATGCACCACCTGTGCACGACGCCAAAGGCACCCCGCATCTCTGCGAGATTTCCGTGCATGTCAAGCCTAGGTAAGGTTCTTCGCGTTGCATCGAATTAAGCAACATGCTCCGCCGCTTGTGCGGGCCCCCGTCAATTCCTTTGAGTTTTAGCCTTGCGGCCGTACTCCCCAGGCGGGGCGCTTAATGCGTTAGCTGCGGCACGGAGACCGTGGAATGGCCCCCACACCTAGCGCCCAACGTTTACGGCGTGGACTACCAGGGTATCTAATCCTGTTCGCTCCCCACGCTTTCGCTCCTCAGCGTCAGTATCGGCCCAGAGACCCGCCTTCGCCACCGGTGTTCCTCCTGATATCTGCGCATTTCACCGCTACACCAGGAATTCCAGTCTCCCCTGCCGAACTCAAGTCCGCCCGTATCGACTGCAGGCCCGGAGTTGAGCTCCGGGTTTTCACAGCCGACGCGACGAACCGCCTACGAGCTCTTTACGCCCAATAATTCCGGACAACGCTTGCACCCTACGTATTACCGCGGCTGCTGGCACGTAGTTGGCCGGTGCTTCTTCTGCAGGTACCGTCACTTGCGCTTCGTCCCTGCTGAAAGAGGTTTACAACCCGAAGGCCGTCATCCCCCACGCGGCGTCGCTGCGTCAGGCTTCCGCCCATTGCGCAATATTCCCCACTGCTGCCTCCCGTAGGAGTCTGGGCCGTGTCTCAGTCCCAGTGTGGCCGGTCACCCTCTCAGGCCGGCTACCCGTCGTCGCCTTGGTAGGCCACTACCCCACCAACAAGCTGATAGGCCGCGGGCCCATCCCCAGCCGGAAACCCTTTCCACCACCCACCATGCGGTGCGCGGTGACCATCCGGTATTAGCCCCAATTTCTTGGAGTTATCCCAGAGCCGGGGGCAGGTTGCCCACGTGTTACTCACCCGTTCGCCACTGATCCCCTCCGAAGAGGTTCACCGTTCGACTTGCATGTGTTAAGCACGCCGCCAGCGTTCGTCCTGAGCCAGGATCAAACTCTCCGTAGATGCTTGAAACCAGGCCGAGAACCGAGACCTGACAGATCTCGATCAATCAACCAAAGGAACCCACCCGAAACCCACAGGGCCCCGGGACGGGGTAAAACTTGGCACTGACTTTCGGCACGCTGTTGAGTTCTCAAGGAGCGGACGCACACCCATTCGACCCTCTCGGGCTTCCTCGGTGGCTGCTTGTCCTACCTTACGCCGTCTCCCGGAGTCCTGCACCGCTGGGGTGCTCCTCCGTGGCCCTCGCGGGCTCCGTCCGGCGCGAAGAGAACCATACACGACTCCCAGGGGTCGTGCACGCGGGGTCTGGGTCACACCCCCGAGAGGGCGGTCAGAGCCCCAGGAGGGACTCGATGCCCACGGTGAGCCCGGGCCGGCGCCCGATCTCCCGCACGGCGAGGAGCACGCCGGGCATGAAGGACGCACGGTCGTAGGAGTCGTGCCGCAGGGTCAGCGTCTCCCCTGCCGACCCCATGAGGACCTCCTGGTGCGCGACGAGACCGGTCAGCCGGACGGCGTGCACGGCGATCCCCTCGACGTCGGCACCCCGGGCGCCGGGCAGCGAGTCGGTCGTGGCGTCCGGCGACGGCGACAGCCCGGCGGCCCGGCGGGCGGCGGCCACCAGCCGGGCGGTGCGGACGGCGGTGCCGGAGGGTGCGTCCACCTTGTGCGGGTGGTGCAGCTCCACGATCTCGGTGGAGGGGAAGAAGCGCGCGGCCTCCTGGGCGAAGCGCATGAGCAACACCGCGCCGATGCCGAAGTTGGGCGCGATGACGACGCCCAGCTCGGGCTTGGGCTCGAGCCACTCCGCGACCGTGGCCAGCCGCTGCTCGTCGAAGCCCGTCGTCCCCACGACGCACGAGATGTTCTGGTCGATGCAGAAGCGGATGTTGTCCATGACGACGTCCGGGCGGGTGAAGTCCACGACCACCTGCGCGCCGGCGTCGGCCACGTTGAACAGCCAGTCGCCCTCGTCGACCATCGCGACGAGCTCCAGGTCCTCGGCGGCGTTGACCGCCCGGACCACCTCGGTGCCCATCCGACCCCGTGCTCCGAGCACGCCGACGGAGATGCGGGGCGGCTCGCCGACGGTCGTCTGCTGGTCGGGTCCGGGGGCGCTCGTGGTCACCGGGCCAGGCTTCCGGGCGGCTCGTCCCGACGCAAGACGGCCCGGGTGGAGCGACGCTCCCCCACCGCCCACAGCAGGAGGCCGAGGCCCACCCCGGCGACGTCGGCCAGCCAGTCGAGGACCGAGCCCGAGCGCTGCAGCGCCGAGAGGGCCTGCACCACCTCGCTGACCGCGCCGTAGGCGAGCAGCAGCACCGCCAGCGGCCCCGGTCGCGTGCCGGCCCACCGCCCGGCGACGGCGAGGGCGGCGAACAGCACCAGGTGCACGACCTTGTCCACGCCGGGAGGCGCGACGGGCACGTCGGAGGCCGGCGCGAACAGCACGGCGAGCGAGACGAGCACCGTCACCGCGAACGCCCCGCGGGACAGGGCGCCGTGCACGCGGAGCGCCGGGTGCGTACGCGGGAGGGTCATCGGTCTCCGTGGGTCCGGTGGTCCGGGATGGGTCAGAGCCGGTCGAGGTCGGACGCGCGGTAGGGGCCGACGACGGCCAGGCAGGTCTCCCGGCCCAGCAGGTCGGCGGCGACCGCGCGCACCTGGTCCTCGTCCACGGCGGCGATCCGGTCGAGCACCTCGCGCACCGGCACGTACTCCCCGTGCGACAGCTCGCTCTTGCCCAGCCGGCTCATCCGCGAACCGGTGTCCTCGAGGCCGAGCACCGTCCCGCCGCGCAGCTGTCCCCGGCCGCGGGCCACCTCCTCCGGCGTCAGCCCCTCGGCGGCCACCCTGGCCAGCTCCTCGCGGACGAGGCGCAACACCTCGGGCACCCGCTTCTTGGCGCAGCCGGCGTACACGGAGAAGGCGCCGGTACCCGCGTAGGAGGTCAACGCGGACCCCACGCTGTAGACCAGCCCGCGCTTCTCCCGGATCTCCTGGAACAGCCGCGAGCTCATCCCGCCGCCGACCGCCGTCTCCAGGACCGCGGCGGCGTAGCGCCGCTCGTCGAAGCGGCTCAGGCCCAGGCTGCCGAGCAGCAGGTGGGTCTGCTCGGTCTTCCGGTGGACCAGCCCGGTCGGGGAGGCGGGGCCGTCGAGGTCGAGGTCCGCCCCGCGGCGCAGCGGAGCCGGGGACACGGGGCCGGAGAGCCGCTCGCCGAAGACCGCCGTCACCAGGTCGACCACCTGCTGGTGGTCCACCCGCCCGGCGGCGGTGACCACCATCGAGGGGACGGCGTAGCGGGAGCGGTACCAGCCGTCGACGTCGTCGCGGGTGAGCCCCTCGATGGACTCCACGGTGCCGAGCACCGAGCGCCCGAGCGGCGTGCCACCGAAGAGGGTCTCGGCGAACAGGTCGTGCACCAGGTCGGAGGGCTCGTCGTCGCGCATGGCGATCTCCTCGAGCACCACCGTCCGCTCGGACTCCAGGTCCTCGGCGGTGTTGAGCGCCTCGGTCACCAGGTCCCCGAGCAGCGTGACCGCCAGCGGGAGGTCGCTGGCGAGCACGTTGGCGTAGTAGCAGGTGTGCTCCTTGGCGGTGAAGGCGTTCATCTCACCGCCGACGGCGTCCATGGCCGTCGCGATCTCCAGCGCACCGCGGCTGCGGGTGCCCTTGAACAGGAGGTGCTCGAGGAAGTGCGAGGCGCCGGCGACCCGGTCGCCCTCGTCCCGCGAGCCCACGCCCACCCAGATGCCGAGGGTGGCCGAGAGGACGCCGGGCATCGTCTCGGTGAGCACGCGCAGGCCGCCGGGCAGCACCGTGCGCTCCACACGGCCGCCGACCTCGTCGACGTCGATGACTCGGGTGACACCGACCGGGGCCGGGGCGGACGTGAGGTCGGTGGACCCCACGCCAGCCCCGGCCCCGGTCGGAGTCGGGTCGGCGACCGTGTCAGGCCTCCGCGGGAGCAGCGGCGTCGGCCGGGGCCGCGGCGTCGCCGGCGGGGGCACCGTCCCCCTCGCCGGCGCCCTCGGCGGCCACCGGGACGAGGCTGATCTTGCCGCGGGCGTCGATGTCGGTGATCTCGACCTGCAGCTTGTCACCGACGTTGACGACGTCCTCGACCTTGCCGATGCGCTTGCCGCCACCGAGCTTGCTGATGTGGACCAGGCCGTCCTTGCCCGGCAGCAGCGAGACGAAGGCGCCGAACGGGGTCGTCTTGACGACGGTGCCGAGGAAGCGCTCCCCGACCTTCGGCATCTGCGGGTTGGCGATCGCGTTGATGCGGTCGACCGCCGCCTGGGCCGAGGGGCCGTCGGAGGCGCCGACGTAGATGGTGCCGTCGTCCTCGATGGTGATGTCGGCGCCGGTCTCGTCCTGGATCGAGTTGATCATCTGGCCCTTGGGGCCGATGACCGCGCCGATCTTGTCGACCGGGATGCGCACCGTGGTCACGCGCGGGGCGTACGGGCTCATCTCGTCCGGGGCGTCGATGGCCTCGTTCATCACGTCGAGGATGTGCAGGCGGGCGGCGCGGGCCTGGGTCAGCGCCTGGGCGAGCACGTCGGACGGGATCCCGTCGAGCTTGGTGTCCAGCTGCAGGGCCGTGACGAAGTCCTTGGTGCCGGCGACCTTGAAGTCCATGTCACCGAAGGCGTCCTCGGCACCGAGGATGTCGGTCAGCGCCACGTACTGCGTCTTGCCGTCGACCTCGTCGGACACCAGACCCATCGCGATGCCGGCGACCGGCGCGCGCAGCGGCACACCGGCGTTGAGCAGCGACAGGGTGGAGGCGCAGACCGAGCCCATCGACGTCGAGCCGTTGGAACCCAGGGCCTCGGAGACCTGCCGGATCGCGTAGGGGAACTCCTCGCGGTCGGGCAGCACGGGGAGCAGCGCCCGCTCGGCGAGCGCGCCGTGGCCGATCTCGCGGCGCTTGGGCGAGCCCACGCGCCCGGTCTCCCCGGTGGAGTACGGCGGGAAGTTGTAGTTGTGCATGTACCGCTTGCGGGTCACCGGCGAGAGCGTGTCGAGCTGCTGCTCCATGCGGAGCATGTTCAGCGTGGTGACGCCCAGGATCTGGGTCTCGCCGCGCTCGAACAGCGCCGAGCCGTGCACCCGCGGGAGGACCTCGACCTCGGCCGACAGCGGCCGGATGTCGGTCAGGCCACGGCCGTCGATGCGGACCTTGTCACGCAGGATGCGCTGCCGGACGACCTTCTTGGTGAGGGCGCGGAAGGCGGCCGACACCTCCTTCTCGCGGCCGGCGAACTGCTCGGCCAGCGAGGCGACGACCTCGTCCTTGAGCGCGTCGGTGGCGTCGTTGCGCTCCTGCTTGCCGGCGATCGCCTGCGCCTGCGTCAGGCGGTCGAGAGCGGCGGACTCCACGGCGGCGTAGACGTCGTCGGAGTAGTCGAGGAAGCGGGGGAAGTCGGCGACCGGCTTGGCGGCCTTCTCCGCGAGCGCGGCCTGGGCCTCGCACAGCTGCCGGATGAAGGGCTTGGCGGCCTCGAGGCCCTGGGCGACGACCTCCTCGGTCGGCGCGGTGGCGCCGCCGCGGACGAGCTCGATCGTCTTCTCGGTGGCCTCGGCCTCGACCATCATGATCGCGACGTCGCCGTCGGGCAGGAGGCGCCCGGCCACGACCATGTCGAAGACGGCGTCCTCGAGCTCGGCGTGGGTGGGAAAGCCGATCCACTGGCCGTTGACCAGCGCGACGCGGGTGCCGCCGACGGGGCCGGAGAACGGCAGGCCCGACAGCTGGGTGGAGGCCGACGCACCGTTGATGGCGAGCACGTCGTAGAGGTGCCCGGGGTCCAGGGACAGGACGGTGATGACGACCTGGACCTCGTTGCGCAGGCCCTTGGCGAAGGTCGGGCGCAGCGGCCGGTCGATCAGGCGGCAGGTGAGGATGGCGTCCTCGCCCGGACGGCCCTCGCGGCGGAAGAACGAGCCCGGGATGCGCCCGGCGGCGTACATCCGCTCCTCGACGTCGACCGTCAGCGGGAAGAAGTCGAAGTGCTCCTTCGGCTGCCGGCTGGCCGTGGTGGCCGACAGGAGCATGGTGTCGCCCATGCTGACGACGACCGAGCCGGCGGCCTGCTTGGCCAGCCGCCCGGTCTCGAAGGTGATGCTGCGGCTGCCGTGGCTGCCGTTGTCGATGACCGCGGTGGCGGTGGTGACCCCGTCCTCGGGGTCGTACTCGGCAGCGATGCTGCCCTGGGTGGTGGGTGCGGACACTGTGTCCTCTTCCTACGTCGCATGCGGCGACGTCCTCTTCGTGGCGTCCCGCGCCGGACTGCTCCGGGATGACCGGTCTTCGATCGAAGCCCACGGGGATCGTTCCCCCTCCGGGGAGGAGGCATGCCCGGGAGCCACCACCGAGGACCGACCAGCGTCGGGGTGCGCGGCGCGGCGCCGTGTTCTCGCGGAGCGGGTGCCCCACGAGAGAGGGGACCGTCCCGGCGGGACGGTCCCCTCTGGGGTCAGCGGCGCAGACCGAGCCGCTCGATCAGCGAGCGGTAGCGGTTGATGTCCGTCTTGGCCAGGTAGTTCAGCAGCCGCCGGCGGCGGCCGACCAGCAGGAGCAGGCCCCGCCGGCTGTGGTGGTCGTGCTTGTGCTGCTTGAGGTGCTCCGTCAGGTCACTGATCCGACGGGTGAGCATCGCGACCTGGACCTCGGGCGAGCCCGTGTCCTTCTCGACCGTCGCGTAGTCGGTCATGATCTGCTGCTTCGTCGCGCTGTCGAGCGCCATGGAGGGCCTCCGGGCCAGGTCACGTGTGGCCCCCGGTCTGACTCACGGGGGCAGGTGGCACACATCGCCGCGCGATACACGGCGCCGACGACACTACCAGCGCGGTCCGGGACGGCCGCGGCGGTGATCACCCGGCGGGGGGCAGGCCCAGCACGGTGCGGGTGCGGGTGACGTCGTCGGCCATGGCCGTGACCAGCTCGTCGACGCCGGCGAAGGCGGTCATCGGGCGCAGCCGGGAGGCGAACTCGACGCCGACGTGCTCGCCGTAGAGGTCGCCGGACCAGTCGAGGACGAACGCCTCGACGGTGCGCCGCGAGCCCTGGAAGGTGGGGTTGGTGCCCACCGAGACCGCGGCGGGCCGGCTGTCGAGGGTGCGGCCGGCGGGGTCGCGGGTGACCAGCGAGCCGGCGTAGACGCCGTCGGCGGGGATCGCGGTGAAGGGCGGGCACTCGACGTTCGCCGTCGGGTAGCCCAGCTCGCGGCCGCGCCGGTCGCCGCGCACGACGACGCCGTCGACCCGGTGCGGCCGGCCCAGCGCCCGCGCCGCGCTCTCCATGTCCCCGGCGGCGACGCAGGCGCGGATGTAGGTCGAGGAGATGGTGACCTCGCCGTCGGCGGAGGCGTCACCGGCCAGCGGGACGCCCTCGACGGCGAAGCCGAACCGGCGGCCCTCCTGGGTGAGCGTGGTCACCGTGCCGGCGGCCTTGTGCCCGTAGGTGAAGTTCTCGCCGACGACGACCATCGAGGCGTGCAGGTGCTCGACGAGCACGCCGTGGGCGAACTCCTCCGGGGTCAGCCGGCTGAACTCGGGGGTGAACGGCAGCACGCACATGCCGTCCACCCCGAGCCCGGCGACCAGCTCGGCCTTGCGGTCCAGCGAGGTGAGGATCGCCGGGTGCGAGCCCGGCCGGACGACCTCGGTGGGGTGGGGGTCGAAGGTGACCAGGACGCACGGCCGGCCCAGCGCCCGCGCGCGGGCGACGGCGGTGCCGATGAGCGACTGGTGGCCGCGGTGGACGCCGTCGTACATGCCCACCGTGACCACGGTCCGGCCGAGGTCGGCCGGCGTCTGGGCCTGCCCGCGCCAGCGCTGCACGCGTCCGCTCCCCGTGTCGTCCCCCGGGTCGCTCAGGCGACCCGGTGCAGCCAGCCGCGGGTGTCGGGCACCCGGCCGTGCTGGATGTCGAGCAGGTGCTCGCGCAGGCCCATGGTGACCGGGCCGGGGGTGCCGTCGCCGACGGTGAAGTCGCCGGTGCGCGCCTTGACCTCCCCGACCGGGGTGATGACCGCGGCGGTGCCGCAGGCGAAGGTCTCGGTGACCGTGCCGTCGGCCACGCCGGAGCGCCACTCGTCGACGCTGAACCGGCGCTCGGTGACCCGCATGCCGCGCTCGCGGGCGACCTCGATGAGCGAGTCGCGGGTGATGCCGGGCAGCAGCGTGCCGGTGAGCTCGGGGGTGACCAGCTCGGCGTCGTCGCCGGAGCCGAGGACGAAGAACAGGTTCATCCCGCCCATCTCCTCGACGAAGCGCTTCTCCACCGCGTCGAGCCAGACCACCTGGTCGCAGCCGGCGGCGATGGCCTGCTCCTGGGCCAGCAGGCTGGCGGCGTAGTTGCCGGCGCACTTGACGTCGCCGGTCCCGCCGGGCGCGGCGCGGATGTAGTCCTCGGAGAGGTAGACCGACACCGGGTGCACGCCGCGCGGGAAGTACGCCCCGGCCGGGCTGGCGATGACGAGGAACAGGTACTCCTGCGCCGGCCGCACGCCGAGGAACGGCTCGGTGGCCAGCTGGTAGGGCCGGACGTAGAGGGTCTGGTCGGGCCCGGTGGGCACCCAGTCGCGGTCGGCGTCGACGAGCGCGTCGACGGCGGCGATGAACGCCTCCTCGGGCACCGGCGGCATGGCCAGCCGGCGCGCGCCGCGGGCGAAGCGGGCGGCGTTGGCCTCGGGCCGGAACGTGGCCACGCTGCCGTCGGGCTGGGCGTAGGCCTTGAGCCCCTCGAAGATCGACTGGGCGTAGTGCAGCGCGGCGGTGGCGGGGTCGACCTGCAGCGGCGCGTACTGCGTCAGCCGCGCGTCGTACCAGCCGCGGCCGGCCTCGTAACGGGCCACGAACATCGAGTCGGTGAAGTGCCGGCCGAAGCCGGGGTCGGCCAGCACGGCCTCGCGCTCGGCGGCCGGTCGGCGGGACACGCCCTCCACGGTCACCGGCACGCCCTCGGTGAAGACCCGGGAGGAGGTGCGGCTGTCGGCGAGCGTGTCGGTCATGTCTCCCACCTGGGCGAGCTCGGGGCGCGGACCGGCGGACGACCGGCCCGGCGACCACAGTAGCGCCGGGTCCGGCGCAGGCCGGGAGCCGACCGCCGCCGGACCCGGCGCAGGCTCAGGGCCGGTCGGGCGCGGAGCTCTCCACCACCTCGTAGGACCACAGGTGGTGCGAGTCGCTGGCGGCCGGGGCGAGCTCGTCGCCGCCACCGCCGTGGGCGCGCGCGAAGTCCTGGCCGCCCTCCCAGCTGCGGTAGGCCTCCTCGCTCTCCCACCGGGTGTAGACGAGGTACTGGTCGGTGCCCTCGACCGGGCGCAGCAGCTCGAACCACTCGAAGCCCGGGGTCTTCTCGACCGCTCCGCCCCGGCCGCGGAAGCGCTCCTCGAAGCGCTCCTGCGCGTGCGGCGGCACCACGATCGCGTTGATCTTCACGACGCTCATGGGAGCCCCCTTCCCGGCCGGGACGACCGTCAACCCCTGCGGGGTCCGCCGCGCCCCGCGAGGATGGCCCGATGACCGAGGCCCCCCGTCCCGGCGTCCTGTTCGACGTCGACGGCACCCTGCTGGACACCAACTACCTGCAGGTCCTCGCCTGGTGGCAGGCCTTCCGCGACACCGGGCACCCGGAGGTCTCCATGGCCGACTGCCACCGGTCGATCGGCATCGCCAGCGAGGAGCTCGTCACCCACCTGCTCGGCGACGACGCCGGAGACACCGAGGCGGTCTCGGATGCCAAGACCCGGCGCTACGAGCCGCTGCGTGAGCTGGTCACGCCCTTCCCGCGCGTGGACGAGCTGCTGGCCGCCTGCCGGGAGCGCGGCCTGGCCGTGGTGCTGGCCACCAGCGGCAAGGAGTCCGACCTGGAGTGGATGGTGCCGGCGATCGGTGGCGAGGACGTCGTCGACGGGGCCACCTGCTCGGCCGACGTCGAGTCGGCCAAGCCGGCGCCGGACCTGCTGCAGACCGCCGTCGACGCGCACGGGCTCGACCACGACCGGACGGTGGCCGTGGGCGACACGATCTGGGACGTGCAGGCGGCGCGCGACGCCGGCCTGCCCGTCATCGCGCTGACCTGCGGGGGCATCTCGCGCGCCGAGCTGCTCGAGGCCGGGGCCGACGAGGTGTACGACGACCCCGCCGACCTGCTCGCCTCGCTCGACGACTCGCTCGTCGGGAAGGTAGCCGGCGGCTGAGCTCAGCCGGGCGGGAAGCCCACCGCGACCCGGGCGCCGGACCCGGCGTCCTCGAGGAGCGCGACCAGCCGGCCCGCGGGGTCGACGGCGGCGGTGAGGCCGGGCCGCCCGGTGGCCGGGACGCGCTGGCCGTACCCGACGGCGCGGGCCTCCTCCTCGGACAGCCGCCGCTCCGGGTAGATCGCGGTGGCCGCCTCGGTCAGGCCGAGCACCCCCGCTCCCCCTCCGGCGGCGAGCGCGGCCGCGGCCTCCTCGACGGGGGCGGCCTGCGCGGTGGTGAACGGCCCCGACGCGGTGCGGCGCAGCGCGGTCAGGTGCCCGCCGACGCCGAGGGCCGCTCCGGCGTCGCGGGCGATGGCACGCACGTAGGTGCCCGCGGTGCAGGCGACGGTGACCTCGACGTCGACCAGGTCGGGCGTCGGCCGGGTGACCCGGTGCACGTCGATGCGGTGCACGGTGACCGCGCGGGGCTCGAGGACGACCTCCTCACCGGCCCGGACACGGTCGTAGGAGCGGCGGCCACCGACCTTGACCGCGCTGACCGAGGAGGGCACCTGCAGCAGCGGGCCGGTCTGGGCGGCGAGCGCCGCGCGCACGGCGTCCTCGTCCAGGCCGCCGGCCGGGGTGGTGGTGAGGACCTCGCCCTCGCGGTCGTCGGTGACCGTCGTCTGCCCGAGCCGGACGGTGGCCTCGTAGACCTTGTCCGAGCCGCCGAGGTGGCCCAGCAGCCGGGTCGCCGTCCCGACGCCGAGCACGAGCAGCCCGGTCGCCATCGGGTCGAGGGTGCCCGCGTGCCCGACCCGGCGGACCGACAGCACCCGCCGGGCCCGGGCGACGACGTCGTGCGAGGTCATCCCGCCGGGCTTGTCGACCAGCAGGACCCCCGGGGTCACGTCGGCGTCGGCGGCGCGGCGGCGGCTCATTCCGGGCCCCCGCGGGGACGGGGAGCGATGGCGGAGCGTCGTCGTGGGGTGGGCTCACGTCCCCACCGTCGCAGGTGCGCCGAGCCACCTGTCCCCCGCCACCCGCACCAGGACCGCGACCAGCCGCAGCGCGATGAACGCCGTCAGCCCGGTCCAGACGCCGGCCAGGCCCCAGCCCAGCGGGCCGGACAGCAGCGACAGCGGGAGGAACCCGACGAGTGCGGCACCGACGGTGACGGTCCGCAGGTAGCCGACGTCGCCGGCGCCCATGAGCACGCCGTCGAGGGCGAAGACGACGCCGGCCAGCGGCTGGAACCCGGCGAGGAACCACCAGACGAGCTCCGCCTGGGCGCGGACCGCGGGGTCGTCGGTGAACAGCGGGACCAGCAGGTCGCGGGCGGCCAGCAGGAGCACCGCGACCACCACGCCGGTGCCCAGGCCCCACAGGCCGACCCGCCGGGCGGTGGCGCGGGCGTCGTCGGGCCGGCCGGCGCCGAGGGCGTGGCCGACGAGGGTCTGCGCGGCGATGGCGTAGGCGTCGAGGACGAGGGCGAGGAAGAGGAACAGCTGCAGCGCGATCTGGTGGGCGCCGAGCTGTGCCTGCCCGGCGCGGGCGGCGACCCCCGCGGCGACGAGGAAGGCCAGCTGCAGCACGGTCGCGCGCAGCAGCAGGTCGCGGCCGAGGACCAGCTGGGCCCGGACGGCGGCCGGCCGGAGGCGCCAGCCCGCGCCCTCGCGCAGCAGCGCCCGCACGAACAGCGCCGCCGTCAGCGACTGGCCGGCGAGGTTGGCGACGGCGGAGCCCGGCAGCCCGAGACCGGCCGGGTGCACCAGCAGCGGGCACAGGACGAGGCTCAGCAGGCTGCCGGCGAGCACGAAGCGCACCGGCCGGCGCAGGTCCTGGACGCCGCGCAGCCACCCGTTGCCGGCCAGCGACACCAGGAGCAGCGGCGCACCGCAGCCGGCGATCCGCAGCCACTGCTCCCCCGCCGCGGCCACCTCGCCGGGGCCGCCGGCCAGCGCGCGGGTCAGCGGGCCGGCCAGGACCTGGAACAGCACGACGACGGCGGCGCCGAGCAGCAGCGCCAGCCAGGTGGCCTGCACGCCCTCGGCGACCGCACCGGCACGGTCCCCCGCTCCGGCGCGGCGGGCGGCGCGGGCGGTGGTGCCGTAGGCGAGGAAGTTGAGCAGCGCCGCGGCCCACGCCAGCAGCCCGCCGCCGACGGCCAGGCCGCCGAGCGCGGCGGTGCCGAGGTTGCCGACGACGGCGGTGTCGACGAGCAGGTACAGCGGCTCGGCCGCCAGCACCACCAGCGCCGGCGCAGCCAGCGCGAGGACCCCGGGCGGTCGGCCCGTCACCTCTCGAGCAGGGCCCGGAGGGCGGCCAGGGTCGCCTCGCGGTCGAGGTGCGAGGTGAACCCGGCCGCGGCCCGGTGCCCGCCACCGCCGAGGGCCACGGCGACCCGCACGACGTCGGTGCCGCCGCGGGAGCGCAGCGACACCGACCACGTGCCGTCGTCCTGGCCCTTGAGCACGCAGGCGACGTCGGCCTCGGCGGTCGCCCGGACGACGTCGACCAGGGCCTCGAGCTGCTCGCCGGGCAGTCCGTGCTGCGCGGCCTCGGCGGTGCTCGACCAGGTCCACACCAGGCCCGCGCCGACGCCGGGCTCGAGGACCGCGCGGCCGGTCACCGCCGAGAGCAGGCGCAGCCAGCCGAACGGCGCGGTGTCGAACAGCCGCCGGCTGATGGCCGCGTGGTCGATGCCGGTGGACAGCAGCCGCGCGGCGAGCACGTGCGTGGCGGGCCGGGTGCTGCTGAAGCGGAAGGAGCCGGTGTCGGCGGTCAGGCCCGCGTAGAGCAGCGTGGCCAGGTCGGTGTCGAGGTCGACGCCGAGCTCGTCGAGCAGGCCGGCCACCAGGACGACGGTCGCGGGGGCGCCGGGGTCGACCAGCCGGACGTCGCCGAAGCCGGGGTTGCTCGCGTGGTGGTCGACCACGACCGAGGTGCCGGCGTCCCCGAGCACGGCGGCCAGCTCCCCCAGCCGGCCGGGCGAGGCGGCGTCGAGGCTGACGAAGACGTCGGGGGACGCGGGCACCGCGGTGGACGGCACCAGGCCCTCGACGCCGGGCAGCCAGCCCAGCGACTCCGGCAGCACCGGGCGGCCGGGGAACGTGGCGGTCACCCGGGCGCCGCGGCGGCGCAGTCCCTCCGCGAGGGCCAGCGTGCTGCCCAGGGCGTCGGCGTCGGGCTGCACGTGCCCGCTGAGGACCACGGTGGCCCCGGCGTCGGCGGCCGCGGCCAGCACGGCGGCCGGGGTGCGCACGGGCACCCCGGCGGTCGGCGCGCCCACCGGGTCAGGCGTCGGGGCCGGGATCGGCCACCGGAGGCGCGTTGCGGTCCTCGGTGACCAGCCCGCCACCGGGCGGCAGCGGCGGGCCGCCGTCGTCGGGCTCGTCCTCCGCGATGGAGGGCACCGCGCCGATCTGGCCCGTCCGGCCCCCCTCGGTCGGGTCGCCGGCGTTGGGCTCGGCCCGCCCGCCGAGCTCCGAGCGGCCCTGGCCCTCGTCGGGCAGGTACGGGTCCGGGTCGTTCTCGCTCACGAGGCGCTCCTGGTCCGGGTCGGGGCGTCGTCGGGCTCCTCGGCACCGGCCTCGTCGTCCGCCTCCGGGTGCCGGTAGGGGTCGGCGTCGCCGGCGTAGGTGGCGTGCTCGCGCAGCCGGGCCAGCTCGGCGTCGGCGGAGCGGACGCGCTCGAGGGCCTCGTCGAGCTCGCGGGCGGTGTCCGGGACGGCGTCGGCGACGAAGGTCAGCGTCGGCACGAACTTGATGCCGGTCTGCCGGCCGACGGTCGAGCGCAGCACGCCGGTGGCGCTGGCCAGCGCCTTGGCGGAGTCGGCGGCCGCGGTGGCGTCGCCGTAGACGGTGTAGAAGACGGTGGCCTCGCGCAGGTCGCTGGTGACCCGGGCGTCGGTCACGGTGACCATGCCCAGCCGCGGGTCCTTGACCTGCGACTCGATCGCGGCGGACACGATCTGGCGGATGCGCACCGCGAGCTTGCGGGCGCGGGCGGGGTCGGCCACGGCAGACCTCCGGGGAGTCGGGGCGTCCGGGGACGCCGGGTGGACGGTGCGGACGGGCAGCGGCCCACCCGCGGTGGGGGTCCTCAGTCTTCGCCGGAGAACAGCTGCCGGTGCGTCGACAGCAGCGTCACCTCCGGCCGCTCGGCCAGCAACCGCTCGCAGGCGTCGAGGACGTCGGTCACCTGGCCGGCGTCGCCCGCGACCGTGGCGACCCCGACCTGCACGCGGCGGTGCAGGTCGAGGTCGCCGACCTCGGCCGCGGCGACGGCGAAGCGACGCCGCAGCTCGGCCACGATCGGCCGGACCACGGCGCGCTTGCCCTTGAGCGAGTGGACGTCGCCCAGCAGCAGGTCGGCGGTCAGCGCCCCCGTGAACACGGGTGCTCCTTACTCCCTGCTGTCGGGCGACGTCCTGCCGTGCCTTACGCGCGCGGCTTCTCGCGCATCTCGAACGTCTCGATGACGTCCTCGACCTTGATGTCGTTGAACGACCCGAGCCCGATACCGCACTCGTAGCCGTCGCGGACCTCGGTCACGTCGTCCTTGAAGCGACGCAGCGACTCGACGGTGAGGTTGTCGGCGATGACGACCCCGTCGCGGACCAGCCGGGCCTTCGAGTTCCGGGTGATCGTCCCGCTGCGCACGATGGAGCCCGCGACGTTGCCGATGCGCGGCACGCGGAAGACCTCGCGGACCTCCGCCGAGCCGAGCGCGACCTCCTCGTACTCCGGCTTGAGCATGCCCTTGAGGGCCGCCTCGATCTCCTCGATCGCCTGGTAGATGACCGAGTAGTACCGGACGTCGACGCCCTCGCGGTTGGCGAGCTCGGTGGCCTGACCCTCGGCCCGGACGTTGAAGCCCAGGACGATGACGTCGTCGGCCAGCGCCAGGTCGATGTCGCTCTTGGTGATGCCGCCGACGCCGCGGTGGATGACCCGCAGCGAGATGTCGTCGCTCACCTCGATCTTCATCAGGGCCTCCTCGAGCGCCTCGACGGTGCCCGAGTTGTCGCCCTTGATGATCAGGTTGAGCTGGCGGTTCTCCTTGAGCGCCGCGTCGAGGTCCTCGAGGCTGATCCGCTTGCGCATGGAGGCGTTCTGCGCGTTGCGGATGCGGGCCTGACGACGGTCGGCGATCTGCCGGGCGACGCGGTCCTCCTCGACGACGAGGAAGGTGTCACCGGCACGCGGCACGGAGGTGAGCCCGACGACCTGCACGGGGCGGGCCGGCAGGGCCTCCTTGAGCTTGTTGCCGTGCTCGTCCAGCAGCGACCGCACGCGGCCGTAGGCGTCGCCGGCCACGATCGAGTCGCCCTGGCGGAGCGTTCCGCGCTGGACGAGGACGGTCGCGACGGGGCCGCGGCCCTTGTCCAGCTTGCCCTCGATGACGACGCCCTGCGGGTCCTGCTCGGCGTTGGCGCGCAGGTCCAGCGAGGCGTCGGCGGTCAGCAGGATCGCCGTGAGCAGCTCGTCGAGACCCTGGCGGGTGGTCGCCGAGACGTCGACGAACATCGTGTCGCCGCCGTACTCCTCGGCCACGAGCCCGTACTCGGTGAGCTGCTGACGGATCTTGGCGGGGTTGGCCCCCTCCTTGTCGATCTTGTTGACCGCGACCACGATCGGCACCTCGGCGGCCTGGGCGTGGTTGAGCGCCTCGACCGTCTGCGGCATGACACCGTCGTCGGCCGCCACGACCAGCACGACGATGTCGGTGACCTTCGCGCCTCGGGCACGCATCGCGGTGAACGACTCGTGACCCGGGGTGTCGATGAAGGTGATCGGACGCTCGTTGTCCTCCAGCTCGGTGACGATCTGGTAGGCGCCGATGTGCTGGGTGATGCCACCGGCCTCGCGTGCCACCACGTTGCTGTTGCGGATGGCGTCGAGCAGCTTCGTCTTGCCGTGGTCGACGTGACCCATGACGGTGACGACCGGCGGGCGGGCCACCCAGTCCTCCTCGTCGCCCTCGTCGCCGAAGGTGAGGTCGAAGGTCTCGAGGAGCTCGCGGTCCTCGTCCTCGGGGCTGACGACCTGGATGTCCCACTCGATCTCGGCACCGAGCAGCTGCAGCGTCTCGTCGTTGACCGACTGCGTCGCGGTGACCATCTCGCCCAGGTGGAACAGGGCGGTGACCAGCGCGGACGGCTGGGCGCCGATCTTCTCGGCGAGGTCGGTCAGCGAGGCGCCGCGGGGCAGCCGGACGGTCTGCCCGTGGCCACGCGGCAGGCTGACGCCGCCCATGCTGGGCGCCGCCATGGAGTCGAACTCCTGACGCCGCTGCTTCTTGCTCTTGCGCCCGCGGACCGGACCGCGGCCGCCGGGACGCCCGAAGGCACCCGCGGTACCCGCACCGGAGCCACCGCGACCGCGACCGCGGCCACCGCCGCCGCTGCGGAAGCCGCCGCCCGCGGGGCGCCGCCGCCACCGCCACCGGGACCACCGCCACCGGGACGGAAGCCGCCGCCACCACCGCCACCACCGGGACCACCCGGGCGGCCACGGCCACCGGGCCCGCCGGGGCCGCCACCGGGACGCCCGGCACCGGCCGGACGCGGCGGCATCATGCCCGGCGAGGGGCGCTGCGGCATCATGCCCGGGTTCGGCCGGGGACCACCCGGACCGGCCGCGGGACGCGGGCCACCGGGACGGGGACCACCGGCGCCGGGCGCCGGACGGGGACCGCCGGCGCCGGGCGCCGGACGGGGACCGCCGGCCGCAGGACCGGGGCGCGGGCCACCGGCCGCGGGACCCGGACGCGGGCCACCGGCCGCGGGACCCGGACGCGGGGCGCTGCTGAAGGGGTTGTTGCCCGGCCGCGGAGCCGGACGGGGACCGGGACGCGGGCCGGCACCGGGGCACCGGGAGCGGCGCCACCGGGACGGGGCGCGCCGGGCGCCGCCGGACGCGGGGCGCCGGGACGCGCCGCACCGGGGACGGGGCCACCGGCAGGACGCGGCGCGGGCGCACCCGGACGCGGAGCGCCGGGCGAGACCGGACGCGGACCCTGCGGCGCGCTCGGCTGCTGGGTCGGCGCACTGGCCGCCGGCGCCTGGGGCGCCGGAGCCTGGGGCACCGGCGCACTGGCCGCCGGAGCCTGGGGCGCGGCGGGCTGCTGGACCGGGCGCGGACCGGGCACCGGAGCGCCCGGACGCGGCGCGCCGGGGCGCGGACCGGACGGGACGCCGGCCGACGGCGCCGGCGGGGCGGCCGGGGCCTGCGGAGCGCGCGCGGCCGGAGCCGGCGCGGGCGCCGGCGCGGACGGACGGGGCGCGGACGGGGCGGCGGGACGGGCCGCGGGGGCGCCGCTCCCGTTGCCGCCACCGTTGCCGGTGCCGCCGGTGGACGCGCCGAGGGCCTCCCGGAGCCGCCGGGCCACGGGGGCCTCGACGGTCGAGGAGGCGGACTTCACGAACTCGCCCTGCTCCTTGAGCTTGGCGAGCACGGTCTTGCTGTCGACCCCGAACTCCTTGGCGAGTTCGTGGACGCGGGCTTTGCCTGGCACGGATCTCCTCTGGTGAGGCCGGCGGCTCGCCCGCGCGACCTCGTCGTCAGTGGTGCATGGTCTGGCTTGTCATCGTGGGGACTTCACGGCGTGCTCATCCGACGACGTCCTGCTCTCGACGTGCGGACCGGCGGGGTGCCGGTCCGTCTGTGGGAAGTGCGGTCTGTCGTTCGTTCGCGGTCGCCCGCCCCGGGGTCCCACCCGGCGCGTCGGCGCCGAGGACGTGGGCCCGGAGCGGACCGGCCTCCACCGCGGCGCCGCCCGGTAGGCGCAGCGCGCGGGGGAAGGCCCGGCGTCGCTCCGCTGCGTGCAGGCACTCCGGAGTGGGGTGCAGGGACGCGCCCCGGCCGGGGAGCCTCCGCCGGGGATCGGGCACGAGGGTCCCGGACCGGAGGACGACACGCAGCAGGTCGGTGACCGGAGCGCGGTTCCGGCAGCCCACACAGGTGCGCACCGGGATCGACGTTTCGGCCACCCGTCACTCTAGCGCGCTGAGGGACCTCGTTGTTCCGGGCGCCGGGGACCGGGGCGCAGGGCACCCCCGCCGGGGGACGGCCGCCCACCCGGGGCACCGGCGCGGACCGGGGGCGGGCCCGAGCGCAGCGGCGGCCGGCCGACGCCCGGCGAGGGGCTGGCGTCGTCGGGCTGCGCGTCGCTGCGGATGTCGATGCGGCAGCCGGTGAGCCGGGCGGCCAGGCGGGCGTTCTGCCCCTCCTTGCCGATGGCCAGCGACAGCTGGAAGTCCGGGACGACGACCCGCACCGCCTTGGCCTTCGGGTCGACCAGCGTCGCGCTGTTCACCCGGGCGGGGCTGAGGGCGGAGGCCACGAAGGTCGCCGGGTCGTCCGACCAGTCGACGATGTCGATCTTCTCGCCGTGCAGCTCGCTCATGACGTTGCGCACCCGCTGGCCCATCGGCCCGATGCAGGCACCCTTGGCGTTGAGCCCGGGCACCGACGTGCGGACGGCGATCTTCGAGCGGTGCCCGGCCTCGCGTGCGACCGCGACGATCTCGACGCTGCCGTCGGCGATCTCGGGGACCTCGAGGGCGAACAGCTTGCGCACCAGGTTCGGGTGGGTGCGCGAGACGGTGACCTGCGGGCCGCGGTGGGTGCGGGCGACCGACACCACGTAGGCACGCAGCCGGCTGCCGTGCGGGTACCGCTCGCCGGGCACCTGCTCGGCCGCGGGCAGGACCGCCTCGACCTTGCCGATGTCGACCAGCACCGAGCCCTGCGCGTTGCGGCGGGCGTCGGCCTGGACGACGCCGCTGACGATGTCGCCCTCCTTGCCCGCGTACTCACCGAAGGTCTGCTCGTGCTCGGCGTCGCGCAGCCGCTGCACGATGACCTGCTTGGCGGTGCTGGCCGCGATCCGGCCGAAGTCACCCGGGGTGTCGTCCCACTCGCGCACGACCTCGCCGTCGGCGCCGAGTTCCTGGGCCAGCACCGCGACCTCGCCGCTCTTGCGGTCGACGTGCACCCGCACGTGCTTGGCCGCGCCGTCGGCGTGGCGGTAGGCGGTCACCAGCGCCGTCTCGATGGCCTCGATGACCGTGTCGGCGGGGATGCCCTTCTCCCGCTCGACCGCCTTGAGGGCGGTCACGTCGATGTTCACTGTCCTCCTCCGTCGTCGTCGCCCTCGTCGTCCGGTGGGTCGTCGTCCACGTCGCCGTCGTCCAGGTCGTCGTCCCGCAGGTCGTCGTCCCGCAGGTCGTCGTCCCGCAGGTCGCCGTCGGGACCGCCCGGCGCGGGGTCGTCCTTGCCGGGGCGGGCGAACTCGACCTGCACCCGGCCGGACCCGAGCTCGGCCCAGGGCACCTGCCGGGGCGTCGGCGGGCGCTTGCGCGCGCCCGGCTTGGCCTTCGGCTCGACCGCGAGGGTCACGCCCTGCTCGTCGACGGCGGTGACCCGGCCCGTGACCGACTCGGTCCTCCCGGCCGGGCCGACGGTCACGGTCACCAGCCGACCGGTGTTGCGCCGCCAGTGCCGGGGCTCGGTGAGCGGCCGGTCCACGCCGGGGCTGGTCACCTCGAGCACGTAGGGGGCGCGGCCGAGCTCGCCGTCGTTCTCGTCGAGCACCGCCGAGATGGCCCGGCTGACCTCGGCGACGTCGTCGAGCGAGACGCCCTGGTCGCGGTCGACGACCACGCGGACGACGCTGCGCCGGCCGGCGGGCGTGACCACCAGCTCCTCGAGGTCGTAGCCGGCACCACCGACCACGGGCTCGATCCACCCCGCCAGCCGAGTGGCGGCCGGGTCGTCCTGCCGTGACCTCGCGGACACGGGCTCCCTCCTCTGCAACCGGTCGGAGCTCGTGCTCGGCGGACCGCACCGCCCGGGGCCGCGCCCGGTGGCGCGGGCTCGCGCGGCTCCGGCCGCGGCGTACCCGGGGAGCCGTCAGGCTACCGCTCCCCCGGGCGCTCGGCCCCGGGCGCTCGGGCGGGGGACGCCCACCGCACCGACGCGCCCGGTCCCTCCCGGGCGGACCGGGGGGCTCCTGGGAGACTGGCGGTGATGTCCCCCTCCCCCGCTCCCGCCGGTTTCCCCCGCCGTCGCCTGCTCGCCGGGGGCGCCGGGCTGGCGCTGCTGCTGGCCGGGTGCACGTCGGGTGGGTCCGGGCAGGCGGAGCAGGACACGGCGGCGCAGGAGGACGCGCTGGCCGCCCAGGTGCCCGTCCAGGAGGCGGTGGTGGCCGCGTACGGCGCCGTGGTCGTCGCCGACGCCGCCTTCGGGCAGTCGGTCGCCGACCTCGCCGGCCAGGCGCAGGAACAGCTGGACCGGCTGCGCGCGGCCGCACCCGGAGCGACCGCCGCGTCGTCGTCCGCCGCGTCGTCGTCCGCCCCGTCGTCGTCGGTCCCACCCGGGCCACCGGCCGGAGGGGACCTGCGCGCCTGGCTGCGCGACCAGGTGAGCGCCGCCTCGACCGCGCATGCGGCCGCCTGCGTCGGGGCGTCGGGCGCCGGCGCGGCGCTGCTGGGGGCGCTGGCGGCGGGGCTGCGCGGGCACGCGGCGGCCCTGGCGTGAGTCGTGGCGTGAGCCGTGGCGTGAGTTCCGGCACGGGTTCCTGCGAGAGAGAGGCGGGGCGTGGCTGACGACGGGACGACCGGGAGCAGGGAGGACGCTGCCCTGGACGGCGTCCTCGCCGCCGAGCACGCCGCCGTGTGGGGCTACGGCGTCGTCGGCGCGGCGCTGCCGCCCGGGGGCCGGGCGCCGGCCGAGGACGGCGAGCAGGCCCACCGCGACTCCCGCGACCGGCTCGCCGAGCTCCTCGACGCCCGCGACGCCGACCCGGTGCCGGCCGAGGCCGGCTACCGGCTGCCCTTCCCGGTCCTGTCCGAGGTCGACGCCGCGGCCCTGGCGGTCGTGCTCGAGGAGGGCGTCTCGGCGGCCTGGGTGGCGCTGCTCGACGCCGCCGCGGACGGCGAGGTGCGGCAGCTCGCGGTCGACTCCCTGGGTGCCGCCGAGGAGCGCGCGGTCGCCTGGCGCACCGCGGCCGGCCGCACGCCGGTCACGACGGCCCTCCCGGGCCTGCCCGCCGGCTGAGCGCGACGGCGGGACCTCCGGGGTGCCGGCCGGGGCCCTACCGTCGCGCGATGACGTGGATCTCGACCCCGCAGGACGACGCGTCGCCCGAGGTGGCGGCCGCCTACGACCGTGACCGGGAGACCCTCGGGTACGTCGCCACCTACACGCGCGTCTTCGCCACCCGGCCCCCGGTGCTGGAGGCGTGGCGCGCCCTGATCGGCGCGATCCGGTCCTCGATGGACCCCCGCCGCTACGAGCTGGCCACCCTGGCCGCCGCCCTCCGGCTGCGGTCGAGCTACTGCTCGCTGGCCCACGGCCGGGTCCTCGCCGAGCAGTTCGACGGCCCGGAGGCCGTGGTGGAGGCCGCCACCGACCCCGCGAGGGCGCCCCTGAGCGAGGTGGACCGGGCGGTCATGAGGCTCGCCGACAGGGTCGCCTCGGGGGCGGCCGACATGACCGAGGACGACCTCGCCGAGCTGCGCGGGTCGGGCCTGGACGACGCCGAGGTCCTCGACGTCGTCCTGGCCGCTGCGGCCCGCTGCTTCTTCAGCACCGTGCTCGACGCCGTGGGCGCCCGACCCGACGCCGCCTACTCCTCGCTGGACCCGGCCGTCCGGGACGCCCTCACCGTCGGCCGCCCCATCGCCGCGACCTGAGCGCCGGTCAGGCGACGGCGCCGAGGAAGGCGTCGGTGACGGCGACGGCGGCGCTGCTGGACTGCCCGCCCTCGACGAGCACCGCGAAGGCGACGTCGCCCTGCGGGCCGCCGAGCTGGTAGCCCATGAACCACCCGTGCGCGTCCGGCGGCGTGTTGCTGCCGAACTCGGCGGTCCCCGTCTTGCCGTAGACCTCGCCGCGGTCGGCCAGCTCCTCGGCGGTGCCGGTGAGGACGACCTGCCGCATCAGCGGCCGCAGCTGGTCGAGGACGGCCTGGCCCGGTCCGGCCGGCGCGGGCCCGGCGGGGTCGCTCCCGACCACCTCGACCGGGGCGGCCGGGGTGCCACTGGCGATGCCCGCCGCCACCAGGGCGAGCTGGACCGGGCTCATGAGCACCTGCCCCTGGCCGATCGCGTTGGCGGCCTTGGTCGTGCCGGTGGAGTCGGCCGGGACGCTGCCGCTGAACACGTCGACCGGCAGCTGCCAGTCGCTGCCCACCCCGTACGAGGCGGCCGCCGCGGCGAGGGCGTCGTCGGGCAGCTGGAGGCCGGCCTGGATGAAGGTGGTGTTGCAGGACTCGGCGAAGGCCTCGGTGAAGGGCACGGTGCCGAGGTCGAACTGGTCCTGGTTCTCGAACTCGCGCCCCTCGACGACCGTGGTCCCCGGGCAGGCGACCGGGGTGTCCGGGGTGAGCTGGCCGGTGGCGAGCAGCGCCGTCGCCGTGATCGTCTTCATGCTCGAGCCCGGCGGGTACTGGCCGGTCAGCGCGTTGCCGGCCGCGGCGGCCTCGTTGGAGGAGACGGCCAGGATCTCGCCGGTGCCGGGCCGGACGACGACGAGGTGGGTGGGCAGGGGCTGGGTGGCGACGGCGCCGTCGGCGGCGTCCTGCACCGCGCGGACCAGGGGCGTCCGCACCGGCTGCCCGGCGACCGGCTCGACGGCGGCGACCTGCTGTCCGGCGTCGCCGGTGGACTCGTCGGCGCTGACCACCGAGACGGTGAACCCGGGCGTGCCGGTGAGCTGCTCCTGGAAGGAGCGCTGCAGGCCCGACAGGCCGAGCTGGTCGCCGGCGGCGTAGGCGGCCACGCCGTCGGTGGTCGTCTCCTCGATCACCTCGGCGGTGGCCGCCCCGACCCGGCCGAGCAGCGCGGAGGCGAACCGGGCGGACGGCGCGAGCAGCCGCGTCTCGGTGGGGAAGACGGCGCCGGGCAGGTCGAACACCTGCGCGCGGATGGCCTCGAAGTCGGGACGGCGCAGCGTGATGACCGGCACGAACTGGCCGGCCGGCGCGGCCTGGACGTCGGCGGTGATCTCCTCGGCCGCGACTCCGGTGGCCGCCGAGAGGGCGGCGGCGAGCGCGGGCAGGTCGGTGACCCGGCCGGTGTCGACGCCGACGTCGACGACCTCGGTGGGCGTGAACAGCGGGGTGCCGGCGGCGTCGGTGACGGCGGCGCGCTCGGGCAGCGACCGGGTCAGGAGCAGGTGCTGGCCCTCCCCCAGCTCCGGGTGCACGGCGGTCGGCTCGGCGACCACCTGCCAGGCGTCCTCCCCCTCGCGCAGCTCCAGCGTGGCGTCGTAGGTCCAGTCGGGGGCGGCGGCGAGGTCCCAGGTGGCGGTCCACGCGGCGGTGGCGGTGCCGTCCTCGACGGTGACGTCGCCCAGCTCGGCGCGCAGCGTCGCCCCGGGCAGGTCGGTGGCGGTCTGCTCGAGCAGCGCCGTGGCCGCGTCGGGATCGGTGGTCGCGGCGGCCGCGGCGTCGGGGTCCCCGCCCGACCAGTCGTCGAGGAAGGACTGGGCGGCGGCGCGGACGTCGTCCTCGGAACTGCCGGAGCACGCCGCGAGGGCGGGTGCGGAGAGGAGGGTCAGGACCGTGCCGAGGACCGCCGTGCGTCGTGCTGCCACGTCGGGACACCCTGTCAGACCGGGACGACGATCCCGGGTAGGCGGCTCAGAAGAGGACGCTGGCGTAGCGGCCGACCTCACGGAACCCGACCCGGGTGTAGACCGCGCGCGCCGCGGCGTTGTAGTCGTTGACGTAGAGGCTGACCACCGGGGCGATGGTGGTCCGCGCGTACTCCACGACGGCGGCCATCCCGGCGGCGCCGATGCCGCGCCCGCGCCACTCGGGCGCGGTCCACACGCCCTGCACCTGGCAGGCGGCGCGCGAGACCGCCCCGATCTCGGCCTTGAACAGCACGCGGCCGTCCTCGATCCAGGCCAGCGACTGCCCGGCGCGCACGAGGTCCTCGACCCGCGCCCGGTAGCCGGCGCCGCCGTCGACCCGCAGCGGGCTGACGCCGACCTCCTCGGTGAACATGGCCACCGCCGCGGGCAGCAGCACGTCGACCTCCCGTGGCCGCACCGGCCGCACCCGGGGCTCCGGGGCGACCGCCGGCGGACCCTCGATGGCCATCAGCGGCTGCCGGGGACGGTGGTCGCGGGCCGGGCCCCAGGACGGCTCGAGGAGCTCCCACAGCGGCTCGACCGCCGCGGCCGGCCCCACGATGGTCGAGCAGCGGCGACCGGCCCGGCGGGCCCGCTCGGCGAACGCGACCGCCGCGGCCCGCTCCGCGCCGGGGACGGCGAACGGGATGAGGTTCGCCCCGGCCAGGCAGACCGCGTCCAGGCCGCGGCCGCTGCCCATCCCCCACAGCGGCGCACCGAGGGAGGCCGGCGCGGTGCCGGCCGCCTCGATCCGCCCGGCGAGCACGCAGGCCGCGACGGGGTCGGCGGCCAGCAGCCGGCGCACGGCCGGCTCGTCGGTCTCGTCGAGGACGCGGGCGGTCGGCGAGCGGAGCACGTCGGAGCCGGGGTGGAGAGCGCCGGGTCAGCCGACGGTGACGACGGGCGGGCCGGAGGGGACGTCGTCGGCGGTGTGCTCGCCGGCGAGGCGCATGGCCTCCTCGATGAGGGTCTCGACGATCAGCGACTCGGGCACGGTCTTGACGACCTCGCCCTTGACGAAGATCTGGCCCTTGCCGTTGCCCGAGGCCACGCCCAGGTCGGCCTCGCGGGCCTCGCCGGGACCGTTGACGACGCAGCCCATGACCGCGACCCGCAGCGGCACCTCGAGCCCGTCGAGGCCGGCGGTCACCTCGTTGGCCAGCTTGTAGACGTCGACCTGCGCGCGTCCGCACGAGGGGCAGCTGACGATCTCCAGGCCGCGCTGGCGCAGGTTCAGCGACTCCAGGATCTGGGTGCCGACCTTGACCTCCTCGACCGGCGGGGCGGAGAGGGAGACGCGGATGGTGTCGCCGATGCCCTGGGACAGCAGCGCGCCGAAGGCGACGGCGGACTTGATCGTGCCCTGGAAGGCGGGACCGGCCTCGGTGACGCCGAGGTGCAGCGGGTAGTCGCACTGCGCGGCCAGCAGCTCGTAGGCGCGCACCATGACCACCGGGTCGTTGTGCTTGACCGAGATCTTGATGTCGCGGAAGTCGTGCTCCTCGAACAGCGAGCACTCCCACAGCGCCGACTCGACCAGCGCCTCGGGGGTGGCCTTGCCGTACTTGGCGAGCAGCCGCTTGTCCAGCGACCCGGCGTTGACGCCGATGCGGATCGGGATGCCGGCGCCCTTGGCCGCCCGGGCGATCTCGCCGACCTTGTCGTCGAACTTCTTGATGTTGCCGGGGTTGACCCGGACCGCCGCGCAGCCGGCGTCGATCGCGGCGAAGACGTAGCGCGGCTGGAAGTGGATGTCGGCGATGACCGGGATCTGCGACTTCCTCGCGATGACGGGCAGCGCCTCGGCGTCGTCGGTGTCGGGGACGGCGACCCGCACGATCTGGCAGCCCGAGGCGGTGAGCTCGGCGATCTGCTGGAGCGTGGCGTTGACGTCGGCGGTCTTGGTGGTCGTCATCGACTGCACGCTGACCGGGAAGTCGCTGCCGACGCCCACGCCGCCGACGTCCAGCTGCCGCGTCTTCCGGCGCGGTGCCAGGACGGGCGGGGGCACCGAGGCACCGACTGCGGGCATGCCGAGAGCGACGGGGATGGCCATGGACACGAGTATCCCCGTTCCCCGGGGCACGGTGCTGCTGTCACGGGAGTGACGCCCGACGTGCGCCGCCGGGCGCGGCTCTGCGGTGCGGCGGGGATCCCGACCTACCGTCCGCCGCGTGACCCTCGACCCCACCGGCGTGAACGTGGCGTCCACCGCCGTCGTCGTCGTGCTGCTCTTCCTCTTCATGTCCGTGCTGGCGGGCAGCCGGCTGGGCCGCCTGGCCGGCATCCGCACGGACGCGCCGTTCCTCCTCAACCCCACCGGGGTCCGCGCGATCAGCCTGGTCGTGGCCTATCCCGCCGCGCTGGTCGCCGTCTGGGGTCTCGTGTACGCCGTCGTCGCGCCACTGGTCGAGACCACCGCCCTGCCGGTGCAGGCCGGTTTCGCCGGCGCCGGCGGTGTCCTGGTGCTGACCGGCGCGCGCTTCGCCCGGTACCTCACCTTCGTGGTCGGCGGCCGCACCGCGGTCGAGGGTGAGCTCCCCCCGCACGAGGTCATCGCTCCGGACCCGGTCGGTGACGACGTCGACCTGGCGCACGCGCTGCAGGCCGCCCGCCGCGGCGAGTGGCAGCAGGCGGCCGCCCTGCTGGGCGCGACCGGCGACGCGGACGTGCGGTACGAGCGGACCCGGGTGCTCGCGCAGGAGTCGGTGCACGACTCGCAGTGGGTCGAGGAGTGGTTCGCCGCCCGCCCCGCCGACCCGGTGGTACACGCCGTCCGCGCGGAGCTCGCGCTGCAGCGCGCCTGGGCCGCCCGCGGCGCCGCCTACGCCGACCAGACGGGCGAGCAGCAGCTCCGCGTGTTCGCCACCGGCCTCGACCAGGCGGAGCGGCTCGCCGAGCGGGCCGTCGAGCTGGCGCCGGAGGACCCGTCGCCCTGGGCCACGCTCGTGCAGATGGCCCGCGGTCAGCAGGTCCCGCAGGAGGAGTTCGAGCGGCGGGTGCAGGGCCTGTTCGACCGCGCCCCGCACCACGTGCAGGGCTCCTTCGCCGTCCTGCAGACGCTGTGCGAGAAGTGGATGGGCTCGACGAAGGCCATGTTCGGGACCGCCCGGGAACTGGCGGCCGACGCACCGGACGGCTCCGCGGTCTGCCTGCTGCCGGTGATGGCGCACGTCGAGCACCACCTGGAGCTGGAGACCGGCCGGGGTGGCCCGGCCGCCGCGGCCCGGCACATGGCGTCGGGCGCGACTCGCACCGAGCTCCGTGCGTGCGTGGCGCGGTGGCTGGCCGGTCCGGACGGTGCACCGCAGCCGGGTGCCCGGCTCTTCGCGCACAACGTGGTGGCC
This sequence comes from Geodermatophilus normandii, assembly GCF_003182485.1. NCBI lineage: Bacteria > Bacillati > Actinomycetota > Actinomycetes > Geodermatophilales > Geodermatophilaceae > Geodermatophilus > Geodermatophilus normandii. The sequence goes on along the minus strand of NZ_QGTX01000001.1, from coordinate 2,460,760 downwards.
TACGCGTTCTGGCTCGCCGACGACGCGGACGCCGCCCGGCCGCACCTCGAGGCGATCGGCCGGGCGCTCGACGAGTTCCCCTGGGCCTACAGCGGCGAGCCGGGCGAGGTGCTCGGCGTCGCCCGGCGCTGGGCGGGCCTGCCTGTCGTGGCCCCGGCCGGCCGGCCGGCGGAGCCCGAGCCGTTCACCGCAGGGTGATCGGGTTGACGACGTCGGCGACGAGCAGGAGCCCCGACAGCGCGATGAACAACCCGGCGACCACGTAGGCGACCGGCATCAGCCGGGCGATGTCGAACGGGCCGGGGTCGGGGCGGCCGCGCCAGCGGGCGACCACCGAGCGCGCCTTCTCGTACAGCGCCCCGGCCACGTGCCCGCCGTCGAGCGGGTAGACCGGCAGCAGGTTGAACAGGAACAGCACCATGTTCACGCTGGCCAGCAGGCTGAGGAAGAAGCTCAGCTTCTCCGCGCCGCTGAACTCCTGGATGGCGAACACCTCGCCGGAGATGCGGCCCACCCCGACCACGCCGATCGGCCCGTCGACGTCGCGTTCCTCGCCGAGGAAGGCGGCGCGGAACAGCTGCGGCACCCGCTCGGGGATCTCCAGCAGCCGCTGCACCGACTGGGACACGACCATGCCGAAGTAGCCGGGCAGCTCGGTCACCGACTGGCGGGCGAACCCGAACACCGGGCTGACCCCGAGGTAGCCGGCGGTCATCGTGCCCTCGCCGTCGTCGGTGGCGACGACGTTCTCGATCGGCGTGACGGTCAGCTCGCGCCGGTCGCCGTCGCGCTCGACGGTGAGCGACAGCGGCTGGTCCGCCGAGCCGCGGATCGCCTGCTGCACCGTCGTCCAGCTGTCGTAGGCGGTGGGGTCGACCTGCTGCCCGTCGACGGCGACGATCGTGTCGCCCGGCCGCAGGCCGGCCTCCGCGGCGGGGCTGGGCACCGGCTCGGCGCAGTTCGCGGTGCCCGCCTCGCACAGCTGCCCGGCGTCGGCGCCGCTGGTGACGATCGGGATGCCGCAGACGTCGCGGTCCTGCTCCGCGGCGACGGCGATGCTCTCCGCGCCCGCCGGGACGACGCACGCCGGCACGGTGTCGAGCTGGGTGGTGACGACGTTGGTGCCGATCGCCGTCAGCGTGATGCCGAAGAAGACGACCGCGAGCACCAGGTTGTGGAACGGCCCGGCGAACATGACGATCACGCGCTGCCACCAGGGCTTGGCGTAGAAGACGCGGCCGGCGTCGCTGGGCCGGACGTCGTCGAGGGCCTGGCCGCGCACCTCGGCGATGAACGTCCGCATGCGGGTGGCGCGCCTGCTCTCGCCCTCCTCGGCCGGCGGGATCATGCCGACGATGCGGATGTAGCCGCCGAGCGGGATGGCCTTGATGCCGTACTCGGTCTCGCCGCGGCGGCGGGAGAACAGGGTGGGCCCGAAGCCGACCATGAACTGCGGGACCCGCATGCCGAACTTCCGCGCCCAGTAGAAGTGGCCGAACTCGTGGAAGCCGATGCTGAACAGCAGGCCGATCGCGAACGCGACGATCCCGAGGACGGTCAGCAGGGTGCTCAGCTGGGACCTCCGGCAAGGGCGGCGCGGGCGTGCTGCCGGGCCCAGCGCTCGGCGGCCAGCACGTCGTCCACGCAGGTGGGCGCGCCGAGGTCCGGCGCGTCGTCGAGGGTACGCGCGACGAGACCGACGACGTCCGGGAAACGCAGCCGCCCGGCGAGGAAGGCCGCGACCGCCTCCTCGTTGGCCGCGTTGTACAGCGCCGGGACGACGCCGCCGGCCTCACCCGCCGCGCGGGCGAGCCGCACCGCCGGGAAGGCCCCGGAGTCCAGCGGCGCGAACTCCCAGGTGCTCGCCGTCGACCAGTCCAGGGCCGGCTGCACGTGCGGCAGCCGGTCGGGCCAGGCCAGCGCGAGCGCGATGGGCAGCCGCATGTCGGGCGGGCTGGCCTGGGCGATCGTCGCGCCGTCGGTGAAGGTGACCATCGAGTGCACGATCGACTGCGGGTGCACCACGACGTCGATGTCGGCGTAGGGCACGCCGAAGAGCAGGTGCGCCTCGATGAGCTCCAGGCCCTTGTTGACCAGGGTGGCGGAGTTGATCGTGACCACCGGGCCCATGTCCCAGGTGGGGTGCGCCAGCGCCTGCTCGACCGTGACGTCGGCGAGGTCGGCCGCGGCGCGCCCGCGGAACGGGCCGCCGCTGGCGGTGAGGACCAGCCGGGCCACCTCGCTCCTGCGCCCGCCGCGCAGGCACTGCGCCAGGGCCGAGTGCTCGGAGTCCACCGGCACGAGCTGGCCGGGCGCGGCCGCGGCGGTGACCAGGTCCCCGCCGGCGACCAGGGACTCCTTGTTGGCCAGGGCGACGACGTTGCCGGCCCGCAGCGCGGCCAGCGTCGGGCCCAGCCCGATGGAGCCGGTGATCCCGTTGAGGACGACGTCGGTGCGGCGGGCGGCCAGCTCCTCGGCAGCACGGGGGCCGGCGAGGATCTCCGGCAGCGCGTACTCCCCCTTGGCCCAGCCGCGCTGCGAGGCCGCCGCGTAGAAGGCCAGCTGCAGGTCCTGGGCCGCGGTCGCGCGGGCGACCGCCACCGTGCGCACGCCGAGGGTCAGCGCCTGCTCGGCCAGCCGGGCGACGTCGCCCCCTCCGGCGGCCAGCGCGGTGATCCGCAGCCGGCCGGGGTTCTGCTCGGCGACGGCGATCGCCTGCCGGCCGATCGAGCCGGTGGAGCCCAGCACGGTGACCTCGCGCGGCTCGCTCATGCCGCGATCCTGCCAACCCGCCCTCCGCCACGTACGCACCGGCAGCCCCGGGCGCCACTCCTGACCCGAGATGATCATCTGGGCTACAGCGGAACGACAGCGTGCCGATGTGGGTCGCGACGGCCCGGGGACACCGGGCCCCGATGCCCCCGGAGGGCCCATGTCCCGCGTGTCCCCGCTCCGCCTCTGCGCCGTCGCAGGGCTCGCCGCCGGCGCTGCCGCCGCCGGCCTGGTCACGGCGCCGTCGGCCCTGGCCGCCGGTCTCCCGACGCCCACGGTCGCCGATGCGACCATCGAGGTCGGCGAGCACATCGTGATCTCCGGCTCCGGCTGCCTGCCCCCGGCGGGCGCCCCCTACCCGGTCGCCGACGTCCACTACGCCGGCAGGTACTCCAGCTGGTTCGAGAGCGCCGAGCAGGGTGGCTGGACGATGGCGAACCCGGACGGCACGTGGACCCTCACCCTCACGACGCACGTCGACGTCACCCCCGGCACCTACCAGATGGTCGTCGGGTGCGACCGGTACACCGGCGACCAGACCTACCCGCCGGTCACCGTCACCATCTCGGCCGCCGGCAGCACCGCCCCGCTCCCGTCGTCCGCGCCCTCGTCCGCGCCCTCGTCCGCGCCCTCGTCCGCGCCCTCGTCCGCGCCGTCGTCCGTGCCCGCGGCCCCGCCGGTCGGGACGATCCGCGGCACCTCCGCCAACACCCCCGGGGTGAGCAGCCCGGACACCGGCGTGGCCACCGGTGACCGCGCCGTCCCGGGGCAGCGCGTCGTCAAGGTCCTCCGCGGCTTCCGGCCGTTCGAGGAGGTGACCGTCACCCTGCACTCCGACCCGTGGACCGCCGGCGTCTTCACCGCCGACGCGCAGGGCGTGGTCACCGCGACCTTCACCCTGCCTGCCGGGACCCCGGGGGGAACGCACACCTTCACCTACGACGGGGACGCGGGCACCTACTTCCAGGAGTCGTTCACCGTGACCGCCGCGGCGGCCGGCACCTCGCCGGAGCTGGCCTACACCGGCGCCAGCATCGGCCTGCCGCTGGGCCTGGGCGCCGGTGTCCTCGCGGTGGGCGGCGGCCTGGTCCTCCTCGCCCGTCGCCGGTCCCCGGAGGCCCCGCGGTCCTGAGCGTGACGACGTCGAGCGACACCGACGCCGGTCAGGCCCCGCCTGACCGGCGTCGGCCACGTCCCGGGAGGCGGCGGTGGCCCCGTGTCACCCTCGCCGTCCTGGTGCTGCTGCTCGCCGTCGCCGGGACCGACGCGGCCGTCCTCTCCGCCCGCATCGGCGAGGTCACCGTCCACCTGGGCGCCGACGACTCCGACGGCCGCACCTGGGTCCTGGTCGGCCTGGACTCGCGCACCGACCTGCCCGGGGGCGCCGACCCCGGGCACTTCGGCACCCCGGAGGCCGTGCCCGGGAGCCGGGCCGACGTCGTCCTGGTCGTCCACCAGACGGACGCGGGGACGACGGTCCTGGCGGTCCCGCGCGACCTGGTCGTGCCGACCGGCGACCGGGTGGGCCGGCTGGCCCTGACCTGGCTGGAGGGAGCGCAGGCGACGGTCGACGCGCTGTGCGGGCTCGGGATCCCCACCGACCACCTGGTCACGGTGGACCTGGCCGGTTTCGCCGCCGTGGTCGACGCCGCCGGCGGTCTCGACGTGGACGTCCCCCAGCCCGTGCGCGACGAGCCGGCCGGCCTGCTGCTGGAGCGGTCCGGCCCCCAGCACGTCGACGGCGCGACCGCGCTGGCCCTCGTCCGGTCCCGTCACCCCGAGCACCGGGTGGGCGGGGCCTGGGCGGCCGCGCCGGTGGACCCGGACGGCCGAGCCGGCGCCGCCGGCACGGTCCTCACCGCCCTCGTCGAGCAGGTGCGCGGGTCCTCCGTGCGCCCGGACCGACTCCAGGCCGTGGCCTGGGCGGCCTCCGGCGCCCTCGCCGTGGACCCCGGCACGTCCCTCGCCGACCTGGCGGAGCTCGCGTGGGCCGACCTCGGCCCCGTCACCGTCCTCCCGGCGGGACCGCCGACGGGATCGGCGCTCGCCCGCCACCCCACCGCGGACACCTCGGTCGGCCTCGCCACGGCGGGCCTGTCCTGCGACGGGTGACGCGCCGCCACCTCGACCGGTGGCCCGCGGGCCGGGCTGGCAGGATGGGGGCGTGAGCGAGCAGCACGGCCCCGGGGTCCGCCAGCACAACCCGCTGACCACGCGCGTCAACCAGCCCAACCGCGAGGAGGGCGTGGTCCGCGCCGGGGAGCACCCGATCGAGGAGGAGCGCCCCGAGGACTGGGGGTGGCACCTCCGCATGCGGAAGGCCCCGCAGATCGCCGGCTGGCTCACCGTGCTGGTGATGCTGTCCTACACGTGGGGCAACCACGAGGGCCGCATGGAGGACGTGTTCCTCTTCGCCATCGCCGGGGGGCTCGTCGTCCTCCTGCTGTGGGACCTGCACCGCAAGCGCACCGCCTGGCGCCCGTAGGACGCCGGGGGTGGCGGCTCAGGCAGCGGTGACGCCGATGGCCGCGCCGACCGCGTAGGTCGCCCCCGGCCGCGACCGCACCGACGAGCAGCTGGCGCAGACCCGCGGACCACCACGGCCGCGGCGCGGAGCGCGAGGACAGCGCGCCGGCCACCACCCGGCCCAGCCCGCCGCCGTCCGCGGTGAGGGCTCCCCAGCGCCGTGTCGGTCACCCGGCCGTCCACGGCGCCGACGACCGCCGCGCAGCCAGCCGCCGGAGACGTCGGCGTGGCTGTGCGCCTCGGCGGCCGGCGGCTCGGACGTCACGCGTCCGCCTCGGCCCCCAGTGCCACCGGGGCCTCGAGCGCGGGGGTGGGCGTGGCGACCGTCGGGACGCCGTCGGCACGGTCGGCGGCGGCGAGCTGGCCGCAGGCGCCGTCGATGTCCTGGCCACGGGTGTCGCGGACCGTCGTCGGCACGCCGTGGGCGCGCAGGCGGGCCACGAACTCCCGCTGCGCGGGCAGCGGGCTGGCGTCCCAGGGGCTGCCCGGCGTCGGGTTGAGCGGGATGAGGTTGACGTGCGCGAGCCGCGACGCGAGCAGCCGGCCGAGCAGGTCGGCACGCTCGGGCTGGTCGTTGACGTCGCGGATCAGCGCGTACTCCACCGAGTACCGGCGGCCGGTGCGGGCGGCGTAGGCGTCGGCGGCGTCGACGACCTCGGCCACCTTGTGCCGGGTGTTGATGGGCACGAGGGTGTCGCGCAGCTCGTCGTCGGGGGCGTGCAGGCTCACCGCGAGGGTGACGTTGAGGCCCTCCTCGGTGAGCCGCCTGATGGCCGGCACCAGGCCCACCGTGGAGACGGTGACCGACCGCTGCGACAGGCCGAGACCCCAGGGGGCGGGGGACAGCAGCGCGTCGAGGGTCCGGCGCACGCGCGCGTAGTTGGCCAGCGGCTCGCCCATGCCCATGAAGACCACGTTGGACAGCCGGCCCGGGCCGCCGGGGATCTCGCCGGAGGCCATCGCCGCGGCGGCCGCGACCGCCTGCCCGATGATCTCGGCCGCGGAGAGGTTGCGGGTCAGCCCCTGCTGCCCGGTGGCGCAGAACGGGCAGGCCATCCCGCAGCCGGCCTGGCTGGAGATGCACACGGTGGCGCGGTCGGGATAGCGCATGAGCACGCTCTCGACCAGCGCGCCGTCGTGCAGCCGCCACAGGGTCTTGCGGGTGCGCCCGCCGTCGGCCGACTGGTGGCGGACCGGCGTGAGCAGCCCCGGCAGCAGCGCGTCGGTCAGCGTCTCGCGCACCGCGGCCGGCACGTCGGTCATCTGCGCCGGGTCGGTGGTGCCCCGGAAGAAGTGCCGGGCGAGCTGGTCGGCGCGGAAGGCCGGCTGCCCGATCCCGGAGACGGCGGCGCGCGCCTCCTCGCGGGTCAGGTCGGCGAGGTGGCGCGGCGGCTTGCCCCGGCGGGGGGCGTCGAGGACGAGCGGCAGGACAGTCATGGCGTCTCCATGGTCCCACCCGTGCGCGGCGCGTGGGCCGCGCTGCGGGTGAGGTCGCTCGCTCAGGGCCTCCGGTCGCCGGCCGTCGTCGTCTCCGGTGCCGCCGTGGGCGTCGGCGTGGGCGTCGGCGGAACGGTCGCCTCGCCGTCCTCCGTGCCCGTCGGGGGCTCGTCGGTCGTCTCGGAGGGCGTGGTCGGCGGCGTCGTCGTCTCCGGTGCCGTGGTGGTCGGCGGCGGGCCGGGCGTCGGGAGCTCCTCCACGACGGGGTCCTCCGTCGGCGTCACGGGCGGCGGGAGGACCACGACCGGGTCCACGGTGGTCCCGTCGGGGACCACGGGTTCGACCGGCTGCGCGACGGGCGGGGCGGCCGGGAGAGCGTCCGGCGCCGGCGGGACGACGACCTCCGGCACCGGCTGCGGGACCGTCGCCGGTGGGGTCACCGGTGACGACGGAGCGCGGACGGGCACCGGGACGGGGTCGTCGACGACCTCCTGCGTGGGCTCGACCGGCTGCGGCACGGGCGTGGTCGTCGGGGCGGGGACGGCGACGGCCACGGGCGGCCGGGGAGGCGTCGCGGTGCGGGAGGGCGAGGGGCCCGCCGTGGGCGAGGACTGCACGGCCGCGGTCGGGACCGCACCGGACGACGAGCCCGCCGCCAGAGCCGCGCCCGCCACCGCGCCGACGGCCACCAGCACCGCCACCAGCGTGAGGCCCAGCCGGCGCCGCGGCCGCACGCGGGGGCCGACGACGACCTGCGGCCGCACGACCTCGACGGCGCCCGGGCCGGCGGCGGCGAGCACCGTCTCCGGCGCGCCGGCCTCGGGGACCACGTCCCAGCCGGGGACCGGGAGGGGTGCGCCGGCACCTGCCGGGTCGTCCTCCCCGGCAGCCTCCGGCACGTCGTCCTCGAGGGCGGGCTCCTCCTGCGCGCCGTCGCCGGGACGGGCGTCCTCGACGGCGACGTCCCCGACGGCGACGTCCCCGACAGCGACGTCCCCGACAGCGACGTCCCCGACAGCGACGTCCCCGACAGCGACGTCCTCGACAGCGACGGCCCCGGGAGCCCCGTTGTCGCCGGGCGCCTCGTCGGTCCCGGCTCCCGGGCCGTCGTCCGCCGGGTCACCGTCCGCGGGCGCGAGCACCACGACCTCGGCCGCCGGCTGCGGCAGGGACTCCGGCGCGGGCTCGGGCAGGGGCTCCGGCTGGTTGACCCACTCGGGCAGCCAGTCCCGCCACACGTCCGGTGGCGGTGGCGCGTCCTCCGCCGCCCCCACCGGGTGGACCGGGATCGCGACCCCGCCGAGGTCGTCGCGCGGCTCGTCGTCCTGGTGCGCCGTCATCCCACCTCGCAGTCACTCACCGTCATGTTTCACTCACCCCGTGGAGTGGCCATCGTGCCGGACGGATCCGGGCGCGCGCCGGAGGCGCGGCCGGGCGGCGGCGGGCGGCCCGTTAGCGTCGGCCTCGTGGCGGAGACGGAACGGGACCCCCTCCCGCTCGACACGGTCGGGGTGGGGCCGTGGGAGGGGCCGTGGCCGGAGGACCGGCGCTACGACCCCGAGCTGCTCGCCGCCGGCGACCGGCGCAACGTCGTCGACCGGTACCGCTACTGGACGGTCGAGGCGATCGTCGCCGACCTCGACCCGCGCCGGCACGCCTTCCACGTCGCCATCGAGAACTGGCGCCACGACCTGAACATCGGGACCGTCGTGCGCACGGCCAACGCCTTCCTCGCCGCCGAGGTGCACGTCGTCGGGAAGAAGCGGTGGAACCGCCGCGGCGCCATGGTGACCGACAGGTACCTGTCCGTGCGGCACCACCCCGACGCGGCCGCGCTCGGCGCCTGGGCGCGCGAGCGGGGACTGCCGGTGCTCGCCGTCGACAACCTGCCCGGCGCCCGGCCCCTGGAGACCGCCGCCCTCCCGCGGGCCTGCGTGCTCCTGTTCGGCCAGGAGGGCAGCGGGCTGACGGCGGAGGCCCGGGAGGTCGCCGGTGACGTCCTGTCCATCGCCCAGTTCGGCTCGACCCGGTCCATCAACGCCGGCGTCGCGGCGGGCATCGCCATGCACGCCTGGGTCCGGCAGCACGCCGACCTCACCGCTTCGGGCTGACAGCCGGGAGCCGGTGCGCCAGGCTCACCGGGGTGGGACGACTCGACGACGTGGACCTGACCCAGCGACTGGGCAAGCGCGAGGCGAAGGACCAGCTGGCCGCGGCCCAGCAGCGGCTGGTGCACCTGCGGCTCTTCCTCGGGGGCCAGCTGGGGACGCCCCTCGGTCCACCGGTCTGCGTGCTGTTCGAGGGCTGGGACGCCTCCGGCAAGGGCGGCGCGATCAAGCGGCTGGTCGACGAGCTCGACCCCCGCCACGTCCGGGTGGCCCAGTTCGCCGCCCCGACGTCCACCGAGAAGCGCCACCACTTCCTCTGGCGGTTCTGGCCGGTGCTGCCCGGCTGGGGCGGCATGGCCGTGCTCGACCGCACCTGGTACGGCCGGGTGCTGGTCGAGCGGGTCGAGGGCTTCGCGTCCGAGGAGGCGTGGCAGCGGGCCTACGGCGAGATCGTGGACCTGGAGACCACCCTCGCCGCCGAGGGCATGGTGCTGGTCAAGTTCTGGCTGCACGTCTCACCCGAGGAGCAGCTGCGCCGCTTCGAGTCGCGCGCCGCCGACCCCTACCGCGCGTGGAAGCTGACCGACGAGGACTGGCGCAACCGGGAGAAGCGCGAGGCGTACGAGGCCGCCGTCGAGGAGATGCTCGCGCGCACCGACTCCCCGGCCGGTCGGTGGACGCTGGTCGCCGGGGACGACAAGCGGACGGCGCGGGTGACCGTCGTGCGCACCGTGTGCGAGGCGATCGAGTCCGCCCTGGCCGCTCGCGGGATCGATCCCGACGCCGTCCCCCCGGAGTGAGCGTCCTCGTCCACCTCTGCACGCCGGCGGACTGGCGGATGGCGCTGTCGGCCGGGGCGCTGCCGCCGGCCGGTGCGCCCTTCGTGCACCTCTCCTCCCCCGACCAGGTCTCCCTCCCGGCCCGGCGGCTGTTCCCGGGCCGGCGCGACCTGGTGCTGCTCGTCGTCGACCCGGCGCGGCTGACCGACCCGGTGGTCGAGGAGCCCGGCGTCCCCGGCGACCCGGCGGGCATGCGCTTCCCGCACCTGTACGGGCCGCTGCCGACCGCTGCCGTGGTCGCCGTCGTGCCCTACCGGCCGCCCGTCCCGCCGGTGCTGCCCGCACCCGGCGACGCGCTGGGCCGGGCGCTGGCCCACCAGCTGTCGCTGCGGACGCGCCGGGCGCCCGAGGTCCGCGACGTCCCCGGCGGCGTGGCCGTCCTCGACGGGCGCTTCCCGCACTCCCGGGACGACAACCGGCTGCTGCTGGACGGCCCGGTGGACGCCGGCACGGTGGCCCGGGCCGCCGCCGGCGTCGTCGACGGGCAGGACCTGCCTGCCACGCTGCGCTGGGCCGGCGCCGGCGCGGTCGCCGCCGAGCTGGCCGCGGCCGGGTGGGAGGCCGACGAGCTGCTCGTCATGGCCCGCCCTCCCCATCCCCCGCTGCCGGGCGCGGAGCGCGCGGAGGTCGTCGCGCAGAGCGAGGTGCACGCGCTGTGGGAGGCGGGGTGGCGCAGCGGCCTGGCGGGGCTGCCCGACCTCGACGAGGTGGTGCGCCAGCTGGTGGGCCGCGAGCACCGCAACGACGCCGTCGTCGCGGTCTCCGACGTGGCCGCGCGCGAGGACGGCCGCGTGGTGGCGGCCGGGCAGCTGCGGGTCGACGGCGCGACGGCGGTGGTCGAGTCGGTGATGACCGAGCCGGCCGCCCGCGGGCGGGGCCACGCCGACGCCGTCCTCGCCCGGCTGGTGGAGCTCGCCGCGGACGCCGGCTGCGACCTGCTCGTCCTCGAGGCCGACGCCCGCGACTGGCCGCGGCACTGGTACGCCCGGCGCGGCTTCCGAACGGTCGGCTCGACCTGGGAGGTGCTGCGGGCTCAGAGCGGGGGCGCGACCCAGGACAGCAGCAGGTAGGCCACCGCCGCCGACGGCAGCAGGCTGTCGAGCCGGTCCATGATCCCGCCGTGGCCGGGCAGCAGCGTGCCCATGTCCTTGATGCCGAGGTCGCGCTTGATCAGCGACTCCCCCAGGTCGCCCACCGTGGCCGTGACCGCCAGCGCGACGCCGACGAGGACGCCGCCCCACCACGGTCCGTCGAGGGCGAGGACGACGATCGGCGTGGCGACGAGCACGCAGGCCACGACCGACCCGGCCATCCCCTCCCACGACTTCTTCGGGCTCACGGTCGGCGCCATGGGGTGCCGGCCGAACAGCACGCCCGCGGTGTAGCCGCCGACGTCGTTGCCCACCACGGTGGCGATGAAGGCCAGCACCCGCGCGGCGCCGTCGTCGGGGACGAGCAGCAGGACCGCGAACCCGGCCAGCAGCGGCACGTAGAGGGCGACCAGGACCCCGGCGGAGGCGTCGCGGAGGTAGTCGTCCGGACCGTCCCCGAGCCGCCAGAGCAGCACCGCGACGACGGTCAGCAGGAAGCCCACGACGAGGCCGTCGGGGCCGCGGGTCCAGGCCAGGGCGAGCATCGCGACGGTGCCGACCAGCACCGGCGGCAGCGGCGCCCGCGCGCCGCCGGACTCCAGCGCGCGGACCAGCTCGACGACGCCGATCAGGATGGCCACGCCGATGACCAGCAGGAACGCCGGCCGGTAGACGACCAGCGAGGCGATGATGACCGCGCCGAGACCCAGGCCCACGCCGATCGCGGCGACCAGGTTCCGCCCGGCCCGGCTGCTGGAGGGCGGGACGAGGTCCGGTTCGGGATCCGGCCCGGGAACCGGCCCGATGTCCGGTCCGGCGTGCCCGCTCCCGGGCTCCCTGGCCGCCGTCGGGACGGCGATCTCCTGGGTGCCCGGGACGGCGATCGGGCTGGTCGGGGGCGCCACCGGCCGCACCGGTGCGGGCCCGGAGGCGGTGTGCGACGACGGCGGCGGCGGCGGCGGCGCGGGACGCCGGACGACCGGGATCGGCCCGGTGTCGGCGTCCCCGGACGGGCCGGCCCCGGCGGCGTCGGGACGGGAGGTCATGGCTGGGGTCGGGCGAGCGGCTCAGACCTCGAGGAGCTCGGACTCCTTGTTCTTCACGGCCTCGTCGATGCCCGAGACGTGCTGGGCGGTGAGGTCGTCGAGCTCCTTCTCCGCGCGGCGCACGTCGTCCTCGCCCGCCTCGCCGTCCTTCGCGATGCGGTCGAGCTCCTCCTTCGCCCGGCGGCGGACGTTGCGGATGGCGACCTTGGCGTCCTCGCCCTTCGACCGGGCCATCTTCACGAGGTCGCGGCGGCGCTCCTCGGTCAGCTGCGGGAAGACGACGCGGATGATCTGGCCGTCGTTGGTCGGGTTGACGCCGAGGTCGCTGTCGCGGATGGCCTTCTCGATCGCCGAGAGCTGGCTGATGTCGTAGGGCTTGATGACCGCCATGCGCGCCTCGGGCACCGTGATCGAGGACATCTGCGGCACGGGGGTGGGGGCGCCGTAGTAGTCGACCAGGACCTTGTTGAACATCGAGGGAGCGGCGCGGCCGGTGCGCACCGAGCCGAGGTCCTCCCGCGCGACCGACAGGGCCTTGTCCATCCGCTCCTCGGCGTCGAGCAGGGTGTCGTCGATCACGGGTCTCTCCTCCTGCAGCGGGATCGTCCCCGCCGTCGTCTTGCGGTGCGGCGCGCGCGTGCGGGCGCGCGCTCAGCTGATCAGCGTGCCGATCCTCTCACCCGCCGCGGCACGGGCGATGTTGCCGTCGCGCAGCAGGTTGAACACCACGATCGGCATCCGGTTGTCCATGCAGAGGCTGATCGCGGTGGCGTCGGCGACCTTGAGCTGGTCGGCGAGCACCGTGGCGTACTCGAGGTCGTCGTACATGGTCGCGGCGGGGTTGGTGCGCGGGTCGTCGTCGTAGACGCCGTCGACGCCGTTCTTGGCCATGAGCAGCACCTGGCAGCCGATCTCCAGGGCCCGCTGGGCGGCGACGGTGTCGGTGGAGAAGTACGGCATGCCGGCACCGGCGCCGAAGATGACCAGCCGGCCCTTCTCCATGTGCCGCACGGCCTTGCGCGGGATGTAGGGCTCGGCGACCTGCCCCATGGTGATCGCGGTCTGCACCCGGGTCTCCAGGCCCACCTGCTCGCAGAACGCCTGCAGGGCCAGGGCGTTCATGACCGTGCCGAGCATGCCCATGTAGTCGGCGTGCCGGCGGTCCATCCCCGCCTCGGCCAGCTCGGCGCCGCGGAAGAAGTTGCCCCCGCCGACGACGACGGCGACCTGCGTGCCGCCGTGCACGACCCCGGCGAGCTGCTCGGCGATGCTGTGCACGACGCCGCCGTCGACGCCGACGCTGCCGCCACCGAAGGCCTCACCGGACAGCTTGAGCAGCACCCGCTGGTAGCCGTCGCCGTCGGCGGGCTGGAAGGCGCTGGGGGCCGAGAGCGGTGGGTGCGCTGCGGCCGGGGTCTGCGTCGTGGCGGTCTCGGTCAACTGCTCATCCCTCGCTCGACGTCGTTCCCCTGATCCTGCCAAACGGCGCCCGGCGCGGCAGCCGGGCCCACGGACGCCACCGGCCCCGTCCCTGGTCGGGACGGGGCCGGTGCGCGGTGCGGTGCTGCCTCAGGCCTGGCCGACCTCGAAGCGGGCGAACCGCTGCACGGTCAGGCCGGCCTCGTCGACGATCTGCTTCACCGTGCGCTTGGGCTCGGTGATCGACGGCTGCTCGAGCAGGACGAAGTCCTTGTAGTAGGCGTTGACCCGGCCCTCGACGATCTTGACGATCGCCTGCTCGGGCTTGCCCTCCTCCTTGGCGGTCTGCTCGGCCACGCGGCGCTCGGTCTCGACCGCCTCGGCCGGGACCTCCTCGCGGGACAGGTAGCGCGGGCGCGCGGCGGCGATGTGCATCGCCAGCGAGCGCGCGGCCTCCTCGTCGCCGCCCTGGTACTGGACGGCGACCCCGATGGCCGGGGGCAGGTCGGTGGCCCGCTTGTGCAGGTAGACCGCCGTCGGGCCCTCGAAGGTGGCGAAGCGGGAGAGGACGAGCTTCTCGCCGATGCGGGCGGACTCGGCCTCGATGAGCTTGGCGACGGTCTGGCCGTCGACCTCGGTGGCCAGCAGCGTGTCGAGGTCCTTCGGCGACTGCTCGAGGACGATCTCGATCAGGCGCTCGGCGAGCGCGACGAAGTCGGCGTTCTTGGCGACGAAGTCGGTCTCGCAGTCGAGCTCGAGCAGGGCGCCGTGCTTGCTGACGACGATGCCGTTGGTCGTGGAGCGCTCGAGGCGCTTGCCGACGTCCTTGGCGCCCTTGATGCGCAGCAGCTCGATGGCCTTGTCGTACTCGCCGTCGGCCTCGGTCAGGGCCTTCTTGGCGTCCATCATGCCGGCGCCGGTGGCGTCGCGGAGGCGCTTGACGTCGGCAGCGGTGAAGGCGGGCATGTCACTTCCTCACGGGTCTGGAGTGGGTGGTGCGGACGTGCCGCGGCGCCGCCGCCCGGGCCCGACGGGACCAGGACGGCGGCGCCGTCGGGTCAGCCGTTCTGGGCGCCCTGGGTGCCGGTGGCGGTGTCGCCGGTGGCGGGCACGCCCTCGACCGGCGCGATCTCCTCGGCGGTCACGGCGGGCGGGGCGACCGGGGTCTCCGGCAGCGGGGTGGCCTCGGCGGGGGCACCGTCGGCCTGGCCGGTCAGCAGCTCGCGCTCCCAGTCCGGCAGCGGCTCGGCGTCGCCGATGACCGGCTCGCCGCCGTCCTCGCGGCCGGCGTTGGCCTGGGCGGCCGAGCGCGCCATGAGGCCCTCGGCGACGGCGTCGGCGATCACGCGGGTCAGCAGGGCGGCGCTGCGGATGGCGTCGTCGTTGCCCGGGATCTTGTAGTCGACCTCGTCGGGGTCGCAGTTGGTGTCGAGGATCGCGACGACCGGGATGTTCAGCTTCCGCGCCTCACCGACGGCGATGTGCTCCTTCTTGGTGTCCACGATCCAGACGGCGCTGGGCACCTTCTGCATGTCGCGGATACCGCCGAGGCTGCGCTCGAGCTTGGCCTTCTCGCGGCTGAGGACCAGCTGCTCCTTCTTGGACAGGCTGACCAGCACGCCGGTCTGCTCCATGTCCTCGAGCTCCTTGAGCCGCTGGAGCCGCTTGTGCACGGTCTGGAAGTTGGTGAGCATGCCGCCCAGCCAGCGCTGGTTGACGTAGGGCATGCCGACGCGCTGGGCCTGCTCGGCCACGACCTCCTGCGCCTGGCGCTTGGTGCCGACGAACAGGATCGAGCCGCCGTGGGCCACGGTCTGCTTGACGAACTCGTAGGCCTGGTCGATGTACCCGAGCGTCTGCTGCAGGTCGATGATGTAGATGCCGTTGCGCTCGGTGAAGATGAAGCGCTTCATCTTCGGGTTCCAGCGACGGGTCTGGTGCCCGAAGTGGACGCCGCTGTCGAGCAGCTGCTTCATGCTGACGACTGCCATGGGGGGCGCAGCCTCTCGTGCTCACGCGCGACCGCACGGCGGCCGCGCTCCTCGGTTGACGCGGGCACCGGGTGGTGTCCCGCCCTGGCGTCCCGCGGCGCCACCGACCCGGCAGGACCGGGACCGAGGTGGGGCTGCCCCGCCGCTGGGGCGGGAGGAGGACGCGCGGAGTCGACCCGTGCAGACGGGTCGCACCGGACAGCATACGCGGTGCCCGGGGTGCTCCTCCCCCGCCGCCGGGCCGGTCCACAGGCCGGCCGCGCGGGACGGCCGGCGAGGAGGGGACGGCGAGGCTCGGGAGCGTGCCCGCCCGCCTGCTGCTCGTCATCCTGCTGGCCTGCGCCGCCGTGCTCGCGCCCGCCCCCGCCGTCGCCGAGCCGGCCGTCCCGGCCGCCGTGCCGTGGACGTCGCCGCTGGGCGATCCGCCGGAGGTCACCCGGCCGTTCGCTCCCCCGCCCTCGCCCTACGGCCCCGGGCACCGCGGCGCCGACCTGGCCGGCGTCCCCGGCGCCGTCGTGGCGGCCGCCGGTGACGGCGTCGTCGTGTTCGCCGGGATGGTGGCGGGGCGGCCGGTGGTCAGCGTCGACCACGCCGGCGGGCTGCGGACGACGTACGAGCCGGTTGACGCCGTCGTCGCGGCCGGGCAGGCGGTGGCCCGCGGCGCTCCGCTCGGGTGGCTGCTGGCCGGGCACGAGGGGTGCCCGGCCACCGCGTGCCTGCACTGGGGCCTGCGCCGCGGCGAGGTCTACCTCGACCCGCTGTCGCTGCTGCGCCCGCCGCGGGTCCGCCTGCTACCGCTCGGGTGAGGCCGTGAGCACCTCGGTGACGTGCTCGACGGTCGGGAACGGTCTGGCTCGAGGACGCCCGCCCCCGGGCTCAGGCGATGTCGGCGAGCTTGGTGCGCAGGTGCAGGACCGCCTTGGTGTGCAGCTGGCAGATCCGGCTCTCGGTGACGCCGAGGACGCGGCCGATGTCGGCCAGGGTGAGGCCCTCGAAGTAGTAGAGGCTGACGACGACCTTCTCCCGCTCGGGCAGCTGCTCGACGGCGCGGGCGAGCAGCTGGCGGGCCTCGCCGTGCTCGGCCATCGCCTGCGGGTCGAGGGCGTTGGCGTCCTGCAGCGTGTCGACCAGCCGGGGGGCGCCGCCGTCGTCGTCGGTGAGCAGCTCGTCGAGGGCGACCACGTTGACCAGGGAGAGCTGGCCGAGGAACTTGCGCACCTCCTCGACGTCCATCTCCATCGCCGCGGCGATCTCCTCGTCGGTGGGGCTGCGGCGGAGCCGGCTCTCCAGCGCGGCGACCGTCCGCTCGAACTGCCGGGCGCGCATGCGGACCGACCGCGGGATCCAGTCGGTGCTGCGCAGCTCGTCGATGATCGCGCCGCGGATGCGGGCCATCGCGTAGCTCTCGAACTTGACCTCGCGCGAGGGCTGGTAGCGGGTGATCGCGTCGATGAGCCCGAACGTGCCGTAGGAGACCAGGTCGGCCTGCTCCACGTGCGCCGGCAGGCCGCTGCCGACCCGGCCGGCGACGTACTTCACCAGGGGCGCGTAGTGGAGGATCAGCCGGTCGCGCAGCCCGGGCGCCCGGTCGGCGACGTACTGCGCCCAGAGCTCGGCCAGCGCGGCGTCGGCGTCCTCCTCGGACTCGCCGCCGATCCGGTGGATGGTCGCCTCGGGCACGTCGGCTCTCCCCGCTTCGTGGTGGCTCGGGTCCCGCGGGACCCCTCTGACTGTCTGGATCGGGTGGCGGTGGGCTCAGGCCCGCGGGTGCGCCTGCGCGTGCACCGCACGCAGCCGCTCGACGGTCACGTGCGTGTAGATCTGCGTCGTCGCGAGGCTAGCGTGGCCGAGCAGCTCCTGGACGGACCTCAGGTCGGCGCCGCCCTCGAGGACGTGGGTGGCCGCGGAGTGCCGCAACCCGTGCGGGCCGACGTCGGGGGCGCCGGGTGCGCGGGCCACCGCGGCGTGCACCGTCCGGCGCGCCTCGCGCGCGTCCAGCCGCCGGCCGCGGGCGCCCAGCAGCAGCGCCGGCCCGGAGTCGGAGGTGGCCAGCGCCGGGCGGCCGCGGGTCAGCCAGGCGTCGAGCGCGTGCTCGGCCGGGGCGCCGTAGGGGACGCTGCGCTCCTTGCGGCCCTTCCCCAGGACGCGCAGCAGCCGCCGGCCGCGGTCGACGTCGTCGACGTCGAGGCCGACCAGCTCGCTGACCCGGATGCCGCTGGCGTAGAGCAGCTCGAGGACGACGGCGTCGCGCAGGCCCACCGGCTCCTCGGCGCCGGCGGTGGACTCGACGACGGCGCGCGCCTGGTCGGGGGCGAGCACGTCGGGCAGCGTCCGGTGCGCCCTGGGGCTGACCAGCCGCTGGCCGACGTCCTCCGGGGTGTGCCCCGAGCGGCGCAGCCAGGCGGTGAACGACCGCGCGGCCGCGGCGCGGCGGGCCGTCGTCGCGCGGCTGGCGCCCCGGGTGCGGCCCTGGGCCAGCCAGCTGCGCAGGACGCCGAGGTCCAGCGCGTCGACCTGCGTGCCGCCGCGGCGGGCGAGGTGGTCGAGCAGCCAGACGGCGTCGGTGACGTAGCCGCGGACGGTGTGCGCGGACAGGTCCCGCTCGTCGAGCAGCGCCCGCTCGTAGCCCTCGAGCGCGGCGGCCAGCGCGGGCGGCAGCGCGGCGCGGGCGTCGGCGGTGCGGGCGGTCACGGTGCGAACCGTCCGACGGCGCCGACCGCCGGTCAAGGCGCCGCGCCGATCGGTTGCCCGCCACGGATGCACCGCCCGGCGTCAGCCCCGCTCCCGCGGCGGCGCCAGCCGCCAGCCCGTGCCGGTCCACTGCACCAGGTCGGCCAGCTCCAGCGCCGGCAGGACGCGCACGGCCTCCAGCGGGTCGCACCCGGCGACCGCCGCGAGCCGCTCGGCGCTGACGCCGGTCCGCACCGGGCAGGCGTCGAGCACCCGGCGCGCGACGTCGGACAGGCCGTCGCGCGGGGACGCGGGCCGCTCCGCCGGGGCCACCAGGTCGTCGCCGAGGCTGCCGACCGCCTCGATGACCTGCGCGGCGTTGCCGACCAGCCGGGCGCCTCCCTCGGGCTCCCGCAGCAGCTCGTGGCAGCCGACCGACATCGCGCTGGTGACCGGACCGGGGACCACCAGCACCTGCTTGCCCAGCCCGCTCGCCCGCCGGGCGGTGGCCTGGGCGCCCGAGCGCGCCGCGGCCTCCACCACCACGGTCCCCCGGGTCAGCCCGGCGATGATCCGGTTGCGGACGAGGAAGCGGTGCCGGTGCGGCGCGGCGCCGGGCGGCCACTCGCTCACCAGCAGACCCCCGGCGTCGACGATGCGCGCGAACACCGCCGAGTGGGCAGCCGGGTACGACCGGTCGACGCCGCAGGCGAGGACCACCACGGTGGGGGCCCCGGCGGCCAGCGCACCGCGGTGGGCGGCGACGTCGATGCCGTGGGCGCCGCCCGAGACGACCGTCCAGCCCCGCTCCCCGAGCTGCGCGCCGAGGTCGGCGGCCACGTGCTCGCCGTAGGCCGTGGACGCCCGCGCCCCGACGACGGCCACCGAGCGGTCGACCGTCGCCTGAAGCGGCGGGTCCCCGCGCACCCACAGCCCCACCGGCGGCACGAGGGCGGTGGTCCGGTCGCGCTGTCCCGGGTCGTCGCCGGTGTGCGCGGCGACGGTCAGCGGGTGCAGTGCCAGTGCGGGCCACTCGTCGTCCTCGGGTACCACCAGGCGGGCGCCGCAGCGGTCGGCCCGGCGCAGGTCGGCGAGGCTGGCGTCCTCCCCGGCGCGCGCACCGACGAGGGCGCGGGCCTGCTCCGGCGCCGTCCCGGCCCGCAGCGCGCGCACCGCGGCGACCGGTCCGACATCGTCGATCCACCGCCACAGGTCGACCGACCCCGGCTCCGTGGCACGGGTGAGCCAGGCCCGGGCCCGCCGCAGGGCCGGCGCGGCGGAGCCCCCGACGGCGGCGGGACCGGCGAGGGCGTCCTCGAGGTCCTCGTCGAGGGTCGGCGCGGTCACGCGGCCACCCGCTGCAGCCGCATGCCCAGCGCCTCGGCGACGTCGTCGCCGTCCGGGACCGTCCGGCCGGCCAGGTCGGCCAGCGTCCAGGACACCCGCAACACCCGGTCCAGGCCGCGGACCGACAGCAGGCCGCGGTCCAGCGCCCGCTCGGCAAGCGCCAGCGCCGGGCGCGGGACCGGCCAGCGCTCACGCAGCAGCCGGCCCGGCACCTGGCTGTTCACCAGCAGCCCGGTGCCGGCCAGCCGGGCGGCCGCGGCCCCTCGTGCGGCGGACACCCGCGCCGCCACCGCGGCGGTGGGCTCCGGCGCCGCGCCGGCACCCATCCAGGCGGCGCGGGTGACCGGCGGGAGCTCGACCCGCAGGTCGATGCGGTCGAGCAGCGGGCCGGACAGCCGCGACCGGTAGCGGCGCCGCTCCAGCGGGCTGCAGGTGCACGCGGCGTCGCCGGCCGCGCTCGCGCACGGGCACGGGTTGGCCGCCAGCACCAGCTGGGCGCGGCACGGGAAGGTCGCCGAGCCGGCGGCCCGGCTGATCGTGACCTGCCCGCGCTCGAGGGGCTGGCGCAACGTGTCCAGCGTCGCCCGGGGGAACTCGGGCGCCTCGTCGAGGAAGAGCACCCCGCGGTGGGCGCGGCACAGCGCGCCGGGGCGGATGGCGCCGGAGCCGCCCCCGACCAGGGCGGCCATGGTGGCCGTGTGGTGCGGCGCCTCGAAGGGCGGCCGGCTCAGCAGCGGCGCGCCCGGCGGCAGGGTGCCGGCCACCGAGTGGATGGCGGTGACCTCGAGCGCGGCCCGCTCGTCGAGCACCGGCAGCAGCCCGGGCAGCCGCTCGGCGAGCATCGTCTTGCCCGCGCCGGGCGGTCCGGTCAGGAACAGGTGGTGGCCACCGGCCGCGGCCACCTCGACCGCGCGCCGGCCCGCGACCTGGCCCACCACGTCACCGAGGTCGGGCGCCGGCGCCGGCGGGGGCAGCGGACCGCGCCGGTGGGCCGGGAGCCGGTGGCGGCCGGACAGGTGGCCGACGAGGTCGCCGAGCGTGCGCGCGGCGAGCACCTCGACGCCGTCGACCAGGGCCGCCTCCTCCGCGTTGCCCGCTGGGACCACGACGGTGGCGTGCCCGGCCCTGGCGGCCGCCAGCACCGCCGGCAGGACACCGCGGACCGCGCGGACGGAGCCGTCGAGCCCCAGCTCGCCGAGGAGGACCAGCCCGTCGGCACTGTCGGCCGGCAGCGTGCCGGCCGCGGCGAGCACGGCGGCGGCCAGCGCGAGGTCGAAACCGCTCCCCTGCTTGGGCATGGCGGCCGGCGACAGGCCGATGGTGATCCGGCGCATCGGCCACGACGCCCCGGTGTTCACGACGGCGGCGCGCACGCGGTCGACCGACTGGCGCACCACGGCGTCGGGCAGGCCGACCAGCACCACCCCGGGGACGCCCGCGGACATGTCCACCTCGACCTCGACCATCTCCCCGGACACCCCGGCGAGGCCGACCGACCACGTGCGGGCCAGCGTCACGAGAACGCCCCGCGCAGGTGGGTCACCAGCGCCGGGGCGGCCGGCCGCACGAGGACGCCGACGACGTCGAAGCGCAGGTCGGGCGCGTGCTCGTCGTGGGCGGACAGCCACCGCTGGGCCAGCAGGCGCAGCCGCCGCTGCTTGACCGGGGTCACCGCCTCCACGGGATGGCCGAAGCCGGTCGCCCGGCGGGTCTTGACCTCGCAGAAGACGATCGCCGTCCCCTCGCGGGCGACGATGTCGAGCTCGCCGTCGCGGCAGCGCCAGTTGCGGTCGAGGACGGACAGTCCGGCGTCTGTCAGGTAGACCGCGGCGATGGTCTCCCCGCGGCTGCCGAGTTCGGTGGTCGTGGACACCCGCCGACCGTGACGCGGGACGGGACCCGCGACCGCCCGGGACGGCGGTCTGTGGACGGCGACGCGGGTTGTGGACGGCGCGGACGCCCGCGTCGGCCGGAGCGGTCAGCCTCCCGGGCGTGCGGTGCGGATCAGCTGAGCCGGGGCCCGTCGGGCAGCTCGAGG
The DNA here is from genome assembly GCF_003182485.1 of Geodermatophilus normandii. Lineage (NCBI taxonomy): Bacteria > Bacillati > Actinomycetota > Actinomycetes > Geodermatophilales > Geodermatophilaceae > Geodermatophilus > Geodermatophilus normandii. The sequence goes on along the minus strand of NZ_QGTX01000001.1, from coordinate 2,439,476 downwards.
TCGGGCTTGTCGAGTTCCTCGACGTTGACGTCCTTGAACGTCAGCACGCGGACGTTGCGGACGAAGCGCGCCGGCCGGTACATGTCCCAGACCCAGGCGTCGGAGAGCTTGAGCTCGAAGAACACCTCACCGCCGGCCTCGCGGACCTGCAGGTCGACGGAGTTGGCCAGGTAGAAGCGCCGCTCGGTCTCCACCACGTAGGTGAACTGCCGGACGATGTCCCGGTACTCGCGATAGAGCTGCAGCTCCATCTCGGTCTCGTACTTCTCCAGGTCCTCGGTGCTCATCGCGGCTCTCCGGAGACGGTGCGCATGCCCCCATCATCGACCATGCCGCCGGGACCGGTGAGCTGGAGCTCCCGGACGGCGTGTGCATCGCGTGCGCGGACGACGTTGACGAACCGCGACCGGTGCTCGGGACAGGGCCCGTGACGCTCGAGGGCGGCGCCGTGCGCCTCGGTCGTGTAGCCCTTGTGCACGGCGAAGTCGTACTCGGGGAAGCGCTCGTGCAGGTCCATCATGATGCGGTCGCGGGTGACCTTGGCCAGCACCGAGGCGGCGGCCACGCAGGCGGCGACGCGGTCGCCCTTCCACACCGCGAGGCTGGGCACGCCCAGTCCGGGCACCGGGAAGCCGTCGGTGAGGACGTAGTCGGCCGGCGGGTCCAGCGCGGTCACCGCGCGGCGCAGCGCCTCGAGGTTGGTGACGTGCATGCCGCGGGCGTCGAGCTCGGGCACCGGGATCACCACCACCGACCAGGCCACCGCGCGCTCGACGACCTCGTCGTGGACCCGGTCGCGCGCGGCGGCGGTGAGCAGCTTGGAGTCGGCGAGCCCGGGGACGCGGCCACGCCGTCCGGCGGGCAGCACGCAGGCGGCGGCCACCAGCGGTCCGGCGCAGGCACCCCGCCCGGCCTCGTCGGCACCGGCCACGGAGGCGAAGCCGCGCCGGCGCAGCGACCGTTCCATGTCCCACAGCGCGTCGCCGCCGGCGACGTCGGGACGACGGGTCCGGACCGCCGGCACAGCGGCGGCCCGGTGGGCGGGGGGAAGACGTCCGGCCATCGCCGTCCGACAGTACGACGCCCCACCGACGGGCCGGCGGGGACGTCGAGCCGGGGGCCGGGCAGGGCGCCGGACGGGCGGCGGAACGACCACGGGCCGGTCCCCGGGGTCAGAGGGGACCGGCCCGTGGACCGGTGCGGGCCCGAGCCCGCGGGCCGGACCGCCGAGGAGGCGGACGGTCCGGCAGGGGGGCCTCCCTCAGACCTCCGCAGGGGCCGGGGCGGCGGCGTGGGCACCGCAGGTGCAGGAGGCCGAACCGCGCGAGGAGAGCACGAGGGAGACCGCGTGCGCCCGGTCGCGGGCACCCAGCTTGCGCAGGATGGCCTTGACGTGGGACTTGACGGTGTCCTCGCTGATGAACAGGTTGCGGCCGATCTGCCGGTTGGACTGACCCTGCAGCAGCTCGTCGAGCACGTCCTGCTCGCGGCGGGTCAGCGGCACCTCGGGGGTGAGCGGCTTGCCGGCCGGGGCGGCGGCGGGCTCGACGCGGCGGATCTGCGGGTCGACGACGGTGCGGCCGGCGCGGGCGGCCAGGATCGCCCAGCCGAGCAGGGTCGGCGAGGTGTTGAGCATCAGGTAGCCGCGGACACCGGCGGCGACCGCCTCGTTGACCACGGCGGGGTCCTCGGAGGTGGCCAGGGCGACGACGGCCACCCGCGGGAAGCGGCGGCGCAGGTCGCGGACGACGTTGAGGGTGGCGGCGCGACCGGCGCCCATCTCGACGACCACGGCGTCGGGCCGGGCGGTCTCGACGAGGGTCAGGGCGCGGCGCAGCTCGCCGGGGGTACCGACCGACTGCATGCCGGCGGTCTCGTTGACCATGCTGACCAGGCCGCGCCGCAGGACGGGGGCGTCGGCGAGGAGGAGCACGCGGGTGACGCCTCGGGTAGCGCTCGCCAGGGGTGCGGACACGACTTTCTCCATTTCGGTGGACCGGGTGGCTCTCGACTACTCCATCGGGATGAATGGCGCACACCTTGAACACTTCCTGGGGATTTTTTCTGTACCGCCTATTGGTTGCCCCGGTCACAGGGAAAACACCGAGTGGTAACCGGCTCCGGGATGTCGACATGGGGACGCCATTTCATGGAATGGCGCGGGAACGACGACGGCGCCGCCCCTCGGGGAGGGACGGCGCCGTCGGCGGGCGGGGGTGGTCAGCCCGGTGGCGGGCGCAGACGGCGGCTGCGGTTCCACGCCGCGACCGGCAGCGCGCCGACCAGGCCCGCGCCCAGCGGCAGGTACTGACCGACCGTGCCGGAGACGCCGGCCGCCTCGGTGCCCTGGATGTCCGGGTCGTCGAGGGTGCCGAAACGCGAGACCGGCCAGACGATGAGCGCGGCCTTGCCGATGACGTCGTCGACGGCGATGGTGCCGCTGTAGCGGTCGCCGACGTGCGACCGGGAGTCGGCCGACGCCGACCGGTGGTCGCCCATCACCCACAGCCGGCCCTCGGGCACGACCACCGGGTCGAAGGCGCGGTTCTCCAGCGGGGTGTTCTCGAAGATGTAGGGCTCGTCGAGCGGCTGCCCGTCGACGGTCACCCGGCCCTCGGCGTCGCAGCACTGCACCGTCTGACCGCCGGTGGCGATGACCCGCTTGACGTAGTCGTCCTCGCTGGGCGGTGCGACACCGACGGCGCGGCCGAGCCACAGGAGGGCGCCGGTGAACCAGTTCGACGGCTCGGACACCTCGACCTCGGGCGTCCACGTGTCCGGCCCCTCGAACACCACGATGTCGCCGGGCTCCGGCTCGCCGAACCAGTACGGGATCTTGTTGACCAGCACCCGGTCACCGGTGCAGCCGGTGCAGCCGTGCAGCGTCTGCTCCATCGACCCCGAGGGGATGAAGAACGCCTGGGCGAGGAACGTCTTGACCAGGAGCGCGAGCACGAAGGCCACGAGCAGCAGCACGGGCAGCTCGCGCAGCAGCGAGCTCTTCTTCTCCGGGGCGCCCTTCGGCCGCCGCCAGGCGCGGTGTCGTCCGGTGGCCGGCTCCTCGGGCGTGGGGTCGTCCCCCGGGACGACGTCGGCGGGCCCTCCGGACCGGTCGCTGCTCATCGGGAGTCAGCGTACGGCCGCGGAGGACCCGCCGTGGTCAGGCCGGGTCGTCCCGGCCAGGAGTCGACCGGGGAGAGCCGGGCGCGGTCAGCGCGCGACGGTCTCGCGGCGCTCCTTGATCTTGGCGGCCTTGCCGCGCAGCTCGCGCAGGTAGTACAGCTTGGCGCGGCGGACGTCGCCGCGGGTCACGACGTCGATCTTCTCGACGACTGGGGTGTGCACCGGGAAGGTGCGCTCCACGCCCACGCCGAAGCTGACCTTGCGGACGGTGAAGGTCTCGCGGATCCCGCCGCCCTGGCGCCGGATGACGACGCCCTGGAAGACCTGGATGCGCGAGCGGTTGCCCTCGACGACGCGGACGTGCACCTTGACGGTGTCCCCGGGGCGGAACTCGGGGATGTCGTCGCGCAGCGAGTCGGCGTCGAGTACGTCCAGGGTGTTCATCGCGGCATTCCTCGGTCTCAGCAGTGGCTCGTCGTCGGTCCGGGCAGCGGGACACCCCGCGCTCCGGACCAGGGGGCTGCGACTCCGGGGACCCGTGGGCGGGCGCCTCCGGTCTGCAGCGACTCTCTACTGTGCCACATCCGCGCGGGCCTGCCGAGTGCGGCCCCGGTGGGCGGGCGTCAGTCGACGACGCGGGGTGGCCGGCGCCACGGTCCGGCGAGCAGCTCGGGCAGGACGTCGGCGAGCTCGCGCGGCGCGAACCCGACGTCCGCGGCGGCGATCTCCGCCGTCGTCCACCAGCGGTGCGGCTCCTCCCCCAGCAGCTCCAGCTCGGTGCGGCCGGTCGCGTCGACCTCGTGGACGACGTCGCGCAGGACGAAGAAGGTCTCCCGCGAGTCGACGTCGACGCCGGCGAAGGGGCCCACGTGCCGGCGCAGCCAGACGGGGCCCTCCAGCGCCGCCGGGTCGACGACCAGGCCGATCTCCTCGGCCAGCTCCCGGGCCGCGGCCTGGCGGACGGTCTCGCCGTCCTCCACCCCCCCGCCGGGCGTGTACCAGAACAGCACGTCTCCGGGCGGGACCGCGGGGTCGGTCAGCCGGGCGCCGAGCAGGAGCACCCGGCCGTCGGGGTCGAGCACGACCACCCGCGCGGTCGGCCGGACCACGGCCCGGTCCACCGCACGGTCAGGCACCGTCGAGGGCCGCCCGGTCGGCCGGGGAGAGCACGTCCTCCGGCAGCGCGGCCAGCAGGTCCGGACGCCGGGTCGCGGTGCGCCGCAGGGACTCCGCGCGCCGCCACCGGGCGATGGCCGCGTGGTCGCCGGAGAGCAGCACCGGCGGCACGTCGAGCCCGCGCCACGACGCCGGCCGGGTGTAGGACGGCCCCTCGAGCAGCCCGTCGGCGTGCGAGTCGAACTCCACCGACTCCCGGTTGCCCACGACGCCGGGCAGCAGCCGGGTGACGGCCTCGACCATGACCAGCACCGCGGACTCCCCGCCGGCGAGCACGTAGTCGCCGATCGAGACCTCCGACACCGGCCCGGCCCCCGTGGCCCACTCGGCCACGCGCTGGTCGATGCCCTCGTAGCGGCCGCAGGCGAAAACCAGGCCGGGCTCGGCGGACCACTCGGCGGCGACGGCCTGGGTGAACGGGCGACCGGCCGGCGTCGGCACGACCAGCCGCGTGCCGGGCGGGCGCACGGCCTCCAGCGCCCGTGCCCACGGCTCGGGGCGCATCACCATGCCGGGACCGCCGCCGTAGGGGGCGTCGTCGACGGTGCGGTGGACGTCGTCGGTCCACTGCCGCAGGTCGTGCACGCCGATGGCCACCAGGCCGCGCTCGGCGGCCCTCCCCAGCAGGGACTGGCGCAGCGGGGCGAGGTACTCGGGGAAGATCGTGACGACGTCGACGCGGAAGGTCACAGGTCGAGCAGCCCCTCCGGCGGGTCGACGACCACGACGCCACCGGCGACGTCGACGGTCGGCACGATCGCCGAGACGAACGGCACGAGCAGCTCACCGCCGTCGACCCGTGCCACGACCAGCAGGTCGGCGCCCTCGTGGCGGACGGCGCGCACCTCGCCCAGCGGCGTGCCGTCGGGCAGCCGGACGGCCAGGCCGTGGAGCTGGTGGTCGTAGTAGTCGTCGGGGTCCTCGAGCGCCGGCAGGTCGGCGACCGGGACCTCGAGCAGGGTGTCGCGGAGGGCCTCGACCTCCTCGCGGGAGTCGTAGCCCTCGAAGGCCAGCAGCAGCACCTCGCGGTGCCAGCGGGCGCCGGCGACGGTCAGCGGACCGCGGTCGGCCGGGTCGGTGCGCAGGACGGCGCCGGGGACGAACCGGCCGTCGGGGTCGTCGGTGCGGACCTCGATCGTCGCCTCACCACGGACACCGTGGGGCCGGCCGATGCGGCCGACCACCACGGTGTCGTCAGGAGTGGGTCCCACGTCCGGGACGCGAGGGCTCAGCGCCCGTCGGTGTCGACGACGTCGACCCGCAGGCCGCGGCCGCCGACGCCGGTCATGACGGTGCGCAGCGCCTTGGCGGTGCGCCCGCCGCGGCCGATCACCTTGCCGAGGTCGTCGGGGTGGACCCGCACCTCGAGCGTCTTGCCGCGACGGCCGCCGACCATGTCGACGGTGACGTCGCGCGGGTGGTCGACGATGCCCTTGACCAGGTGCTCGAGCGCCTCTTCGAGCACGGCTTACTCGGCGGCGGGCGTCTCGGCCGCGGCGTCCGCGGGAGCGGCGTCCTCGGCCTTGGGGGCGGCCTTCTTCTTCGGGGTGGTGGCGCCGGCGGCCGGCTCGTCGCCGTTGCCGCGGACGGCCTCCTCGTAGAGGGCCTTGCGGTCGGGCTTGGGGGCGGCGACCTTCATGGGCGGCGGGGCCGGCTCGCCCTTGAACTTCTGCCAGTCGCCGGTGACGCGGAGGATGGCCGCGACCGGCTCGGTGGGCTGGGCGCCCACGCCGAGCCAGTACTGCGCGCGCTCGGTGTCGACCTCGATGAAGGAGGGGTCCTCCTTCGGGTGGTACTTGCCGATCGTCTCGATGACGCGGCCCTCGCGCTTGGTGCGCGAGTCGGCGACGACGATGCGGTAGTACGGAGCACGCATCTTGCCCAGACGCATGAGCTTGATCTTGGTGGCCACGGTGGCTCGGATTCTCCTCGAACGCTGTTCGTCGGTGCTCGCCGGACGGACGCGTGGGGTTACGCCGGGGCGGAGCCAGGGACACGGCCGGCGTCGGTGAGAGGGCCGCGCACCGCCGTGTTCGACCGACCATGATGCCAGATGCCGGGAGGCGTGCAGTGACCAGCCGGGGTCTGCTCCACCACGTCGAGCTGTGGGTGCCCGACCTCGACCGGGCCGAGCGGTCCTGGGGCTGGCTGCTGACCGCACTCGGCGCGCGGCCGTACCAGTCCTGGGAGCACGGCCGGTCCTGGCGGCTCGGCGGGGTCTACGTCGTCGTCGAGCGCTCGCCCGACCTGTCCGCGGACACGCACGAGCGCCGCCGGCCGGGCCTCAACCACCTCGCGTTCCGGGCCGGCACCCCCGCCGACCTCGACGCCCTGGTGGCCGCGGCACCGGAGCACGGGTGGCGGCTGCTGTTCGCCGACCGCCACCCGTTCGCCGGCGGCCCGGACCACCGGGCCGCCTACCTCGAGGACGCCGACGGCTACGAGGTCGAGCTCGTCGCCGACTGACCCCGGACGGCGGCCAGGACGGCGGCCGCGGCGTCGGCCACCGGGACCTCCGCCCGCTCCCCCGTCGCCCGGTCGCGCACCTCGACGACGCCCTGCGCCAGCCCGCGGCCGACGGTGACGATCGTCGGCATCCCGAGCAGCTCGGCGTCCTTGAACTTCACGCCCGGCGACACCTTCGGCCGGTCGTCGTACAGGACGGTCAGGCCGGCGCCGACCAGCTCGTCGGACAGCCGCTCGGCGGCCTCGAACACCGCGGCGTCCTTGCCGGTGGCGACCAGGTGCACGTCGGCCGGGGCGATCTCGCGCGGCCACACCAGGCCCAGCTCGTCGTGCGTGGACTCGGCGATGGCGGCCACCGCGCGGGAGACGCCGATGCCGTAGGAGCCCATCGTGACCGTGACGAGCCTGCCGTTCTCGTCGAGCACCTGCAGGCCCAGCGCGTCGGCGTACTTGCGGCCGAGCTGGAAGATGTGCCCGATCTCGACGCCGCGGGCCAGCTCCAGGGGGCCGGAGCCGTCGGGCGCGGGGTCGCCGGGCAGCACCTCGGCCGCCTCGACGGTGCCGTCCCAGGAGAAGTCGCGGCCGGCCACCAGGTCGAACACGTGCCTGCCGGGCTCGTTGGCGCCGGTGACCCACCGGGTGCCGGGGACGACGCGGGGGTCGACGAGGTAGCGGACGCCCGACGGGCTGTCCTTCCCGAGCACCTGCGGTCCGATGTAGCCCTTGACCAGCGCGGGGTGCGCGTCGAAGTCGGTGAACGGCTCCACCTCGGCCGGCGCGACCTGCGCCTCGAGCCGCTTGGCGTCGACCTCGCGGTCGCCGGGGATCCCGACGACGAGCGGCTCGCGCGCGCCGTCGGGGTGCACCAGCGTGACGACGACGTTCTTCAGCGTCGAGGCCGCCGTGTACCCGGCGTCGGGGAACAGCTCCCGGGCCACGGCGACCAGCGTCTCGATGGTCGGGGTGTCGGGGGTGTCCTCGACGTGCGCCTCGGGCAGCCCGTCGAGCGGGACCGGCTCGGGGACGACGGTGGCGACCGCCTCCACGTTGGCCGCGTAACCGCCGGCCGAGCGCACGAAGGTGTCCTCGCCGATCTCGGTGGGGTGCAGGAACTCCTCGCTCTTCGAGCCGCCCATCGCCCCGGACATCGCCGAGACGATCACGTACTCCAGGCCCAGCCGGTCGAAGATCCGGATGTAGGCGGCGCGGTGCGCGGCGTAGGAGGCGTCCAGGCCGGCGTCGTCGACGTCGAAGGAGTAGCTGTCCTTCATCGTGAACTCACGGCCGCGGAACAGCCCGGCCCGTGGCCGCGCCTCGTCCCGGTACTTGGTCTGGATCTGGTACAGCGACAGCGGCAGGTCCTTGTACGACGAGTACAGGTCCTTCACCAGGAGCGTGAACATCTCCTCGTGCGTGGGGCCGAGGAGGAAGTCCGCGCCCCGGCGGTCCTGCAGCCGGAAGAGGTTGGGGCCGTACTCGGTCCAGCGGTTCGTCGCCTCGTAGGGCTCGCGCGGCAGGAGAGCCGGGAAGTGCACCTCCTGGGCGCCCATCCGGTCCATCTCCTCGCGGACGACGCGCTCGACGTTGCGGAAGACGCGGTAGCCCAGCGGCAGCCAGGTGAACCCGCCCGGCGCGGCCCGCCGGATGTAGCCGCCGCGCACGAGGAGGCGGTGGCTGGGCACCTCGGCGTCGGCCGGGTCGTCGCGCAGGGTGCGCAGGAACAGGGAGGACATCCGCAACAGCACGGACGGAGTCTCCCAGGGCGCGCGAGCGGGTTGTGCCGCGCGGTCAGCGGTTCGCAAGGGCGTCGCAAGCACGGGCCGCGACCGTCGTCCCCAGCGAGCCGCCGTCCGGCGGGCTCGACCCGGCCGAGAGACCCCTGGAGCTCCCCCGTGCGCACGCCCCGCCGACTGGCCACCCTCCTCCTCGCCGTCTCCGCCGGTGCGGCCCTCTCCGCGTGCTCGTCACCGGTGAGCGGCACGGCCACCCCGGTACCGCAGGGCCAGGAGACCTCGACCGACCCGGCCGCCCCGCCGGTCGAGGAGGCCGGCGACACCGACACAGCCCCCAGCCCCGCGCCCGAGACCGCGCCGGGGACCTCGCCCGGGACCTCGCCCGGGACCGGGACCACCGGCGACGACGACCTGCCCGTCCCCGGCGCCGGCGTCCCCGGCGACCTGGGCCTGTGCCAGGCGGTCGTCGGCTGGTACGGCTACGCCGCCCTGTCGCTGATCTCCGTGGACGAGAACGGCCAGGTCGACCCGGCCGACGTCGTCCCGCTGCTCGAGGCGCTGCGCGACGCCCCCGCCGGCCACCAGGACGCGAGCGCGCCGCTGCTCGCCGCCGCCGACGACGTCTCGGCGGCCACCGACGAGGTGATCGACCAGCTGCAGTCGGGCACCGACACGTTCACGGCGTTCGAGTCGCTGACCCAGCCGGTCACCGACTTCGGCGCCGCGTGCACGAGCGCCGGCGTCAGCGTCTGAGCGGCGTCAGACGACCCGGCCGCGCAGCACGGTGAGGACCGGGCCGGTCAGCGTGTCGAGGTCGGCGCGCGGGTCGGCCTCGTACACCACGAGGTCGGCCGGCGCCCCCTCCTCGATGCCGGGCAGCCCCAGCCAGCTGCGCGCGGACCAGGACGCGGCGGCCAGCGCCGCCTCGGCCGGCAGCCCGGCCCGGCACAGCGCGCGCACCTCGTCGGCGATGCGGCCGTGCTCGATCCCGCCGCCGGCGTCGGTGCCGGCGAACACCGGCACGCCGGCCTCGTACGCCGCCCGGACGACGGCGCCCGACTGCGCGTACAGCCGGCGCATCGTGCTCGCGTAGGCGGGGAACCTGCGCTCCCCCGCCGCCGCGAAGCCGGGGAAGTTCTCCACGTTGACCAGGGTCGGGACGACGGCCGTGCCGCGCGCGGCCATCTCGCCGACGAGGTCCTCGGTGAGCCCGGTGCCGTGCTCGATGCAGTCGATGCCGGCGCGGACGAGGGCGGGCAGCGCGTCGGTGCCGAAGGTGTGCGCGGTGACCCGCGCGCCCTCCTCGTGGGCCGCGGCGATCGCCTCGGCCACGACGCCGGCCGGCCACTCCGGGGCGAGGTCGCCCGCCGAGCGGTCGATCCAGTCGCCGACGAGCTTGACCCACCCGTCGCCGCGCCGGGCCTGCACCCGCACCTCGGCGACGAGGTCCGCGGGCTCCAGCTCGACGGCCAGCCCCGGGATGTAGCGGCGGGTGCGGGCGAGGTGCCGGCCGGCCCGGACGATCCGCGGCAGGTCCGGCTCGTCGTCGAGGGCCCGGGTGTCCACCGGCGAGCCGCAGTCGCGCAGCGCGAGCACGCCGGCGTCGCGCTCGGCCAGCGCCTGCTCGCGCAGCCCGGCGACGTCCGCCACGGGCACCCCGCCGCGGCCGATGCCGACGTGGCAGTGGGCGTCGACCAGGCCGGGCAGCAGCCACCCGCCGCGGGACACGGTCTCCGCCCCGGGCACCGGGTCGAACGTCACCCGGCCGTCGCGGACCCACAGGTCGCGGTGCTCGCCCTCGGGGAGGACGACCCCGGAGAGGTGGAGGTCCGGCGCCCTCACCGCCCGGGCCGCTCGTCCCCGAACTTGCTGAAGTCGAGCTTGCTGAGGTCCGGCAGCGCCTGGCCCGGGGGCAGCGCGGGCAACCCGCCCGGGAGGCCGCCGCCGGGGAACCCGGCACCCGGCGGCAGGCCGGGGGCGCCCATCGGCCGGCGGGCGGGGGCCTTGCCCTTCCCGCCCTTCTTCCCCTTCTTGCCCTTCGCCGACTGGGCCTGCATCTGCCGGCCGCGGGCCTTCTTCGACATCGGGCCCATGCCGGGCAGGCCCATGCTGCCGGCCATCTGGCCCATCATCTTCTGGGCCTGCGCGAAGCGCTCCAGCAGCTGGTTGACCTCGGTGACGGTCACGCCCGAGCCGTTGGCGATGCGCACCCGGCGCGAGGCGTTGATGATCTTGGAGTCGACGCGCTCCTGCGGCGTCATCGAGCGGATGATCGCCGCGGTGCGGTCGAGGTCGCGGTCGTCGACCTGCTTGAGCTGCTCCTTCATCGCGCCCGCGCCGGGCAGCATGCCGAGCAGGTTGGCGATCGGGCCCATCTTGCGGATGGCCATCATCTGCTCGAGGAAGTCCTCGAGCGTGAAGCCCTCGCGGCTGACGAGCTTGCCGGCCATCTTCTCGGCCTGGTCGGCGTCGAAGGCCTGCTCGGCCTGCTCGATGAGGGTGAGCACGTCGCCCATGCCGAGGATGCGCGAGGCCATCCGCTCGGGGTGGAAGACGTCGAAGTCGGTGAGCTTCTCGCCGGTGGAGGCGAACATGATCGGCTGCCCGGTCACGTACCGCACCGAGAGCGCGGCACCACCGCGGGCGTCGCCGTCGAGCTTGGTGAGCACGACACCGGAGAAGCCGACGCCGTCGCGGAAGGCCTCGGCGGTCGTGACGGCGTCCTGGCCGATCATCGCGTCGACGACGAACAGCGTCTCGTCGGGCCGCACGACGTCGCGGATGCCGGCGGCCTGCGCCATCAGCTCGGCGTCGATGCCCAGCCGGCCGGCGGTGTCGACGACGACGACGTCGTGCATCGTGCGGCGGGCGTGCTCGATGGAGTCGGCCGCCACCCGGATCGGGTCGCCGACGCCGTTGCCCGGCTCGGGCGCGTAGACGTCGACGCCGGCCTGCTGGGCGACGATCGAGAGCTGGTTGACCGCGTTGGGGCGCTGCAGGTCGCAGGCCACCAGCAGCGGCGTGTGGCCCTGGCTCTTCAGCCAGCGGCCGAGCTTGCCGGCCAGCGTGGTCTTACCGGCGCCCTGGAGGCCGGCCAGCATGATCACCGTGGGCGACTGCTTGGCGTAGCGGATCCGGCGGGTCTCGCCGCCGAGGATCTCGACGAGCTCCTCGTTGACGATCTTGATGACCTGCTGGGCGGGGTTGAGCGCCTGCGAGACCGTGGCACCGCGGGCCCGCTCCTTGAGCGCGGCGATGAAGGCGCGCACCACCGGCAGGGCGACGTCGGCCTCGAGCAGCGCGATGCGGATCTCGCGCGCGGTGGCGTCGATGTCGGCGTCGGTCAGCCGGCCCTTGCCGCGCAGGCCGGCGAAGACCTTGTCGAGGCGGTCGGAGAGTGTCTCGAACACGAGCAGTCCTCAGCAGTCACGGGCGCGTTCATGGACCCGGACGGGCCGCGCCACCTGACCCCAGGGTATCCAGCCGGGTGGGCGCCCCCGGCCGTGCGCGCCGCTCAGGCCGCGCGCCGCACCGCCGCCGCGACCACGGTCTCCAGGCCGCCGAGCAGGAACGCGCCGCCGCAGTCGGTGCACGCCCACTCGGGGCACTCGCCGTCGTCGTCGGTGTGCCCGTCGGCGCAGGGCGGCTGCTCGAACAGGCGGTCCTCACCACAGGTCGGACAGGGCCACGTCTGGGCGGTCACGGGCGCTCCCCCTCGGCGTCGTCGGTCGCGGGACCGGTCCGTCCCGCGTCAGCCCGACGGTCGCACGGGGCACCGACAGTCCCGGACAGCTCAGCCCGGCGTGTCGGTCCGGCCGCTGTGCGCCGGGTCGGGGACGGCGCCGCGCGTGGCGGCCGCGAGGGCGGCCTCGACGCGGGCCCGCTGCTCGGCGTCGATCGGGCAGCCCGCCGGGTTGCACACGTAGAAGTAGTCCGCGGCGTCGGCCCCGAGCGTCTCGATCCGCGCGGAGGTGACGTCGAGCCCCTCGGCGGCGAGCGCGGCCGTCAGCCGGTACAGCAGCCCGGCCCGGTCCCCGGCGCGCACCTCCACGATGCTGGTCGCCTCCCCGCTGACCTCCGAGTCGTGCCAGGAAATCCGGGGGGGCGCCGAGCGGGCGGCGTCCTGCCGGTAGTCGGCCTCGCGCTGCCGCAGCCGCTCGGCCAGCGGCAGCGTCCCCTCCAGGGCCGCGCGGACGGCGTCGACGAGGATGGTCGGCTGCGGGGCGCGGCCGAAGCGGGGCCGCACGGCGAACACCGCGGTCGCCCGGCGGCCGGTGACGTTCACCTTCGCGGCGCGGACGTCGAGCTGGTTGAGCGCGAGGACCCCGGCCAGCCGGCTGAAGAGGCCGGGCGCGTCGGGGGCGCCGATGGTGACCTGCTGGCCGTCGGCGACGTCCTCCACCCCCACGGTCACCGCCCCGTCCTCGGCCGCCTGGGTCGCCGACGGCTCGGTGGGGTGCAGGACGGGGTCGGGCTCGGCCACCGGCGTCCCGCCCAGGTGCGCCTGCACGCGCGCCACCAGGTGAGCCACCAGGTGCGCCTTCCACGGCGACCACGCCGAGACGCTGGTGGCCGCGCCGTCGGCCTGGGCGAGCGCGTGCAGCAGCTGCAGCACCTGCGCGTCGCGGCCGATGGTGTCCGCGACCCGCTCGATCGTCGCGGGGTCGTCGATGTCGCGGCGCGTGGCGGTGTCGGGCAGCAGCAGGTGGTGGCGCACCAGGGTGCCGAGGACGGCGACGTCGGCCGGGGCGAAGCCCATGCGCGCGGCGACGTCGGCGGCGATGGGTTCCCCCACGACGCTGTGGTCGCCGGGCCAGCCCTTGCCGACGTCGTGCAGGAGTGCCGCGACGAGCAGCAGGTCGGGACGGTCGACGTCGCGGGTGAGCTCGGCGGCGGCCGCGGCGGCCTCGACGAGGTGCCGGTCGACGGTGAACCGGTGCCACGGGTGGCGCTGCGGCAGCGACCGCACCCGGTCCCACTCCGGCAGCAGCCGCGACAGCAGCCCCTCCTGGTCGAGCTGCTCCAGCACCGGCACCGCCGACCGGCCGCTGGCCAGCAGCCGCAGGAACGACCAGCGGACCTCGGCCGGCCAGGGCTCGGGCACTGGCGGGGAGTGCACGGCGAGCACCTTGAGCGTGTAGGGCGAGAGCAGCAGGTCCTCGCGGGCGGCCGCCGCGGCGCCGCGCAGGACCAGCCCGGGGTCGGCGGCCGGGCGCGCGTCGCGGGCGAGCACCACCTCGTCGCCCTGGCGCACCACGCCCTCGGCCAGCGGCTCCCGCCGCACCCGGCGGTAGCGGGCCCGCGGGCGGCGGACCAGCGCGGCCTCCACCCGCCGCCAGGTGTCGTCGGCGACGAAGGCCAGCCGGCGCCCCGCGAGGCTCACCTCGCGCAGCAGCAGGTCCTCGTCGGCGGCGCCGTCGGTCACCAGGCCCAGCGCGGCGGCGACCGGGCGCTGCTCCTGCCGGACGAGGACGTCGGTGGAGCGGCCCGAGCGGCGCCGGAGCTCGTCGCGGACGTCGAGCAGGAAGGAGTAGGCCGCCCCGACCTCCGCGGAGGGCTCGTCGACCAGCTGGGCGGCGGCCACCGCGCGCAGCACCTGCCCCTCGCGCAGGCCGCCGTAGGCCTCCTTGAGGTCGGGCTCGAGGAGGAAGGCCAGCTCGCCGACCTGGCGGGCCCGGCCGCGGCGCAGGTCGCGCAGCTGCGGCAGCAGCCTCGACGCCGCCTGCCGCCAGCTGGCCAGGGTGGCGGTGCGCAGGGACGCGGCGAGGCCGGCGTCGCCGGCGACCAGCCGGGCGTCGAGCAGGCCGAGGCCGGCCTTCACGTCGGTCGAGGCCACCGACACCGCCTCGGACACCGTCCGCACCGAGTGGTCCAGCCGCGCTCCGGCGTCCCAGATCGGGTACCAGATGGCGTCGGCGAGGGCGGCCACCTCCGGGCGGCCGTCGTGGACGAGCACGAGGTCGAGGTCCCCGTGCGGCGGGGGCTCCCGCCGGCCGAGGCTGCCGACGGCCACGAGCGCGATGCCGTCGGTGCCCGTCCGCGGCGGGGTCGCGCCGCGCGACTGCCGGGGCGGGGGCGTCCCGGCGACGGCGTCGGCCAGCAGGCCGCCCAGCCAGGCGTCGAGCAGCCGCACCCGCTCGGCGCGGGGCAGGTCGGGCAGGCTCCTGAGGTCGGGCACGGGATCCCCCCTGGGTGGTGGCGGGCAGGACGGCGTCGGCCGGGGCGGTGGGGGCCTCCCACCACCCCGGCCGACGGTCGATCTCCGGTCAGGTCCGGTTCAGAGCGCGTCCTCGCCGCGCTCGCCGGTGCGGACCCGCACGATCTCGTCGATCGTGGTGACCCAGACCTTCCCGTCACCGATCTGGCCGGTGGAGGCCGACTCGACGACGGCGTCCACCACGCGGGCGGCGTCGATCTCGCCGACGACGACCTCGATGCGGACCTTCGGCACGAAGTCGACCTGGTACTCCGCGCCGCGGTAGACCTCGGTGTGGCCGCGCTGGCGGCCGAAACCCTGCACCTCGCTGACGGTGAGCCCGGTGATCCCGATCAGCTCGAGGGCGTTCTTCACGTCGTCGAGCTTGAAGGGCTTGATGATCGCGGTGACGAGCTTCATGCCAGGGTCCTCTCGGTGTTGCGGGCCTCGGCACGCGCCTGGCCGGCCAGTGGGGCGGTGGAGCCGCTGCTGCCGAGCGAGGCGAAGTCGTAGGCGGACTCGGCGTGCGCGACGGTGTCGATCCCGGCGACCTCGTCCTCCTCGGTGATCCGGAAGCCGATCGTCTTCTGGATCGCGAACCCGATGACCAGCGTAAGGACGAAGGAGAAGACCAGGACGGCGACCGCGCCGACGGCCTGCCGCCAGAGCTGGTCGACGCTGCCCCCGAAGAAGAGGCTCTCCACGCCGGCCGGGGCGTCGGGGTCGGCCAGGAACCCGATGGCGATGGTGCCCCAGAGGCCGCCGACGAGGTGCACGCCGACGACGTCGAGGGAGTCGTCGTAGCCGAGGCGGTACTTCAGGCCGACGGCCAGGGCGCAGAGGGCACCGGCGATGACGCCCAGGACGATCGCGCCGATCGGCGAGACCGCCGAGCAGGCCGGGGTGATGGCGACCAGGCCGGCGACCGCGCCCGAGGCGGCACCCAGCGAGGTGGCGTGCCCGTCGCGCACCTTCTCGGTGAGCAGCCAGCCGAGGATCGCCGCGGCGGTCGCGGCCAGGGTGTTGACCCAGGCGACGGCGGCGGTGTTGTTGGCGGCCAGCGCCGAGCCGGCGTTGAAGCCGAACCAGCCGAACCACAGCAGGCCGGCGCCGAGCATGACCAGCGGGAGGTTGTGCGGCCGCATCGCCTCGCGGCCGAAGCCGCGGCGCCTGCCGAGCACCAGCGCGAGCGCGAGGCCCGCGGCACCGGCGTTGATGTGCACCGCGGTACCGCCGGCGAAGTCGATCGCGGCGAGGTCGTTGGCGATCCAGCCGCCCACGTGGCCGGCGTCGGTGTCGAAGTCGAACACCCAGTGGGCGACCGGGAAGTAGACGACCGTGGCCCAGAGGCCCGCGAAGACCATCCAGGAGCCGAACTTGGCGCGGTCGGCGATGGCGCCGGAGATCAGCGCCACGGTGATGATGGCGAAGACCGCCTGGAAGCCGACGAAGGCCATCGACGGCAGGCCGCCCGCCTCGCTGGTCGTGTCCTCCATCAGGCCCGCGAGCCCGAAGAACTCGCCCGGGTCGCCGAGCAGGCCGGCGCCGACGTCGTTGCCGAAGGCGACGGAGTAGCCGTAGAGCACCCAGAGCACCGTGATCAGCGCGAGGGCTCCGAAGCTCATCATCATCATGTTGAGGACGCTCTTCGCGCGGACCATGCCGCCGTAGAAGAGCGCCAGGCCTGGGGTCATCAGCATCACGAGCGCGGCGCTGACGAGGATCCAGGCGGTGTCGCCGGTGTTGACCACGGCAACCTCCTGAGGTGGGTCGTGGGCCGAGGGCCGCAACGAGGGGAACGGGCCCCGGCGGGCCGGGGTCGGACGGGTCGCGGTCGCCTCCGTCCCTGGCGGCGACGCGGCGTTCACGGTGCCGGGCGGGTGTTTCCGGGGACGTCGTCCACCTGTTTCGGCGCGGTGAACTCCGCGCCGCGTGTCCCGGAGGCGTGTGACGGCCGTGTTGCCGGCGGCGTGGGCGTGTCCGCCGTCACTCCCCGCCGGGCGTCGTCGCTGCGAGGCCCGTGCAGTTGCAAATCGTGTGCAATAAGGTTCCCGCGGGCGGCACCCGGTCGCCCGCACCCCCGTGGAGGCCCGTGTGCACGTCCCCGACGGATTCCTGGACGCCCCGACGTCCGTGGCCACCGGCGTGGTCGCCGCCGGGACGGTGGCCCTCGCCCTGCGCGGCGCCCGCCGCGAGCTCGACGAGCGCACCGCTCCCCTGGCGGGCCTCACCGCCGCGTTCGTCTTCGCGGTGCAGATGGTCAACTTCCCGGTCGGCGCCGGCACGAGCGGTCACCTGATCGGCGGCGCGCTGACCGCGGTCCTGGTCGGCCCCTGGACGGCGGTGCTGTGCACGACCGTCGTCCTCGTGGTCCAGGCGGTGCTCTTCGCCGACGGCGGGATCACCGCGCTCGGCACGAACGTGACGCTGATGGGCCTGGTCGCCGTCGGCGTCGGCTACGGGGTGTCCCGGCTGCTGCTGTCGGTGCTGCCGCGCACCCGGGGCGGGCTGCTGGCCGCGGCCGGGGCCGGGGCGTTCGTCTCGGTGCCGGCGGCCGCGCTGGTGTTCGTCGCGCTGTTCGCCGCCGGCGGGGTCGCCGACGTGCCGCTCGGCGCGGTGGCCGCGGCGATGGGCGGCGTCCACGTGCTGATCGGGATCGGCGAGGCGGTCATCACCGTCGCCGTGCTGGCCGCGGTGCTGTCGGTCCGGCCCGACCTGGTCCACGGCGCCGCGCACCTGCACCGCCCGGCCGACCTGGCCACCCGCCCGGGTCTGCGCGCCGAGGAGGTCGTGCGATGAGCCGCCGTCGCGGCCTGTGGCTGGCCGGCCTGCTGGTCACCCTGGTCGTCGCCGGGTTCGTCAGCTCCTACGCGAGCTCCTCCCCCGACGGCCTGGAGTGGGCCGCGGGCGAGACCGGCTTCGCCGACACCGCCCGCGACAGCGCCACCGCGGACTCGCCGCTGGCCGACTACGCCGTCTCCGGCGTGGACGACGGCCGGCTCTCCGGCGGGCTCGCCGGCGTGGCCGGCGTCGCGGTGACCCTCGTGCTGGCCGGCGGCCTCACCCTGGCGCTGCGCCGCCGGACCGGCCGTTCGGCGCAGGACGCCGCCGCGGCCCGGCCCGCCGGGGACTGACGTGGGCGCCGGGCACGGCGGCCCGCTGGGCGCGGCCTACGTCGCCGGCGGCAGCGTGGTGCACCGGCTGGAGCCGCACCTGAAGCTGGTCGCCGTGCTGGGGTTCGCGCTCGTCGTCGTCGCCACCCCGGTGCACGCGGCCTGGGCGCCGGCCGCCTACGCGGGGTACGCCGTCCTCGTCCTGGGGGCGGCCGCCGTCGCGCGGGTGCCGGCCGGGCGGCTGGCCCGCGGGTTGGTCGTCGAGGTGCCGTTCCTGGTCTTCGCGCTGCTGTTGCCGGTCGTCTCGCGCGGGCCGCGGGTCGAGGTGCTGGGCCTGTCGCTCTCGGAGAGCGGGCTCGCCGCCGGCGGCGGGCTGCTGGCCAAGGCGACGCTGTCGGTGCTCGCCGCCACGGTGCTCGCCGCCACCACCGAGGCGCGGGAACTGGTGCGCGGGCTGCAGCGGCTGCGGCTGCCGGCGCTGCTCGTGCAGATCCTGTCGTTCATGGTCCGCTACGCCGACGTCGTCGGCGGTGAGCTGCGGCGGATGCGGGTGGCGCGGGAGTCCCGCGGGTTCCGCGGCCGCGGACCCGGGGCGCTGCGCGTCGTGGCCACCGGCGCCGGTGCGCTGTTCGTGCGGTCCTACGAGCGCGGCGAGCGCGTGCACCTGGCGATGCTGTCGCGGGGGTACGGCGGCGCGATGCCGGCCGGCCCGGCCGCCGCGGTGCCCGTGCAGGCGTGGCTGGTCGCGCTGAGCCTCCCCCTGACCGCCGCCGCGGTGCTCGCGGCGGGGATGCTGCTGGGGTGACCGCCGCTCCCGCAGCCCTGCTCGTCGAGGACCTGGCCTTCGCCTACCCCGACGGTCACCAGGCGCTGTTCGGCGTGGACCTGCGGCTGGTGCCCGGGGAACGGGTGGCGCTGCTGGGTCCCAACGGCGCGGGCAAGACGACGCTGGTGCTCCACCTCAACGGGATCCTCTCCGGTGGGCGCGGCCGGGTCAGCGTCGGCGGGCTGCCGGTGGAGAAGCGGAACCTCGCCGAGGTGCGCCGGCGGGTGGGGATCGTCTTCCAGGACCCCGACGACCAGCTCTTCATGCCCACCGTGGGCGAGGACGTGGCGTTCGGGCCGCGCAACCTCGGCCTGCCCGAGCCCGAGGTCGCCGTCCGGGTGGCCGCGGCGCTGGAGCAGGTCGGCATGGCCGGGTCCGCCGACCGGCCGCCGCACCACCTGTCCTTCGGCCAGCGCCGCCGGGTCGCCGTCGCCACGGTGCTGTCGATGCACCCCGAGGTGCTGGTGCTCGACGAGCCGTCGTCCAACCTCGACCCGGCCGGCCGGCGCGAGCTGGCCGAGGTCCTCACGGGCCTGCCGGTGACCATGCTCATGGTCACCCACGACCTGCCCTACGCCCTGCAGCTGTGCCCGCGCTCGGTGGTCCTCGACGGCGGCGTGGTGGTGGCCGACGGGCCGACCCGCGACCTGCTCGCCGACGCCGACCTGCTCGCCGCCCACCGGCTCGAGCTCCCCTTCGGCTTCGACCCCACCCGGGTCTGAGCCTCCGTCGGCGTCCTCCGGGCCCCTCCCGGGCACCGCCCGGCGTGCGGGGGGTGGGAGGAGAGGTCCTCCCGCTAGTCGGCGCCGCCGACCAGGCCCTCCGCGAAGGTCTCCGGCTCGAACGGCGCGAGGTCGTCGGCGCCCTCCCCCAGGCCGATCAGCTTCACCGGGATGCCGAGCTCCCGCTGCACGGAGACGACGATCCCGCCCTTGGCCGTGCCGTCGAGCTTGGTCAGCACCACACCGGTGACGTCGACGGCGGAGGTGAACACCCGCGCCTGCACGATGCCGTTCTGGCCGGTGGTGGCGTCGAGGACGAGCAGCACCTCGGTGACCGGGCTCTGCTTCTCCACGACCCGTTTGATCTTGCCCAGCTCGTCCATGAGGCCGGACTTGGTGTGCAGCCGCCCGGCGGTGTCGACGACGACGGTGTCGACCTCGGCCTCCACGCCGGTGCGCACCGCCTCGAACGCGACGGACGCGGGGTCGGCGCCCTCGCGGCCGCGCACGGTGAGCACGCCCACCCGCTCGCCCCAGGTCTCGAGCTGGTCGGCGGCCGCGGCGCGGAACGTGTCGGCGGCACCGAGGACGACGCTCTTCCCGTCGCCGACGAGGACGCGGGCGATCTTGCCGACCGTCGTCGTCTTGCCCGCGCCGTTGACGCCGACGACGAGGACGACCCCGGGGCGGCCCTCGCGCCGGTCGGTGCCCAGGCGGCGGTCGAGGTCGGGACCGAGGACGGCGGTGAGCTCGCGCACCAGCAGCGCGCGCAGGTCCGCGGGCGTGGCGGTGGCCAGCACCATCGACTGGGTGCGCAGCCGCTCGACGATCTGCGTGGTCGCCGCGACGCCGACGTCGGCGGCCAGGAGCGTCTCCTCGACCTCCTCCCAGTCGTCCTCGGTCAGCCGCTCGCGGGCGAGCACGGTCAGCAGGCCGCGGCCCAGCGAGGACTGCGAGCGGGCCAGCCGGGAGCGCAGCCGCACCAGCCGGCCGGCCGACGGCGGCGGCGTCTCGAACGCCAGGCCCGGCTCGGGCTCGGCCGGCGGCAGCTCGACGACGGGTGGCGCCTCCGGCGAGACCGGCTCGACGGGCGCCAGCCCCTGGCCCGACGCGGTGGCGCCCGCGGGCCGGTCCTCGGTCGGCGGGGCGGCCGGCGGGCGCGGACGGGTGAGCGTCGTGCCCGAGACCGCGTCGTCGTCCAGGCGGGTGGTGCGGCGGCCGCGGCCGACCAGCAGGCTCACCCCGAGGACCAGGGCCACGAGGACGATCGCGATCGCGATCAGCACGAACTCCATGGCCGTCATCTTCCCAGCCCGCGCACAGGGGACTCTGGGCGGAAGCCGGGTGCGTGGGCCAGGCTGACGGCATGCCGCTGCCCGAGGGGGACACCCCGACCCTCCTGATCGGTCCGCTCCTGCGGCACGTTGACCCCGTGTCGGCCACCGTGTGGGTGGAGACCGACCGCCCGTGCACCGTCGACGTCCTCGGACGGACCGTGCGCACCTTCCGTGCGGGCGGGCACCACTACGCCCTCGTCGTGGTCGAGGGGCTGGAGCCGGGCAGCACGACGCCCTACGAGGTGCGCCTCGACGGCGTGCGGGTGTGGCCCGAGGAGAGCTCGCCGTTCCCGCCGAGCCGGATCCGCACCCCCGGCCGGCCGGGCCCCTTCCGGCTGGCCTTCGGCTCCTGCCGCTACGCGGCACCGAGCACCGTCGACCTCGACGAGGGCATCCCGCCCGACGCGCTCGACGCCTACGCCGAGCGGGTGGCGACGCTGCCGGAGGACCGGTGGCCCGACGCGCTGGTGATGCTCGGCGACCAGGTCTACGCCGACGAGCTGACCACGGCGACGCGCACGTGGCTGGGCCTGCGCCGGGGCGAACCGGTCCCCGAGGACGGGCAGACCCGCGACTTCGACGAGTACACCCGCCTCTACGCCGAGTCGTGGAGCGATCCGCAGGTGCGCTGGCTGCTGTCGACGATCCCGTCGTCGATGGTGTTCGACGACCACGAGATGATCGACGACTGGAACACCTCGGCGGCCTGGCGCCGCGAGGTGACCGCGACCGACTGGTGGGAGGACCGGATCGCCGGCGGGCTGGCGAGCTACTGGGTCTACCAGCACCTGGGCAACCTCTCCCCCGCCGAGCTCGCGGAGCACGCGACGTGGCAGGCCGTGCGCGCGCTGCCCGAGGGGGCCGACGCCGCGCCGCTGCTGCGGGAGATGGCGCTGGCCGCCGACCGCGACCCGCACTCGGTGCGCTGGAGCTACGTCCGGCACTGGGGCGACGCGCGGCTGCTGATGGTCGACAGCCGCGCCGGGCGGGTGCTCGAGGAGCAGGGCCGCCGGATGGTCGACGACCTGGAGTTCGCCTGGGTCGAGGACCAGATGCGCCAGGCGGTCGAGGACGGCGTGAGCCACCTGCTGGTGGGCACGTCGCTGCCCTGGCTGCTCCCCCACGCCATCGACTCGATCGAGCGGTGGGACGAGGCGCTGGCCGTCCGGCACGAGGGCCGGCTCCTGGGGCGGGCGGCAGAGAAGCTGCGGCAGGCCGCCGACCTCGAGCACTGGGCGGCCTTCGGCGCCTCCTTCGACCGGCTGGGCGCCGCGCTGCTGGCCGTGGCCCGCGGAGAGCACGGCCGGGCGCCCGCGACGGCGCTGGTGCTCTCCGGCGACGTCCACCACGCCTACGCCGCCGAGGTGGTCTCCCCCGGCGGGCTGTCCGGGCGGGTGCACCAGCTCACCGTCTCGCCGCTGCACAACCAGGCGCCGCACCCGATCCGGGTCGGCTTCCGCATCGGCTGGAGCCGGTGGGCGCGGCGGTTCACCGGGGCGATCGCCCGGGCGGCGCGGGTGCGCCCGCCGTCGGTCGAGTGGGCCAAGGCGGCCGGGCCGTTCTTCGGCAACCAGGTGGGCGAGCTGGTCCTCGACGGGCGGGAGGCGCGGTTCGTGCTGCACGTCAGCGACCACCGGGCCGAGGGCGAGGAGTGCCTGCAGCAGGTGCTCGACCTGCCGCTGGCCGATCCCGTCCCGGTGGCGGTGGCGCGCTGACGGGGATGACAGGCTGACGGGGTGACCGATCCCCACGGCCTCAAGCCGGCCCCCGGTCCCGACCAGCCGCCGATCCCGGTGCGCCTGGTCACCTTCAACACCCACCACGGCGTGGGCGACGACCGCCGGCACGACCTCCCCCGCCTGGCGAAGGTGCTCGCGGCCGCCGACGCCGACGTCATCTGCCTGCAGGAGGTCGACCGGCACTTCGGCGACCGCAGCGAGGACGTCGACCAGGCGCTGCTGCTCTCGCGCGCGCTGGACATGCAGCTGGCCTGGGGCCCCGCCATCGACCAGGCGCGCCCCGGGGACGAACCGCGCCGCCAGTACGGCAACGCGCTGCTGTCCCGGCTGCCGATCCTCGTCAGCGACGTGCACCCGCTGCCCGGCAGCGGGGAGCCGCGCAGCGCGCTGCGCACCCTGGTCGAGCTCGACGGCGGCGCGCTGTGGGTGACCACCACCCACCTGACCACCCGGTCGGCGGCCGAGCGCGCCGAGCAGGTCGCCCTGCTGCGCGGGCTGTTCGAGGACCCGATGGCGACCGGCGTGGTGGTCGGCGACCTGAACGCCGCGCCCGACGCCCCGGAGCTCGCCGCGCTGCGCGAGGGCTTCGCCGACGCCTGGGAGCTGGCTCCCGAGCGGGAGGACCAGGCCCGCTGGCGGTTCTGGCAGCGCGACGAGGGCCTCACGCACCCGGCGCGTGCCCCGCACGTGCGCATCGACCAGGTGTGGGTGACCGGGGGCATCGGCGTGGCCGGTGCGCGCGTGCTCGACGGCGCCGGCGCGTCGGACCACCTCCCGCTCGCCGTCGACCTGCTGGTCCCCTCGGGCGTCTGAGCGAGGCCTGGGGAGCGATCCCCACGTCCTGGGCCCAGGACGTGGGGATCGCCTCCTATGCCCGGGCCGTCTCGGGCTCGCGCAGGCGCTGGCTGATGACGCCGGTGATGCCGTCACCGCGCATGCTCACGCCGTAGAGCGCGTCGGCGATCTCCATCGTCCGCTTCTGGTGGGTGATGACGATCAGCTGCGACGTCGCCCGGAGCTGCTCGACGAGGGTGAGCAGCCGGCCGAGGTTGACGTCGTCGAGGGCCGCCTCGACCTCGTCGAGCACGTAGAACGGCGAGGGCCGCGCCCGGAAGATCGCCACCAGCAGGGCGACGGCGGTGAGCGAGCGCTCGCCGCCGGACAGCAGCGACAGCCGCTTGACCTTCTTGCCCGGTGGGCGGGCCTCGATCTCCACGCCGGTGGTGAGCATGTCCTCGGGGTCGGTGAGGACCAGCCGCCCCTGGCCGCCCGGGAACAGCGTGGCGAAGACGCCCTCGAACTCGCGCGCGACGTCGGCGAACGCGGCCGCGAAGACGTCGTGGATGCGCCCGTCGACCTCGCGGACGACGGTGAGCAGGTCCCGCCGGGTGGCCCGGAGGTCCTCCAGCTGGGTGGCGAGGAAGGTGTGCCGCTCCTCCAGCGCCGCGAACTCCTCCAGCGCCAGCGGGTTGACCTTGCCGAGCGTGGCGAGGTCGCGCTCGGCCCGGGCCGCGCGGCGCTCCTGCGCGGCGCGGTCGTAGGGCTCCGGGGCGGGCTCGGGCTCCCCCGCGGCCTCGGCGGCGGCCAGCTGCGCCGGTGTGGGCGGCACCGGCGCGGCCGGCCCGTACTCGGCCACGAGCGTGGGCAGGTCGACGCCGAACTCCTCGGCCGCCCGCTCCTCCAGCGCCTCGATGCGCAGCCGCTGCTCGGCGCGGGCGACCTCGTCGCGGTGCACCTCGTCGGTGAGGCGCTCGAGCTCGGCGGTCGCCGCGCGGACCCGGGTGCGGACGTCGAGCAGCTCGGCCTCGCGGGCGGTGCGCTGCCGGGCCAGCTCGTCGCGCTCGGCGGCGGCCCGCTCCCGCGACCCGGCCAGCGCGGTCAGCGCCTCCTCGGCGCCGGCGCGCACCCGGGCGGCGACCTCCGCGCCCCGGCGGCGGGCCAGCCGGGCGGCCTCCGCACGCTCCCGCGCGGCGCGCTCCTGCCGGGCCTGGCGGCGCAGCGCCTCGGCCCGCCCGGACAGCGCGCGGGCCCGCTCCTCCGCCGTGCGCACCGCCAGCCGGGCCTCGGTCTCGGCCTGCCGGGCCGCGGCGACCTCCAGCCGCAGCCGGTCGCGTTGCCCGGCGTCGGGCTCCTGCTCGACGGGCGCGGCCTCGGCCTCGGCCAGCCGGGCCTCCAGCTCGGCCAGGGCCGCCTGCGACTCCTCCAGCGCCCGCTCCGCCCGGCGCGAGGCGGCGGCCGTGCGCTCGGCCTCGGCGGCGGCCGAGCGGGCCGCGGCACCGAGCTCGGCGAGCTCGGTGGCCAGCTTCGAGCGGCTGCGGTCGGCGGCCTGCCGGGCGGCCAGCGCGGTCTCGACGTCGGCCGAGCGCGCGCGGGCGGTCTCGCGGGCGGCGGCGAGCCGGTCGGCGAGGTCGGCGGCGCGGGCGCTGGCGGCGTCGAGCTCGCGCTCGGCCTCGTCCACGCGGGCGCGCACCTCCAGGCCGGAGGGGGCGTTGGTCGCGCCACCCGTGGCCCGGTCGGCGCCGACGAGGTCGCCGTCGGCGGTCACCGCGCGCACCCGCGGGTGGGTGGCGACCAGCGCGCGGGCCGCCTCGAGCGTCGGGACGACCGCGACCCGGTCGAGCGCGCGGGCCAGTGCGGGACGCAGCTCCTCGGGCGCCTCGACGAGGTCCAGCGCCCAGGACAGGCGCTCGGGCAGCACCGGCCAGCCCTCGCGCGGCAGCGGCGGCGGGCCGCCGGTGACCAGCAGGCCCGCGCGGCCGGCGTCGGTGTCGCGCAGCCGCGCCAGCACGGCGGCGGCCTCCGCCACCCCGGTGACGACGACCGCCTCGGCCAGCCCCTCCAGCGCCGCGGCCAGCGGCACCTCGGCGCCCGGCGCGACGGTGATCCGGTCGGCGACCGGCCCGGCCACCCCGGGCAGGCCGGAGGCGAGGACGGCGGCCGCCCCGTCGGCCGGGGTCAGCCCGAGGGCCAGCGCGTCGCGGCGGGCGGCCCAGGAGGCGCGGTCGCGCTCGGCCGCCCGCTCGGCGTCGGCGAGCTCGGTGACCGTGCGCGCGGCCGCGGCGTGCGCGGCGACGGCGTCGGTGTGGGCGGTGACCAGCGCGGCGTCCTCGTCGTCGGCGTCGGCCACGGTGGCCCGCCGCCCCGCCAGCCGCGCCTCGGCGGCCTCGGCCCGCGCGGCGGCCTCCGCGGCGGCCTGGCCGAGGCGCTCGGCCTCGGCCTGCCCGGCGGCGGCCCGGGAGCGCCCGGCGGCGACCTTCCCCGACAGCCGGGCCAGCCCCTCGCGACGGTCGGCCAGCGCGCGGGTGGCGGCCACCCAGGCGCGTTCCTCGGCGGCCAGCGCCCCGTCCAGCTCGGCACGCGCGGCGACGGCGGTGGCCAGCCGGCCGCGCTCGGCCTCCAGCCCGGCGGCGAGCTCGGCCTCGGTGGCGGCGACCCGGTCGGCCTCGGCCTCGAGCTGCTCCGGGTCGCGGCCACCGGTCGCGGCGGGGGCGGCGGCGAGGAGGTGCCGGTGCCGCTCGGCGGCGAGCTGGGCGATGCCGCGGAAGCGCTCGGTCAGCGCCGACAGCCGGTACCAGGTGTCCTGCGCGGTCCCCAGCCGCGGCGCGTCGGCGGCCAGGGCCGACTCCAGCGCGCTCTCCCGCCGCGACACCCCGGCCAGCTCGGCCTCGACGGCGGCCCGCCGCTCGCGGGCGGCGGTCTCGTCGGCGACGTCCTTGGCCAGCGCGTCGCGCAGCCCGACCAGGTCGTCGGCGAGCAGCCGGAGGCGGGCGTCGCGCAGGTCGGCCTGCACGCCGGCGGCGCGGCGGGCCACCTCGGCCTGGCGGCCCAGCGGCTTGAGCTGGCGGCGCAGCTCCGCGGTCAGGTCGGCCAGCCGGTCGAGGTTGGCCTGCATCGCCTCGAGCTTGCGGAGCGCCTTCTCCTTGCGCTTGCGGTGCTTGAGGACGCCGGCGGCCTCCTCGACGAAGGCGCGGCGGTCCTCGGGACGGCCGGACAGGACGGCGTCGAGCTGGCCCTGGCCGACGATGACGTGCATCTCGCGGCCGATGCCGGCGTCGCTGAGCAGCTCCTGGACGTCGAGCAGGCGGACCTTGTCGCCGTTGATCTCGTACTCGCTCTCGCCGGAGCGGTACATCCGGCGGGTGACCGAGACCTCGGTGTAGTCGATCGGCAGCGCGCCGTCGGCGTTGTCGATGGTGAGGGTCACCTCGGCCCGGCCCAGCGCCGGGCGGCCGGCGGTGCCGGCGAAGATGACGTCCTCCATCTTGCCGCCGCGCAGCGACTTGGCGCCCTGCTCGCCCAGGACCCAGGCGATGGCGTCGACGACGTTGGACTTGCCCGAGCCGTTGGGGCCGACGACGGCGGTGATGCCCGGCTCCAGGCGGAGCGTCGTCGGGGACGCGAAGGACTTGAAGCCCTTGAGCGTCAGGCTCGACAGGTGCACGAGAGCGGCAGCCTAGTCCCGGCGGCGCAGAGGGCCGGGACGGTCGGTGCGCAGAGGACCGGCGGGGCGCTTACGCCAGCGCGGGCTCGGCCTTGTCGCGGGTCAGGCTGAGCAGCTCGTGGGCGATGACGGCGTCCCGCTGGGCGCGCAGCTCGGTCAGCTCCTGCTCCAGGCGGCGCACCTTGGCGCGCAGCGCCGCGTTCTCGTCCATCACGCGGAGCTCCGCGGGCGATACGACGGAACCGAAGAGGGCCTTGGCCATGGCGAAAACGGCCTTTCGACAGCGAGAGGGGGTGCCCGCCGCCCCGAGAGGTCGGTCGGCGCGGGCTCGGTGTCCCCAGGGTGACACCCCCGGACACGCTGGTCAACGGCAGGAGCAGGGCGTCGCCGTGTCGGGGGGATGTCGCCTTCGTCACGCGGTGGTGAAGCCGCGGCCCCCCTGTACCGGACGGTCCTCCTGCGCCACGCCGGTCACCCGGCCCGGAGCGCCCGGCCCGTCGAGCGCCGCCACGACGGCGCGGACGTCGTCGCCGGGCCCCTCGAGCTCGACCTCGACCCGGCCGTCGGGCAGGTTGCGGGCCCACCCCGCCAGCCCGGCGCCCTCCGCCAGACCGCGCACGAACCACCGGTAGCCGACGCCCTGCACGTGCCCGGAGACCAGCACGCGCACCCGCAGGGCGCTCACGACCTGCGGATCCGCGGGCGGGGCTGGCACGTCGGGCAGCTGTAGCTCGACCGGTTCGTGAACGACTCCCGGACGACCGGCGTGCCGCAGCGCGGGCAGGGCCGGTCCTCCTGGCCGTAGACGGCGAGGAACCGGGAGAAGTAGCCGCTCTGGCCGTTGACGTCGACGTACAGGGAGTCGAACGAGGTGCCGCCCTGCGCCAGCGCCTCGCCGAGCACGCTGCGCACGCCGTCGAGCAGGTCGGCGACCTGGGCGCGGGTCAGCTTGTCGGTGGGCCGGGCGCCGTGCAGGCGGGCGCGCCACAGCGACTCGTCGGCGTAGATGTTGCCGACGCCGCCGACCAGCGTCTGGTCCAGCAGCGCCCGCTTGACCTCGGTCCTGCGCCGGCGCAGCGCCGCGGTGAAGCCCGCCTCGTCGAAGGAGGGGTCCAGCGGGTCGATGGCGATGTGCGCCAGGCGCTGCGGGATGCGCTCCGCCACGTCCTCGCCCACCCCGCCGCCCCCGGCGCACTCCTCCACGGCCAGCCCGCCGAACGTCCGCTGGTCGACGAAGCGCAGCTCGCGGCCGCCGTCGGTGAAGGTGAACCGGGCCCGCAGGTGGACCTCGTCGGGCTGGGACGGCTTCTCCACCAGCAGCTGCCCGCTCATGCCGAGGTGGGCGACCAGCGCCCGGCCGGCGGGCGCGCCGTCGGCCTCGGCCAGCGGCAGCCACAGGTACTTGCCGCGGCGGTGCGCGGCGGTGACCGTGCGGCCGGTGAGCGCGGCGACGAAGTGCTCGGCGCCCTCGAGGTGCCGGCGGACCGCGCGGGGGTGGTGCACCTCGACGGCGGCCACCGTGCGCCCGGCGACCCAGCGCTCCAGGCCGCGCCGCACCACCTCGACCTCGGGCAGCTCGGGCACGGCTCAGTCCCCGGCGGGGGTCCGGGCGGCGGACGGCCCGTCGGCGGAGACGGCGCGCCACGCGGCCTCGGCGGCCTCCTGCTCGGCGGCCTTCTTCGTGCGCCCGCGGCCGCGGCCGCGCACGACGCCGGCCAGCGAGACGGCGGCGGTGAAGGTCTTGGCGTGCGGCGGGCCCTCGTCGGTGACGTCGTAGACGGGGGCGCCGAGGCCGCGGGCGGCGCCGAGCTCCTGCAGGCTGGTCTTCCAGTCCAGGCCGGCACCGCGGGTCGCGGACTCCACCAGCAGCGGGTCGAACAGGCGGTGCACGATCGCGCCGGCGGTGTCGAGGCCCCGGCCCAGGTGCACCGCGCCGATCAGGGCCTCGAGCGCGTCGGCGAGGATCGAGTCCTTCTCCCGGCCGCCGGTGGTCTCCTCGCCGCGGCCCAGCAGCAGGTGCGGACCGAGGCCCCCGGCGCCCAGCCGCCGGGCGACGCCGGCGAGCGAGGTCATGTTCACCACCGAGGCGCGCAGCTTCGCCAGCCGGCCCTCGGGGAGGCCGGGCTGGCTGCGGTAGAGCTCGTCGGTGACGACCAGGCCGAGGACCGCGTCGCCCAGGAACTCCAGGCGCTCGTTGGTGGGCAGGCCGCCGTTCTCGTAGGCGTACGAGCGGTGGGTCAGCGCCAGCGCCAGCAGGCCGCCGGGCAGCTCGACGCCGAGGGCGTCGAGCAGCCAGGCGGCCGCGCGGTCGGCGTGGGCCTGCCCCGCCGGCGACCCGCCGTCGGGGATGACCGGCGTGCGGGCGTCGCTGCCCACCCCAGGTGTCCCGGTCAGTGCCGGGTCAGACCGACAGGACCTGACGGCCGGCGTGCTGGCCGCAGTTCGGGCAGGCCTGGTGCGGCGGCTTGAGCTGGCCGCAGGCGCGGTTCGGGCAGGGCGAGAGCGTGGGGGCGCTCGCCTTCCACTGCGACCGGCGGGCGCGGGTGTTGGCGCGGGACATCTTCCGCTTCGGGACGGCCACGGTCAGTTCTCCTCAGGGTCGCCCGGACGGTCGTCGACCGCTCCGGTGGTGAAACGGCCGGCGAGGCCGGCCCAGCGGGGGTCGACCAGCTCGTGGGAGTGGTCGGCCGGCAGGTCGTCGAGGCGCTGGCCACAGCCGGAGCACAGGCCGGCACAGTCCTCGGAGCAGGTGGGCGAGAGGGGCAGGGCGAGGACGACGGTGTCGCGGACCATCGGCTCGAGGTCGATGCGCTCGCCCTCGACGAGGCGGACCTCGTCCTCCTCGCTGGTGGCCTCGGTGGTGCTGCCCGGGTAGGCGTAGAGCTCCTGGACGTCGAGCTCGAGGGTGTCCTCGACCGGGTCCAGGCAGCGCGCGCACTGGCCCTCGACGGGCACGTCGACGTTCCCGGAGACGAGCAC
This sequence comes from Geodermatophilus normandii, assembly GCF_003182485.1. Taxonomy (NCBI): domain Bacteria; kingdom Bacillati; phylum Actinomycetota; class Actinomycetes; order Geodermatophilales; family Geodermatophilaceae; genus Geodermatophilus; species Geodermatophilus normandii. The sequence continues at coordinate 2,409,625 of NZ_QGTX01000001.1, read as the reverse complement.
GCCCTCCATGACCGACTCCAGGCGCAGCCGCAGGTGCACGGGCGCGCCCTCGGGGACGCCGATGAGCTCGAGCCGCCAGCCCGCGGGCGCGGGCAGGGTGCGGTCGAGCTCCTGCATCGAGCCGGCGCGGCGGCCGAGCTCGCGGAGTTCCACGGCCCAGGGGTTGGCGGCGGGACGCCGGGCGTCCGGGGACGCGGCGCCTGAGCGGTGCGGTGCGGCAGGCATGTCGGTACTCGCGGTCGTCAGTGGGAGGGGATCCGGTCCGGGGAGGTCACCGGCGGACCAGCAACCGAGACTACCCGATCCGCGCCAGTGGCCGTCCGTCCCGGTGAGGGACCGGAGGCGGCCGCGCTGCGGGGTCCCGCGCCGAGCGTCGGCGAGGCGTGGGGGGCAGCGGGGTTCTCCTAGGGGTCCCTGAGCGTCTCGCGTGCCTTCTCGACCGAGCGCAGCATCCGCTCCAGCGTGGTGCCGAAGTCGGCCAGCCGGGTGTCGACGTACTCGTCGACCTCGGCGCGCATCCGGTTGACCTCGGCGACGGTCTGCGCGCCGAGCTCGTCGGAGCGGCTCACCGCGCCGCGGTAGACCTCGGTCTCGGTGACCAGCCGCTCGTGCTCGGCCTGCGCGGCCGCGAGCAGCTCCGCCTGCCGCGCCTGCGCGTCGGCGAGCACCGCCTCGTGGTGGGCCTGCGCGTCGGCGACCAGCCGGTCGGCCTCCGCCTCGGCCTGGGCGAGCAGGCCCTCGGCCTCGGCCTGGGCGCGGGCGAGGATCTCGTCGCGCTGCCGGCGGGCGGTGCCGAGGACCTCCTCGCGCTGGCGGCGCGCGGCGGCGACCAGCCGGTCGGCCTCCTCGCGGGTGCGGCCGGTGAGCTGCTCGGCCTCGGCCTGCGCCTGCTCGAGGATCTCGGTGCGCTGCTCGACGATCGCGCCGGCGGCGTGCACCTCGTCGGGCAGGTTCTCGCGCAGGTCGTCGAGCAGGTCGAGCAGGTGGTCGCGCGGCACCATGCACGAGCCCGACATGGGCACGCTGCGGGCGTTCTCGATGACCCGGCTCAGCTCGTCGACGGTCTCGTACAGCCGGTAGACGACCTCGGTCACGGCTCCGCCCGCTTGGCCAGGAGCCGGTCGAGGACGCCCTTGGGCACCAGCCGGGAGACGTCGCCGCCGAAGGTCGCGATCTGCTTGACCAGGCTGGAGGACAGGTGGCCGACCTGCGGGGCCGTGGGCACGAACAGCGTCTCGACGCCGGCCAGCTCGCGGTTCATCTGCGCCATCTGCAGCTCGTACTCGAAGTCGCCGACCGCCCGCAGGCCCTTGACCACCACCGGGACGTCGTGGCTGCGGCAGTAGTCGACCAGCAGGCCGCTGAAGCTGTCGACGACGACGTTGGGCAGGTCGGCGACCGCCTCGCGCAGCAGCTCCATGCGCTCGTCGACGGCGAACAGCCCGGCCTTGCCGGGGTTGACCAGCACGGCGACCACGAGCTCGTCGTAGAGCGCGGCGGCGCGGGCGATGACGTCGACGTGGCCGTTGGTGACCGGGTCGAAGGACCCGGGACACACCGCTCGCCTCACGGGAGGCGACCGTACCGGAGCAGGGCCTCTCCGTAACGGCGGTCGCGGATCCCGGTGAGGGGTGTCGGCCACGCGAAGGGCTCGTCGCGGGAGGACCGCTCGACGACGACGACCGCGTCCCGGGCGAGCCACCCGCCCGTGACCAGCGCGGTGAGCACGCCGGTCACGTCCTCGGCGGGCACGGCGTACGGCGGGTCGGCGAGCACGAGGTCGAAGCGGGCCGGCGGCGCGCCGCCGACGACCGTGGGCACCGACCCGGCGACCACGCGCGCGCCGGGCAGGCCGACGGCGGCGACGTTGGCGCGCAGCACCGGCAGCACCCGCGGGCCGTTCTCGACGAGCACGACCTCCGCCGCGCCGCGGGAGAGCGCCTCGAGGCCCAGCGCCCCCGAGCCGGCGTAGAGGTCGAGGACGCGGGCGCCGTCGAGGTCGAGCAGGGTGCCGAGGCTGTTGAACAGGCCCTCGCGGGCCCGGTCGCCGGTGGGCCGCACGCCGCTGGGCGGCACCTTCAGCCGCCGTCCCCCGGCGACGCCGGAGATCAGGCGCGTCACGCCTTCTCGAGGTAGTCGGCGCGCTCGTCGGTGGCGAGCGCGGCCACCTCGGCGGCGAGGCCCGGGTGGTCGGCCAGGCCGCCGCCGGTGGCCAGCAGCTCGGTCGCCTCCGCGCGGGCCGCGGCGATGAGCTCCTCGTCCTCCAGCAGGGACAGCAGCCGCAGCGTCGAGCGCCTGCCGGACTGGGCGGCGCCGAGGACGTCGCCCTCGCGGCGGGTCTCGAGGTCCAGGCGGGCCAGCTCGAAGCCGTCGGAGGTGCCGGCGACCGCGGCCAGCCGCTGCCCGGTCGCCGTCGTCTCGCGGGCCTCGGTGACCAGCAGGCACAGGCCCCGGTGCGCGCCGCGGGCGACCCGGCCGCGCAGCTGGTGCAGCTGGCTGACGCCGAAGCGGTCGGCGTCCATGACGACCATCACGGTGGCGTTGGGCACGTCGACGCCGACCTCGACGACCGTCGTGGCGACGAGGACCTGCGTCTCGCCGGAGGCGAAGGCGCGCATGCGCGCCTCCTTGTCCTCGGGCGTGAGCCGGCCGTGCAGGACGTCGATGCGCAGCCCGGCCAGCGGGCCCTCGCGCAGCGCCTCGGCGACGTCCAGGACGGCCAGCGGCGGGCGCCGGTCGTCCTCGCCCCCGCCCTTCTGCGGGGCCCCGTCGGCGTCCTCGGGGGCGTCGGTCTCCGCGCTGCCGGTGTCGTCGTCGCCGATCCGCGGGCAGACGACGTAGGCCTGCCGGCCGGCGCCGACCTCCTCGCGCAACCGCTCCCAGGCACGGTCGAGCCACGCGGGCTTGTCGCTGACCGGGACCACCGAGCTGGCCACGCCGCCGCGGCCGCTGGGCAGCTGGCGCAGCACCGAGGTCTCCAGGTCGCCGTAGACGGTCATCGCGACCGTGCGCGGGATCGGCGTGGCGGTCATCACCAGCACGTGCGGCGGGCGGGTGCCCTTCGCGCGCAGGGCGTCGCGCTGCTCGACGCCGAAGCGGTGCTGCTCGTCGACGACGACCAGGCCGAGGTCGGCGAAGTCGACGCCCTCCTGCAGCAGCGCGTGGGTGCCGACGACGATGCCGGCGCTGCCGTCGGCCACCGCGGCGCGCGCGGCCCGGCGGGCGGCGGCCTTGAGCGAGCCGGTGAGCAGCACGACCTTGGTGCCCGCGGGGTCGCCGTCGAGCTCCCCGGCGCGGGCGAGCGGACCGAGCATCGCCGAGATGCTCCGGGCGTGCTGCGCGGCCAGGACCTCGGTGGGCGCGAGCAGCGCGGCCTGCCCGCCGGCGTCGACGACCTGGGCCATGGCCCGCAGCGCGACGACGGTCTTGCCCGAGCCGACCTCGCCCTGCAGCAGCCGGTGCATGGGGGAGTCGCGGGCCAGCTCCGCGGCGAGCTCCTCCCCCACGGCCCGCTGCCCCTCGGTGAGGGCGAAGGGCAGCGCGGCGTCGACGGCGTCGAGCAGGCCGCCGCTCCCCCGTGGGCGGGCGGTGCCGGGTTCCAGGGCGGCGGCGCGGCGGCGGGCGGCGAGCACCAGCTGCAGGGTGAGCGCCTCGTCCCACTTCAGCCGCTCCCCGGCGCGCTCCACGTCGTCGGCGGTCGTGGGCCGGTGGATGTCGAGGAGGGCGGCGGGGAGGCTGAGCAGGCCGTGGCGGGTGCGCAGGTCCGCCGGGAGCGGGTCGGTGACGAAGCCGAAGCCGCCGGAGGCGTCGAGCAGCAGGCGGACCGACTTCTGGATCACCCAGCTGGAGACGTCCTTGCTCGCCGGGTAGATCGGGATGAGCGCGCGGGCCCAGTCCTCGTCGTCGTCACCGGTGATGAGGTGGAAGTCCGGGTGGGCGAACTGCTTGCTGTTGCGGTACTGGCCGACCGTGCCGGCGAACAGCCCCCAGGCACCCTGCTGGAGCTGGCCGTGCCGCCGGTTGAAGAACACCAGCTGCATCTCGCCGGCGCCGTCGCCGACGGTGACCTCGGTGAGCGTGCCGGGCCGGCTGCGCATCTTCCGGCTGACCACCCGGCGGACCTGCGCGAGCACGGTCACGCGGTCGCCGACCTGCAGGTCGTCGAGCCGGGTCATCTCCCCGCGCGTGGCGTAGCGCCGCGGGTAGTGGCGCAGCAGGTCGCGGACGGTGTGCAGCTCGAGGGACTCGGCCATCGCCTTGGCCGTCTTGGCGCCCAGCACGCGCGCCAGGTCGGTGTCCAGGGTCACCGCCACGCCTACTCCACCCCCACCTGCAGCGGGATCACCGCACCGGCGTCGTACCGGACGACCTCGACCGTCGGGTGCGCACCGGACAGGTGCGCGCAGACCGTGTCGCCGAGCGCGGGGTCGGGGCCGACGACGAGGGTGGCCATCTCCCCGCCGGCCGACAGCAGCCGGTCGAGCAGCTCGCACGCCACCGCCGCGAGGTCGCGCCCCACCACCACGACGTCGCCCTCCGCCGCGCCGAGGGCGTCGCCCGCGCGGCACGGGCCGGCGCTGGTGAGGGCGTCGGAGGCGGCGACGGTGACCTCGGCCCAGCGGGTCGCGGCGGCGGCCTCGGCCATCGCGATGACGTCGTCGCCGAAGCGGCGGGTGGGGTCGGCGACGGCGATGGCGGCCAGCCCCTGCACCGGGGAGCGGGTGGGGACGACGGCGACGTCGCGGCCGGCCTCGCGGGCGCGGTCGGCGGCGCGGGCGGCCACCGGCGTCAGCGCGGGGTCGTTGGGCAGCACGACGACGTCACCCGCGCCCGAGGCGACGACCTCGGCCAGCAGCTCGTCCTCGTCGACGCCCCCCGGACCGCACGGCACCACCCGCACGCCCTCGCCGGAGAACAGCTGCGCCAGCCCGTCGCCCGGGACCACCGCGACGACGGCGCGCAGCCCGGGCACCGGCGCGGGCGGACGGACCGGTGCCAGCGGGGTCACCGCGATCGAGTGCGGCCGGCCGGCCTCGATACCGGCCTCGATGGCGCCGCCGACGTCGTTGGTGTGCACGTGCACGTTCCACTGCCGGCCGGACGGGGTGTCGACGCCGACCACCACCAGGCTGTCGCCGAGGGCGGCCAGCCGGGTGTGCAGGACGGCGACGGAGGCCTCGTCGGCGTCGGCGAGCAGGTACTGCACCTCGCTGCCCGGCCCGGGCGGGGGCTGGTGCGGAACGGCCGCGGGGTCGGCCGGCCGGGTCCGGCGCGGCACGAGCGGTGACCGCGCCGGCTCGACGCCGGTGACGGTGGCCACCAGGGCGTCGAGGACCACGCAGAGGCCGGCGCCGCCGGCGTCGACCACCCCGGCGGTGCGCAGCACGTCGAGCTGGCCGGGCGTGGCCTCCAGCGCGGTGCGCGCGCCGTCGGCCGCGGCGGTGACGACGTCGGCCAGGGCGGTGCGCCCGTCGGCGACGGCGGTGACGGCGGCCTCGCCACCGGCGCGGGCGACGGTGAGCAGCGTCCCCTCCTCCGGGTCGGCGACCGCGGAGTAGGCGGTGTCGGCGGCCTTCTGCAGCGCCGCGGCGAGGTCGGGGCCGTCGGCGGGCTCCCGGCCGGCGAGCTGGTCGGACAGGCCGCGCAGGAGCTGGGCGAGGATTGTGCCGCTGTTGCCCCGCGCCCCGAGGACGGCGCCGCGGGTCAGCGCGGTCCAGGCCGGCTCGCCGTCGGCCGCGTCGAGGGCGGCGACGGCGGCCTGCGCGGTGAGCAGCAGGTTGGTGCCGGTGTCGCCGTCGGGCACGGGGAACACGTTGAGGTCGTCGAGACGGCTGCGGGCTCCGGACAGCGCCGTGACCGCGGCACGGCACCACTGGCCGACCGCGGCGTCGTCGAGCGCCTGCAGCACGGCCGGAGGGTACCTGCGGGATCCGACGGGGCCGGGCGCGGGAAACCGGCCCCGGCGACCTCGGCGACGGTCGTCCCGGCGAACGGTTAGACTGGTCGACGGTCTTCCGGTGGCCGTCCGTGCGCCGCCGTCTGCAAACGATTCTCCTGGGAGTGATCCACCGTGGCTGCCGTGTGCGATGTCTGTGGCAAGGGGCCCGGTTTCGGTATGTCGGTGTCGCACTCGCACCGCCGCACGCCGCGCCGTTGGAACCCGAACATCCAGTCGGTGCGGGCGCTCGTCGCCCCCGGCAACCGCAAGCGCATCAACGCCTGCACCTCGTGCATCCGCGCGGGCAAGGTCGCTCGCGCCTGATGCGCACGGGCGGCGCCCCCGCCCCTGAGCACGCCCCGGCCCCGGCCGGGCGGACCCCGGAGGTCGACGACCCCCGGGGTCCTTCGCGTGCGCCGGGCGAGGTCCGCCCCGCTCAGGCCGCGCCGATCCCCCGCGCCCGCGCCGCGGTCACCACCAGGTCCACCACGGTCTCCAGCGGCAGCGCCGTCCCGTCGACGACCAGGTGGTAGTGCCGGGCCGCCGCCGGGTCGGTCCGGTAGAAGTGCCGGACGTAGCTCTCGCGGGTGGTGTCGTTGGCCTCCAGCTCGCGCCGCAGCTCGTCCTCCGGGCGCCCGTAGCGGTGCACCGCCGCGCGCAGCCGGGCCTCGCGCGGGCCGTCGAGGCGGACGTGCAGGGCGTCGGGCCGGTCGCGCAGCACCATGGCCCCGCCCCGGCCGAGGACGACCCCGCCCGCGCCGTCGGCGATCTCGCGCAGGACCCGCTCGGTGTGCTCGCGGTAGGCACGCTCGTCGGGCTGGTCCGTGGTGGGGACGACGCCGCCGACGGGGTCGGGCATGGCGCCCAGCGAGGCGACCAGCCGCCACAGGCCGCGGACCACGCGCTCGTCGTTGGCCTCGGCGTCGTCCTGGGAGACGCCGAGCCGGCCGGCCACCTGCGCCGGGATCGCGCGGTCGTGGAAGGCCAGGCCCAGCCGCTCGGCGACGGCCGGCCCGACCTCCGGGCCGCCCGCGCCGTAGGACGCGGAGATCGTCACGACGCCCACGGCCGCTCCTCCTCGTCGACGTCGCCACCGAGCTCCCTGCCCAGGAACACCGCTCCCGCGCCCCCGGCGTAGATCCCGTAGCCCGGCACGGGCGTGTACCCGAGGCCCTCGTAGAGCGCGAGCGCCTCGGGCTGCCGGTCGCCGGAGTTGAGCACGACCGAGCGGTACCCCGCGCGGCGGGCGGACTCCTCGAGCGCGGCGACCACCACCTGCGCCAGCCCGCGCCGCCGGAAGGCGGGGGCCACGTACACCCGCTTGACCTCCGCCACGGTGGGGTCGTCGCCCTCGCCGTGCCGCCGCCACGCGCCGCACCCGGCCGGCTCGCCGCCGACCTCGGCGACGAGGAACACCCCCGCCGGGGGCACGAACTCGGCCGGGTCGACGGCCGCCTCGTCGGGGCCGCCGTAGCGGTCGACGTACTCCTGCTGCACGCGGGCCACGAGGTCGCGGGCGACCGGGTCGTCGTAGGGCACCGCACGCAGGCGGGCGACCGACCCGTCGCGCAGCCGCACGTCAGCCGAAGTGGACATGCCCGGTCCTCCCCGCCCCGACCGCGACCGCGACGTCGGCCGCCGGCTCCCCGCTCACGGACACCCCCGGCTCCCCCTCCTCGACCCGCCCGATGGCCACCCAGCCGTCCGGCAGTGTCGCCGACGGCGGGAAGGTCGCCAGCAGGGCGTGGTCCTCGCCGCCGGTGAGCACCCAGGCCAGCGGATCGGCGCCGAGGGCCGCCGCCACCTGCTGCAGCGGACCCGGCGGTTCCAGGGTCGCACGCACCAGCGTGGCCCGGTCGAGGTCCAGGACGACGCCGCTGTCGGTGGCGAGGTGCCCGGCGTCGGCGAGCAGCCCGTCGCTGACGTCGCACATCGCGGTGGCCCCCGCCTCGGCCGCGGCCGGGCCGGCCGCGTACGGCGGGGTGGGCCGGCGGTGCGCGGCGACGGCGGCCAGCGGGCTGCTGAACCCGCGGCGCAGCACCGCCAGCCCGCACGCCGACCAGCCCAGCCGCCCCGCGACGGCGACGACGTCGCCCGGCCGCGCCCCGGAGCGCAGGACCGGCGCGCGCCCGCCGAGGTCGCCGAGCGCCGTCACCGACAGGACCACCGACCCGCTGTCGGGCGCCGAGGCCACCGTGTCACCGCCGACGACCGCGGCTCCCAGCGGCGCGCACTCGGCGGCCATGCCGGCGGCCACGCCCTCCAGCCAGGAGGTGGGCGTGTCGGCGGGGCAGGCCAGCCCGACGAGCAGCGCGGTGGCCACCCCGCCCATCGCGGCGACGTCGGCCAGGTTCGCGGCGGCCGCCTTGTGCCCGACGTCCTCGGCCGAGGACCAGTCGCGGCGGAAGTGCCGCCCCTCGACGAGGACGTCGGTGGTGGCCACGACCCGGCCGTCGGGCACGCGCAGCACCGCGGCGTCGTCACCGGGGCCGACCTCGGCCACCCGTGCTGCCCCTGAGCGGGCGAGCACCCGGGCGATGACGCCGAACTCGCCGACGACCCGCACGCTGTCGGCGAGGTCGTCGCGGGGGCCCAGGGGCCGGGGCCGTGTCACCGGGCACACCGGGTCACTGCGGTAGGTTGCGCTCCAGTCCGGCTGCCGGCGGCGGAGCGCCGCCGGCTGCGTCGCCCGAGGAAGGTCGTCCCGTGGTCCACGCCTACATCCTGATCCAGACCGAGGTCGGCAAGGCCGCCCAGGTGGCGTCGACGATCAGTGAGATCGCCGGCGTGACCAAGGCGGAGGACGTCACCGGCCCCTACGACGTCATCGTCACCGCCGAGGCGCAGTCGGTCGACGAGCTGGGCCGCCTGGTGGTCGCCCGCGTGCAGTCGGTCGACGGCATCACGCGCACGCTGACCTGCCCCGTCGTCAACATCTGAGCCGCTGAGCGAGGACACCCCCGCCGAGGACACCCCCGCCGAGGACACCCCCGCCGAGGACCCGGCGGCCGCTCCGGCGCCCGCCCGGCGTCCCGACCCGCTGCGCCGGCTCGCGCTGGTCGCGACGGCGGTCGTCGTGCCGGTCCTGGTCGTCCTGGTCGTCCTGGTCAACGTCCGCGGCGGCAGCGACGACGACGACGCGGCCCCGGCGGCGGACGTCAGCGGCACGTCGGCGCCGCAGCGCGCGGAGGACCTGCCGGTGCTGCCGGTCGAGGTCCCCGCGCCGACGCCCGAGGCCGACGCGACCTGCCCGGCGCTCATGGCGGCCCTCCCCCTCGACCTGACCGGGGAGCCGGCGCGGCTCGTCGACTCGGACACGCCCTACGCCGCCGCCTGGGGCGAGCCGGCGGTCGTGCTGGTGTGCGGGGTGCCGCAGCCGGCCGGCCTGGTCGCCGGCGAGGGCCTGCTGCAGATCGACCAGGTCACCTGGTTCGTCGAGCAGTCCGAGGAGGCCACCACCTGGACCGCGGTCGACCGCGCCGCCTACGTGCAGGTGACGCTGCCGCCCGACGTCGACAGCGCCCCGGTCACCGTGCTCAGCGGCGTCATCGGCGACACCCTCCCGCCGCGCTGAGGCCGGCTCAGGCCGCCGGCAGCCGGTCGAGCTGGGCCCGCACGGCGTCGTGCACCTCGTCGGCGGCGGCCTGCTCGTCGTCGGCCACGGCGGTCACGCCGACGCTGAACACCCCGTGCGCGCACCAGGCGAAGGCCGCCGGGCCGGACAGCCCCGTCGCGGGGTCGGCGCCGGCCACGGTGAGCAGGCTGCAGCCGTCGGGCAGCGACGACGGGTCGTGCCGCAGCACGCCGTCGTAGACCTCGGCGTCGTTGCCGGCCAGGTCCCGCGCGTAGGTCGCCGCACCGGCCGTGTCGTCGAACTGGTCGAGGAAGACGCTGGTGAGCGGCCCCGTCGTCGACCCCCAGAAGCGCTCCCAGCCGTGCCGGTAGCCGTACTCCCGCAGCACCATGCGCTCGCGCGCGGGGTCGTCGGCGTACGTGGCGACGTCGTCGACGGTCTTCGCGCCGGCGGGCGGCTGCAGGTCGGCGTCGGGGATCCGCGGCAGCCCCGAGGGCACCTCCTCGAGCAGCAGCTCCCCGAGGTCCTCCACCGTCTCCGGGGTGGCGGGTGCCGCGGCTCCCCCGCCGGGGTGGCGCTGGTGGGCGTGCAGCCGGTGGCGGGCACGAGCGCGAGCAGCCCGGCGAGCACGGCCGCGCCGCGGCCCGGGGTCACCGGGGGTCCGCTGGTCCCCCGGCCGGCCCGCGCGCGCCAGCGCCGAGGCGACCAGCCGGTCCACCAGCTCGGCGTAGGACACCCCGCTGGCCGCCCACATCCGCGGGAACATCGAGATCGGCGTGAAGCCCGGCATCGTGTTGACCTCGTTGACCACGAGCCGCTCGCGGCCGTCGGGCCCGGCGCCGAGGAAGAAGTCGACCCGCGCCAGCCCCTCGCAGTCCATCGCGAGGTAGGCGCGGCGGGAGGCCTCCTGCACCAGGCGCGTCTGCTCGGGCGTGAGGTCGGCGGGGACGTCGAACTCGACGGCGTCGTCGAGGTACTTGGCGTCGAAGTCGTACCAGTCGGTGCCCGGCTTGAGCCGGATCTCGGCGGGCAGGCTGGCCTCGGGCGGCCCGCCGTCGCGGCCGGCCAGCACCCCGCACTCGATCTCCCGGCCGGGCACGGAGGCCTCGACGACGACCTTCGGGTCGACGGCGGCCGCGGTGGCCACCGCCTTCGGCAGCTGCGCCCAGTCGGTCACCTTGGTGATGCCGATGCTGGACCCGGCGCGCGAGGGCTTGACGAACACCGGCAGCCCGAGCCGCTCGCGGTCGGCGGCCGACAGCGCGTCGGGGTCGGCCGTCAGCGCGCCCTCGGCGTCGCGGAGGACCACGTGGTCGCCCTGCGGCAGCCCCGCGGCGGCCAGGAGCTTCTTGGTGAACTCCTTGTCCATCGAGGCGGCGCTGGCGAAGACCCCCGAGCCCACGTAGGGCAGGCCGCTCATCTCCAGCAGGCCCTGGATGGTGCCGTCCTCGCCGTAGGCGCCGTGCAGCACCGGGAAGACGACGTCGACCTCGGTGAGCGCGGGGCCGATCGCGGCCGCGGCGTCGAGGACGGCCAGGCCGCGCCCGGCGGGGTCGCCGACCAGGGACACCGCGGTCCCGCCGGTCACCTCGGGCAGCCGGCCGGCGTCGATGGCCAGCCGCTGTCCCGCGTCGGCGAGCACCCAGCGGCCGTCGCGCGTGATGCCCACCGGGACCACCTCGTAGCGCTCCGGGTCCAGCGCGGCCATCACGCTCCCGGCGGAGACGCAGGAGATGGCGTGCTCCGCGCTGCGCCCTCCGAACACGACCGCGACGCGCACCCTGCCTGTCCCGCTCATCGCGGCCGACCCTAGTCGACGCCCCTCGCGCGTCCCGCGTCTCCCGCGGGGCTGACACCCGCCGGGTGTGGGAACCTCGTCCGCGATGCGGGAGAACGCGGCCCCTCCGGTGGACCCCCGACCTCCGGCGACGACGGCGCACCAGGGGCACGACGAGCACGGGGGCGCCCCGGCGCGCCGGTTCCCGCTCGCCCTGCGGCTGGCCGGTGCGGCGGTGCACGCCTACACCGCGCTCGGCTCGGTGCTGGCGCTGCTCGTGGTGCTCGCCGCGTTCGAGGGCGAGGCCGTCACCGCGCTGTGGCTCGGGCTGGCGGCGCTGTGGATCGACGGCACCGACGGGATGCTGGCCCGCCGCGCGCGGGTCAAGGAGACGATCCCCTGGTTCGACGGCGCGCTGCTGGACAACATCGTCGACTACCTGACCTACGTCTTCGCGCCCGTCGTCCTGCTGTGGACCACCGGCGCGCTGTCGCACTCGTGGGTCGGCTGGCTGCTCGCCGCGCTGCCGCTGCTGGCCTCGAGCTACCAGTTCTGCCGCGTGGACGCGAAGACCGACGACCACACCTTCCTCGGCTTCCCGAGCTACTGGAACGTCGTCGCCTTCTACGCGGTGGTGCTGGACCTCTCGCAGGTCGTCGTCGCCGTCGTGCTGGTCGTGTGCTCGGTGCTGGTCTTCGTGCCGGTGCGCTACCTGTACCCGTCGCGGACCGAGGCGCTGTGGCAGGTCAGCATCTCGCTCACCGTCGTCTGGCTGGTGACCTACGCCGTGCTGCTGCTGCAGTACCCCGACCCGCACTGGGTCGTGGTGGTGCTGTCCTTCGCCTACGTCGTGTACTACCTGGCCTTCAGCGGCTGGCTCACCGCCCGCGCCGCCCACCGCCGCCGCCGCGCCGCCCGCACCGCCTGACGGAGGACCCTCCCGCCCCCGCCCCTCGCACGCTCGGGGCGGGCCCCTGCAGGAGGGCCGGCTCAGCAGGGCGCGCGCAGCACCAGCTCGACGTTGCGGTCGGCGGGGGTGCCGGCCAGGCCCGACCCGAGCCCCGCCCACGGCACGTTGGCCGCGAGCTCGCGGTGCAGGGCGGCCAGCGCGGCGGGGTCACGCGCGGCCGGGTCCCCGGCGGCCGGCGGCCGGGCGGGGCTGTCGTGGTCGACCATCGTGCAGACCATCGACAGCGTGCCGTCGCCGTTGTCGAGCAGCTCCACCAGCCGGGCCTGCCCGGGCCAGTCGACGACGGCGCAGGTCGTCACCTCCCACAGGCCGCGGCCGGGCTCGTCCGGGTGCGCCCAGGGCCGCACCTCGCTGACGTGCGTGTGCCCGTTGAGCCACAGGACGACGTTCGGCCAGCGGTGCAGCAGGGCCAGCAGCTCGGGGGCACCCAGCGCGTCGTCCCCGGGCGTCGGCCGGCGACCGAGGGCGTCGGCGCGGGTGAGCGTGCTCGACCCGTGGTGCGACAAGAGCACCACCAGCCGGTCGGCGTTGCCGGTGGCGACCCGCCCGCCGTCGGGACCGGGCGCCGACGACGACACCTCGCGCAGCCGCTCCTCCAGCCACCGCGCCTGCTCCGCGTCGACCGAGCCCGCGGTGCCGCCGGTGACCCGCGTGGTGTCCAGGCAGACGACCCGGACGCCCGGCAGCCCGTCCCACGCGTAGTAGGCGGTGCCCTCGCGCAGGTTCTCCTCGGTGAACCCGTGCCCGGTGGGCTCCCCGCCGTCGGCCAGGTGCGCCGCCACGAAGGACCGGCGGTCGATGAACCGGCGGTCGGCCACCGAGGTCACCGTCCGCGAGGTCGCGGTGGTGAAGACCTCGGACGAGTGCGTGAACAGCCGCAGGGCGTCGTCCAGCGGCAGGGCGGGGTCGACGTCGACCGGCTTGCGCCCGGAGCCGAGCAGCGCGGTCAGCGCCGGCGTGGGGACGCCGACGCCCTGGATGAGCGCCTCGTGGTTGCCGTGGCAGCCCAGCCAGGGCACCCGCAGTCCCTCGGCGGCGAAGGCCGCGAACGCCGCCTCCAGCAGCCCCGGCCGGGCGGGGAAGCCGAAGCGCTGGTGGTGCAGGCCGCCGTCGTCGTCGGGCCGCCAGAACAGGTCGTGCGGCCAGCCGGAGGCCTGCACGCCGTCGTAGGCGGTCAGCCCGGCACCCGGGGAGACCACTCCCCCGCGCAGCACGGCCAGGTAGAGCTCCAGCTCGTTCCACTGCGCGTTGTCGATCGCGTCGCCGGTGGTCACGACGACCTGCAGCGGCCGCCCCGTCCGCGGTCCGCCGGCCAGGCCGTTGAGGGTGCGCACCAGGGCGTCGACGGCGTGCGCGGTCAGCGCCTCCTGCGGCCGGTGCATGGGCACCAGCGCGCTCATGCGCGGATCGGCCTCGAAGCGGTGGAAGAACTCGAAGCGGGCCGGCGAGCAGACGTCGGCCAGCTGCAGGTCGGTGACGTGCGCCAGGCAGGCGATCTCCCGCGCGCCCCGCCGCGGCGGCTCCCAGGTGGGCCCGACCAGCTCGCGGCGCACCCGGTGCGGCTCCCCGCCGGCCCAGGCCAGCGCCCGGTAGTCGCTGTCCCGGCCGCGGTGCAGCACCGGGCCCGCCGCGAGGACACGGTCGAGGGTCGTGCGGCTCACGCGGTCAGGCGGCGGCGTCGAGCGCCGTGGTGAGGTCGGCGACGACGTCGCCGGTGTCCTCGATGCCGCAGGAGAAGCGCAGGAACCCGGCGGGGACGGCGTCCCCGCCCCACTGCGCCCGCCGGTCCACGGTGCTGTGCACGCCGCCGAAGCTGGTGGCCGCGGTCCACAGCCGGCTCGCGGCCAGGAACCGCGACACCGCCGTCTCGTCGGCGAGCTCGGCGGAGACCAGGCCGAGCGGCCGCAGCATCTGCCGGGTCGCCAGGGCGTGCGAGGGGTCCGAGGGCAGCCACGGCCAGCGCACGCCGGTCACCGCCGGGTGCCCGGCGAGCACCGCCGCCACGGCCGCGGCCGTCTCGCCCTGGCGGGCCAGCCGCAGGTCCAGCGTGCTCATCGAGCGGTGCCCGAGCCACGCGTCGAAGGCGCCGGGGGTGCTGCCGGTGTGGTCGCGCCAGCCCTTCACCCGGTCGAACACCTCGTCGGAGGTGGTGCTGACGTGGCCGAGCAGCAGGTCGCTGTGCCCGGTCAGCGCCTTGGTGTCGGCGCCCACGGTGAGGTCGGCGCCCAGCGCCAGGGGTCGCTGCCCCAGCGGGGTGGCGGTGGTGTTGTCGACGGCGAGCAGCGCCCCGGCGGCGCGCGTCGCGCGGGCCACCGCGGCGACGTCGCAGACGTCGAGCTGGGGGTTGCTGGGCGTCTCGAGGAAGACCATCCGCGCGCCGTCGAGGTCCCCGCGGGCGGCGACGTCGGCGATCTCGACGGTCGGCACGTACTCGACCCGCACGCCGAGCCGCTCGAGCTCGTCGCGCGCCAGCAGCCGCGTCGTGTAGTAGCCGTCGGCGGGCAGCACCAGGCGGTCGCCGGCCGACACCAGCGCCAGCACCGCCGCGGTGATCGCCGCCATGCCGGTGGCGAAGGACAGGCACCGGCCGCCGTCGAGCTCGCCGACCGCGGTCTCGAAGGCGCGCGACGTCGGGTGCTCGGTGCGGGCGTAGGCGTCGGCGCCGCCCGCGCGCGGCGGCTGGTCGCCGAGGTGGAAGGGAGCCGCGAAGACCGGCGAGGGGCGCAGCGGGGTGCCCGGCACCGGCGGGGCGTCGCCCGCGTGGACCGACCGGGTGCCGTCGCCCCACTCCCCCGGCAACGTCGCTCCGGATCCGCCGGTGGTGCCGTCGCTCACTCGGGCTTGGCCTCGCGACTCATGATCTCCTTCAGCACCGCACCGGCCGGCACGCCCTCGTGGCAGACGCGCACGACCGCCTCGGTGAGCGGCACGTCGACGCCGTGGGCGCGGGCCAGGTCCAGCACGGGCCGGCAGCTCTTGACCCCCTCGGCGGTCTGCCGGGTGGTGGCCTGCACCTCCTCCAGTGACAGGCCGCGACCCAGCTTCTCCCCGAAGGTCCGGTTCCGCGACAGCGGGGAGCTGCAGGTGGCCACGAGGTCGCCGAGCCCGGCCAGTCCGGCGAAGGTCGCGGGCTCGGCACCCAGCGCCACGCCCAGGCGGGTGGTCTCGGCCAGGCCGCGGGTGATCAGCGACGCGCGGGTGTTGTCACCGAAACCCATGCCCTCGGCGATGCCGCAGGCCAGCGCGATGACGTTCTTCACCGCGCCGCCGAGCTCGCAGCCGACCAGGTCGGAGTTGGTGTAGGGCCGGAAGTAGGGCGTGAGGCAGGCGGCCTGCAGCGCGGCGGCGCGGTCGGGGTCCGCGCAGGCGATGACGGTGGCCGCCGGCTGCTCCTCGGCGATCTCGCGGGCGAGGTTCGGGCCCGACAGCGCGGCCACCCGGTCGGCCCCGGCGCCGGTGACCTCGCGGATGACCTCGCTCATCCGCTTGGTCGTGCCGAGCTCGACGCCCTTCATCAGCGACAGCAGGGTCGCGTCGGCGGGCAGCAGCGGCGTCCACTCGAGCAGGTTGGCCCGCAGCGACTGCGAGGGGACGGCGAGGACGACGACCTCGGCGCCGTCGAGGGCCTCCGCGGCGTCGGGGGTCGCCGTCAGCGCGCCGGGCAGCGCCACCCCGGGCAGGTACTCGGCGTTCTCCCCCGACTCGGCGATCGCCGTCGCGAGCTCGGGCCGGCGGGCGTGCAGGGACACCGTGCAGCCGGCGTCGGCGAGGACCTTGGCGAAGGTGGTGCCCCAGGAGCCGGCCCCGAGGACGGCGGCGCGGGCGCTCACGCGGCGTCCCCCGGCAGGGACCGCCCCGGACGGGGGGCGAAGGCCGGCGGCGCGGGCTCGCCCCGCACCTCGGACAGCAGGTCGCGCACGCGGCCCATGATCAGGTCGGTGGTCTCCCGCAGCACGTCGGGGGTGAGCGCCCGCCCGGCCCGCACCTGCGCCCGCAGCGCCGAGAGGTCGACCGGCTCGCCGAGGGAGTACTCGGTGGGCGTCCGGAACCGCAGGTGCAGCTTCTTGGTGTGGTAGTCGTGCACCCGCTGGGGACCCCACTGGGCCACCGGCAGCACGACGGCGTCGGTGGTCAGCGCCAGCCGCGCGACGCCGGTGCGGGCCTGCATGGGCCACCAGTCGGGATCGCGGGTCACCGAGCCCTCGGGGTAGATCACGACGACGTTGCCCGCCTCGAGGTCGGCCGCCGCGGCGGCCAGCGAGCCGCGGGCCTCCGCCGAGCCGCGGGCCACCGGGATCTGCCCGGCGTGCCGGAGGATCTTCCCCGCCAGGCCCCTGAACACCGCCTCCTTGGCGAGGAAGTGCGGGATCCGCCCGTTGTCGTAGACCAGGCGCGCGCAGGCCAGCGGGTCGAGCACCGAGACGTGGTTGGCGACGAGCAGCACCGGGCCGGTGCGCGGCAGCCGGTCGCCGTGGCGGTAGCGGAGCCGGAACAGCAGCGAGGCGGTCGGGTAGATGACCACCACCGCCAGCTTCAGCGACCACGGCAGCCGCCCGCGCACGTGCAGCGCGCGCCGCTCCTCCGCCGCGCTCCGGGAGGACTGCTCCTCGGTCACCGGCACCCCTCCGCTCGGTCGTGACGATCGGCACATGATCGACCCTCCCCCGGGTCGGCGTGCGCACCGGGGGGTCGCCGGCGTCGGCGCGCGGACGCCGCCGTGTGCTCACATGGACGCCGTGCGGTGGTCCCTGGTCGTCCCGGCGAAGCGGCTCGGCGCGGCCAAGACCCGCCTGGTGCCGCTGACCGGCGGTGGTCCCGGGGTGCACGCCGACCTCGTGCTCGCGCTGCTGGCCGACACCGTCGCCGCGGCCCGGGACTGCGCCGCGGTGGCCGACGTCGTCGTGGTGACCGACGACGAGCGCGCGGCCGCCACCGTCCGGGCGCTCGGCGCGCGCACCGTCCCGGACGAGCCCGACCGCGGCCTGAACCCGGCGCTGGCCCACGGCGCCCGGGCCAGCGGCGGCGACGCCGTCGCCGCCCTGTCCTCGGACCTGCCGGCGCTGCGGTCCGACGAACTCGCCGCCGCGCTGGCCGCCGCCACCGCGCCGCGCTGCTTCGTCGCCGACGCCGCGGGCACGGGGACGACGCTGCTGACCGCGTCGGGCGTGCCGCTGGACCCGCGGTTCGGGCGGGGTTCGGCCGCCGCGCACGCCGCGGCGGGCGCGGTGCCGCTGGCCGGCGGCTGGCCGGGACTGCGCCGCGACGTCGACACCCCCGCCGACCTCGCCGCCGCCGTGCACCTGGGCGTCGGCGCCGCGACGGCGGCGCTGCTGCCGCGACTGCCGCGGCCGGCCGCCTGAGCGCTCCGGCGCGCTCTCGCCGTTCACCTCGGTGGGGCACGATGTGGCGGTGGCAGCCGAGACGACGTCGCCCGAGGTCCCCGCACGCCCCCCCGAGGAACCGCCCGCGCTGCCGGCGGACCGTTTCCTCAACCGGGAGCTGTCGTGGCTGGACTTCAACGCGCGGGTGCTGGAGCTGGCCGAGGACACGTCGCTGCCGCTGCTGGAGCGGGCGAAGTTCCTGGCGATCTTCGCCGGCAACCTCGACGAGTTCTACATGGTGCGCATCGCCGGGCTGAAGCGGCGGCAGAGCACCGGGCTCACCGTCCGCTCCCCCGACGGGCTGACGATCCGGGAGCAGCTGGCCCGGGTCACCGAGCGCACCCAGGAGCTCGTGCACCGGCACGCGGTCTGCTTCCAGCAGGACGTCACGCCGCGGCTGGAGGCCGAGGCCATCCGGATCGTGCACTGGGAGGACCTCGCCGAGACCCAGACGCGGCGGCTGCGCGAGTACTTCCGCGACCAGGTCTTCCCGGTGCTCACGCCGCTGGCCGTGGACCCGGCGCACCCGTTCCCCTACATCAGCGGCCTGTCGCTCAACCTCGCCGTCGTCGTCCGCGACCCGGAGACCGGTGGCCCGCGCTTCGCCCGGCTCAAGGTGCCCAACAACGTGCCGCGGTTCGTGCCCGTGGGGGCGGTGGACTCCGAGGCGACGTTCCTGCCGCTCGAGGACCTCATCGCCGCTCACCTGCCGCAGCTGTTCCCGGGCCTCGACGTCCTCGACCACCACCTGTTCCGGGTGACCCGCAACGCCGACCTCGAGGTGGAGGAGGACCGGGACGAGGACCTGCTGCAGGCCCTCGAGCGCGAGCTCGCCCGACGCCGGTTCGGCCCGGCGGTGCGGCTCGAGGTCACCGAGACCATGGACCCGCAGATCCTCGACGTCCTCGTCTCCGAGCTGGAGATGAGCCCGCAGGACGTCGTCACGGTGCCCGGGCTGCTGGACCTCTCCTCGCTGTGGGCGCTCTACGACCTCGACCGCCCGGAGCTCAAGGACGAGCCGTTCGTCCCGGCCACCCACCCGCGCCTGAGCGAGGGCGAGACGCCCAAGAGCGTCTTCGCGACGCTGCGCGAGGGGGACGTGCTCGTCCACCACCCGTACCACTCGTTCGCCACGAGCGTGCAGCGCTTCATCGAGCAGGCCGCCGCCGACCCCCACGTCCTGGCGATCAAGCAGACGCTCTACCGGACCTCGGGTGACTCGCCGATCGTCAACGCGCTGATCAGCGCCGCCGAGGCGGGCAAGCAGGTGGTCGTCCTCGTCGAGATCAAGGCGCGCTTCGACGAGCAGGCCAACATCACCTGGGCCCGGTCGCTGGAGCGGGCCGGCTGCCACGTCGTCTACGGCCTGGTGGGGCTCAAGACGCACTGCAAGACGGCGCTGGTGGTGCGCCGGGAGAACGGCGTGCTGCGCCGCTACGTGCACATCGGCACCGGCAACTACAACCCGAAGACGGCGCGGCTGTACGAGGACCTGGGCATCCTCACCGCCGACCCGCGGGTCGGTGCCGACCTCACCGACCTGTTCAACGTGCTGACCGGCTACTCGCGGCAGACGGCCTACCGGCAGCTCATGGTGGCGCCCCACGGCATCCGCAGCGGCCTGGTGGAGAAGATCCGCCGGGAGGCGCGGCACGCCGCCGAGGGCCGGCCCGCGGGCATCCGGTTCAAGGTGAACTCGCTGGTCGACGAGCGGGTCATCGACGCGCTGTACGAGGCCTCCCGGGCGGGCGTGCCCGTGGAGCTGTTGATCCGCGGCATCTGCGCGCTGCGGCCCGGCGTCCCCGGCCTGTCGGAGACGATCCGGGTCCGCTCGATCGTGGGCCGCTTCCTCGAGCACTCGCGGGTGATGTCCTTCACCAACGACGGCGAGCCGGAGTTCTGGCTGGGCAGCGCCGACCTCATGCACCGCAACCTCGACCGCCGGGTGGAGGTGCTGCTGCGGGTGTGCGACGACACCGCGCAGCGCCAGCTGCAGGCCGTGTTCGACGACGCGATGGCGCCCGGCGTGCGCTGCTGGGAGCTGGGCCCCGAGGGCCGCTGGACCCGCACCGGGACCCGGGACTCCCAGGCACGGCTGATGCGCCTGGTCACCGAGCATGCCGACTGAGCGGGCGGCCGTCGTCGCGGCCGCGGGCGGGGTGGTGTGGCGACCGGCCGCCGGCGGCGGGCTGGAGACCGTGGTCGTGCACCGCCCGCGCTACGACGACTGGTCGCTGCCCAAGGGCAAGCTCGACGCCGGGGAGAACGCGCTGACCGCCGCCGTGCGGGAGGTCGCCGAGGAGACCGGCCTGCGGGTCGTGGCCGGCCGGCGCAGCCTGCGCACGCGCTACGAGGTCGCCGCCGGGCCCAAGCAGGTGGACTACTGGCTCATGCGCGCGGTCGGTGCCGAGGAGCCGTTCGTCCCCAACGACGAGGTCGACGAGCTGCGCTGGCTGCCGGTCGCCGAGGCGGCGGCGCTGATGACCCACGAGCACGACCGTCGGGTGGTCGCCGACCTCCTCCGCGACGACGTCCCCCGGACGCCGACGCTGCTGCTGGTGCGCCACGCCAAGGCCGGCAGCCGCAGCGACTGGGACGGCCCCGACGACGAGCGGCCGCTGGAGACCCGGGGCTGGCGGCAGGCGCGGCAGCTCGCCGACGTCCTGCCGGTGTTCGGCCCGTGCGAGCTCCTGAGCGCCGACCGGGTGCGCTGCCGGCAGACCCTCGAGCCGCTGGCGGAGCGCACCGGCCTGCCGGTGCGCTCCCTGCCGGAGCTCGGCGAGGAGGAGTTCGCCGCCGATCCGCAGGCCGGCCTCGCCGCGGTCGAGCGGCTGCTGGAGCCACGCGAGCAGCCCGGCGTCGCCGTGGTCTGCAGCCAGGGCGGGGCGATCCCGTCGGTGCTGATGAGCCTCGGCGTCCGCTGGGAGGGGGTCGCCGGGCGGCTGTACCCGCCGGCGGCGAAGGGCAGCGTGTGGGCACTCGGCGGCCGACCCGGCGCGCTGGCCGCCGACTACTACCGCGACCTCGGTCCCGACCCCGACGCCCCCCGCTGAGGGAGCCGGGGCCGGGCGGACCTCAGGCGGGCAGCGCCGGGAGGGCCCGGGGCAGCCAGGCGGGGCGCCCGGCCTCGAAGGCCTCGATGTCGGCCAGGTGCCGCTCGGTGAGGCCGACGTCGTCGAGGCCCTCGAGCAGCCGCCAGCGGGTGTACTCGTCGACCTCGAACGGCACGGTCGTGTCGCCGTAGGTGACCGTGCGGGCCTGCAGGTCGACCGTCACCGGCGTCGCGGGGTCGGCCTCGACCGCCTGCCAGAGCGCCTCCACGTCGGCCTGCGGCAGGACGACGGTGAGCAGGCCGGACTTGGTCGAGTTGTTCTTGAAGATGTCGGCGAACCGCGAGCTGATGACCACGCGGAACCCGCCGTCGAGCAGCGCCCAGCAGGCGTGCTCGCGCGAGGAGCCGGTGCCGAAGTCGGGGCCGGCGACGAGGACCGTGGCGTCGGCGTACTGCGGCTGGTTGAGCACGAAGTCCGGCTCGTTGGTGCGCCAGGCGACGAACAGGCCGTCCTCGAAGCCGGTGCGGGTGATCCGCTTGAGGTACTCGGCCGGGATGATCTGGTCGGTGTCGACGGCGCTGCGGCGCAGCGGGGCGGCCGTGCCGGTGTGGGTGGTGAAGGCGTCCATCGGGCTCAGACTCCGGCGGTCTCGAGGTCGGCGGGGGCGGTGAGGCGGCCGGTGAGGGCGGTCGCGGCGGCCACGGACGGCGACACCAGGTGGGTGCGTCCGCCCTTGCCCTGCCGGCCCTGGAAGTTGCGGTTGCTCGTCGACGCCGACCGCTCCCCCGGCGCGAGCTGGTCGGGGTTCATGCCCAGGCACATGGAGCACCCCGCGCCCCGCCACTCGGCGCCGGCCTCGGTGAAGACGCGGTCCAGGCCCTCGGCCTCGGCCTGCAGCTTGACGCCGATCGACCCGGGGACGACGAGCATCCGCGTGCCGGCGTCGATCCTCCTGCCGCGCAGCAGCTCGGCGGCGGTGCGCAGGTCCTCGATCCGGCCGTTGGTGCACGAGCCGAGGAAGACGGTGTCCACCTCGATCTCCCGCAGCGGGGTGCCCGGCGTCAGGCCCATGTAGGCCAGCGCCTGCTCGGCGGCGCGGCGCTCGTTGTCGTCGGCGAGGTCGGCCGGGTCGGGCACCCGCTCGGTCAGCGGCAGGCCCTGGCCGGGGTTGGTGCCCCAGGTGACGAACGGCGAGAGCTCGGCGGCGTCGAGCACGACCTCGGTGTCGAAGACGGCGCCCTCGTCGGTGCGCAGCGTGCGCCAGTACTCGACGGCGGCGTCCCAGTCGGCGCCCTGCGGGGCGTGCGGGCGGCCCTGCAGGTAGGCGAACGTCGTCTCGTCCGGGGCGATCATCCCGGCGCGGGCGCCGGCCTCGATCGACATGTTGCAGATCGTCATCCGGGCCTCCATCGACAGCGCCTCGATGGCGCTGCCGCGGTACTCGATGACGTGCCCCGCGGCGCCGTTGGTCCCGATCCTCGCGATCACGGCGAGGATGACGTCCTTGGACGAGACGCCCTCGGGGAGCTCGCCCTCGACGGTGACGGCCATCTGCTTGGGCCGGTTCTGCGGCAGCGTCTGGGTGGCCAGCACGTGCTCGACCTCGCTGGTGCCGATGCCGAACGCCAGCGCGCCGAAGGCGCCGTGGGTGGAGGTGTGGCTGTCGCCGCAGACGATGGTCAGCCCGGGCTGGGTCAGCCCGAGCTGCGGGCCGATGACGTGCACGATGCCCTGGTCGCGGTCGCCCATCGGCGCGAGCCGGATGCCGAACTCCGCGGCGTTCCGGCGCAGCGCCTCGACCTGCGCGCGGCTGACCGGGTCGGCGATCGGCTTGAGGACCTCCAGCGTCGGGACGTTGTGGTCCTCGGTGGCCATCGTCAGGTCGGGGCGGCGGACCCGGCGGCCGGCGGCGCGGAGCCCGTCGAAGGCCTGCGGGCTGGTGACCTCGTGCACGAGGTGCAGGTCGATGTAGAGCAGGTCCGGCTCGCCCGCGGCGCTGCGCACGACGTGGGCGTCGTAGACCTTCTCCGCCAGGGTCTTCGGCACGGGGTCCCTCCCGGTTCGGGTCATCCCACGGTGGCTTCTCACTGTGTGGGATGGGAGTATCGCTGTGTGGGACAGCCTAACCCCGTCGCCGTGCTGGACAAAGCAGTGGCCATCCTGCGCGCCGTCGCGCAGGAGCCGGCGTCGCTCGCCGACCTCGTCGCCCGTACCGACCTGCCGCGCGCGACGGCCCACCGGCTGGCCGTCGCGCTCGAGGGGCACCGGCTGCTGCGGCGCACGCCGGCGGGGACGTGGGCACCCGGGCCGGCGCTGACCGAGCTCAGCCACGGCAGCGCCGACCTCGCCCGGGTCGCCGGGCGGCACCTGGCCACGCTGCGCGACGCCAGCGGTGAGAGCGCCCAGTTCTACGTGCGCGAGGGCGGCTCGCGGGTGTGCGTCGCGGTCGCGGAGCGCGCGCACGGCCTGCGCGACACGGTGCCGGTCGGCGCGCGGCTGCCCATGACGGCGGGCTCGGCGGCGCACGCGCTGCTGGCCTTCGCCCCGCCGGAGGAGGTCACCCCGCTGCTGCCGCAGGCCAGCTTCACCGCCCGCACCCTGCTCGACGTCCGCCGTCGGGGGTGGGCGCACAGCGTCGCCGAGCGCGAGCCCGGCGTCGCCTCGCTCTCCGCGCCGGTGCGCGACCCGGCCGGCGCGGTGCTCGGCGCGGTGTCGATCTCCGGACCGGTGGAGCGGCTGGGCCGCCGGCCGAGCCCCGAGGTGGTCGGGGCGGTCCTGGAGACGGCGGCCGTCATCGCCCGCGCCGCGGGCTGAGGCCGCGGCGTCACCGGCGCGGCACGGCCACCGGCGCGTGCGGGAGGGCACGCGCGGCGGCCTCGGCGAGCGTGTGCGTCCCGCACCTCTCGCGGATGTGCTCGGCGTGCTTGCGGACGGTGCCGCGGGAGATCCACAGGGCGGCCGCGATGTCCTCGGTGGACAGGCCGGCCCCGGCCAGCGCCAGCACCTCCCACTCCCGGCGGGTCAGCCGCGGCACCTCCGCCCGGCGGCGCTCGGCCAGCAGGAACAGCTCCTGCACGTGCGGGCGGGCCAGCTCGAGCAGCCGCCGGTCCCGCTCGGTGAACGGCCCGCCGCTCCAGCGCTGGAACAGCAGCCGGCGGGCCTCCCCCGGCGGGGCGGGCAGCGAGACCATGAGCTCGGCGGTGCTGTCGGTGAGGACCTCGGCGTGCATCGGGTCGGCCAGGCGGGCGCGCTCGGTCGGGTACAGGTCCCCGGTGTGGATCACGCTGGCGAGGTCCCCGGTGCGCTGTGGCCAGCTGCAGATCGAGGACCACCACAGGTGCCAGAAGCGGTCGTCGGGAGCCGTCGGCCCCGGCTCCTCCACCCCCCGGGTGCCGTCGTCCATGACGCCCTGGACGAGCAGGCTCTGCCGGCGCCGGTGGTCGTGCGCCTGGTAGGTGACGCCGAGGTCGCACGGGACCAGCCGCAGCAGTCCCTCGAGCAGCACCCAGGGCAGCACCGGCCCCGGGTCCTCGCACCGCGCGGCCCGCAGCAGGTCGGCGAGCGCGTCGGCGTCGCCCTCGCGCAGGGAACCGGTGCCCACGCCGGTCACCGTCCCGGAGGGCCGAGGCCGTCCCGGGCCCCCGGGGGCAGCGGCCCCGACCCGGCGGGCAGGCACCGGGCGGCCGCCTCGGCCAGGGAGTGGGCACCGCACTTCTCGCGGATGTGCTCGGCGTGCTTGCGCGCCGTGCCGACGGCGATGCACAGGGCCGCGGCGATCTCGTCGGTCACCAGCCCGGCCGCGGCGAGCGCGAGCACCTCCCACTCGCGCGCGGTCAGCCGCGGGATCCCCGCCCGGCGCCGCTCGGCGGCCGCCCAGACCTCGACCAGGTGCGGGCGGGCCAGCTCCAGCAGCGAGGGGTCCCGGTCGGGGAACGGCTCGTCGTCGGTCCGGAGGAGGAGCAGGTGCGCCGCCGGACCGGCCGGTGACCGCAGGGGCACCACGAGCTCCCCGGGCACGTCGGTCACGACCTCGGCGCGCGCCGGCCCTCCCCCGTCCACCGGGCGCGGGAACGGGGAGGCCAGGGCGCGACGCAGGGCACGCACGCCCCGCGAGCCCCCGGTCACCGGCGAGCGCAGCCGGGCGTACGGGCCCTCCAGCGCCCGCGCGTCGGCGTGCTCGACGCCGCGCGTCCCGTCGGCGAGCGCCCCCTGGACGACGACGGTCCGGCAGTCGCGGTGGTCGAGCAGCCGGCAGGTCAGGACGACGCCGCAGGGCACCAGGCGCACCAGCCCCTCGAGCAGCCCCCACGGCAGCACGGGTCCGGGGTCCTCGGACCGGGCGGCCCGGAGCAGCTCCAGCAGGTCGTCGGCGTCCCGCGCGTGCAGGTGACCGGTGCCCATGGACCGCTCCCCCCGTCGGCCGGTGGGACGACGCTAGGACGGCCGCGGGGACCTCCGGGATACGCACTTCGACGTATTCCGCCGCGCCGGGCCGGGGCGCAACGTCGTCGGTCCCGGCCCGTACCGCCGGGTCCCCCCACCCAGGGGCGGTCGCCGCCGCACCCGGAGAGGCTCCCGATGACCACCGCCGTCCGTCCCCCGGCCGCCGCCTGGGCCGCCACCCACCGCATGCTGCTCGCGGTCATCGCCGTCACGGTCGCCCTGGCCGCGGCCGCCGCCGTCACCCTCACCGTGCTGCTGGGCGACAGCGACACGACGACGCCCACCGGCCCCGGCTCGTCCTACGACCGCAGCGGCTGCGGTGGCGTCATGACGGTGACGTTCCTCCGCCCGACCTGCTGACCCCCGGCACGGCGGCCGGCCCTCACCTCCGGTGCAGGGACGGGCCGGCCGTCGTGCCGCTGCCGTCGTCCTCGGGGTCCTGCCGGTCCGGCGGGGCCTCGACGACGATCGGGCGCAGCCGGACCCACAGCAGGAAGGCCGCCGCGAAGAGGAGCATCGCCAGGCCCGCCCACAGGTTGGCGTTCACGTCGCCGGTCTTTTCCTGCTCGGCCGGGGAGTTGCCGAAGATCCCCATCAGGACGAGCACGACGCCGTAGAAGCCGATCAGCGCCGCGATGACGTTGCGGACGTCGAAGGCACCGGCCGCGTGCTTCGTCCCGGCGGGGCCGGAGGTGCTGCTGCTCATGACCGTGCTCCTGACGTCAGCGGAAGACCACGTTGAGGACGATGACCATGACCAGCGCGATGCCGGCCAGCTTGGTCGGCGACTGGTACCAGGGCAGCCGGTGCGCGTCGGGGTCGGTCCGCTGCTCCTTGGGGGTCTCGGAGTAGACCAGGCCGGCGAGCTGGGCGACCGGCTTGGGCGCGGTGACCTGGCTGACCACGACGCTGACCACGATGTCGACGACGAAGGCGGCGCTGGCGGCGACGAAGCTCGCGCCCTGGCCGCCGATCGGGAGCACGCCCAGCGACGCCGTCCCGAACGCGTCCTCGCTGAGGAAGGCGACGGCGACCGCCGCCAGCGTCCCGGACACCAGCCCCATCCAGCCCGCCGTCGGCGTCATCCGCCGCCAGAACATGCCGAGGATGAAGGTGGCGAACAGCGGGGCGTTGAAGAAGCCGAACAGCGTCTGCAGGTAGTCCATGAGGTTCGTGTAGCCGGACGCGATGATCGCCGTCCCGATGGCGGCCACGGTGGCGCCGACGGTCGCCCACCGGCCGACGGCGAGGTAGTAGCCGTCGGGCCGGTCCTTCTTCACGTACTGCTGCCACAGGTCGTAGCTGAAGACGGTGTTGAAGGCGGAGATGTTGGCCGCCATGCCGGCCATGAACGCCGCCAGCAGGCCCGCCAGGGCGACGCCGAGCAGCCCGTTGGGCAGGGTGTCGCGGATCAGCAGCAGGATCGAGTTGTTGTAGTCGAAGTCCGTGGCCGACGCCGCCCGGGCCTCGACCACCTCCGGGACCAGGACCGTGGCGATGATGCCCGGGATCACGACGATGAACGGGACGAACATCTTCGGGAAGGCGCCGATGACCGGCGTGCTCCGGGCCGCGGACATCGACTTGGTCGCCATCGCCCGCTGGACCTCGACGAAGTTCGTCGTCCAGTAGCCGAAGGACAGCACGAAGCCGAGGCCGAACACGATGCCGATCACCGACAGGACGGGGCTGCCGATGCCGGAGAGCTCCGTGGCCGGCCAGGAGGTGAGCTCCTCGCCGCGGCCGGAGTCGGTGACCCGGTCGACCAGGCCGCCCACGCCGCCGACCCGGTGCAGGCCGATGAGCGTCAGGGGCAGCAGCGCGGCCACGATGACGAAGAACTGCAGGACCTCGTTGTAGATGGCCGCCGACAGCCCGCCGAGGGTGATGTAGCTCAGCACCACGGCCGCCGCGACGATCAGCGACAGCCACAGCGGCCAGCCCAGCAGCGCCTCGACGATGGTGGCCAGCAGGTAGAGGTTGATGCCGGCGATGAGGATCTGCGCCACCGCGAAGCTGAGCGCGTTGACCAGGTGGGCGCCGGTGCCGAACCGGCGGCGCATGAACTCCGGGACGCTGCGGACCTTCGACCCGTAGTAGAAGGGCATCATCACCACGCCCAGGAACAGCATGGCCGGGACCGCGCCGATCCAGAAGTAGTGCATGGTGCTCATGCCGAACTGCGCGCCGTTGGCCGACATGCCGACGATCTCGACGGCCCCGAGGTTGGCCGAGATGAACGCCAGGCCGGTGACCCACGCGGGCAGCGAGCGGCCCGACAGGAAGAAGTCCAGGCTGTCGGACACCCGCCGTCGCGCGGCGGCACCGATCAGCAGGACGACGGCGAAGTAGGCGGCCACCAGCAGGTAGTCGACGAACGACGCGTCCAGTCTCAGATCGTCCACTCGGGCCTCCACTCGGGTCGGGTCACGACAGGCGCCGGGCCCCCGCGGCGGGGACCACGACGTAGGAACGGGGAGCGCCGGCGCGCTCGGTGACGGCGGCGGTGACGTCGTCCACGGCCGCGGCGTCGACGAGGGCGACCGCGCTGCCGCCGAAGCCGCCGCCCACCATGCGGGCGCCGTGGGCACCGGCGGCCAGCGCCATCTCGACGACGGCGTCGAGCTCGGGCACCGACACCGCGAAGTCGTCGCGCAGCGAGGCGTGCCCGGCGGTGAGCACGGGGCCGACCTCGCGCGGGTCGCCGCCGGCGCGCAGCAGCCCGACGACCTCCTCGACGCGGGCGTCCTCGCTGACCACGTGACGGGCCCGGCGCAGCAGCAGCGCGCCGCGCCCGGTGCCGTCGTCGAGCGGCGCGAGCGCGTCCACGCCGGGCACGTCGCACAGCAGGTCGACGCCGAGGCGGCGGGCGGCCTCCTCGCACTCCCGGCGCCGCTCGCCGTAGCCGCTGGCGGCGTGGTCGTGCGTGGTGCCCGAGTCGACCACCAGCAGCGCCAGGCCGGCCGCCTCGAGGTCGAGGGGCACCTGCTCGCTGCTGCGGTCGCGGGTGTCGAGGTGCAGCGCGTGCCCGGCGGTGCACAGCACGGAGGCGGACTGGTCGAGGATGCCGGTGGGCGCGCCGACGAAGTCGTTCTCGGCCCGCCGGGCGACGTCGACGAGGTCGCCCGGGCCGAGGTCCAGGCCGAGCAGGTCGCGCAGCGCCAGCGCGACGGCGCACTCCAGCGCCGCGGAGGAGGACAGCCCGGCACCGGCCGGGACGTCGCCGTCGACGAGCAGGCTCAGCCCGCCGGGGACGTGCTCGCGCAGCTCGTGGACGACGCCGGCCGGGTAGCCGGCCCAGCCGCCGGGGGTGCCCGGCGCGAGGTCGGCGACGGCGACGTCGGCGTCGGCGTCCGGGTGCTGGGCCGAGACGAGGACGAGGCGGCCGTCGTCGCGGCGGGCGACCGCGGCGCGCGTGGTGTGCGGCAGGGCGACCGGCAGGACGTGGCCGCCGTTGTAGTCGGTGTGCTCGCCGATCACGTTCACCCGGCCGGGAGCGGCCCAGACGCCCTCGGGTGCGCCTCCGAAGCGGGCCGCGAAGGCGTCGGCCGCGCGGGCCGCCGCCTCGCCGTCGCTCGGCACCCCGCTCACGGGACCACCACGGTGCGCAGCTGCTCGGCGACGTCCTCCGGGTTGGTGTCGGTGATGAACGCGCCCATCCCCGACTCCGAGCCGGCCAGGTACTTCAGCTTGCCCGGCGCGCGGCGCAGCGAGAACAGCTGCAGGTGCAGCCACCAGTCATCGCGACCGGCGCGCACCGGCGCCTGGTTCCACGACGCGATGTAGGGCATCGGGGTGTCCATGCGGTGTGCGAAGCGGCCGAGGACGTCGAGGTAGACCTCGGCCAGCGCGTCCCGCTCGGCGTCGTCGAGGGCGGGCAGGTCGGGCACCCGGCGGGTGGGGAAGAGCTGCACCTCGTAGGGCCAGCGCGCCGCCGCCGGGACGAAGGCCACCCAGTGCTCGTTGGACGCCACCACCCGGGGGCCGGTGCGCTCGGACTCCACGACCTCGGCGAACAGGTCCCCGCCGGTGGCCTCCCGGTGCCGGCGCACCGAGGCGAGCACCCGCTCCACCCGCGGCGTCACGAACGGATAGGCGTAGATCTGCCCGTGCGGGTGCGACAGCGTCACCCCGATCTCCTCGCCCGAGTTCTCGAAGCAGAAGACCTGCTCGACGCCGTCGAGGGCGCCCAGCTCGGCGGTGCGGTCGGCCCAGACGTCGACGACCAGGCGGGCGCGCTCGCGGCCCAGCCCGGCGAAGTGCTGGGAGTGGTCGCTGGTGAACAGCACCACCTCGCACCGGCCGAACCCGGGGCGCAGCTCGGCGAGCGCGGCACCGGGCGCGGTCGGCGTCACGGCGGTGTCGACGCCGGTGGCCAGGGACGGGAAGCGGTTCTCGAAGACCACGACCTGGTAGTCGCTCTCCGGGACCTCCGTGGGCCGGCCGGGCCGCGAGGGGTCCAGCGGGCACTGGTCGGCCGGCGGCAGGAAGGTGCGGGTCTGCCGGTGGGCGGCGATCACCACCCACTCGCCGAGCAGGGCGTCCCAGCGCAGCTGCGAGTGGGTCCCCACCGGCGGGAGGTCGCGGGTGTCCTCGGCCGTGCGGGCAGGCGTGCCGTCGGCGTCGAAGTAGAGGATCTCCCGGCCGTCGGCCAGCCGGCGAGAGGTCTTGATCACCCTGCGTCGCCTCCGTTCCCGGCCCGAGGGAGGGGCCCCGGGAACGCTATGCCCGCTGGCGATCATGGGCCACTCGGGGACCCGGACACGCAGCAGGGCCCCCGGCCGGGAGCCGGGGGCCCTGCTGGTGTGGCGCTGTAGCCCCGAAGGGATTCGAACCCTCGCTACCGCCGTGAGAGGGCGGCGTCCTGGACCGCTAGACGACGGGGCCGGACGCACCGATTCTGCCACGGGGACCACCGGCGGCCCGACGGGGGTCCGCCGTCCGGGCCGGGAACGGCGAGAGCCCCCGGTCGGTGACCGGGGGCTCTCGCTGCGCTGTAGCCCCGAAGGGATTCGAACCCTCGCTACCGCCGTGAGAGGGCGGCGTCCTGGGCCGCTAGACGACGGGCCGTGCGGTGGTGCGGTCCTGCGGTGGTGCGGTGCTGCTGAGGTGCGGTGGTGCTGAGGAGGTGGTGCTTCCTCGCTGGGGTACCAGGACTCGAACCTAGACTAACGGAGCCAGAATCCGTCGGGCTGCCAATTACCCCATACCCCAAGGCTTGGCCGGCACCTCGCGGCGCCGGGGAGAACGATACCCGACGCCCGACGGCGACGTGTCACCACCCCCGGGTCCGCGGGTCGCCCGCCGGGACCCGCAGGTCGCGGGCCTCCGTCAGCACCTCGGTCCGCAGCCGCCGGCGCGAGGCCGCGACGAGCGCGACGTAGGCCCCCATCGACGCCAGCGTGAGCAGCAGGTACAGCAGCCCGACGCCGGCCGGCACCTCCTCGGTGGCGACCTCGTCGCCGAGGAACCCGGCCAGGAGGAACACGAGCACGTTGTTCACCGCGTGCAGGACGATCGCCGCCTCCAGGCCACCGGTGATCCACACCACGGCCGAGGCGGCCAGGCCGAAGGCGAACCGGTCCAGGAACGTGACGACGTCGCCGGGCGCGTGGGCCAGCGAGAACAGCGCGGCGGTGAGGACCGCGGCCGTCACCGCGCCGGCCCGCGGGCTGCGGATCCAGCCGGCGATCGTCTGGCTGAGGTAACCGCGGAAGACGTACTCCTCGGCGGCCGACTGCAGGGGCGTGGTGAGGACCACGACCAGCAGCAGCCAGCCGACGTCGTCGACCGGGCCGGTGACCCCGGCGTCGCCGAGCAGGTAACCCAGGACCACCGACGCGACGATGCCCACGCCGAGCGTGGCCAGGGCCCGCAGGGTGAACGGCGCGATCAGCCGCCAGCGCAGCCGGGCCAGCACCGACGACGACCAGCCCGGCCGCATGCCGTGCGCGGCCACCCAGACCAGCCAGACGATGGGGATCGCCACGATCAGCGACAGGTTGGTCAGCAGCAGCACGCCGGGGTCGACCAGGTCGAGCAACTGGAGGTCCGGCGAGACGCCGGTCAGCACGACGAGCAGGACGACCACGAACGCCGCGACGCCGTAGGCGACGGTGAACAGCAGCAGGCCCAGCAGCGGCCGCCACCACGCCCAGTCCCGCGCCCGCATGACGCGCAGGAAGGGCACCGGCTCGTCGTGCGGCGGCGTGCCGGGCGGCGGGGCCAGCGTCACGCCCGGTGGGAGGGGGCCGGGTCCGGCCGGGCCGTGCGGACCGGGCGGCAGCGGCACCGGGCCCAGCGGCCACGGCACCGGGCCGGGTCCTCCGCCCCCGGCCGGCGCCCACGGCCCTCCCCCGAGCCGGTACGGCGTGCCGGGCACCATCGGCGGCGCCCCGTAGGGACCGGTGGGTGGCGGGCCGGTGTAGGGCTCCCCGTCCCAGCCGGCGGGCCCGGCCGGGGGCGGACCGCCCCAGGGCGGGAGGGTCACCCCGCTGCGTCCCGGGCCGCCGCGAAGCGCGCCAGGGTGCGCTCGCGGCCGAGCAGCTCGATCGACTCGTACAGCGGCGGCGACACCGTGCGACCGCTGACGGCGACCCGCACCGGCCCGAAGGCCTGCCGCGGCTTGCGGCCCAGCCCGTCGACCAGCGCGGCCTTGAGGGCCTGCTCGATGCCGGCGGCGCTCCAGTCGGCCAGGTCGCGCAGCGCGCCCGCGGCGGCGTCGAGGACCTCGCCGTCCTCGGGCCGCAGGTTCTTCGCGGCGGCCGCGGGGTCGATGGCGACCTCCTCGGTGAAGAGGAAGCCGAGCAGGCCGACGGCGTCGGAGAGGACCACCGTGCGCTCCTGCGCCAGCGGCGCGATCGCGCGCAGCACCCGGTCCTGCTCGGCCGACGGCGGGTCGGTCACCAGGCCGGCGCCGGCGAGGAAGGGCACCACGCGGGCGACGTACTCCTCGACCGGCAGCTCGCGCACGTGGGTGGCGTTGATCGCCTCGGCCTTCTTCAGGTCGAAGCGGGCGGGGTTGGCGCTGACCCGGGTGACGTCGAAGGCCTCGACCATCTCGGCCATCGAGAACACGTCGCGGTCCTCGGCGATCGACCAGCCCAGCAGCGCCAGGTAGTTGGCGAAGCCCTCGGGGAGGAAGCCGCGCTCGCGGTACACGTCGACGTTGGACTGCGGGTCGCGCTTGGACAGCTTCTTGCTGCCCTCCCCGGTGACGTAGGGCAGGTGGCCGAAGCGCGGGGTGCCGCTCGCGACGCCGACGTCCTGCAGCGCCCCGTAGAGGGCGAGCTGGCGGGGCGTGGAGGGCAGCAGGTCCTCGCCGCGCAGCACGTCGGTGATGCCCATCAGCGCGTCGTCGACCGGGTTGACGAAGGGGTACAGCGGCGCGCCGTTGCCGCGCACCAGGACGAAGTCGGGCACCGAGCCGGCGGCGAAGCGGACCTCGCCGCGGACCAGGTCGGTCCACACCAGGTCCTCGTCGGGCATCCGCAGTCGCAGCACCGGGTCGCGGCCCTCGGCGCGGAAGGCGGCCCTCTGCGCGTCGGTGAGGAACCGGTCGGCGTTGTCGTAGCCGAGCTTGGGGTCCTGCCCGGCGGCCAGGCGCCGCGCCTCGACCTCCTCGTTGGTCGAGAACGACTCGTAGGCGTGCCCGGCCTCGAGCAGCCGCGCGGCGACGTCGCGGTAGACCTCGGCGCGCTCGGACTGCCGGTACGGCGCGTGCGGACCGCCGACCTCGGGGCCCTCGTCCCAGTCCAGGCCCAGCCAGCGCAGGCAGTCGAGCAGGTGGCGGTAGGACTCCTCGGAGTCGCGGGCGGCGTCGGTGTCCTCGATGCGGACGACGAACGCGCCGCCGGTGTGCCGCGCGTGCGCCCAGTTGAACAGCGCGGTGCGCAGCAGGCCGACGTGGACCATGCCCGTCGGCGAGGGGCAGAAGCGGGTGCGCACGCCGGTCACCGGGCGCTCCCGGCGGTGGAGGCGGTGTCGGCGCCGCTCACCGAGTTGGTCAGCGAGCCCAGCCCCTCGATCGCGCACTCGACCCGCTGGCCCGGCCGGATCGGCCCCACGCCGGCCGGGGTGCCGGTGAGGACGACGTCGCCGGGCAGCAGCGTCATGACCTGCGAGATGTAGCTGACCAGCGTGGGGACGTCGAAGAGCAGCTGGCTGGTGCGCCCGGCCTGCCGCGGCTCGCCGTCGACGGTGCAGGTGATCTCCAGGTCGGCCGGGTCCTTGCCCACGCCGCGCAGGTCGGTCTCGATCCACGGGCCCAGCGGGCAGAAGGAGTCGAAGCCCTTGGCGCGGGTCCACTGCCCGTCGGCCTTCTGCATGTCCCGCTCGGTGACGTCGTTGCCGATCGTGTAGCCGAAGACGCTGCCCGGGACCTGCTCGGGGGTCAGGTTGCGCGCACCGCGGGCGCCGATGACGACGGCGAGCTCGACCTCGTGGTGGACGTTGGTGCTGCCCGAGGGGATGCGGATGGCGTCGCCCGGGCCGATCACCGACGTCGACGGCTTGAGGAACAGCAGCGGGCGCTCGGGCGCGTCGCCGGTGTTCATCTCCTTGACGTGGTCGGCGTAGTTCTTGCCGACGCAGACCACCTTGCTCGGCAGGATCGGCGAGAGCAGCCGGACGTCGGCCTGCGCGAAGCGCTGGCCGGTGAAGGAGATGGTCCCGAACGGGTGGCCCTCGATCTGGGCGACCTGGCCGTCGCCGTCGAGGACTCCGAAGGACATGCCCGAGGGCGAGGCGAAGCGGACGATGCGCACGCCGTCGAGGCTACTGACCCCGCGCGTCCCCGCCGCCCGCCCTACGGTGACCGGGTGGCCGCCCGGTTCAGCGAACTCGTGATCGACAGCCGCGACCCCGAGGCGCTGGCCGCCTGGTGGGCCGAGGTGCTGGACTACCGGGTGCTCGGGCGCGACGACGACGGCGCGGTCGAGATCGGTCCGGAGGCGGGTTTCGGTGGCGCGGCACCGACGCTGGTGTTCGCGCCGGTCGCCGACCCCGACCCCGGCAAGCCGCGGCTGCACGTCGACGTCAGCGCCACCGACCGTGACCAGGACGCCGAGCTGCAGCGCCTGCTGGACCTCGGCGCCACCCCGGCCGACGTCGGGCAGACCGGGGAGGAGAGCTGGCACGTGCTCGCCGACCCCGAGGGCAACCCCTTCTGCCTGCTGCGCCGCCGACTCGACCCGTTGTGACCCCCGAGGAGTTGCCGTGATCCTGATCGTCATCAAGTTCCCCGTCCGGCCCGACGCGATCGAGGAGTTCCGCGCCAAGGCCGACGAGTACGCCGCCGCGGTGAACGCCGAGGAGGGCAGCCTCTTCTTCGAGTGGTCGCGCAGCGTCCTGGACCCGAACACCTTCGTCTGCATCGAGGGCTTCCGGGACTCCGACGCCGGCGCCTCGCACGTGGCGACGCCGCACGCGAAGGCCGCCTTCGACTGGATGTCGGACCTGGTCGCCGAGCAGCCGCAGATCATCTACGTCGACACCCCCGAGGTGGACGGCTTCGGCCCGATGGGCGAGGTCCGGCCGCGGAGGTGACACGGCGCGTCCGTCGACCCGCTGACCGGCGCGGCGGGACAGTGACCGCGTGACCCGCGTCCTGGCGGTGATGACCTGCCTCGCGCTGCTCACCGTCGCCGTGGAGGCCACCGCCGACCCCCACCCGCTGCTCGCGGTCGCCCTCGGGACGACGTACGCCGCGCACGCGCTGGTGTCGCTGTGGTGGCTGCCCCGGCAGCCGGCGCCGCGCCGGTACTGGCTCACGGCCGCGCACGTGTGCCTGCAGCTGCCGCTCGGCGTGCTGCTGTTCGCCGCGGCGCACGGCGCCGTCGGGGCCACGCTGCTGCTGCTCGTGCTGGTCAGCCAGTGCGTCCTGCTGCTCCCGCTGCCGGCGGCCGCCGCGGTGACGGCGGTCGTGCCGCTGGTGCACCTGGGCATGGGGTGGGCCGACTTCGCCCGCAACGCGCTGGGGCTGCTCGGGGCCGCGGTCTTCACCGCCGTCGTCACCGCCCTGCTGCAGCAGGCGCAGCGCGCGCGGGCCGAGCTCGCCGAGGCCAACGACCTGCTGCGCGGCTACGCCGCCCAGGCCGAGGAGCTGGCGACCACGCGCGAGCGCAACCGGCTGGCGCGCGACATCCACGACGGTCTCGGCCACCACCTGGCCGTCGTCTCGATGCAGGTCCAGGCGGCGCGGGCCGTGCTGCGGACCGACGCCGACCGGGCCGACGCCGTCCTCGCCAAGGCACAGCACCAGGCCGGGGAGGCGCTCGCCGAGGTGCGCCGGTCGGTCGCGGCCCTGCGGGCACCGGCGACCCGGCCGCCCCTGCGGCCGTCCCTCGAGGTGCTCACCGCGGAGGCGACCGCCGCGGGCGTACCCGCCACGCTCGAGGTGCGGGGCGTCGAGCGCCCGCTCCCGCCGGAGACCGAGGAGTCGCTGTTCCGCTCGGCGCAGGAGGGGCTGACCAACGTCCGCAAGCACGCCGGGGCGACCTGCGCGCGGGTGGTGCTCACCTACGGCGACGACGGCACGGTCCGGCTGGCCGTCCGCGACGACGGCACCGGCCTCCCGGGAGCCGCGGCCGGGGCCGGGGAGGGCTTCGGCCTGCTGGGGCTGCGCGAGCGGGCCGCCCGGGTCGGCGGCTGCCTCACCGTCGGGTCCTCCCCCGGCGCCGGCACCGAGCTGCTCGTCGAGGTGCCCGGGTGAGCCCGGTCCGGGTCCTCGTGGTCGACGACCAGGCGCTGTTCCGCGAGGCACTGGTCACGCTGCTCGGCGCCCGGCCCGAGGTCGAGGTGGTCGGCGAGGCCGGCGACGGGCACCAGGCGCTCGACCGGGCCGCGGCGCTGCGGCCCGACGTCGTCCTCATGGACCTGCACATGCCGGTGCTCGACGGGATCGGCGCCACCCGCCGCCTGCGGGTCGAGCAGCCCGGCGTCCGGGTGCTCGCGCTGACCACCTTCGACGACGACGAGGACGTCTTCGCCGCGCTGCGGGCCGGCGCGCTGGGCTACCTGCTCAAGGACGTCTCGTCCGACCGCCTCGTCGAGGCCGTGCTCTCGGCCGCCCGCGGGGAGTCGGTGCTGCAGCCGTCGGTGGCGGCCAAGGTGGTGGCCCGGTTCGCCCAGCTCGACGACGCCCCGCGCGAGCGGCCGCAGCCGCTGGTCGTGCCGCTGTCCGACCGCGAGCTCGACGTCCTCCGGCTCCTGGCCGACGGGCGCAGCAACCGGGAGATCGCCGGCGCGCTGTTCCTCGCGGAGGGCACCGTCAAGAACCACGTGACCAACGTGCTCGGCAAGCTCGGCGCCCGGGACCGCACCCAGGCGGCGCTGCGGGCACGGGCCCTCGACCTGCTCTGACGCCGGGGTCACGGCCCGGCCGTGACCCCGGACCGTGACCTCCGGCACGGGGCACGACCGCCGCGGCGCCCGACGCTCCCCGCCATGACGACGACACAGCGGCCCCGCAGCCGGCACACCTGGCACCTTGTCCGCCACTACCTGGAGATGGTGGTCGCGATGCTCGTGGGGATGGTCGTCCTCGGCCCGGTCGAGGACCTCCTCTGGCCCGGGCTGACCGCCCGCACCGACGTCCACGTCCTGGTCATGGCGACGAACATGGCGATCGGGATGGCCGCCTGGATGCGGTTCCGCGGACACTCGTGGCCGGCGGTCGCCGAGATGTCGGCGGCCATGTACGTGCCGTTCGCCGTCCTGCTGGTGCCCCACTGGGCCGGCGCGGTGTCCGGGGACCTGCTGATGACCGCCGGGCACGTGCTCATGCTCCCGGCCATGGCGCTGGCCGTGTGGTGGCGCCTCGACGAGTACGCCCACCACTGACTCCGCACCCCGTCCCGCCCTCCGCCCGCGGAGAGCGGGACGGGCGCGTCAGCGGTGGCGGACGGCGTAGGTCAGCGCGTCGACCAGCGCGTGCCAGGAGGCCTCGACGATGTTGTCGTGGACGCCGACGGTGGTCCACTCCCCCACGCCGTCGGTGGTGTCGATGAGCACCCGCGTCGTGGCGCTCGTGCCGCCCTTCCACCCGAGGATGCGGACCTTGTAGTCGGCCAGCGAGACGTCGGCCAGCTGCGGGTGGCGGCTGACCAGCGCCTGCCGCAGCGCGTTGTCCAGGGCGTTGACCGGGCCGTTCCCCTCGCCGGTGCTGATGATCCGCTCCCCGTCGACGTGGATCTTGACCGTCGCCTCGCTCACGACGACGCCGTTGCCCCAGTGCTCGACGGTCGTCCGGTAGCTCTCCAGCTCGAACAGGGGGGCGGGGGCGCCGGGCAGCGAGGAGCGCAGCAGCAGCTCGAAGGAGGCGTCGGCGGCCTCGAACGACCAGCCGTCGGCCTCGAGCCCCTTGACCCGGTCGACGACCGCCCCGACGACGTCGGCGTGCCCGTCCAGGTCGACGCCGAGCTCGCGGCCCTTGAGCTCGACCGAGGCGCGGCCGGCCATCTCGGTGACCAGGATGCGCATGTCGTTGCCGACGACGGCCGGGTCGAGGTGGTTGTAGAGCTCGGGGCTGACCTTGATCGCGCTGGCGTGCAGGCCGGCCTTGTGCGCGAAGGCCGACGTCCCGACGTAGGGCTGGTGGTCGTCGGGGGCGATGTTGGCGAGCTCGGCGATCGCGTGGCTGACCCGCTGCAGCTCGGCCAGGCAGTCCGCGGGCACGACCGGCAGGCCCATCTTGGTGACCAGGTTGGCGACCAGCGCGAAGGTGTCGGCGTTGCCGGCCCGCTCGCCGTAGCCGTTGGCGGTGCCCTGCACGTGGGTCACGCCGGCCTCGACGGCGGCCAGGGAGTTGGCGACCGCGCACCCGGTGTCGTCCTGGCAGTGGATGCCGAGACGTCCGTCGACCCGCGAGCGGACGTCGGCGACCACCCGGCCCACGCCCATCGGCAGCATGCCGCCGTTGGTGT
Organism: Geodermatophilus normandii; assembly: GCF_003182485.1. Lineage (NCBI taxonomy): Bacteria > Bacillati > Actinomycetota > Actinomycetes > Geodermatophilales > Geodermatophilaceae > Geodermatophilus > Geodermatophilus normandii. The sequence goes on along the minus strand of NZ_QGTX01000001.1, from coordinate 2,371,566 downwards.
CGCACAGGACGCCGACCTCGGCGCCGGCACCGAACGCGGCGCGCAGCACCCGCACGCCGTAGTCGGGGTCGGCGGCGTACCCGTCGAAGAAGTGCTCGCAGTCGACGAACACCCGGCGGCCGTGCGCCACGAGGAAGGCGACCGTGTCGGCCACCATCGCGAGGTTCTCCTCCAGCGTGGTGCGCAGCGCGTCCCGCACGTGCCGGACGTCGGACTTGGCGACCAGGCAGACCACCGGCGTCTCGGCGTCGAGCAGCGCGCGCACCTGCGGGTCGTCCTCGACGCGGACGCCGGCCTTGCGGGTGGCGCCGAAGGCGACGAGCACCGCGTGCCGCAGCTTGAGCTCGGTGCGGGCGCGCGCGAAGAACTCGGTGTCCTTGGGCAGCGCCCCGGGCCAGCCGCCCTCGATGTAGCCGACGCCGATCTCGTCGAGCAGCCTCGCCGTGGCCAGCTTGTCGGCGACGGAGAAGCTGATCCCCTCGCGCTGGGCGCCGTCGCGCAGCGTGGTGTCGAAGACGTGGAAGTCGAGGGTGTCCACGGGTGCTCCCGGGGGTTCGGCGGCGACCAGGCCCCTGACACGAAGAAGACCCCCCGGGAACGGGAGGTCTGCGCGCGGTCGGGGTGCTGACCGCGCGCTAGGTGATGATCGTGCCGGACAGGTGCATCGCGGCGAGTGTAGCCCCGGTGTCCCCCCACCCCGGTCACGGTGACGGCTCGCGGTGCGTGGGGCGGCGGTCGGGGAAACCGTTGACGCCGCGAGGACCCGAGCGGTTGGGTGGCCGTCCATCCCGCGGTACCGGACCCCGGTGAGACCGACCGTGCGAGGCGAGGGCACGCGGGGCCCGGCCCAGGGGGGCACCGTCATGACACTGGACGACGACGCGATCAGCAGGTTGCGGGAGCACTTCGCCGGGGAGCTGCTGCGGCCGGCCGACGCGGGGTTCACGCGGGCGAGGGCCGAGCTCCTCTGGAACGGGCAGATCGCCCGCCAGCCGGCGCTCGTCGCGCGACCGACGACGAACGAGGACGTGGCCGCGGCCATCGGCTTCGCGCGGGAGCGGGGCATGCGCCTCGGCGTGCGGGGCGGTGGCCACGGCGTCGCCGGAGCGGCCGTCCCCGAGGGGGGCCTGACGATCGACCTGTCCCGGATGGCGTCGGTCCGGGTCGACCCGGAGGCACGGCGCGCGTACGTGGGCGGCGGTGCGGCCTGGGCGGCGGTGGACGCGGCCACGGCCGACCACGGGCTCGCGGTCGTCGGCGGCACCGTCAGCCACACCGGCGTCGCCGGGCTGACGCTCACCGGCGGCATGGGGTGGCTGAGCCCGCTGCAGGGCCTCAGCTGCGACAACCTCCTGGCCGCGACCCTGGTGACCGCCGACGGCCGCACGGTGACCGCGTCGGAGGAGCACGAGCCCGACCTGTTCTGGGGGCTCCGCGGCGCGGGCACCAACTTCGGTGTGGTGACCGAGCTGGTGTTCGCGCTGCACCCGGTCAGCCCCGTGGCCAACCTCGGCATGGTCTTCTGGCGGGCGGAGGACGCCGCGGGGCCGCTGGCCTTCGCCCGCGAGTACGTCTTCCGGCTCCCCCCGCACGCCAGCGCCCTCGTGGCCGGCCTCTCGGCACCGCCGGAGCCGTTCGTCCCGGCCGAGGTCCAGGGCGCGCCCGGTGTCGCGGTGATGGTGGTCACCTGGGGCAGCCCCGAGGACCACGCCGGGCTGGTGGAGCCCCTCCTCGGGCGCGGGTCGGCCTTCGAGCTGGTCACCCCGATCCCGTACACGGCGCTGCAGCAGATGCTCGACGGGACGGCGCCGTGGGGCATCCAGGCCTACGACAAGGGGCTGAACCTCGACGACCTGTCGGACGAGGCCATCCGGGTGCTCCTCGACCGGCTGCCCCGCCGGCGGTCCCCGCTCTCCTTCGCCCCGCTCTTCCCGCTACGCGGCCGGTTCAGCGAGATCCCCGACGACGCCACCGCCTTCGGCAGCCCGCGCGCGCCGCACTGGGCGATGAGCATGGTGGGGCTGGCGGCGGACGAGGAGACCTTCGCCGCCGAGCGTGCGTGGGCGCGCGACCTCTACGACGCCCTGCGCCCCCTCGCACCGGACGGCGGCACCTACCTGAACTTCGACGTCGGCGCCGGACAGGAGCGGGTGCGAGCCTCCTACGGGGAGGAGAAGTACCGGCGGCTGGCGGCGCTGAAGGCCCTGTGGGACCCGGACGACGTGTTCCGGTCCGGCATCAGCATCACGCCCGCGCCGGCACCGGCCGCGGTCCCGGCGCCCCGGGGTGAGGCGTCGGCGGAGGTCCCGGCGTCGTCCGGCTGAGGCCTGCGCGGGACCCGGCGCAGGAGCCGGCGCGCGGGACCGCCGCTCAGCCGCCGGCGAGGGCGGCCAGGCGGTCGCCGACCTCGGCGGTGCGCACCTGCGCCTGCGGGTCGCGGGTGGACAGGTCGAAGGCGACGGCGGCGTTGACCTTGCGGGCGAGGTCGGCGGACCCGAGGTGGTCGAGCAGCAGGCCCACCGACAGCACCGTCGCCGTCGGGTCGGCGATGCCCTGGCCGGCGATGTCGGGCGCCGAGCCGTGCACCGGCTCGAACATGCTCGGGTTGGTGCCCGAGGCGTCGAGGTTGCCGCTGGCGGCCAGGCCGATGCCGCCGGTCACCGCCGCCGCGACGTCGGTGACGATGTCGCCGAAGAGGTTGTCGGTGACGATGACGTCGTAGCGGCCCGGGTCGGTGATGAAGAACATCGAGGCCGCGTCCACGTGCTGGTAGGCCACGGTGACCTCCGGGAACTCCGCGGCGACCTCCTCGACCGTCCGCGACCACAGCGACCCGGCGTGGGTGAGCACGTTGGTCTTGTGGATCAGCGTCAGGTGCCGGCGCGGCCGCGCCTGCGCCCGCTCGAACGCGTAGCGGACGACGCGCTGCACCCCGAAGGCGGTGTTGAGGCTGACCTCGGTGGCGATCTCGTGCGGGGTGTCGCGGCGCAGCACGCCGCCGTTGCCCACGTAGGGCCCCTCGGTGCCCTCGCGGACGCAGAGCATGTCGATGCTGCCGGGGTCGGCCAGCGGGCTGCGGACGCCGTCGTAGAGCTTGGCCGGGCGCAGGTTGACGTGGTGGTCGAGCTCGAAGCGCAGCCGCAGGAGCAGCCCGCGCTCGAGGATGCCCGGCGGCACGCCCGGGTCGCCGATCGCGCCGAGCAGGATCGCGTCGTGCCCGCGCAGCTCGTCGAGCACCGAGTCGGGCAGCAGCTCGCCGGTCCGCTGCCAGCGGGTGGCGCCCAGGTCGTAGTCCGTCGTCTCCAGGTCGGGGGCGACGGAGCGGAGGACCTTGAGGCCCTCGGCGACCACCTCGGGGCCGATGCCGTCTCCCGCGATCACAGCCAGGCGCATGGCGACGACCCTAGGTCAGCGCGGGTCGAGGTCGGCCGAGCGGGCCTCGCGCGCGCCGATCCGGCCGGCGATGTCGGCGAGCAGGTCGGCACCGACCGGGCTGTCGACGGTGACCGCCATGAGCGCCTCGCCGCCGCGGGTGGTGCGGCTGACCTGCGCCCCGGCGATGTTCACGCCGGCCTCCCCCAGCCGCGCGCCGACCGTCCCGACGACGCCGGGGCGGTCGGTGTAGACGAAGAACAACAGGTGACCCGACAGGTCGAGGTCCATGTCGAAGCCGTCGACCTCGACGAGCTTGGGCACCTGGTTCTTGCCGAACAGCGTGCCCGAGACGGCGATCTCGCGGCCGTCGGCCATGGCGCCGCGGACCCGGACCAGGTTGCGGTAGTCGGGGCTCTCGACGTCGCTGGTGAGCGTCACCTCCAGGCCGCGCTGCTCGGCGAGCAGCGGCGCGTTGACGTAGGTGACCTGCTCCTCGACGACGTCGGCGAACACGCCCCGGAGCACGGCCAGCTGCAGGACCGAGTCGTCGAACTCGGCGAGCTTGCCGCGCACGTCGACGGTGACCGACTGGGCCAGCCCGCCGGCGACGGCGGTGAACACCGTGCCCAGCTTCTCGGCCAGCGGCAGCCCGGGCCGCACGTCCTCGGCGACGACGCCGCCGGCCTGCACGTTGACCGCGTCGGGCACGAACTCGCCCTGCAGCGCCAGCCGGACCGAGTGGGCCACGGCGGTGCCGGCCTTGTGCTGCGCCTCCGTCGTCGAGGCGCCCAGGTGCGGCGTGACGACGGTGTTGGGGAGGCCGAACAGCGGGCTGTCGGTGGTGGGCTCGGTGGCGAAGACGTCGATCCCGGCGGCACCGACCTGACCCGAGCGCAGGGCGTCGGCCAGCGCGGCCTCGTCGACCAGCCCTCCCCGGGCGGCGTTGACGACGATCACGCCGCGCTTGGTGGTGGCCAGCTCGTCGGCCCCGATCAGGCCGAGGGTCTCGGGCGTCTTCGGCAGGTGGACGGTGATGAAGTCCGACTCGCGGAGCAGCTCCTCCAGCGACACCATCCGCACCCCGAGCTGCGCGGCGCGGCCGGGCTGGATGTAGGGGTCGTAGGCGATCAAGGTGGTACCGAAGGCGGCCAGGCGCTGGGCGACCAGCTGGCCGATGCGGCCCAGGCCGACGACGCCGACCACCTTGTCGGTGACCTCGACGCCCATGAACTGCGACCGCCTCCAGGCGCCCTCGCGCAGCGACGCGTCGGCGGCGGGGATCTGGCGGGCGGCGGCCAGGAGCAGGGCGACGGCGTGCTCGGCGGCGCTGACGATGTTGGACGTCGGGGCGTTGACCACGAGGACGCCGCGCTCGGTGGCGGCGGCGACGTCGACGTTATCCAGGCCGATGCCGGCGCGGGCGACGACCTTGAGGTTCGGTGCCGCGGCGAGCGCCTCGGCGTCGATCCGCGTGGCGCTGCGGATCATGACGGCGGCCGCGTCGGCGAGCGCGGGCAGCAGCGCGGACCGGTCGGCGCCGTCGACGGAGCGGATCTCGACGTCGGTGCCCAGGACCTCCAGGACGCTGGGGGCGAGTTCCTCGGCGATCAGGACGACGGGCGCGGTCTCGGTCACGCGGTCCACAGCGCAGGGACGGGGCGGGCTGTTCCCGCCGTCCGCCCTGCTCGCGGGCCGGTCACGGAGCGGGAACGGCGCGCCCCAGAGGTCACAGTCCCGCTCCGGTGGGGGTGGGCTGCTTGCCCGTGCCCGAGCGCGCCCGCATCCTGGCGCGCGACGCGCCGCACCAGGAGGCGCCCGCAAGGGAGAACCATGACTGACTTCGGCAAGGACCAGGGCGGGGCGTCGGCCTCCGGCCAGGGGCAGCCCTCGGACCAGCAGTACGGCCAGCAGCACGGACAGCAGGGACACGGCCAGCAGGGGTACGGCCAGACCCAGCCCTACGGCCAGCAGGGGTACGGACAGCAGGGGTACGGCCAGCAGGGGTACGGGCAGCAGGGACACGACCAGCAGGGGTACGGCCAGACCCAGCCCTACGGCCAGCAGGGGTACGGACAGCAGGGGTACGGCCAGCAGGGGTACGGCCAGCAGGGGTACGGCCAGGCCCAGCCCTACGGCCAGCAGGACTACGCCCAGCAGTACGGGCAGCCGTACGGGCAGGGCGGCGTCCCGGCCAAGCCCGGCGGCGTCGTGACGGCCGCCGTCCTCGGCTTCGTCTTCGGCGCGATCGGCGTCCTGTTCAGCCTGCTGCTGATCTTCGCCGGCGCGGTGGCCAGCGGTGCGGGTGACGACCTGGACAACGAGATCCCCGGCTTCGGTGCCGTCGCCGGCGCCGTCGGGGGCGTCATCCTGGTGATCGGCCTCGTCGTGCTGGTCTGGACCGTCGTCATGATCTGGGGCTCGGTGTGGGCGCTGACCGGGCGCAGCCGGGTGATGCTGCTGGTCGGCGGCTCGATCGCGCTGGCGTTCACCCTGTTCGGGCTGATCGGCAACCTGTCCGACGCCGACACCGCCGGTGCGGGCGGGATCATCACCAGCCTGCTGTTCTTCCTGGGCGCCCTGGCGATCGTCGTCCTGCTGGCCATGAAGCCGGCGGCCGCGTTCTTCGCCGCGCACCGGGCACGCCGCGGCCGCTGACCGCGTTCACCCCGTGGGGGTCCGCCGACACCGGCGGGCCCCCACGGACGTCTCGCAGCGGCTAACGTCCGCCGCCGGTCCCCGACCGGGCGCCCGCCACTCCAGGAGGAAACCACAGCATGACCGGCCCCAGCTTCGACAAGAACACCCCGCAGGGCGGTCAGCCCTACGGCGCGCCCGGCTCCCAGCCCCACGGCCAGCACCAGCCCTACGGCCAGCCGTACGGCCAGCAGTCCCCCGGCCCGGCGCCCTACGGCGGAGGCTTCGGCGGCCCCTCGCCCTACGGCGCCCCGGGCGGCCAGCGGCCGACCCCCGTCACCGTCGCCGCGATCCTCGGCATCGTCATCGGCGGTCTCGGTACCCTCGGCGGGCTGATCTCGCTCACCGGCCTGGGCCTGGTCTTCGCGTTCGACGCGGTCCTCGGGCTGCTGCTCCTGCTGTCGCTGGCCAGCGCCATCGTGCTGCTCGTCGGCGGCATCCAGGCGCTCACCGGCAAGTCGCCCAAGCTGCTGGTCTACGGCAGCTACGCCTCCATCGGCGTGCAGCTGCTCTACCTGCTCTGGTCGGCCATCAGCGGCTGGGGCTTCGCCTTCACCGGCCTGCTGGGCTTCGTCATCCCGATCGCGATCGTCGCGCTCCTGCGGCAGCCGCCGGCCAAGCAGTACTACGCCTCGCGCGGCATGGCCTACTGACCTCCCGCACGGACACCGAACGGCCCCCGCTGCCAGCAGGCAGCGGGGGCCGTTCCGTGTCCGCGGCTAGTTGCGGGCGGCGGTGCCGGTGTAGTCGTCCGAGGCCGACACCCAGCTCATCAGGCCGCGCAGCCGGCGGCCGGTCTCCTCGATCGGGTGCGCCTCGGCCTCGGCGCGGCGGCGCCTGAAGTCCGGCGCGCCGGCGTCCTGGTCGGCGATGAACTCCGCCGCCCACGAGCCGTCCTTGATGCGGGCCAGCACGTCCTGCATCGTCTCCTTGACGCGGGCGTCGATGACCCGCGGCCCGGAGGTGTAGTCGCCGTACTCGGCGGTGTCGGACACCGACCAGCGCTGCTTGGCGATGCCGCCCTCGTACATGAGGTCGACGATCAGCTTCAGCTCGTGCAGGCACTCGAAGTAGGCGATCTCGGGCTGGTAGCCGGCCTCGGTGAGGGTCTCGAAACCGGCGGTCACCAGCGCGGACATGCCGCCGCAGAGCACGGCCTGCTCGCCGAACAGGTCGGTCTCGGTCTCCTCGGCGAAGGTCGTCCTGATGACGCCGGCCCGCGAGCCGCCGATGGCCTTGGCGTAGGACAGCGCCAGCTGCAGGGCCTGCCCGCTGGCGTCCTGCTCGACGGCGACCAGGCAGGGCACGCCCTTGCCGTTCTCGAACTCGCGGCGCACGAGGTGGCCGGGGCCCTTCGGGGCGACCATGGCGACGTCGACGCCGGCCGGGGGCTTGATGTAGCCGAACCGGATGTTGAAGCCGTGGCCGAAGAACAGCGCGTCGCCGTCCTGCAGGTTGGGCTCGATCGACTCGGTGTAGAGCGTCCGCTGCACGTGGTCGGGCGCCAGGATCATGATCAGGTCGGCCTCGGCGGCGGCCTCGGACGGCGTGACCACCCGCAGACCCTCGGCCTCGGCCTTGGCCCGGCTGTTGCTGCCCTCGGGCAGGCCGACGCGGACGTCCACGCCCGAGTCGCGCAGCGACAGGGCGTGCGCGTGCCCCTGGCTGCCGTAGCCGATGACGGCGACGGTGCGCCCCTGGATGATCGACAGGTCGGCGTCGTCGTCGTAGAAGATCTCGGCGGCCATGCGGTGGTGCTCCTCTGGTGTGGTGCCTTTATCGCGATAAAGGTCGGACGGGACGGTTCGGGATCAGGCGCTGCGGTCGACCGGGCGCAAGGTACCGGCGCCGCTCATCGAGCGCGGACCCCGGCCGAGGGCGACGGTGCCCGACTGCGCCATCTCCTTGATCCCCAGCGGGGCGAGGACGGCGAGCAGGGCCTGCAACTTGTCCGGGGTGCCGGTGGCCTCGAGGGTCACGGTGTCGGTGTTGACGTCGACCACGCGGGCGCGGAACAGCTCGGCGGTCTGCAGCACGGTGGTGCGCTCGGCCATCGGCGCGCGCACCTTCACCAGCAGCAGCTCGCGCTGCACCGCCGCGCCGCCGTCGAGCTCGACGATCTTGATGACCTCGACCAGCTTGTTGAGCTGCTTGGTCACCTGCTCCAGCGGGGCGGACTCCGCGTCGACGACGATCGTCATGCGCGAGAGGTCGGGGTTCTCGGTCGGCCCGACGGCCAGCGACTCGATGTTGAACGCGCGCCGGCTGAACAGCGCCGAGACGCGGGCCAGGACACCCGACTTGTTCTCGACCAGGACCGACAGGGTGTGGCGGGTCATCTCGGTCCCCTCAGACCTGGTTGTCGCCGAAGACCGGGCGCAGGTCGCGCGCGGCGAGGATGTCGTCGTTGCTCGAGCCCGCGGCGACCATCGGCCACACCTGGGCGTCGGCGCCGACGACGAAGTCGATGACCACCGGGGCGTCGGTGATCGCCATGGCCTTCTCGATGACGGCGTCGACGTCGTCCTTGGACTCGCAGCGCAGCCCCACGCAGCCCAGGGCCTCGGCGAGGGCGACGAAGTCGGGGATGCGCACCGGCTTCGCCGTGCCGTCGGCGTTGCGCGCCTGCAGCCTCGTGTTCGAGTAGCGGCCCTCGTAGAAGAGGGTCTGCCACTGCCGGACCATGCCGAGGTTGCCGTTGTTGATGACGGCGACCTTGACCGGGATGCCCTCGATGGCGCAGGTGGCCAGCTCCTGGTTGGTCATCTGGAAGCACCCGTCGCCGTCGATGGCCCACACCGTGGTGTCCGGGCAGCCGTACTTCGCGCCCATGGCCGCGGGGACGGCGTAGCCCATGGTCCCGGCGCCGCCGCTGTTGAGCCAGGTGCCCGGCTTCTCGTAGCGGATGAACTGCGCGGCCCACATCTGGTGCTGGCCGACGCCGGAGGTGTAGATCGCGTCGGGGCCGGCGATGGCACCGATCCGCTCGATCACGTACTGCGGCGACAGCGAGCCGTCCTCGGGCCACTCGTAGCCGAGCGGGTAGCGCGTGCGCCAGTCGTCGAGCTGCTGCCACCAGGCGGCGAGGTCCGGCGTGCGGCCGGCGGCGTGCTCGGCGCGCAGGGCGGTCACCAGCTCGGCGATCGTCTCCTTGGCGTCACCGACGATCGGCACGTCGGCCCTGCGGTTCTTGCCGATCTCGGCGGGGTCGATGTCGGCGTGCACGACCAGCGCGCCGGGCGCGAAGGTCGACAGCTCGCCGGTGACCCGGTCGTCGAAGCGGGCGCCCAGCGCCACGAGGACGTCGGCCTTCTGCAGCGCGGTCACCGCGGCGACGGTGCCGTGCATGCCGGGCATCCCCAGGTGCTGCGGCGAGCTGTCCGGGAAGGCGCCGCGGGCCATGAGGGTGGTGACGACGGGCGCGCCGGTGAGCGCGGCGAGCTCGGCGAGCTCCTCGGTGGCGCCGGCCTTGAGCACCCCACCGCCCACGTAGAGGACCGGGCGGCGGGCGCCGGCGATCATCGCCGCGGCCTCGCGCACCTGCTTGCCGTGCGGGCGGGTGGTCGGCTTGTAGCCGGGCAGGTCCAGCCGCGGCGGCCAGGAGAAGTCGGTGGTGGCCTGCAGGACGTCCTTGGGGATGTCGACCAGGACCGGGCCGGGGCGGCCGGTGGCGGCCAGGTGGAAGGCCTCGGCGATCCGCTGCGGGATCTCCGCGGCGTCGGTGACCAGGAAGTTGTGCTTGGTGATCGGCATCGTGATGCCGCGGATGTCCGCCTCCTGGAAGGCGTCGGTGCCGATCGCGCCGCTGGGGACCTGGCCGGTGATGGCCACGATCGGGACCGAGTCCATGTAGGCGTCGGCCAGCGGCGTCACCAGGTTGGTCGCGCCCGGGCCGGAGGTGGCCATGCAGACGCCGACCCGCCCGGTGGCCTGTGCGTAGCCGGTGGCCGCGTGCCCGGCGCCCTGCTCGTGCCGGACGAGGACGTGCCGCACGCGCGAGTCGAACAGCGGGTCGTAGGCCGGGAGGATCGCCCCGCCCGGGATGCCGAAGACCACCTCGACGCCCACGGCCTCGAGCGAGCGGACCAGGCTCTGCGCGCCGGTGATGCCGGTCGCGGGCAGGTGAGCGGACTCGGCGATGGAGCGGGCCGTCGTCTCGACACCGGCGAGGCCGGCTGCGGCCTCTCGGGTGGCGGACTCGCTCGGGGTGGTGGTCATGCGGGCTGTCTCCTGGGCCGGACGAGCGGGCGGACGTGCGGTTCGGTGTCTGCTCCGGGCGCGGGAGGGTCCCGGCGGTCCGCCGGGCCGGCCCCGCCCCGGGCCTCGTGCCAACAAAAAACCCCTCGTGCCGCGGGCACAGAGGGGCGTAGCGCGTCGGTCGGGCGACCGGCGCGCTAGGCGACTACGAGGAGCAGGCAGGCGGAGGGCACGGGCACACTGTGCGCCTCGGCCGAGCGGACGTCAACCAGGTCGTCCCACACCGTGGGACCGTGTCGTCCCGTTCATGGGACGGCGACCGGCACGGGCACCTCGAGCCGCGCGGCGTCGAAGCCGTCGACCACCGCGGCCAGCTCGTCGGCGGGCACCGGGCGGCCGATGAGCCAGCCCTGCAGGAACCGGCACCCCAGCGCGGTGAGGAGCGCCATCTGCTCCGGCGTCTCCACGCCCTCGGCGACGACGTCCATGCCCAGCGTGCGGCCCAGGTCGACGACGCTGCCGACCAGCGCGGCACCGCGCGGGTCGGTGTCGATGCCGGAGACGAAGCCCCGGTCCATCTTCAGCACCTGCACGGGCAGCCGGGCGAGGTAGGCCAGCGACGAGTAGCCCTTGCCGAAGTCGTCGAGGGAGACGATGCAGCCCAGCGCGGAGAGCTCGGCCAGCTCGGCCACCAGCCGCTCGTCGTCGTCCATGAGGACGCTCTCGGTCACCTCGATCATGAGCATCCGGGCGGGCAGGCCGGAGCGCTCGAGCGCGCGGGTGACGTCCTCGACCAGGCAGCGGGCCTGCAGGTGGCGCACCGAGATGTTGACGCCCAGCTTGAGGTCGCGGCCGCCGGCCACCAGCCGCGCGTGCTCGGCGGTCGCCGTCTCCAGCACCCACCGCTGCAGCGGCACGATGAGCCCGTCGTCCTCGGCCAGGCCGATGAACTCCTCCGGCGAGACCGGCCCGTGGACGGGGTGGTCCCAGCGCACCAGGGCCTCGACGCCGAGGATGCGGCGCTCGGCGGTGCCGGCGACCGGCTGGTGCACCAGCCGCAGCTGGCCCCGGGCGATGGCGCCGGGCAGGTCGCGGGCCAGCCGGCTGCGCCGGGCGGACTCCTCCACGAGGGCCTCCCCCGAGGCCCGGACGCCGTTCTTGCCCTGGGCCTTGACCGTGCGCAGCGCCAGGTCGGCCTCGCGGACGGTGGCCGAGGCGTCGGCGCCGGGCACCACCTCGGTGACGCCGACGCTCGCCGACGTGCGCAGGACGGGCCCGGCGCCCTCGGGGTCGCCGGGTGCGGCGTACCGGTGGGTGCGGTCCAGCCGCGTGACCAGCCGCTCGGCCAGCGCCAGCGCCTCGTCCGGGGCGGCGTCGACGACGAGGGCGAACTCGTCGCCGCCGAGCCGGGCGACCAGGTCGCCGGAGCGGGCCTCGGCGCGCAGCGAGTCGGCCACCTCGCACAGCAGCCGGTCCCCCGCGTCGTGCCCGGCGACGTCGTTGACCGCCTTGAAGCCGTCGAGGTCGACCAGCAGCACGCAGGAGCGGCGGCCGCGCGCGGCACCGGCCAGGGCGTCGTCGAGCGCGGCCATGAAGCGCGCGCGGTTGGGCAGGCCGGTGAGCGAGTCGGTGTAGGCCAGCCGCTCGAGCTCCCGGTGGCCGGCGCGGCGCTCGGTGACGTCGCGCAGGTGCAGCACGAGGCCGTCGCCGGCACGGCGGCCGGCGGCCGGGGCCGCGCCGGAGACCTCGACGTCGCGCCACGTGCCGTCGGTGGCGTGCAGCCGGCCGGTCGCGGGCAGGCCGTCGGGGGTGCCGTCCCGGAGGGCGGCGCCGACGCGGTCGAGCAGGTCGCGGTCCTCGGGGTGCAGCAGGTCGACGAGGACGGCGCCGAGGAGGTCGGCCTCGGCGCGGCCCAGCCGGTCGGCCACGGGGCCGGACGCGGAGGTGACCCGGCCGCCGGCGTCGAGGACCAGCGTGACGGCGTCACCGCTGTGCACCAGGGCGCGGAACCAGCCTTCGGTCCGCTCCAGGCGGCGGGTGAGCGCCGCGGCGTCCACGGCCCAGGACAGCGTCCGGGCCGAGGTGAGCACGACCAGGACGGCGGCCGCGACGGCCTCGCCCGCGGACGGGGACCGGCCGGTGACCGCGCCGCCGGTGACCGCGAGCAGCGCCGCGGTGGCCGCGCCGTGGGCGAGCACGCCGCCGCGCAGGGGCAGCGCGCGGCGGCCCGGCTCCTCTCGCGCGACGACGTCGCACAGGGCACCGCGCAGGCCCGCGCCGAGCATGGCCAGCCACGCGAGCACGGTGACTCCGCCCCAGACCGGGGACGCGGCCCCGGTGGACGTGCGGCCCAGCGCGCCGGCGAGCGCCACGAGCGCCATCGCGACGAAGCCGACGAGCAGCCAGCCCGCGGCCCGGCGGCGGGCCTCGGCGACGGCGGTCAGGGTGACCAGGCCGACGCCGCACAGCACCGCGCCGACCAGCGGGTAGCCGGCCGAGATGAGGCCCTGCTGCGGGTCGGCGGTCCGGGTGACGAGGTCGCCGAGCAGCACGCAGCCGAGCAGGGCGACGGCCACGGTGACGACCACGCCGTCGAGGAGCACCCGCGTGCCCACCCGCCGGGAGGCGCGCGGCGGCAGCAGGAGCACCGCCGCGGAGACGGCCACGGGGACCGCGAGCAGCACGGGCAGGTCCTCGACGCCGCCGGAGGACAGGTCCCGCCCGGGCCGGGCCAGGGCCAGGGCCTGGCCGAGGGCCAGCAGCGCGCCGGCACCGGCCAGCGCCCGCCACGGCCGGCCGGGCCGCCCGGGCAGCCGGGCGGCGCAGCGGGCGAGCACGACGGCGGCGGTCCCGGAGGCCACGCCGAGGGCGGCGGGCACGAGCCGGTCCGACGCCGGCACCCCGGCCAGCTGCGCGACGGTGGTGACGATCCCGAGGACGACGAGCAGGACCTGCGCCCCCGCGGCGGCGCGCACCGTGCGGCGCTCAGCCACGGCGGCCGGCCCGGACGGCGGGGAGGTCGGCAGGAGCGGGCACGGGATCGGCCGAGGAGCCGACCAGGCCGGGCCACAGCAGGCCCCCGCCGTCGCGCAGCAGGCCCACGAGGTCGGCCAGCGGCAGCGGGCGGGACAGCAGGAAGCCCTGCGCGTGGTCGAGGCCCAGGCCGCGCAGCACGCCGAGCTGGGCCGGCGTCTCGACGCCCTCGGCCACGACCTGCAGCCCGAGCGAGCGGCCGACGGTGAGGACCGCCTCGCACAGGGCGCGGCTCTGGCGGTCGCGGTCGACGCGGGAGACGAAGGACCGGTCGAGCTTGAGCACGTCGACCGGCAGCCGGGTGAGGTGGGCCAGCGAGGAGGAGCCGGTGGCGAAGTCGTCGAGGGCGACGTGCACGCCCATGAGCCGCAGCGCCTCGATGTCGACGGCGACGGAGTCGCCCTCGGCCAGCACGGTCGCCTCGGTGATCTCCAGGACCAGCCGCTCGGGGGCCAGGCCCGAGGCGCGCAGCGCGGAGGCGACGTCCTCGACGAGGGTCCGGTCGGCGACGTGCGCCGCGGAGACGTTGACGGCCAGGCGCAGGGGCGCCTCGCCGGTCGCCGGCAGCACGAGGACGGCCGCGGTCGCCTCGCGCAGCACCCAGCGCTGCAGCGCGCCGATGACCCCGGCCCGCTCGGCGATCGGGACGAACTCCCGCGGCGGGACCTCCCCGAGCTCCGGGTGCCGCCAGCGCAGCAGCGCCTCGACGCCGGCGACCCGCTTGTCGGTCATCGACACGATCGGCTGGAACGCCAGCCACAGCTCGCCGCGGTCGGCCGCGCCCGGCACGTCGTCCCGCAGGCGGGCCCGGCGGGCGGCGGCGGCACCGAGCGCCGGCGTCCAGCAGGTGGCGCGGGCCGAGCCGGACGTGCGGGCGGCCGCGACCGCGAGCTCGGCGCGGGCGCCGACCTCGGCGGCGTCGGTCCCCGGCACCACGACGACGACGCCGATGGCCGCGGTGAGGTCGAAGACGCCGGCGGGGGTGGTCACCGGCTGCTCCAGGACCGCCAGGCAGCGGTCGCCGAGCAGGGCCGCGGTGTCGGCGTCGCCCTCGGCGAGGACCGCGAAGGTCCCCCCGACGAGCCGGGCGACCACCTCGTCGGCGCGCACGGCGCTGCGCAGCCGCCGGCCGAGCTCGACCAGGACGGTGGCGACGGCGTCGCGCCCGGCGTGCTCGCGGACCTCCTCGAGCCCGGCGACCTCGACGAGGAGGACGGAGGACCCCGCCCGGGAGGTCGCCGGCGCGAGGGCGGCGTCCCAGCCGGCCCGGTTGGGCAGGCCGGTCAGCGCGTCGGTGAACGCGACCTCCTCGAGGGCGCGCTCGCGGGCCACGCGCTCGGTGACGTCGCGGCAGTGCAGCACCACCGAGCCGACGGCGGGGTCGGAGCGCAGGTCGGAGACGCTGGCCTCGAGACAGCTGCGGCTGCCGCCGGCGTCGCGGGCGTGCAGGGTCACCAGGCCGTCGGCGCCGGTGTCGAGGACGCGGCGCAGCTCGGCGGCGTCCCCCGGGTCGAGGGTGCCCGGCCGGCCGACGGCACCGGAGAGCACGTCGCGGCCGGTCAGGTCGGCCGGCGTGGTGCCCAGCAGCGCGGCCATGGCGGGCGAGGCCCAGCCCACGCGCAGGCGCCCGTCCAGCACGAGGACGGCGTCGCGGCCGGAGTGCAGCAGGTTGCGGAAGTACGCCTCGTCGCGGCGCAGCCGCGCCCCGCGGAGGTGGTCCTCGCGGGCGGTGACCCAGCGGTGCGCCGCCGACAGCGCCACGCACCCGAGGGCCCCGGCGAGCGTCACCCAGGTCGGCGTCGTCCCGAGCGCCAGCGGCACGACCACCAGCGCGACGACGACCACGAGCGCCAGGTGCGGCAGCACCGAGCGCAGCTGGTCGGCGTGCCCGCCGTTGGCGCAGCGGCGGACCTCGGGACCGGTGCCCGGGTCGAGCAGGCGCGCCACCACCAGCAGCGCCAGGCCGAGGACGACGGCCACCCGGGTCACGGGGACGGCGTCCGCGGCGCCGAGCAGCGCGGCGGAGGTGGCGGTCCCGCGGGCGGCGCAGAGCAGGACGAGCCCGCCGAGCAGCACGGTGGCCATCTGCTGGCGGTGCGCCTCGACGGCGCCGAGGACGGTCAGGCCGGCGGCCATCGTGGCCGCGCAGGCCACGACGGCGGCGCCGAGCACGAGCTGGGCGCCGAGCGACAGCGCCGTCCAGCTGTTGCCGGGGCCGACCAGCAGCAGCTGCATGACGACGAGCGCGGCGGCGCCGAAGAGGGCGAGCTCGAGCAGGGTCCGCCGGCAGGCGCGGCGCAGGCGGGACCGCTCGACCATGCCGAGCAGGGCCACCACGACGAGGACGTAGCCGGGGACCGTGGGCAGCCAGCGCAGCACCACCCCGGACAGGGCGGAGTCCGGCCCCACCGCGGTGCTGAGGAGCAGCCCGACGACCGGGAAGAGCGCCGCGGCGGCCATGAGCCGCCAGGGCGGCGCGGAGGGGTCGCCGGACCGGCTCAGCGCGAGCAGCGCCAGGCAGGTGAGCAGCCCGGCCAGGCCCGTGACCGCGTCGCCGACCGCGTCCAGCGAGGGTTCGACGGCAGCCAGGGCGCACGCCGCCACGGCCGGCACGGCGCACGCCAGCAGCCACCCGATCCGCCTGTCCACACCCGTGGTGTCGGCAGCGGCGCTCCCCGCCGACAGCCCCCGGGCAGCGCCGTCACCCTTCCTGGTGAGGTGCTGGAACGGCCCCGCTGCAGGGACCCGCCACGAGCGGAGCGAGTGGTGGGGGGCAGCGGGGTCCTCCCGTCAGCCGCAGATGGCGCCCCGGGCCGCCGAGCCGACCAGCTTGGCGTACTTGCCGAGGACCCCGGTGGTGTAGCGCGGGGGCAGCGGCGACCAGTCCTGGCGGCGCCGGGCGAGCTCGTCGTCGTCGACCAGGAGGTCCAGCGTGCGGGCGGCGAGGTCGAGCCGGATGCGGTCGCCGTCCTGCACGAACGCGATCGGGCCGCCGTCGGTGGCCTCGGGCGCGACGTGGCCGACGCACAGTCCCGTGGTCCCGCCGGAGAACCGGCCGTCGGTGAGGAGCAGGACGTCCTTGCCCAGGCCCGCGCCCTTGATGGCGCCGGTGACGGCGAGCATCTCGCGCATGCCCGGCCCGCCCCGGGGGCCCTCGTAGCGGATGACGACGACGTCGCCGGCCTGCAGCCTGCCCTCGGTGACGGCGTCCATGGCGCCCTGCTCGCCGTCGAAGACGCGCGCGGTGCCCTCGAAGACGTCGGCGTCGAACCCGGCCGACTTGACGACCGCGCCCTCCGGCGAGAGCGAGCCGCGCAGGATCGTCAGGCCGCCGGTCCGGTGGATGGGGTTCTCCATCGCGTGCACGATCGTGCCGTCGAGGTCCGGCGGGGCGATCTCGGCCAGGTTCTCGGCCATCGTCTTCCCGGTCACGGTGAGCGTGTCGCCGTGCAGCAGGCCGGCGTCGAGCAGCGCCCGCAGCACGACCGGGACGCCGCCCACGCGGTCGATGTCGGTCATGACGAACCGGCCGAACGGCTTGACGTCGGCCAGGTGCGGGGTGCGGTCGCCGATCCGGTTGAAGTCGTCGAGCGTGAGGTCGACCTGCGCCTCGTGGGCGATCGCCAGCAGGTGCAGCACGGCGTTCGTGGAGCCGCCGAGCGCCATCACCACGGTGATCGCGTTCTCGAAGGCCTCCCTGGTCATGATCTGGCGGGCGGTGATGCCCTTGCGCAGCAGGTTCACCACGGCCTCGCCGGAGGCGACGGCGAAGGCGTCGCGGCGGCTGTCGGGCGCGGGCGGGGCGGCGCTGCCGGGCAGGGCCATGCCGAGCGCCTCGGCGACGCTGGCCATGGTGTTGGCCGTGTACATGCCGCCGCAGGAGCCCATGCCCGGGCAGGCGGCGCGCTCGACGGCGGCCAGCTCGTCCTGGGTGATCAGCCCGCGGGCGCAGGCGCCGACGGCCTCGAAGACGTCGATGATCGTGAGGTCGTCGCGGTCACCGAGCCTCCCGGGCAGCGTGGAGCCGGAGTAGAGGAAGACGCTGGCGAGGTCGAGCCGCGCGGCGGCCATGAGCATGCCGGGCAGGGACTTGTCGCAGCCGGCGAGCAGCACCGAGCCGTCGAGCCGCTCGGCGAACATGACCGTCTCGACCGAGTCGGCGATGACCTCGCGGCTCACCAGCGAGGCGCGCATGCCCTCGTGGCCCATCGAGATGCCGTCGGAGACGGAGATGGTGCCGAACTCCAGCGGGAAGCCGCCGGCGGCGTGCACGCCCTCCTTGGCCCGCTTGGCCAGCCGGTCCAGCGAGAGGTTGCACGGGGTGATCTCGTTCCACGACGAGGCCACGCCGATCTGCGGCTTGTCCCAGTCGTCGTCGCCCATGCCGACGGCGCGCAGCATCGCCCGGGCCGGGGCCCTGGTGATGCCGTCGGTCACCTCGCGGCTGCGGGGCTTGACGTCGGCGGTGGTGCGGGGGTCGTCCACGGTCGTCACGGACGCCGAGGGTAGGCGCGCCCCGGTCCCCGCCCCAGGGGCGGCTGATACTGGTACCGACACCACCACCTCCGGGAGCCGCCGTGTCCGCCACCGCCCGCCGGGAGCTCGCCGAGTTCCTCCGCTCCCGTCGCGCGCAGGTCGACCCCCGCGACTCCGGCCTGCCGCCGGGCGGCCCGCGGCGGACTCCGGGCCTGCGCCGGGAGGAGGTCGCGCTGCTCTCCGGCGTGAGCGCCACTTGGTACACGTGGCTGGAGCAGGGCCGCGACATCCGCCCCTCCCGCCAGGTCGTCGAGGCGCTGGCCCGCACCCTGCGGATGTCACCGGCGGAGTCGGAGTACGTGCTGCGGCTGACCGGGCACGGGGGCGCCGCGCCGGCCGGCGGGGCCGCCGGGATGCCCGGGCACGTGCAGCGGCTGCTCGACGCGCTCGGCCCCTCCCCCGCCTACGCCATCACCGCCGACTGGTCGATCGCCGGCTGGAACCGCGCCTACGAGCGCTTCTACCCCGGGGTGGCCGCGGTGCCCGCGGCCGAACGGAACCTGCTCTGGCTGGTCTTCACCGACCCCGCCGTCCGCGCGCTGCTCGCCGACTGGCCCGGCGACTCCCAGCGGTTCCTCACCCAGTTCCGGGCCGAGGTGGGCCACCGGCTGGCCGACCCGGCCGTCGTCGGCCTCGTCTCCCGGCTCGAGGCGGCCAGCCCGCACTTCCGCGCCGGCTGGGCCCGCCACGACGTCGACCGCTTCAGCTCCGCCGAGCGGCGCTTCGAGCACCCCGAGGTGGGCAGCCTGCTGCTCGAGCACCACCAGCTCACGCCCGCCGACGCCCCGGGCCTGCAGCTCGTCGTCTACACCGCGGCCGACGGCAGCGAGTCCGCCCGGCGGCTGCTGCGGCTGGCCGGTCAGCCCGCCGGGGGCTGAGGCACGTCGATCCGGCCGCCGGACCACCCGGCCAGCCGCGGCAGGTCGCGGGCGCGCAGCACCGGCAGCCGCACCTCGCCCCCGCCGGTGGTGACCAGCCGCAGCCGGGCGTTGCGGCCCACGCGGATGCCGGCCAGGTCGTCCCAGGCCACCCGGCGCTGCCCCAGCAGGCCGCGGGTGGTGATGGCGTCGTCGTCGACGTCGACCCCGACGCGCAGCACCCAGACCGCCGCCAGCAGCGGGAGCAGCAGGACCAGCGCGGCCCACGGGGAGGCCGCGGCGAACGGGAGCACGCAGACGGCGAGGAAGACGACGGGCAGCAGCGCGACCCGGCTCAGGCGCATGCGCGCGAGGGATGCCACGCCGCCATGATCCGTCAGTAGTCGGCGACGACGTCGGCCAGCGGCTCCCCGGCCAGGATGCGGCGCACCTGCGCGACGACGGTGGCCTCGGCCCGGGCGCCGGTGTCCGGCACCGCCCCGGCCACGTGCGGGGTGAGCAGCAGGCCGGGTGCCGACCACAGGGGGTGGCCCTCGGGCAGCGGCTCGGGCTCGGTGACGTCGAGCGCGGCGCGCAGGCGGCCCGCGGTCAGCTCGGCGAGCAGCGCGTCGGTGTCGACGACGACCCCGCGGGCGGCGTTGACCAGCAGCGCGCCGTCCCGCATCGCCGCGAGGAAGCCGGCGTCGACCAGGCCGGTGGTCTCGGGGGTCACCGGCACGATCACCACGACGACGTCGGCCTCCGGCAGCAGCCGCGGCAGCTCGTCGGTGCCGCGGACCCCGTCGCGGGCGGTGCGCGCGACGTAGGTCAGGTCGACGTCGAAGGGGGCCATCATCGCGCCGACCCGGCGGCCGATGTCCCCCGCGCCGACGACGAGCACCCGCGCGCCCACCAGCGAGGAGTAGGTGCGCGGCGCCCACCGGCCGGCGGCCTGCTCGCGGACCAGCTCGGGCAGGCCGCGCTGGGCGGCCAGCGTCGCGGCCAGCACCCACTCGGCCGTCGAGGGCGTGTGCGCGCCGCGGGCGTTGCACAGCGCGACGCCCCCGGGCAGCCGGCCGACGAAGCGCTCGGCGCCCGCGCTGACCAGCTGCACCAGCCGCAGCCGCGGGAGAGCGCCGAGGAACTCCTCCGTCGGGCTCGCGGCACCGCCGCCGGGCACCCACACCTGCGCCTGCGCGGCCTCTCCCGACGGCGGGCCGTCGTCGGGGTCCACGCGCAGGGCGCGCACCCGCGGGGACAGCGCCTCGACCGCCCCGGCCATCGCCCCGGAGGGGACGAGGACGGTCAGCGTCTCGTCGGGGCCGACGACGTCGGTGCCGCGGATCTCGGGAGCCACGGGCTCCGACCCTAGGCCCGTACATTGGGCCCGGTGAGGCGGCAGCGGGGACGGCGGGGTGCCGCCGCGGGGTGCGTGGTGGCCCTGACGCTGCTGCTGGCCGCCTGCGGCGAGGACGGCTACGAGCCGGCCGGCCCGTTCCGGCCGCTGCCCGAGGGCCCGCCGCCCGAGGTCGGGCCGCCCACCGAGTCCTCCCCCGCGCCCTCTCCGGGCGACCCCGCCGACCCCGGCGCCGGCACCGCCGGCGGGGACCCCAACGTCGTCGCCACCGGCCTGACGGTGCCCACCGGCCTGGTCGTGCTGCCCGACGGCACCGCGGTCGTGGGCGAGCGCGAGACCGGCCGGCTGCTGCAGGTGTTCCCCGACCGCTCGCCGGCCCAGGAGCTCATGGTCCTCCCCGGCATCGACACCGCCGGAGACGGCGGGCTGCTCGGCCTGGCCCTGTCGCCGACGTTCGACGAGGACGGGCTCTTCTACGCCTACGTCTCCACGGCCACCGACAACCGCGTCGTCCGCTTCCCGATCGGCGGCACGCCGAACCCGGTGCTCACCGGGCTCCCCCGCGGGGAGGTGCACAACGGCGGCGGGCTGTCGTTCGCCCCCGACGGCACGCTCTTCGTCGGCACCGGCGACAGCGGGGACCCGGCGCTGGCGCAGGACCCGGCCTCGCTCGGCGGCAAGGTGCTGCACGTCGACGTCTTCGGGCAGCCCGTCAGCGGCGCCGGCCCGGTGTACAGCAGCGGCTTCTCCGACGTCACGGCCCTCTGCCCGTCCGGCGACGAGGCGGGCACGGTCTACGCCGTCGACGAGTCCAGCGCCGGGCCCGACGAGCTCGACGAGCTGGTGCAGGGCAGCGACCACGGCTGGCCCGCCGCGGGCGCCGGGACGATCACGCCGGTGCTGGAGATCGACAACGCCGAGGGCGGGCTCGGCGGCTGCGCCGCCGCCGGCACCACCGTGTTCCTCGGCGCGATGGACGGCCAGCGGGTGACCGTCGTGCAGGTCGACGGCAACGGCGGCGTGGCCGAGGACCCGACCGAGCTGCTCGCCGGGCGCTACGGCCGGCTGCGCACGGTGGTCCTCGACAGCGAGGGCGGGCTGTGGATCACCACGTCGAACAAGGACGGCATCGGCACGCCCGCCGAGGACGACGACAAGGTGCTGCGGATCCTGCCGCCGTCGTCGACCGGCAGCTCCCCCCTCTGACGAGCCCGGGGCGGGCACCCCGGCCGGGGTGCCCGCCCCGGGCTCAGCTGCTGAGGACGCGCTCCTCGAGCATCCGGCGGACGGTGGCCGCGTCGGCCTGGCCGCGGGTGGTCTTCATGACCGCCCCGACCAGCGCGCCGAGCGCCTGCACCTTGCCGCCGCGCACCTTCTCGACGACGTCGGGCGCGCCGACGATCGCGGCGTCGACGGCGGCGACGAGCTCGTCGGACTCCCCCATCACCGCCAGGCCGCGGGCCGCGACGACGGCGCGCGGGTCGCCCTCGCCGGCCAGCACGCCGTCGAGCGCCTGCCGGGCCAGCTTGTCGTTGACCGTGCCCTCGGCGACGAGCGCGGTCAGCTCGGCCACCTGGGCCGGGGTGACGGCGAGGTCGGCCAGCTCGACGCCGGCGTCGTTGGCCCGCCGGGCGAGCTCGCCGAGCCACCACTTGCGGGCGTCGGCCGGGGTGGCGCCGGCGGCGACGGTCTGCTCGACCAGCCCGAGCGCCCCGGCGTTGACCAGCCAGGTCATCTCGGTGCCCGACAGGCCCCACTCCTGCTGCAGGCGGCCGCGCCGGGCGGCGGGCAGCTCGGGCAGCCCGGCGGCGAGCTTCTCCACCCACTCCGCGTCCGGGGCGAGCGGCACGAGGTCGGGCTCGGGGAAGTACCGGTAGTCGGTCGCCTCCTCCTTGCTGCGGCCCGGCGACGTGCTGCCGGTGTCCTCGTGGAAGTGCCGCGTCTCCTGCACCACCCGGCCACCGGCGTCGAGCACGGCGGCCTGCCGGCGCATCTCGTAGCGCACGGCGCGCTCGACCGACCGCAGCGAGTTGACGTTCTTCGTCTCGGTGCGGGTGCCCCACTCCAGGCTGCCGACCGGGGCGAGGGAGGTGTTCACGTCGCAGCGCAGGCTGCCCTGCTCCATCCGCACGTCGGAGGCACCGAGCGTCTGGATGATCTCGCGCAGCTCGGTGACGTACGCGCGGGCGACCTCGGGGGCCTTCGCGCCGGCGCCGGCCACCGGGCGGGTGACGATCTCGACGAGGGGGATGCCGGCCCGGTTGAAGTCGACCAGCGAGTGGTCGGCGCCGTGGATGCGGCCGGTGGCCCCGCCGACGTGCAGGTTCTTGCCGGTGTCCTCCTCGAGGTGCACCCGCTCGATCTCCACGCGGTAGGTCTGCCCGTCGACCTCGACGTCGAGGTGCCCGGCGGTGCACAGCGGCTCGTCGTACTGGCTGGTCTGGAAGCCCTTGGGGATGTCCGGGTAGAAGTAGTTCTTCCGGGCGAAGCGCGACCAGCCGGCGATCCGGCAGCCCAGGGCCAGGCCGATCCGGATGGTCGACTCGATGGCCGCGGCGTTGGCCACCGGCAGCGACCCGGGCAGGCCCAGGCAGACCGGGCAGGTCTGGGTGTTGGGCTCGGCGCCGAACGTCGTCGCGCAGCCGCAGAACATCTTCGACTCGGTCCCCAGCTCGACGTGGGTCTCCAGGCCGATGACCGGCTCGTAGCGGGTGAGGACGTCGTCGAACTCGACGAGGGTCTCGCTCACGGGGTGGGGCCTCCCTTGGGTGCGGTGCTGCGGCCGGTGACCCAGGCACCGATGCCGGTCAGCACGCCCAGGACGATGAAGACGGCGAAGACGGCCCGGTCGGTGACCAGCCAGAGCACCAGCCCGGCCAGGACCACGAAGGCGACCAGGCCCCAGGCGGCCTTGAGCGCGCCGGTCACGCGGCACGCTCCGCGAGCCGGTCGGCGAGGGGTGCGCCCTGCGCGGACTCGACCGCGGCGGCGACCCGGTAGCAGCGGTCGTCGGACAGCGCCGGGGCCATCACCTGCAGGCCGACCGGCAGCCCCTCGGACAGCCCGCAGGGCACCGAGATGGCCGGGACGCCGGCGAGGCTGGCCGGCAGCGTGCACAGGTCCGCGGCGTACATGGCCAGCGGGTCGTCGACCCGGGCGCCGATGGGCCAGGCCACCGTGGGGCTGGTCGGGCTGACCAGCACGTCGACGGCGTCGAAGGCGGCGGAGAAGTCGCGCGTGATGAGCGTGCGGACCTTCTGCGCCTGGCCGTAGTAGGCGTCGTAGTAGCCCGCCGACAGCGCGTAGGTGCCGAGGATGATCCGCCGCTTCACCTCGGGGCCGAAGCCCTGCTCGCGGGTGAGCGCCATGACCTCGTCGATGTCGCGGCTGCCGTCGTCGCCGACCCGGATGCCGAACCGCATGCCCTCGAAGCGGGCGAGGTTCGACGACGCCTCGCTGGGGGCGATGAGGTAGTACGCCGGCAGGGCCAGGTCGAACGCCGGGCAGGACACCTCGCGGACCTCGGCGCCGGCCGCCTCGAGCAGCGCCACCGCCTCGGCGAAGCGCTCGAGGACCCCGGCGTCGTAGCCGTCGCGGGCACCCTCGCCGCCGAGCTCCCGGACGACGCCGACCCGCAGGCCGGACAGGTCGCCCGCGGCACCGCGGCGGGCGGCCTCGACGACGGTGGGCACCGGGGCGTCGATCGACGTCGAGTCGCGCGGGTCGTGGCCGCCGATCGCCTCGTGCAGCAGGGCGGCGTCCATGACCGTGCGGGCCATCGGGCCGGCCTGGTCCAGGCTCGAGGAGAAGGCGATCAGGCCGTAGCGCGACACCGAGCCGTAGGTGGGCTTGTGCCCGACCAGGCCGGTGACGGCGGCGGGCTGGCGGATCGACCCGCCGGTGTCGGTGCCCAGCGCGAAGGGCGCGAGGTGGCCGGCGACCGCGGCGCTCGACCCGCCCGAGGACCCGCCGGGGATGCGGTCACGGTCCCACGGGTTGCGGGTGACCCGGTACGCGGAGTTCTCGGTGGACGAGCCCATCGCGAACTCGTCCATGTTGGTCTTGCCGAGCAGGACGGTGCCGGCGTCGTGCAGCCGGCCGGCGACCGTGGCGGAGTACGGCGGGCGCCACCCCTCGAGGATCCGCGAGCCGCTGGTGGTGGGCACGCCCTCGGTGACGAAGACGTCCTTGAGCGCCACGGGGATGCCGGCCAGGCCGGTGCCGGCGGTGCCCGAGGCGTCGATCTCGCCGGCCCGCGCGAGCGCGGCGTCGGCGTCGACGTGGAGGTAGGCGCCGAGGTCGCCGTCCACGGCGGCGATGCGGTCGAGGTGGGCGCGGGTGACCTCGACGGCGGAGGTCTCGCCGGAGGCCAGCGCGGCCTGCAGCGCGGTGACCGGCAGGGCGGTGAGGTCGCTCACTCCTCCTCCCCCAGGATGCGCGGCACGCGGAAGCGGTCCTCGTCGGCGGCGGGGGCGCCGGCCAGGACGACGTCGCGGGGCAGGCTGGGGGTGACGACGTCGTCGCGCAGCACGTTGGTCAGCGGGACGGCGTGCGTCGTGGGGACGACGTCACCGGCGTCGGCGCGCTGCACCTGGGCCACCGCGTCGAGCACCGCGCCCAGCTGACCTGCGAAGCGGTCGAGCTCCTCGTCGGTGACGGCCAGCCTGGCCAGCCGCGCGAGGTGCGCGATGTCCTGACGGCCGAGGGCCGGGTGGGCGGCCGTGGTGGCAGTGGGCTCGTCGCCCGGTGCTGGGGTGTTCATGCGGGGGCGGGACTCCTGTCGTCGGCGCCGGCCGGCGCCAGGGACGCAACCCGGTCACTGTACGTGGGCCGCGGGGCGGGCCGGTCCGACCGGGCACGGTGCTCGACCACGGGCCGCGCATGGGGGAAGCTGCTCGGAACTCGATCGACGGAGATCGGCTCGCACCTCGTCGCCCGCGGAGGAACCGTGTCCTATCTCCTGCGCCTGGTCGTGCCCGACCGCCCCGGTCTGCTCGGCGCGGTCGCGACCGCGCTGGGCGCCGCGGGCATCGACATCGTCTCGGTCGACGTGCTCGAGCGCGGCGGCGGCGTCGCCGTCGACGACATCGTGGTGGACCTGCCGCCCGACCGGCTGCCCGACAGCCTCATCACCGCCGCGCAGGCGGTGCCCGGGGTGCAGGTGGAGACGCTGCGGCCCTTCGCCGGCCCGCTGGACACCCACCGCGAGCTCGACCTGCTCGAGGAACTGGCCCGCGCCGCCGAGGGCACCGCGGTCAAGCTGCTGGCCGGTGAGCTGCCGCGGGTCTTCCACAGCGGTTGGGCCGCGGTGCTGCAGGCCGCCGACGGCGGCTGCGGGGTGCTGGCCGCCTCCGACGCGGCGCCGGCCTTCGACGGCATGGCACTGCCGTGGCTGCCGCTGTCCTCGCCGCTGCTGCTGCCCAGCGAGGACGACTGGCTGCCCGGGCGCTGGCGGGAGATGGCCGTGGAGATGATGGCCGCGCCCTTCGGGGACCCGCGCACCGCCGTCGTCCTGGGCCGCTCGGGCGGGCCGGTGTACCGCCGCTCGGAGCTGCTGCGGCTGACCCACCTCACCGGCATCGCCGCCGGCGTCGCCCACCTGCCCCCGGCCTGACCTGGGGGTTCTTCATCCCCAGCCGTTGTGCAACATCGTGTTCGAACGTATGATCGAACATGTGACGGGATCCTCGACCGCGGTGCTCGACGCGCCGGCCTCCACGCCTCCGGGTGTCGGCTGGGCGTCGAGGCCGCTGGGCGAGGTGCAGGCCGCCGACCGGGAGATCTCGCGCCAGACGGCACGGCGGTACCGGGCGGTCGCCGCGTTCGCCGCCACTCGCCCGGCCTCGGCCGACCGGGCGCAGGGGGAGCCCGGGGCGATGTCGGCCGAGCGGTGGGCTCGGCGGTCTGCGGTGTTGCGGCCGGTGAGCGAGTGGGCCACCCAGGAGCTGGCGGTCGCGCTGTCGCTGTCGGCCGAGGCGGCGCAGGCGCTGCTGGAACGCTCGCTGACGCTGGTGCACCGCCTGCCGGCCACGCTGGACGCACTGGAGGCCGGGGTGCTGCACGCCGGGCACGTGTGGCCGCTGCTGGACAGGGTCGCCCCGATCGCCGACGACGCGCTGCGCACCCGGCTGGAGACCGACCTGCTGGCGTGGGCGGCGGGGCGGGTGACCACCCCGGCGCAGCTGGGAGACAAGACCCGCCGGGAGGTGCTCAAGCACGACGCCCGCGCCGCGGCCGACCGGCTGGCCCGGGCGGTCCGCGAGCGGGGCGTCAGCGCCCGGCCGGACCGGGTCGAGGGGACGAGCGTGGTCTCGGCGCTGCTGACCACCCCGGAGGCGGCGGCGCTGGTGGCGGCGCTGGGTGCCTACGCCGACGCGCTGCCCGCCGATCCAGATGACATCCGGACCCGCGGGCAGAGGATGGCCGACTGCCTGCTGGACCTGGTGCTGCGGCCCGGTGAGTCCGACCTCCCGCCGGTGCAGGTGGTCCTGTCGGTGGTCGCGCCGCTGGGAGCGTTGCTCGGCGGAGACGCTCCGTGCGAGATCGACGGGCAGGTGGTGCCGGCGGAGACGGTCCGCGCGCTGCTGGCTGCGCTGACCGGCCACCCACTCATCACCCCGGCCGACACCGCAACCGCCGACACCGCACCCACCGACACCGCACCCACCAGCACCGCACCCACCAGCACCGCACCCACCAGCACCGCACCCACCAGCACCGCACCCACCAGCACCGCACCCACCGACGCCGCACCCGCCGGCAGCCATGGCCTCGGCCCGATCGAGGTCCCGGTCCGGCCGGCCGTGCCGGTGGACCCGGAGTTCGCGCGGTGGTGGACGGCCACTGTGCGCCGCGTGCTGACCGAGGAGCTGGCCGGCGGGCAGCCGCCCCTGGTCGATGCCGCCGAGCTGCAGGCCCGCTGGGCGGTCGACGAGGAACCGCCCGAGACCGGTCCACCGCCCCAGGACGGGCCGCTGCCGGACGGGGCGTCCGACCAGTGGTGGGCGCGCGCCGATCGCGCGGTCGACGCGGCCGGCGATGCGGTCCTCGCCGCGCAGCAGGCACTCGGTCGTGCCCGCCGGCTGGTCGCCACCGCCGCCCGGGCCGATGCCGCCGACGAGGCCGCCTGGGCGAACAGCCCCGCCGGGCGGGTCACCACCGCACCCGACGCCCTCACCGCCCTGGCCGCCGCCACCGACCACGCCCGCGCGGCCCTCACCGGCCTGCTGGCCGCAACGGGCGGCGGCGGGCTCGCCGACCGCCCGCGCCTCGTGCTCACCGACGCCCTGACCGGCGCGCTGCTCACCCTCACCGACCTGCCCGCCCTGCGCCGCGCAATCGCCCAGGGCGGTGGCCTCGGCCCGCCCGGTCGGGCCGACGGCTACCGCCCCGGCGCCGCCCTCGACCGCCACGTCCGCACCCGCGACCGCCGCTGCCGCTTCCCCGGCTGCCGCCGCCGCGTCCCCCGCGGCGGCGACCTCGACCACGCCGTCCCCTGGCCCGCCGGACCCACCACCGCCGCCAACCTGGCCGGCTACTGCACCGGCCACCACCGCGGCAAGCACCAGGCACCCGGCTGGCGACACACCCTCACCCCCGACGGCACCCTCACCGTCACCACACCCACCGGCCTCACCGCGGTCACGGAGCCACCGCCGTACTGAGATCGCCCCGGCGACTCCGGTGAGCCTCCGTCTCCCGCCGGAGCGTCGGCCACGGTGCCGGGCACGACCGTCGACGACAGTCGCGCGCAGCTCACCGCCTGGCATAGACCGGCCTGACCGCGGGGCGGTTCTCAGCCGCGCGGCGAGGTCACCTTCTCCGGGGAGATCCGGACCAGGAGTCGGACCTGGTCCCGGCCGCCGAACCACGGGTACGGACGGCCGATGTAGCGCTGGGACAGCTCGTCGATGTGCTCGCGGGCGCCGTCCTCGGTGACCTCGGTGACGCGGCCGCGCACCTCGAAGTAGCGGCTCGGGTCGTCGGGATCGGCCACGTTGAGCGCCACCCGCGGGTCGCGCTCGACGTTGCGGACCTTCTGGTGCCCTCGGACGGTGTTGATCAGGACGTCGCGCCCGTCGGTGTCCACCCAGGTCTGCGTCATCTGCGGCGAGCCGTCGGGCATGAGGGTCGAGAGGAAGCAGGGGCTGGGACGGCGCAGCAGGTCGAGCAGGGCGTCGGGCAGGGACACGCGGAGGTCCTTCCGGAGGGGTGGACCCCGCCCCTACCCGCGACCACCCGCGTCACTCCGCCGGCGGTCCGCTCCCGTCACCGATGGTCGCCACGGCACGAGCGGCCTCGGGCCCCTCCTCGAGCAGCACCCGCAGCCCGTCGTCGTCGAGGATGGGCGCCTTCACCTGCACGGCCTTGTCGTACTTGCTGCCCGGGTCGGCGCCGACCACCACGAAGCCGGTCTTCTTCGACACCGAGCCGGTCACCTTGCCGCCGCGCTCCTGGATCGCGGCGATCGCCTGGTCGCGGCTGTGGTCGCGCAGCGACCCGGTGACCACGACGGTGACGCCGGTCAGCGGCCCGGGCGGGGCGTCCTCACCGGCGTCGGCGAGGCTCACCCCGGCCCGGCGCCACTTCTCCACGACCTCGCGGTGCCAGTCGACGGCGAACCAGTCACGCAGGGAACGGGCGATCGTCGGGCCCACGCCGTCGGCGGCGGCCAGCTCATCCTCCGACGCCTCGGCGATCCGGTCGAGGGACCGGAAGTCGCGGGCCAGCGCCTGCGCGGCCGTCGGGCCGACGTGCCGGATCGACAGCGCGACCAGCACCCGCCACAGCGGGACCTGCTTGCGGGTCTGCAGGTTGGCCAGCAGCCGCTGCCCGTTGGCCGAGAGGCTGCCGTCCTTCTTCGTGAAGAAGCTGGTGCGGCGGAGCTTCTCCTCGGTGAGGTCGAAGACGTCGCCCTCGTCCTCGAGCAGGTGCTCGGCCAGCAGCGCGATCGCCGCCTCGTAACCGAGCACCTCGATGTCGAAGGCGCCGCGGCCGGCGACGTGGAACACGCGCTCCCGCAGCTGCGCCGGGCACGACTGCGCGTTCGGGCAGCGGATGTCGGCGTCGCCCTCCTTCTCGTGGCGCAGCTCGGTGCCGCACTCGGGGCAGTGCGTGGGCATGACGAACTCGTGCTCGTCGCCGGTCCGCGCGGCGACCACCGGCCCGAGGATCTCGGGGATGACGTCACCGGCCTTGCGGATGACGACGGTGTCGCCGATGAGCACGCCCTTGCGCTTGACCTCGCTGGCGTTGTGCAGCGTGGCGAGCTGCACGGTCGAGCCCGCGACCTTCACCGGCTCCATGTAGCCGAACGGCGTCACCCGGCCGGTGCGCCCCACGTTGACCCGGATGTCGAGGAGCTTGGTGGTCGCCTCCTCCGGCGGGTACTTGAAGGCGATCGCCCAGCGCGGCGCCCGCGCGGTCGAGCCCAGCCGGCGCTGCAGCGCGACCTGGTCGACCTTCACGACGACGCCGTCGATCTCGTGCTCCACCGAGTGCCGCTGCTCCCGGTAGCGCTCGATGAAGGCCCACACCGCCTCGAGGTCGTCGACCACCGCGTAGCGGTCGCTGACCGGCAGGCCGAGGGCGCGCAGCCGCTCGTAGGCCTCCGACTGGCGATCCGCCTCGAACCCCCGCCGGGCGCCGAGGCCGTGCACCACCAGCCGCAGCGGCCGGGAGGCGGTGATGCGCGGGTCCTTCTGCCGCAGCGAGCCCGCGGCGGCGTTGCGCGGGTTGGCGAAGGGCGGCTTGCCCTGCTCGACCATCCCGGCGTTGACGTCGGCGAAGGCCGCCGTCGGGAAGTAGATCTCGCCACGGACCTCGAGCAGCTCGGGGACGTCGTCGCCGGCGAGGTGCTGCGGGACGTCCTGCATGGTGCGGACGTTGGCCGTGACGTCCTCTCCCGTCGTCCCGTCGCCGCGGGTGGCCGCGCGGACCAGCCGGCCCCGCTCGTAGACGAGGGCGACCGCCACGCCGTCGACCTTCAGCTCGCACAGCCAGCCGACCCCCGACCCGGCGTCGCGGACCACCCGGCCGGCCCACGCGGACAGCTCGTCGCTGTCGAAGACGTTGTCCAGGCTCTGCATGCGCTCGAGGTGCTGCACGGGCGCGAACGTGGCGGTGAAGCCGCCGTTGACCTTCTGGCTCGGCGACTCCGGGGTCACCAGCGCCGGGTGCTGGGCCTCGATGGCCTTGAGCTCGGCCATGAGCTGGTCGTACTGCCCGTCGCTGACCAGCGGCTCGTCACGCACGTAGTACGCGAAGGCGTAGCGGTCCAGCTCCTCGGACAGGTCGCGGTGTCGGGTGCGCGCCCCGTCGGGGACCTCGGTCAGGTCCTCCCGGTCGGCGACCGCGGCGACCTGCGGGGCATCGACTTCCGCGTCCGTGCTCACGGCGACGACGGTATCCGGCGGCTACGACGCGGGACCTGCCGTTCCCCTGCCGGGGTGTCACTCGGGCAGGAGGTACCTCGCGGCCTCGCTGACGTGGGTCATGGCGGCCCGCGCGTAGGCCGGGCTCGCGCCGGCCAGCCCGCAGGCCGGGGTGAGCGTGACGGCCTCGTGCAGGTCGTCGGCCGGGAACCCGAGCTCGCGCCACCACGCCCGCAACCGCGAGGCGGTGGCCCTCGGCGCCGGCAGCGCCGCGTCGGTGCCGGGGACGACCCCGGGCAGCAGGTGGACGCCTGCGTCGACCGCGGACCCGACGGCGTCGAGGTCCTGGACCAGCCCCAGGTCGAACGACAGCCCGGCGGCGCCGGCGGCGCGCAGCAGGTCCAGGGGTGCCCGGTCGGCGCAGCAGTGCACGACCACCGGCGCGGGGACGGCGGCGACGACCGCGGCCAGCTCCGCCTCGACGTCGGGCGCGGCGACGGCGGGCAGCCGACCGAACCCGCTCACCGTCGGCAGCGCGCCCTGCAGGACCGCGGGCAGGGACGGCTCGTCGAGCTGGACGACGACCTGCGCTCCGGGCACGCGCGCGGCGACGGCGGCGACGTGCGCGGCGAGGCCCTCGGCGAGCGACTGCCCGAGGTCGCGGCGGGCCCCGGGGTCGACGACGGCCCGCTCCCCCCGCTCGCGCTCGAGGCCGGCGGCCAGCGTCCACGGCCCCGCCGCCTGCACCTTGAACGGGCCGCGGTGCCGCTCGGCGACGTCGTGCAGGGCGTCGAGGTCGCGGGCGAGGAACTCCTGGGCCCGCCGCAGGTCCCGGCCGGCGCGCGGCACGAGGCGCCATCCGGCCGGGGTGAGGTCGACGGCGAGGTCGACCAGCAGCGCGGCGCTGCGCCCGATCAGGTCGGCGCCGGCCCCGCGGGCGGGCAGCTCGGGCAGGTGCGGCAGGCCGGGCAGCTCACCCAGCACGACGCGCAGCGCCTCGGCCGGGTCGGTGCCGGGCACCGACCCGACGCCCGAGGCCGGCCCCCACGCTGCGGGGGCCGGCCTCGGGTCGGGACTGGTCTCGGGCTCGGTCGGGGTGGCCACGGCGGCGACGGTAGTCCCGCCGCCGCCGGGGCCGGACCGGCCCGGGGTGGTGCGGTCGGTCAGACGGGCAGGCCGTGGTCGGCGGCCGGCGGGCTGACCGGGGAGCTGGTCCGGAAGTAGGCGACCAGCGCGTCGACGTCGACCGGCCCGGTGACCAGGTTCGTCCCGCCGGTGAAGGCGGTGAACGAGTCCCCGCCCGCGGTGAGGAACGAGTTGGCCGCGACCCGGTAGGCGGTGGCCGCCCCCAGCACCGTGCCGTTCAGCGTGATCGAGTCGTCGAGCACGCGGTCCCCGTACGGCCGGCTCAGGTCGTACCGGTAGCTGAAACCGGCGGAGGTGCCGAGGACCAGCGTGGTGTTGCGCGGGCCGCCGACCTGGAACTGCTGCTCCAGCACGTCGTCGATCTGCGCGCCGGTCAGCGTGACCGCGTTGACGGTGTTGCCGAAGGGCTGGACGGCGAACAGCTCGCCGTAGGTCACCTCGCCGGCCTCGATGTTCGTGCGCACGCCGCCGGGGTTCATGAAGGCGATGACCGGGTGGCCGAACTGCGCCTGCTGCAGGGCCACGCGCTGGGCCTCGGCGACCAGGTTGCCGATGGGCTGCTCGACACCGCGCTGGTTGGACGCCGAGTTGCCGATGAAGGCCGTGGCCGAGCCGACGACGGCGTTGCGGGCGTCGGCCGCGCGGGCGTTCCAGTAGTCGACGATCGACTGCACCTCGGGGTCGGCCGCCTCGCGGGTCACCGGCACGTTGGTGGCGCCGTAGGCCGCCGACGTCCGGTTCACGTCACCGGTGCTGCGGTCGATGGGCAGCCGGATGTCGGTCACCAGGCGGCCGTAGTAGCCGGCCTGGGTGACCAGCCGCGGCGTGCCGCTCGGGTCGTCCAGCCGGCAGTTGTAGGCGTTGTGGCTGTGCGCGCTGACGATCAGGTCGACGGCCGCGGAGGTGCGGGCGTTGATGTCGACGATCGGCCCGGTCAGCCCGGTGCACTTGTTCGCCGTCGCGGCGGCGCTCGGGTCGGTGACGGTGCCGCCCTCGTGGATGAGCACGCCGATCGCCTGGATGCCCTGACGCTGCAGCACCGGCACCCAGCGGTTGATCGCGTCGGCCTCGTCGATGAAGGTGACGTCGGCCACGCCGTCGGGCGAGACGATGGTCGGGGTGGTCTCGGTGACCACGCCGATGAGGGCGACGCGCTGGTCGGCCGGGGTCCGGAAGACCTGGTACGGCGGCAGCATCGGCTCGTTCGTGGTCTTGTCGATGACGTTCGCGGCCAGGTAGGGGAAGTCGGCGCCGTGGAAGGCGTGCTCGCCCTCCCCGAAGCAGCCGTCGACACCCGGGGTGATGCCCTCGCACGCGGTGACGTCGTCGCTGTAGGTGCCGTCGGTCGCGGCGGAGATGCGGCGCAGCTCCTCGGTGCCGCGGTCGAACTCGTGGTTGCCCACGGAGGACACGTCCAGGCCCATGGCGTTGAGGGCCTCGATGGTCGGCTCGTCCTTGTAGACGCTGGACTCGAACGGCGAGGCGCTGACCAGGTCACCGGCCCCGACGAAGAACGACGTGGAGGGCCCCTGCGTAGTGTCCTTGAAGGTGGCCTCGAGCCGCTGCACGGTGGCGGCGATCTGGGCCGCACCGCCCACCGGCACGACGACGTCGTCGCCGGTGCCGTAGCGGCCGTCGGTGCCCGGCGCGGTGGCCAGGGAGCCGTCGGCGCCGCCCTGCGGGGTGATCCGGCCGTGGAAGTCGTTCATGGCCAGCAGCTGGACGGTCACGTCCTTCGGTGCTGCCTGGGCCACGGTGGGCACGGCCAGCAGGCCGGCCGTGGTCGCCACCGCGGCGGCGGCGGCGAGGGAGAGGCGCGTTCTGCGCAAGGAGTCCTCCGGGGACGTGCGGCCGGGTCACCGGGACGGTGGCCGGGAGCGAGGATCGTGAGCCGAGGTACATAGCCGTGCTCATGGAGTGGCTCGCCGGACACGTTAGGTGACGAACCGGTCCGGCACCAGGCCCGCCGGATGACGTCTGGGTGACAGCCGTCAGCCGGCGACGGTCCCCTGTCCGAGCACCAGGTCACCGTGGACGGGGTCGGGCGCGTAGAGGACGGCCGACTGCCCGGGCGCGACGCCGCGCTGCGCCTCGTCGAGGTCGAGGACCAGTCCGCCGTCCGCCCCGGCGGTCACCGTGCACGCGACGGGCGACGAGTGGGCCCGCAGCTGCACCTCGGCGCGCAGCGGGAGTGTCGGTGCCGGCCCGGTCCAGGTGGGCGGGGCGGTGCGGACCCGGGCGACGCCGGCCAGCTCGGCGGTCCCCACGGTCACGGTGCGGGTGACCGGCTCGATCGACAGGACGTAGCGCGGCCGCTGGTCACCGACGGCGATGCCCAGCCCGCGGCGCTGCCCGACGGTGAACCCGTGCGTCCCCTCGTGGGTGCCGACCGTGGCGCCGGTGGCGGCGTCGACGACCGGCCCCGGCCGCACGCCGAGGCGCCGGGTGAGGAAGCCGCGGGTGTCGCCGTCGGGGATGAAGCAGATGTCGTGCGAGTCGGGCTTGGTGGCGACGGCGAAGCCGCGCTCGGCGGCGATCGCGCGGACCCGCTCCTTGGTCATCGACCCCAGCGGGAACCGCGCCCCGGCCAGCTGCTCGGCGGTGAGCACGCCCAGCACGTAGGACTGGTCCTTGGCGGCGTCCACCGACCGGCGCAGCCGCCCGTCGGCCAGCCGCGCGTGGTGGCCGGTGACGACGGCGTCGAAGCCGAGCGCCAGCGCCCGGTCGAGCACCGCGGTGAACTTGATCCGCTCGTTGCACCGCAGGCACGGGTTGGGTGTGCGGCCGGCCGCGTACTCGGCCACGAAGTCGTCGACGACGTCGTCGGTGAACCGCTCGGCGAGGTCCCAGACGTAGAACGGGATGCCCAGCTCGTCGGCGACCCGCCGTGCGTCGTGGGCGTCCTCGACGCTGCAGCAGCCGCGAGCCCCGCTGCGCAGGGTCTGCCGGTCCGGCGAGAGCGCGAGGTGCACCCCCGTGACGTCGTGGCCGGCGTCGACGGCGAGCGCGGCCGCGACCGCGGAGTCCACTCCCCCGCTCATGGCGGCGAGGACCCGCACTAGCGCCCCCTCCCCGCCCGGCGGGCGCGCTCGACCACGGGGGCGATCACGGCCAGCAGGGCGTCGACGTCGGCGTCGGTGCTCGTCGACCCCAGGCTGAACCGCAGCGAACTGCGCGCCCGGTCGGCCTCGGCGCCGACGGCGGTGAGCACGTGGCTGGGTCGCGCGACGCCGGCGCTGCAGGCCGAGCCGGTGGAGCACTCGATGCCGCGGGCGTCGAGCAGCATGAGCAGGGCGTCGCCCTCGGCGCCCGGGAAGGACAGGTGCGCGTTGCCCGGCAGCCGCCCGGGCCCGCCGGCGAGCACGTCGTCGAGCGGGGCGCCGTTGAGCTGCGCGTCGGGCACCTGCTCGAGCACGCCGGCCACCAGCCGGTCGCGCAGGGCCGACAGCCGGGCGGCCCGCTCGGCGCGGGCGGCGACGGTGGTGGCCGCGGCGGTGGCGAGGCCGACGATGGCCGGCACGTCGAGGGTCCCCGACCGCACGTCGCGCTCCTGGCCGCCGCCGTGCAGCAGCGGCGTGCACTCGGCGTCGCGGCGCAGCAGCAGCACCCCGGCGCCCATCGGCCCGCCGAGCTTGTGCCCGGTCATGGTGAGCGCGTCCACGCCGCTGGCGGCGAAGCCGACCTGCACCTGGCCGACGGCCTGCACCGCGTCGGTGTGCAGCGGCACCCCGACCGCGTGCGCGACGTCGGCCAGCGCGGCGACGTCGCTCACCGTGCCGATCTCGTTGTTGGCCCACATCACGCTGGCCACGGCGACGTCGGAGCCGTCACCGAGCGCGTCGGCGAGCGCCTCGGGGGTCACGCGGCCGGTGGGCTCCAGGTGCAGCCACGTGACCTCGGCGCCCTCGTGCTTGGCCAGCCACTCGGCGCTGTCGAGGACCGCGTGGTGCTCGGCGGGGCTCACCACGAGCCGCCGCCGGCGGGAGTCGGCCTCCCGCCGCGCCCAGAACAGCCCCTTGACCGCGAGGTTGTCGCTCTCGGTACCGCCGCCGGTGAAGAGCACCTCCGACGGGCGCGCGCCCAGCGCCTCGGCGAGCCGCTCGCGCGACTGCTCGGCGGCCCGGCGCGCGGCGCGGCCGCTGGCGTGCAACGACGAGGCGTTGCCGACCCGGGCCCACTGCTCGGTCATGGCGGCCAGCACCTCGGGGAGCACCGGCGTGGTGGCCGCGTGGTCGAGGTAGGTCACCGGCCCAGGTTAGTCGCGCACGACGGACCCGACCGGGGGACGCCGGGGACTCCCCTCACACGCCGACGGGCGCCGACCCCGGGGAGGGATCGGCGCCCGTCGGGCGAGGTGCTTCTCTACTTGCGGGCGGCGATCTGCTCGGTGGCGGCGGGGACGACCTGGAACAGGTCGCCGACGACGCCGAAGTCGGCCAGCTCGAAGATCGGGGCCTCGGGGTCCTTGTTGACGGCCACGATGGTCTTGCTGGTCTGCATGCCGGCCCGGTGCTGGATGGCGCCGGAGATGCCGACCGCGATGTAGAGCTGCGGCGAGACGGTCTTGCCGGTCTGCCCGACCTGGAAGCTGTGCGGGTAGAAGCCGGAGTCGACCGCGGCGCGCGAGGCGCCCACGGCGGCGCCGAGGGAGTCGGCCAGGCCCTCGATGATCGAGAAGTTCTCGGCGCTGGCCACACCGCGGCCGCCGGAGACGACGATCGAGGCCTCGGTCAGCTCGGGCCGGTTGCTCTTCTGCTCGACGACCTTGTCCACGACGCGGGTCTGCTTCGCGGCGTCGGACAGGCTGACCTGCACCGCGACCTCCTCGCCCGCGGCCGGGGCCGGCTCGGGGGTGATCGAGTTGCCGCGCAGCGTGTAGATCGGGATGCCCGCCGTCACCCTGGAGTGGACGATCTGCTGGCCGGCGAAGACCACCTGGGTGGCGGTGCCGTCGGCGGCGATGTCGCTGACGTCGGTGAGGAAGCCGCTGCCGGTCTTCAGCGCCAGGCGGGCGGCGACCTCGCGGCCCTCCGCCGACGACGGGATGACGACGGCGGCCGGGGACGCCTGCTGCACGAGCTGCGCGAGCACCTCGGCCTTCGGGGCGACGAGGTACTCGTCGATCTCCGGGGACTCCGCGACGTAGACCTTCGCCGCGCCGTACTCGGCCAGCTGCTCGCGGGCGCCGGCGGCGACACCGGGGCCGCCGGCGACGACCGCCGAGACCTCACCGAGCGCCCGCGCGGCGGTGAGCGCCTCGAGGGTGCCCTTGCGGACGGTGCCGTCGGCCGGGTTCAGCTCGACGAGGACCAGGACCTCTGCCATGACTGTTGCCTCTCCTCTTCGCTTCGATCGCGGCCGGGTCAGACGAG
Source organism: Geodermatophilus normandii (assembly GCF_003182485.1). NCBI lineage: Bacteria > Bacillati > Actinomycetota > Actinomycetes > Geodermatophilales > Geodermatophilaceae > Geodermatophilus > Geodermatophilus normandii. The sequence goes on along the minus strand of NZ_QGTX01000001.1, from coordinate 2,334,626 downwards.
CTTCTGGCTGGCGAGGAAGCCCACGAGCTCCTGCGCGCCGTTGCCCTCGTCGGTGACCTTCACGCCCTCGCCCTTCGGCGGGCGGCCGGCGAAGTCCACGACCTGGCTGGTGGCGGTGGCCAGGCCGACGCTCGAGGCGTCCACGCCCAGGTCGGCCAGCGACTTGCTCTCGACCGGCTTCTTCTTGGCGGCCATGATCCCCTTGAAGGAGGGGTAGCGCGGCTCGTTGATGGTGTCCCAGGTGGACACGATCGCCGGCAGCGGGGCCTCCAGGGCCCAGTAGCCGCCGTCGGTCTGCCGCTCGACCTGCACCTTGCCGTCGGCGACCGTGAGCTTGCGGGCGCCGGACACCTGCGGGATGCCCAGCCGCTCGGACAGCAGCGCCGGCATCACGCCCATCTGCCCGTCGGTCGACGTCGCGCCCATGAGCACGAGGTCGTACTGCATCTGCTGCAGCGCCGCGGCGAGGACCGCCGAGGTCTGGATCGCGCACGAGCCGTGGATGGCGTCGTCGGAGACGTGCACCGCCTTGTCCGCGCCCATCGACAGGGCCTTACGGATGGCGTCGGTGGCGCTGCCGGGGCCGACGGTCAGGACGGTGACCTCACCGCCCTGGGCGTCCTTGACCTGCAGCGCCTCCTCGATCGCGTACTCGTCGATCTCGTTGATGACGTTGTCCGCGGTGGCGCGGGCGACGGTGTTGTCCGACGGGTCCAGCGAACGCTGGGTGCCGGAGTCGGGGACCTGCTTGACCAGAACGACGATGTTCATCGCCAGACCTACCTCCGCGATCGGTCATGGGGGACGCGGGCCGCGGCCCGCCTGGCTCCGATAGTGGAGGTTACTGCGGGGTAACGGCGCACCGAGCCGGGGTGCCGGTGAGCCCCGTCACGCCGTCCAGCGGCCGGTGGCGGCGAACTCCTCCAGGACGGCGGTGCACGGCTCCAGGTCCAGGCCGCACCGGGCCACCCACGCGTCGGAGTGGTAGGTGTGCGCGTACCGCTCGCCGCCGTCGCAGAGCAGGGTGACGACGCTGCCGCGGCGCCCGGCCGCGACCATCTCGGCGACGAGCTTGAACGCGCCCCAGAGGTTCGTGCCGGTCGAGCCGCCGGCCCGCCGCCCCGTCGTCCGCTCCAGGTGCCGCACCGCCGCCAGCGAGGCGGCGTCGGGCACGCGGATCATCCGGTCGACCACCGACGGCAGGAACGACGGCTCCACCCGCGGCCGGCCGATCCCCTCGATCCGCGACGGCAGGCCGGTGGTCCACGCCGGCTCGTCCTCGACCCAGCCGGGGAAGAACGCGGAGTTCTCCGGGTCGACGACGGCCAGCCGGGTGGGGTGCCGCCGGAAGCGCAGGTAGCGGCCGAAGGTCGCGCTCGTGCCGCCGGTGCCCGCGCCGACGACGACCCACTCGGGCACCGGGTGGCGCTCGAGGGCCATCTGCTCGAACACCGACTCGGCGATGGTGTTGTTGCCGCGCCAGTCGGTGGCCCGCTCGGCGTGGGTGAACTGGTCGAGGTAGTGCCCGCCCGTCTCGGCGGCCAGCCGGCGCGCCTCGTCGTACATCTCCGGCGCCTTCTCCACGAAGTGGCAGCGTCCGCCGTGGCGCTCGATGAGCGCCACCTTCTCGGGGCTGGTCGAGGCGGGCATGACCGCGACGAAGGGCAGGCCGAGCATCCGGGCGAAGTAGGCCTCGCTGATCGCCGTCGACCCGCTGGAGGCCTCGACGACGGTGCTGCCCTCGGCGATCCAGCCCGAGCACAGGGCGTGCAGGAACAGCGAGCGGGCCAGCCGGTGCTTGAGGCTGCCGGTCGGGTGCGTCGACTCGTCCTTGAGGTAGAGGTCGACGCCCCACTCGGGTGGCAGCGGGTACACCAGCAGGTGCGTGTCGGCGCTGCGCACCGCGTCGGCCTCGACGGCGGCGATGGCGCGCTCCAGCCACGCCCGCCCGGTGCGGTCGGACCGGTCGACGTCGGTGACCCCGTCGGGGGCCGGGGGCTCGCTCACCCGGCCATCCTCGTCCACCACCCGGGCCGGGCACGCACGCAGTGTCGCGGGGGGACTGCACTGCGAGGGGGCGCGGCGGCGGGGCCCGCGGCCGGGGACGCGCGCGACCGACGGCCGGGCCAGGCGGACACCGCGCTGCTTACCGTCCCCGCGCCACCCGCGTCTTTCCGGCCGGCTCGCCCTCCACCGCCCGGCCGGCCGAGGAGCCGCCATGTGTCCGCGACAGTTCGGCCCCTACCTCCTCGAGGAGGTGCTCGGCGTCGGTGGGATGGGCGAGGTCTGGCGCGCCCGGGACACCCGCCGGGAGCGCCTGGTCGCCCTGAAGCTCCTGCCGGAGAACCTCAACGGGGACCCCGAGTTCGCCAGCCGCTTCCGGCGCGAGTCGCACGTCGCCGCGCGGCTGCGCGAGCCGCACGTCATCCCGATCCACGACTACGGCGAGATCGACGGCCGCCTGTTCATCGACATGCGGCTGGTCGACGGCCGCGACCTCGGCGACCTGCTGGGCGAGGGACCGCTGCCGCCCCACCGGACGGTGGCGCTGCTGTCCCAGGTCGCCGACGCCCTGGAGGCGGCGCACGCCGACGCCCTGGTGCACCGCGACGTCAAGCCGAGCAACATCCTGGTGACGCCGACCGACTTCGTCTACGTGGTCGACTTCGGCATCGCCCGGTCGATCGGCAGCACCCGGACGTCGCTGACGATCACCGGCGCGACGGTCGGGACGCTGGACTACATGGCGCCCGAGCGCTTCACCGACCAGCCGATCGACGGGCGGGTGGACGTCTACTCGCTGGCCTGCGTCCTGGCCCAGTGCCTGACCGGACGCCGCCCGTTCCGCGGCGAGGACCTGCCGGCACTGCTCTACGCCCACCTCTACGTGGACCCGCCCCGGCCCAGCGAGCTGGTCGGGGCGTGCCCCCGGCTCTGGACGAGGTGATCGCCCGGGGCATGGCCAAGCGTCCCGAGGACCGCTACTCCACGCCGCGCGCACTGATCGACGCCGCCCGCGCGGCCCTGGAGCCGGGCGGCGCACCGGCCGCGCCGCCCGCGCCCGGGACGACGTCGCGGCCCCGGGACACCGAACCGGCGAGGACGCCGGCCGCCCCGCCGACCGTGCTCGGAGTGCGCTCCGGCGACGGCGCGCACAGCTCCGCGCAACAGCTGCCCGGGGCTCCGGCCGACGTCCCGGGACCCGCCCCGCGCTCCCGGCGCCGGCGGGTCGCGCTGGTCAGCGCGCTCGTGCTCGTCCTGGTCGCCGCCGGGCTCGGGGCCTTCCTGTGGCCCCGCGAGGACGGAGGGGCGGACGCCGCCGGCACGCCCCCGGCTCCCCGGCCGGCACCCTCCCACCCGAGGGGACCGCGGCGCCGCCCTCGTCGAGCGCCCCACCGCCGGCCAGCCTCGCGGTGCCGACGCAACTGGGGGACCCGATCCCCGTCCCGCCGACGCCGGGGTACCTGGCGATCGCCCCCAACGACCGCTACGCCTACATCGCGCACCGGGCCGAGGGCGTCGTCAGCGTGCTGGACCTTAACTCCCTGAGCGTCAGCGCCCGGATCCCGATCGAGGCGGGGCCTCCGCAGTTCGTGACCTTCTCCCCCGATGGCAGCCGGGCCTACGTCACCGTGTACGACGAGGCCAACACCGTGCACCACGTCGCCTTCGTCGACACGGCGACCAGCAAGGTGCTGCAGACGGTCGAGGTGGGACTGCGTCCCTACGCCCCGGAGGTCTCCCCCGACGGCACCCGCCTGTACGTCCCGCTGCACAACGAGGCGCGCGTGGAGGTCGTCGACACGACCAGCGGTGAGCAGGTCGGCTCCTACCCGGTGCGGGAGAACCCGCACTGGATCGCGGTCTCCGCCGACGGCCGGCGCGGCTACACCGCCAACCACGAGTCCGGCGTGCTCTCCGTGCTCGACCTGGGTGACGGCGGCCGGGTCCTGGCGGAGGTCGCCGCGGGGGTCGCCCCGCACAGCGTCGCGATCTCGCCGGACGGCAGCCGGGTCGCCGTCGTCTCCTTCGGCAGCAGCGAGATCCGCCTGCTCGACACCGCGACCGACGCCGTCGTCGACACCGGCCGCGTGGGCCTCAGTCCGCAGGACGTCGCCTGGGCGCCGGACGGCCGGCACCTCTACACGACCGACGTCGACGCGAACACGATGTCGGTGGTGGACGCCGCGACCCTGGACGTGACCGCCAACCCGACGCCGGGCAACGCGCCGACGAGCGTGGCGGTGTCGGCGGACGGGGAACGGGCCTACGTGACCAACCGGGACGACGCCACCGTGGTCGTCTACCAGCTCACGGCGTGAGGTCGGCCGGCTCGACCGGCTCGACCAGGGCGGGGCGCTCGGCGGGGGTGACGGAGACCGGCGTCCCGGGCGTGAGGCCCTGGCTGCCGGCGCTGGGGACGTCGGCCTGCACCTCGACGCCGTCGGGCAGCGCCACGGTCAGCCGCGTGACGGCACCGGAGAACGTGCGCGTCACCACCCGGCCCGGACCGCGCGGGTCGGCCTCGACCTCCAGCGCCTCCGGCCGCACCAGCGCGAACGCCGGCCCGGCCGCCGGGACGGCACCGACCACCTCCCGGCGGACGCCGAGGAACTCCACGTCGCCGTCGCCGAGGACGGCGGGGATGCGGTTCATCGTGCCGACGAAGCCGGCCACGAACGCCGTCGCCGGGCGCTCGTAGAGGTCGTCGGGCGAGGCCACCTGCTCCAGCTGGCCGGCCCGCATGACGCCGACCCGGTCGGCCACCGACAGCGCCTCGGCCTGGTCGTGCGTGACGAACACCGTGGTGATGCCGAGCTCGAGCTGGATGCGGCGGATCTCGTCGCGCAACTGGACCCGCACCTGCGCGTCCAGCGCCGACAGCGGCTCGTCGAGCAGCAGCACCTGCGGCGCCACGGCCAGGGCGCGGGCCAGCGCGACCCGCTGCTGCTGACCGCCGGAGAGCTGGTGCGGATAGCGCTGGCCGCGGTCGGCGAGCCCGACGAGCTCCAGCAGCTCGGCGGCCCGCCCGGCGCGCTCGGCCTTGTCCCGGCGGCGCACCCGCAGCCCGAAGGCGACGTTCTCGGCGACGGTCATGTTCGGGAAGAGGCTGTAGGCCTGGAACACCATCCCGACGTCGCGCTTGCTCGGCGGCAGCGACGTGACGTCGCGGCGGTCGAACCACACCCGGCCGGCGTCGGGGACCTCGAAGCCGGCGATCGCGCGCAGCGCCGTCGTCTTGCCGCAGCCCGACGGCCCGAGCAGGGCGAGGAACTCGCCGCCGGCGACGTCGAGGTCGAGGCCGTCGAGGGCGAGCACCCCGCCGTAGCGGCGGGTGAGCCCCTCGAGCCGGACGCCGACCGGCGCCTGCTCGCGCAGGTCGGCGGGCGCGGCGCCGCGGGACGGCGCCCGGCCGGGCACCTCGGCGGTGACGGTCCCGGGCTCGGGAGCGGCGGTCATGCGGGGTCCTCCTCGCGGCGCCGGCGGTCCAGCGCGGAGATGAGCAGCAGCAGCGCCCAGGTCAGGAGCAGGGAGAGCACGGAGACGGCGACCGACAGCCGCGGCTGCGAGCCGGCGATGCGCACGATCCAGGTGGGGAAGGTCTCGAAGCCGAGGATGTTGGCCACGGTGAACTCCCCCAGCACCAGGGCGAGGGTCAGGAAGGCGGCGTTGAGCACCGACGTCCGCAGCACCGGCAGCACCACCGAGAGCATCACCCGCGGCCACGAGGCGCCGAGCACCCGCGCGGCCTCGGTGAGCGTGCGCAGCTGCGCGCCCCGCACGCCGGCGTCCAGCGCGCGGTAGACGAACGGCAGCGCGAGGACGACGTAGACGAGCACCAGGATCCACGGCAGCGCCGGCTCCTGGAGGGCGAAGAAGGCCTCGGCCAGCGGCGTCCCGAAGAAGTGCTCCGGCGCCCACGCCAGCACGCTGCGCACGCCGACGACCAGCGCGATCGGCGGCAGCAGCAGCGGGACGAGGGTGAGCAGCTCCACCAGCGGCCGCAGCCGCGGCAGCCGCAGCTCCACGAGCACCACGGTGGGCACCGTCAGCAGCAGCGCGATCACCACGGTGAGCGCACCGAGGGCCAGCGAGCGGCCGAAGTTCTCGGCGAACCCCTCCGCCGACGGGATGCTCGCGTAGGCGTCGGCGGTGACGCCGTCGCGGCTGCGGACGGTGAACCAGACCGACGCGGCCAGCGGCACGAGGAAGTACAGGCCGAGGACGGCGAAGACCGCCCAGCGCCACCAGCCGCGGGCCCGGCGGGCCGGACGGGCCCGCGTCTCCGGCTGGACCCCGCCGGCGCCCGCCACCGCCGCGGTGGACAGCCCGGTCGTGGTGGCGCTCACGACAGCCACCGCGACGTCCGCCGCTGGACCCAGGTGTAGAAGACCATCACCAGGCCGACGAGGACGACCATCCCGAGCGCCAGCGCCTTGCCGAGGTTCTCCGCGCCGACGATCACGTTGCTCGACAGCGAGTCGGCGATCTGCAGGGTCACGAGCGGGAGGCTGCTGCCCACCAGCGCCCGCGCCGTGGCGTAGGCGGCGAACGCCGAGGCGAACAGCAGCATCGTGGCGCCCAGCACGGGCGGAGCCAGCACCGGGCCGCCCACGTGCCGCCAGTACTGCCAGCCGCTGGCGCCCAGCACGTCGGAGGCCTCCCGCCACTGCGGTCGCAGCGCCTCCACGGCCGGGATGATCGTCAGGACCATCAGCGGGACCAGGAAGTACAGGTAGACCAGCGCCAGGCCGGCCATGGAGGCCAGCCGGAAGCCGTCGAGGCCCAGCGGGCCGGTGAGCACCGCGGTGACGACCCCGGCGTTGCCGATGGTGGCGAGGAAGGCGAAGGCCAGCGGGACGCCGCCGAAGTTGGCGAGCACGCCGGACGCGGTGAGCACCAGGCGGCGCAGCAGGCGGCCGCGGCGGGTGTTCACGACGGCGAAGGCGAGGGCCAGGCCGAGGACCGCGCCCAGCACGGCGGTGATGGCCGACAGCTGGAGGCTGCCGACGTAGGACCGGGCGTAGGCGCCGCCGGTCACGGTGCCGATGTTCGCCGTCGACCAGCTCTCCTCGAAGGTGACCGGGTCGACGGCGCGGAAGGCCTCCACGGCCAGCACGCCGACCGGGAGGAGCAGGAACACCGCGACGTAGAGCAGGAAGGGCACGATCCCCAGGACCGGGCCCAGCGAGTGCAGCAGACCGCCGCGCCGGCGTCCCCCCGGGACGCCGGCGCGGCGGCTGCGGATGCGGTGCTCAGCCGGAGATCTCCTGGTTCCACCGGGTGGCGACCACCTGCTGGGCGGCGGTCTCCTGCTCCTGGGTCGGGAAGTCCGCGGTGCCCTCGACCGGCGGCAGGGCGGCCAGCGCGTCGGGGTCGGCGGTCCCGGCCTCCTGCATCGCGGGCAGCCGGACCGGGCGGGCGCCGCCGGCGAGGTACAGGTTCTGGCCGCGGTCGCTGTAGAGGAACTCCTGCCACAGCCGCGCGGCGGCCGGGTGCGGGGCGTAGGCGCTGATCGCCTGGCTGTAGTAGCCGCCGAACAGGCCGTCGGAGGGGACGTTGACCTGCCAGTCGACGCCCTGCTCGGCCAGCGTGGGGGTCAGCCCGGCGTTGAGGTAGTCCCAGTCGATGGCCAGCGGCGTCTCACCGCTCTGGATCGTCGCCGGGGTGATCTCGACCGGGTTGAAGTTCCCGACCTCCTTCACCTGGGCGAAGAAGTCGATGCCCGGGCCGATGTCGTCGAGGCTGCCGCCGTTGGCCAGCGAGGCGGCCCAGACGCCGGAGAAGGCGGCCGCGGCCTGCGTCGGGTTGCCGTTGAGCGCGACCTGGCCGGCGTACTGCGGGTCGAGCAGGTCGGCGAAGCTGGTCGGGCACTCGGCGATCACCGTGGCGTTGCAGCCGATGGAGATGTAGCCGCCGTAGTCGTTGTACCAGTGGCCGTCGGGGTCCTTCTGGCCCTCGGGGATCTCGTCCCAGGTCTCCACCTTGTACGGGGCGAGGAAGTCCTGGGCCTGCGCCTGGCGGGCGAAGGCGGTGCCCAGGTCGAGGACGTCCGGCGCGCGGTCCTGGCCGCGCTGGCTCTCGACGGCGTTGAGCTCGTCCTGGCTGGAGCCGTCGGGCGAGGCGCTGTTGACGGTGATCCCGTACTCCTCCTCGAAGGTGGAGATGATCTCGCCGTAGTTGGCCCAGTCCGGCGGCAGCGCGATGACGTTGAGCTCCCCCTCGGCCTGCGCGGCCTCGACGAGGGCGTCCATGCCGCCGAGGTCCTCGGCGGAGCGGGCACTGGCCGCGTCGGAGCCGCCGCCCCCTCCCGAGCCGCTGTCGTCACTGCCGCCGCCACAGGCGGTCAGCGCGAGGGTCGCGGCCGCCAGCACGGTCGCGGTCCTCAGGGTGGGGGTGGATCGCACGGGTCCTCCAGGGGAGCGGGCCAGATGGCCGACGGGCTCTGCGCGGATGGTGACAGAACCGGACCGTCCGGAGGGCCGGATCCGGTGACGGTCGCGGGAACAGTGGGCGACGCGGAGGTCCGGGAGCGGGTCAGCGCCCGGTGAAGGTCGCCTTGCCGGGGCCGCTCTCGAGGAACGAGCGCATCCCGGTCGCCTGGTCCTCGGTGTCGAACAGCCCGGCGAACAGCCGGCTCTCCAGCGCCAGCCCCTGCTCGATCGGCCCGTCGAGACCCTCGTCGATCGCCTGCTTGGCCGCGGCGAGCGCGAGCGGCGGGCCGGCGGCGAACCTGCGTGCCATGGCCACCGCCGTCGAGTACACCTCGGCGTCGGGGACGACGGCGTCGGCCAGGCCCATCTCGAGGGCCTCCTCGGCACCGACGTGCCGGCCGGTGAAGACGAGGTCCTTGGCCTTGGCCGGGCCGACCAGCCGGGCCAGCCGCTGCGTGCCGCCGGCCCCGGGGATGACCCCGAGGAGGATCTCGGGCTGGCCGACCTTCGCCCCGGCGCCCATGATCCGGAAGTCGGCGCACAGGGCGAGCTCGTAGCCGCCGCCGAGGGCGTAGCCGGTGATGGCGGCGATGACCGGCTTGGGGATGCGCGCCACGGTGGTGAAGCTGTGCGTCAGCTCCCGCCCCCACGCGACCATCGAGTCGCCGGTCAGCCGGGACATCGCCTTGATGTCGGCCCCGGCGGCGAACACCCGCTCCCCGCCGTAGATCACCACGGCGCGGACGTCCTCGCGCTCGGTGGCCTCGAGCGCCGCGGCCCGCACCTCGGTGTACAGCTGCTCGTCGATGGCGTTCATCTTGGGCCGGTCGAGGCGGACGGTGCCCACCCCGTCCTCGACCGACAGGGTCACGAACTCGGGTGCTGCCATGCAGCGCACCCTAGCCACGCGGTGGGGCTCAGCCCCGGCGGCGGGCGGTGTAGCGGCCGGCGGTGCGCTCGAGCGCCAGCGGCAGGCCGAAGGTCTCCGACAGCGCCTCGGCGGTGACCACCGACGACAGCGGCCCGGAGGCCACCACCGCACCCTCGCGCAGCAGCAGCGCGTGGGTGTAGCCGGGCGGGATCTCCTCGACGTGGTGGGTCACCAGCACCTGTGCCGGGGCGTAGAGGTAGGTGGCGAGGTCCGACAGCCGGCTGACCAGGTCCTCGCGGCCGCCCAGGTCCAGCCCGGCGCCGGGCTCGTCGAGCAGCAGCAGCTCGGGGTCGGGCATGAGCGCCCGGGCGATCTGCACCCGCTTGCGCTCGCCCTCGCTGAGCGTGCCGAAGGGCCGGTGCGCGATCGCCTGCACGCCCCACTGCTGCATGAGCAGCGCGGCACGGGTGAGGTCGTGGATGTCGTAGCGCTCGCGCCCCCGGCCGACGACGGCGTACCCGGCGGAGAGGACGACGTCGCCGGTGCGCTCCCCCGGCTCGATCCGCTGCGCCAGCGCCGCGCTGGTCACGCCGATGCGCGGGCGCAGCTCGAAGACGTCGACCGCGCCCATCGTCTCGCCGAGCAGCTCCACCTCGCCGCGGGTCGGGTGCATGAGCGCACCGGCCAGCTGCAGCAGCGTCGTCTTCCCGGCGCCGTTGGGCCCGAGCACCACCCAGCGCTGCTCGGGCGTGACCGTCCAGTCCACCCCCCGCAGCAGGTGCGACTGCCCGCGGACGACGTCCACGCCGCGCATCCGGACGACGGGCTCTGCTCCGCTGACGGCGGGACTGCTCGACACGACCCCATCCAACCAACCCGCTCCCCTGACGGCCGACAGGCGCATCTGTTGGCAGGATCGCCGGGTGAGGACCAGCAGCGAGGACGTCGAGGTCTGGCCGGGCTCCCCCGCTCCCCTGGGAGCGCACTGGGACGGCACCGGTACCAACTTCGCGCTGTGGTCGGCCGGGGCCACCGCGGTCGACCTGTGCCTGTTCGACCCCGACGGGACCGAGCACCGGCACCGCCTGCGGGAGACCACCCACCAGGTGTGGCACGGCCGGCTGCCCGGCGTCGGCCCCGGCCAGCGCTACGGCTACCGCGTGCACGGCCCCTGGGACCCCGGCGCGGGGCACCGGTGGAACCCGGAGAAGCTGCTGCTGGACCCCTACGCGCGCGCCGTCGACGGCGACCTGACGCTGCACCCCGCGCTCTTCGGGTACCGCGCCGACGGCCCCGACACCGGCCCCGCCGACCCGCGCGACTCCGCGCCGTTCGTGCCGCGCGGCGTCGTCGTCCACGACTCCTTCCCCTGGGACGGCGACCGCAGGCCCGCCACCTCGTGGTCGGACACCGTCGTCTACGAGGTGCACGTGAAGGGCGCGACCATGCGCCACCCGGGCGTCCCCCCGGCGCTGCGCGGCACCTACGCGGGGCTGGCCCACCCGGCGTTCGTCGAGCACCTGCTGTCCCTGGGCGTCACCGCCGTCGAGCTGCTGCCGGTGCACCACTTCGTCAGCGAGCCGCACCTGCTGCGCCGGGGTCTGACCAACTACTGGGGCTACAACACCCTCGGCTACTTCGCCCCGCACGCCGCCTACAGCTCGGCCGGCTCCGGCGGGGCGCAGGTCACCGAGTTCAAGGCGATGGTCAAGGCGCTGCACGCCGCGGGCATCGAGGTGGTCCTCGACGTCGTCTACAACCACACCGCGGAGGGCGACCACACCGGGCCCTCGCTGTCGCTCAAGGGCATCGACAACCCCGGCTACTACCGGCTGCACGGGGAGAACCGGGCCCGCTACACCGACTACACCGGCTGCGGGAACACCCTCGACGTCCGGCGCCCGCAGGTGCTGGCGATGCTCATGGACTCGTTGCGCTACTGGGTCACCGAGATGCACGTCGACGGCTTCCGGTTCGACCTCGCCGCCGCGCTGGCCCGGTCCTTCCACGACGTCGACCGGCTCTCGGCGTTCTTCGACGTCGTCCACCAGGACCCGGTGGTCAGCCAGGTGAAGCTCATCGCCGAGCCGTGGGACATCGGCGAGGGCGGCTACCAGGTGGGCAACTTCCCGCCGCTGTGGACCGAGTGGAACGGCCGCTACCGCGACACGGTGCGCGACGTGTGGTCCGGTGCGCGCGTCGGCGTCCGGGACCTGGCCTACCGGCTCACCGGCTCCTCCGACCTCTACCGCTCCGACGGCCGCCGCCCGTTCGCCAGCGTCAACTTCGTCACCGCGCACGACGGCTTCCCGCTGGCCGACCTGGTCACCTACGAGCACAAGCGCAACGAGGCCAACGGGGAGGACAACCGCGACGGCGAGAGCCACAACCGCAACTGGAACTGCGGCGTCGAGGGCCCGAGCGACGACCCGGAGGTGCAGGCCCTGCGCGCCCGCCAGCAGCGCAACCTGCTGGCCACGCTGCTGCTGTCGACCGGCGTGCCGATGCTCACCGCCGGCGACGAGCTCGGGCGGACCCAGGGCGGCAACAACAACGCCTACTGCCAGGACAACGAGGTCTCCTGGATCGACTGGGACGGTGCCGACGGCGACCTGCTGGCCTTCGTCCGCCGGCTGCTGCGGCTGCGCCACGACGCGCCGGTGCTGCGCCAGGAGGCGTTCTTCGAGGGCCACGAGATCCCGGAGACCGGCGGCACCCGCGACGTCGCCTGGTTCGCCCCCGGCGGCGGCCAGCTGACCACGGCGGAGTGGTTCGACACCGGCCTGCAGACGGTCGGGATGTACCTCGACGGCCGCGGGATCCGGCACCGCGACGAGCGCGGCCGCCGGGTGGTCGACGACTCCTACCTCGTGCAGCTGCACGCCGGGGCCGAGCCGGTGGACGTCGTGCTGCCGGGGCCGCCGTGGGCCGACGGCTACGAGTTCGCGCTCAGCACCGAGTACCCGACGGGGGCGCCGCCGCGGCCGGCCGTCGTCGCGCCCGGGCCGGTGTCCGTCCCCCCGCGCACCGTCTGGCTGCTGCGCGTCCTGCGGCGACCCGCATGATCAGGTGACCTGATCGTGCTGCGTCCCGGCTCACCGTCGACGCTGAGCCGGGACACGCCACGGTGAGCCAGGACGGCACTGCCCGCCCCCAGGACGCCGCTGCCCGCCCCCGAGACGGCACCGGGCCCGGTCCCCCGAGGGGGTCCGGGCCCGGTGTGTACCACGTGCCTAGTCGGTGGGCTGCTCGTAGGTGATGACCGTCCACCCGAGGAGGAGGCGGTCGCCGTCGGAGAGCGGGTGGGCGACGCCGGGCTCGAGCTGGGTCCACTCGGTGGCCTCGGGCCCGGCGACGTGCGTGCCGTTGAGCGAGCCGAGGTCGGTCAGCGTGACCTCGCGGCCCTGGCGCTGGATGGCCGCGTGCGCCGAGGACAGCACGTTCTGCGTGTCGGCGATCGGCACCGGGCGGGCGTTGCCGGCGGTCACCAGCTCGTGGCTGTCGGGACGGCGGCCGAGCACGAGGTCCTCGTCGACGGTGACGACCAGGCCGTCGTCGAAGCGCAGCACCGGCGCGGAGGCGGCGTCGGGCTTCCAGAACGCCGTCTCCTCGCCGCCGTCGTCGAGGCGGGTCGCGCCCTGGCCGGAGGGCGAGCCCCCCACGGGCGCGCCGTAGGACGGTGCGGCGGCGAAGCCGGCGTCCGAGCCGGCGCTGAACGACGAGGGCGGCGTGTGGGTGGCCGGCGGGACGGCGGCCTGGGCGGACGCGGCGGCGGCCAGCTGCAGCAGCGCACCCGAACCGGGGACCGCGCCCTCGACGAGGTCGTAGGCGACGCCCGGAGGCATCTGCGGCGTGGCCTGGCCGGGACCGACGTAGAGGGTGGACCCGAGCGTGAACCCGGTGGCGAGGCTGCAGCCGTCGGCCGGCTGGCCGGAGACCGGGACGCCGTCGACGGCCGGCTGGCCCTTGCCGGCCCACAGCGCGACGCCGGTGCCCGACCCGCCCGAGGTGTCGGTCAGGACCAGGGCGAAGGAGGCCGAGCCCCCACCGAGCGCGGCCGCCTGGGCGGCCACGGCCCCCAGGACGCGGTCGGCGCCGGGGCCGGACACACCCAGGCAGGCGTGCAGCGCGGCGACCAGAGCCGGCGAGCCGGGCGCGTCGACCCACAGCAGTCCCCCGCCGCGACGGGCCACGAGGGCGTCTCCGGGCAGGACTTCACAGCGGTCGGGCATGCGCGCCAGCCTAGTGACAGCCGGGCGCGCTGTGCGGTCCCACCGCACCGCCACGCCGTTCGCCGCGCCCCCTGGGGACGCTGCGACCGGCGTGACGGGTGGGGTCCCCGGCGGCTCAGGCGCTGCGCACGAGCCCGAGTTCGGCGGGGTCGGCGAGGTGCTGGGAGTGCGGCAGCACGCGGACGGTGTAGCCGAAGGCGCCGGTGCGCTCGAGCGGCAGGGTCGCGGTGAACCAGTGCCGCGAGCCCTCGGTGTGCTCGTGCCGCATCGGCACCGTGGTCACCTCGTGCAGGCCGTCGGCGTCGTCGACCCGCCCGTAGGCCGCCTGCACCTCGACGTCGCCCGGGGTGAGGTGCGGCAGCTCCACCTCCGCGCGCAGCGCGAGGGTCGAGCCGATCTCCGGGGTGTCGCCGGCGCCGGTGGCCTCGACGTGCGCGACCCGCACGCTCGACCAGTTCTCCAGCAGGTGCGCCCGCCAGTGCGCCTCGTCGCGCGCCGGCGCGTACCCGCCGTCGGACATCGACCGCGCCGAGCCCGCCGCCGGCACGTACAGCTGCTCGACGTAGTCGCGCACCATCCGGGTGGCCAGCACCTTCGGGCCGGTCCCGCGCAGCGTGTGCCGCACCATCTCGACCCAGCGGGTGGGGATGCCGTCGCGGTCGGTCTCGTAGAACCGCGGCAGCACCTGGGTGGAGAGCAGGTCGTAGATGGCCCGCGCCTCGACGTCGTCGCGGCGGTCGGGGTCGGTGACGCCGTCGGCGGTCGGGATCGCCCAGCCGTTCTGGCCGTCGAACCACTCGTCCCACCAGCCGTCGCGGATGGAGAGGTTGAGCCCGCCGTTGAGCGCCGCCTTCATGCCCGAGGTGCCGCAGGCCTCCAGCGGCCGCAGCGGGTTGTTCAGCCAGACGTCGCAGCCCCAGTAGAGGTAGCGCGCCATCCCGATGTCGTAGCCGGGGAGGAAGGCGATCCGGTGCCGGATGGCCGGGTCGTCGGCGAACTTCACCATCTGCTGGATCAGCTGCTTGCCGCCGTCGTCGGCCGGGTGGCTCTTGCCGGCGATGACCAGCTGGATCGGCCGGTCGGGGTCGAGCAGCAGCGCCCGCAGCCGCTCGGGGTCACGCAGCATGAGCGTCAGCCGCTTGTAGGAGGGCACCCGGCGGGCGAAGCCGATGGTGAGGACGTCGGGGTCGAACGCGGAGTCGGTCCAGCCGACCTCGGCCTCGGCCGCCCCGCGCGAGAGCGCCGTCTCCCGCAGCCGGCGGCGGACCTCCTCGACCAGCCGGCCGCGCAGCATCCGGCGGGTGTTCCACAGCTCCAGGGCCGGGATGCGGTCGACGCCGTCGAAGGACGCCGGCCAGGAGCCCTCGGACGGGTCGCCGCCGCTGGAGGTCTGGGTGCCCAGCTCCACCAGCTCCCGGGCGGTCCAGGTGGGCGCGTGCACGCCGTTGGTGATCGAGCTGATCGGGACGTCGCCCTCGTCGAAGCCGGGCCACAGGTCGCTGAACATCGACCGGCTGACGTGCCCGTGCAGCCGGCTCACGCCGTTGGCGCGCTGGCCCAGCCGCAGGCCCATGTGCGCCATGTTGAACTTCGACGGGTCGTCCTCGCCGCCCAGCGGGATGAGGTGCTCCAGCGGGACGCCGAAGCCGGCGAAGTAGCGCTCGATGAGCGCCCGCGGGAAGCGGTCGATGCCGGCCGGGACCGGCGTGTGCGTGGTGAACACGGTGCCGGCGCGGACCGCCTGCAGCGCCTCGGCGAAGGACAGCCCGTGCGACTCGGTGAGCTCGCGGATCCGCTCGACGCCCTGGAAGCCGGCGTGGCCCTCGTTGGCGTGGAAGACCTCCGGCTGCGGGGTGCCGGTGAGCTGGCAGTAGGCGCGCACCGCCCGGACGCCGCCGATGCCGAGCAGCATCTCCTGGCGCAGGCGGTGGTCCTCGTCGCCGCCGTAGAGCCGGTCGGTGACCCCGCGCTCGGCCGGGGCGTTCTCCTCGATGTCGCTGTCGAGCAGCAGCAGCGAGACCCGGCCCACCTGGGCCCGCCACACGTGCGCGTGCAGGGTGCGGCCCTCGGGCAGCGGCACGGTGATGACGACGGCCGACCCGTCGGGCTGGCGCAGCAGCTTGACCGGCAGGCCGTGCGGGTCCAGCGCCGGGTAGTGCTCGAGCTGCCACCCGTCGGCCGACAGCCCCTGCTCGAAGTAGCCGGCCCGGTAGAGCAGCCCGACGCCGATCAGCGGGACACCGAGGTCGGAGGCGGCCTTGAGGTGGTCGCCGGCGAGGATGCCCAGGCCCCCGGAGTACTGCGGCAGCACCTCGGTGATGCCGAACTCGGCGGAGAAGTAGGCGATGCTGCCCGGCGCGTCCGGTCCCAGCGACTGGTACCAGTGCGGGGAGGACAGGTAGTCGTCGAGGTCGTCGACGACGTCCTTCAGCCGGCGCAGGAACCGGCGGTCGTTCGACAGCGTGGCCAGCCGCTCGGCCGACACCTCGCCGAGGACCTTGACCGGGTCGTTGCCGCAGGCGCGCCACAGCTCCGGGTCCAGCGCCTCGAACAGGTCGCGGGTCTCGGCGTGCCACGACCAGCGGAGGTTCATGACCAGCTGGGACAGCGGCGTGAGGGCCTCGGGGAGGGCCGCACGGACGGTGAACCGACGCAGTGCTCGCACGGGGGGAGACTAGTCAGCGGGAGGACCTCACCGCCCCTCGCGGCTCGCGCTCCCGCCGCCGCGGGCCCCGGCACCGGGCCGACCGCCCCCGCGGCCGAGGTGTGACCGGTCCCCGACCTGGATAGCGTTGCCGGGATGACTCGCCGCGCTGACCTCCGCCTCGGCATCACCGATGTCGCCCCCGTCGTGTCCTGCGGGTCCTTCTCGGCCCGTGCCGTGGTCGGCGAGCACCTGCCGGTCACCGCCACCGTGTTCCGCGAGGGCCACGACGCCGTCGCGGCCGACGTCGTCTGGACCGCTCCCGACGGCACCCGCGGGCCGCTCAACCGGATGCGCCGCTACGGCGAGGAGCCCGACCGCTGGCTCACCACCGTCGTGCCCGACCGGGAGGGCCGCTGGACCTTCCGCGTCGAGGCGTGGAGCGACCCGCTGGCCACCTGGCACCACGCCGTCGAGGTGAAGATCGAGGCCGGCCAGGGCCCCGGGGAGCTGGCCAACGACCTCGAGGAGGGCGCCCGCCTCCTGGAGCGGGTGGCCGCGGACGCCGACGCGGAGTGGCGCGACCGGGTCACCGAGGCGGTGACCGCGCTGCGCGACACCTCCCGCACGCTGCACGACCGGGTGGCGCCCGCGCTGGCCACGGGGCTGCAGCGGTACCTCGACGAGCACCCCGTGCGCGAGCTGGTCACGCCGACGCCGGAGTACGAGGTGTGGGTGGACCGCCCCCGCGCGCTGTACGGCTCCTGGTACGAGTTCTTCCCCCGCTCCGAGGGCCCGGTCGTGGGCGGCGTCCCGACGCACGGGACGTTCCGGACCGCGTCCGACCGGCTGCCCGCGGTGGCCGAGATGGGCTTCGACGTCGTCTACCTGCCTCCGGTCCACCCGATCGGCACGGTCAACCGCAAGGGCCCCAACACCGCGCAGTTCCCCGGCGGCAACCCGCACGAGATCGGCCCCGACGACGTCGGCTCCCCGTGGGCCATCGGCAGCGCCGAGGGCGGCCACGACGCCGTCCACCCGCAGCTGGGCACGATGGAGGACTTCCGGGCCTTCGTGACCCGCACCCGGGGCCTGGGCATGGAGGTTGCGCTCGACCTCGCGCTGCAGGCCGCGCCGGACCACCCGTGGGTCGCGGAGCACCCCGAGTGGTTCACCACCAAGCCCGACGGGACGATCGCCTACGCGGAGAACCCGCCGAAGAAGTACCAGGACATCTACCCGATCAACTTCGACAACGACCCCGAGGGCCTCTACGCCGAGGTGCTGCGGGTGGTGCGCGTCTGGATGGACGCCGGGGTGCGCATCTTCCGCGTCGACAACCCGCACACCAAGCCGCTGGACTTCTGGCACTGGCTGATCTGGAAGGTCAAGGAGACCGACCCCGACGTGCTCTTCCTCGCCGAGGCCTTCACCCGGCCGGCGATGATGCACCAGCTCGCGCGGATCGGGTTCACCCAGTCCTACACGTACTTCACCTGGCGGACCGCGCGGGCGGAGATCGAGGAGTACGGCCGCGAGCTGGCGACCAACGCGCACTACATGCGGCCGAACTTCTTCGTGAACACCCCGGACATCCTGCACGCGAGCCTGCAGTACGGCGGGCCGCCGATGTTCAAGATCCGCGCGGTGCTCGCGGCGATGATGAGCCCGACCTGGGGCGTCTACTCCGGGTACGAGCTCTACGAGCACGTGGCGGTGCGCCCGGGCAGCGAGGAGTACCTCGACAGCGAGAAGTACCGGCTGCGGCCGCGCGACTGGGCCGGCGCCGAGGCGGCCGGCCGCAGCCTCGCGCCCTACCTGCGCCGGCTCAACGAGGTCCGGCGGGCGCACCCGGCGCTGCAGCAGCTGCGGACGTTGCGCTTCCACGCCGTCGACAACCCGAACCTGATCTGCTTCTCCAAGACCGACCCGGGCTCGCAGGACGCCGTCCTCGTCGTCTGCGCCCTCGACAGCGCCAACCGGCAGATCGGGACGACGTCGCTGGACATGCCCACCCTCGGGCTGGACTGGCACGAGCGGTTCGCCGTCACCGACGAGATCACCGGCGCCCGCTACGACTGGGGCCAGTTCAACTACGTCGAGCTCGACCCCTACTGGGAGCCGGCGCACGTGTTCTCGGTCCACCTCCCCCGGCCGGTGACCTGGCCGCCGCCGGTCCGCTGACCCCTCTTCCCCACGTCCCGACGACTCGCGAGGGCTCCCCGCACCGATGACGCTCCCCGTGCCCCACTCCCCCGACGGGGGCTCCGCGCTGCCACCGCGGGGCACCGACCCCCTGTGGTTCAAGCGCGCCGTGTTCTACGAGGTCCTGGTCCGTGGCTTCGCCGACAGCAACGCCGACGGCGTCGGCGACCTGCGCGGGATGATGGACAAGCTCGACTACCTGCAGTGGCTCGGCGTCGACTGCCTGTGGCTGCCGCCGTTCTTCGCCTCGCCCCTGCGCGACGGCGGCTACGACGTCAGCGACTACACCGCCGTCCTGCCGGAGTTCGGTGACATCCAGGACTTCAAGGAGTTCCTGGCCGCCGCCCACCAGCGGGGCATCCGCGTGATCATCGACTTCGTCATGAACCACACCTCGGACCAGCACCCCTGGTTCCAGGCCAGCCGCAGTGACCCCGAGGGCCCCTACGGCGACTTCTACGTGTGGGCCGACGACGACACCGGCTACGCCGACGCGCGGATCATCTTCGTCGACACCGAGAGCTCGAACTGGACGTTCGACCCGGTGCGCAAGCAGTACTTCTGGCACCGCTTCTTCTCCCACCAGCCCGACCTCAACTTCGAGAACCCGGCGGTGCAGGAGGCGGTCATCGACGCCCTGCGCTACTGGCTGGACCTGGGCATCGACGGCTTCCGCCTCGACGCCGTCCCCTACCTGTTCGAGGAGGAGGGGACCAACGGCGAGAACCTGCCCAAGACCCACGAGTTCCTCAAGCACGTCCGCAAGGTGGTCGACGCGGACTACCCCGACCGCGTGCTGCTGTGCGAGGCCAACCAGTGGCCGGCCGACGTCGTCGAGTACTTCGGCGAGGACGGCGACGAGTGCCAGATGGCCTTCCACTTCCCGGTGATGCCGCGCCTGTTCATGGCCGCCCGCCGGGAGCAGCGGTTCCCGATCTCGGAGATCATGGCGCAGACGCCGCCGATCCCCGACAACTGCCAGTGGGGCATCTTCCTGCGCAACCACGACGAGCTGACCCTCGAGATGGTCACCGACGAGGAGCGCGACTACATGTGGGCGGAGTACGCCAAGGACCCCCGCATGAAGGCCAACATCGGCATCCGCCGCCGGCTGGCGCCGCTGCTGGAGAACGACCTCAACACCCTCGAGCTGTTCAACGCGCTGCTGTTCAGCCTGCCCGGGTCGCCGGTCCTGTACTACGGCGACGAGATCGGGATGGGCGACAACATCTGGCTCGGTGACCGCGACGGCGTCCGCACCCCGATGCAGTGGACGCCGGACCGCAACGGCGGCTTCTCCACCGCCGACCCGCAGCGGATGTACCTGCCGCTGAACCAGGACCCGGTCTACGGCTACCAGACCACCAACGTCGAGTCGCAGCTGCGCAACACCAACTCGATGCTGCAGTGGATCCGCCGGATGATCGCCGTCCGCAAGGAGCACCCGACCTTCGGCCTGGGGACCTACGAGGAGATCGGCTCGCGCAACCCCACGGTGCTGTCGTTCGTCCGCGAGTTCGGCGACGACGTCGTGCTGTGCGTCAACAACCTCTCCCGCTTCCCCCAGCCGGTGGAGCTCGACCTGCGCCGCTTCGAGGGCCACACGCCGATCGAGCTGACCGGCCGGGTCGAGTTCCCGCAGATCGGCGTGCTGCCCTACATGCTCACCCTCGCCGGCCACGGCTTCTACTGGTTCGAGCTGTCCCGCCCGGTGGAGCCGGTCGAGGAGCCCGCCGGACCCGACACCGCCGCCACCAGCCCGGTCGCCGACTCCCTGCTGGCCGCCGGCCTGGTCAGCGAGGCCGAGGAGATCCCCGGAGACAGCGACACCAGGACGGGCGACGACGTCCCGCCGAGCACCGGAGGACCCGCATGAGCAAGGCCCTGACCGACGTCCTGCGCGAGTGGATGCCGCACCAGCGCTGGTTCGGGGGCAAGGGCCGCGAGTGGGCCGACGTCAGCGAGGACGGCTTCTTCCTCTCGCGGTCCGAGCCCGTCCTGTCGGTGCACCGGGTCCGGGTGACCTACGCCGACGGCGCGGGCGAGACCTACCTCGTGCCGCTGTCGTGGCGGGCCCACCCCGACGAGGAGCTGTCCGCGGCGTTCGTGGGCGCCGTCCCGGCCAAGGGCGCCGACGGCGAGGACCGCGAGAACTACTGCTACGACGCGATGCGCGACCGCGACGCCACGCCGCCGTGGCTCGTGCACCTGGTGGCCGCCTCCACCGTGGGGCCGATGCACTTCCACCCGGCGGGCGTCGCGACCATCCCCGAGGGCGTGCCCGGCGACATCGTCTCCACCGAGCAGAGCAACACCTCGCTGGTCTACGGCCAGGACGCCATCTTCAAGCTGTTCCGCCGGCTCGAGCCCGGGCTCAACCCCGACGTCGAGATCGGCGAGGCGCTGCGCCGGACCGAGAACCCGCACATCGCGCCGCTGCTCGGCCACATCGAGATCGACGACCCCGACGGCGCGGAGCCCGCCACCGCGGCGATGCTGCAGACCTTCGTCCGGGGCGCCAGCGACGGGTGGCGGCTGGCCACGGCCAGCGTCCGCGACCTCTACGCCGAGGGCGACCTGCACGCCGACGAGGTGGGCGGCGACTTCGCCGCCGACAGCGAGCGGCTGGGCGCGGCGACCGCGTCGGTGCACGCCGACCTTGCGCGGGTGCTGGACACCGAGCCGGCCGACCGCGAGTGGTTCGCCGCCACCGCGCGGGCGATGACCGACCGGCTGGAGGCCGCGCTGGCCGTCGTCCCGCAGCTGGAGGAGCACCTCACCGGCCTGCGCGCCGTCTACGCCCGGGTGGCCGACAACGCCGAGGAGGTGGTGCGCCAGCGCGTGCACGGCGACTTCCACCTCGGCCAGGTGCTGCGCACGGCGACCGGCTGGGTGGTCCTCGACTTCGAGGGCGAGCCGGCCCGGCCGCTGGCCGAGCGCCGGCAGCTCGACAGCCCGCTGCGCGACGTCGCCGGGATGCTGCGCAGCTTCGACTACGCCGCGCGGCACATGCTCGTGGAGCAGCCCGACGACCCGCAGCGCGCGTACCGGGCGCAGGAGTGGGCAGTGCGCAACCGCGGTGCCTTCTGCGCCGGCTACTCGGCGTCGAGCGGCATCGACCCGTGCGGGGACTCCCCCCTCCTGCGGGCGTTCGAGGCGGACAAGGCGGTCTACGAGTGCGTCTACGAGGCGCGCAACCGGCCGAACTGGCTGATGATCCCGCTGCAGTCGCTCTCCCGGCTGGCCGCCGGGGGCGGCTGAGGGCCCGCCGCGGACAGCACGACGACGACGCAGACGACGCAGCAGACGACGACAGAGGACGGCATCGCGACCATGACGACGAGCGACCCGACACCCGGGAGCGGGACGGCCGCCGAGACCGCCGAGGCGCCGGCCGGCAAGGACGAGCTGCAGCGGGTGGTCGAGGAGCGGGCCAGGCAGGCCGAGGCGGCCGAGAGCGAGCCGATCGTGAACGCCACCCCGGCACGCAAGCGCGCACCGGCGAAGAAGGCCGCGGCGAAGAAGGCCCCCGCCAAGAAGGCCGCCGTCGCCGCGGTCGAGGGCGACGGTGCCGCCGAGCCGGCCGCGCCCCGCAAGAAGCGGGCCGCGAAGAAGGCCGCCGACGGCGAGGCGCCGGTCAAAGCCACCCGCAAACGCGCGACGCGCACGGCCGCCACCGCACCCCCGCCCGCGGGCGAGGCGGTCGCCGAGCAGGGCGGCACCGCCGCGCCGGTCGTCGCGCCGGCGCCGATCGCCGAGCCGGGCTCTCCCACGGGCGCGCCGGCGCCGCAGCCCGAGCCGCCGGACCCCGACCCCTCCGAGCCCATGACCCCGCAGGCGCCCGCCGAGGACACGCAGACGCCGGCGAGCGGGGCGGCAGGCTCCCCCGCCCCGGCACCCGGCACCGACGTCGCCGCCCCGGAGGCGCCGTCGCCGTCGGCCGGCGAGGGCGGCCTGACCTCCGGCGCCGGTGGGGGCGGCGAGCACGACGCGCCCGAGGAGGTCACCGAGGAGGACCTGCGCGCGATCGTCGACGGCTGGTCGCGCGATCCGCACCGGGTGCTCGGCGCGCACGCCGCCGGTGACGGCTGGGTGGTGCGCACGCTGCGGCCCGACGCGTCCGCCGTCGCCGTCGTCGACCAGGACGACTCCCGCTACGAGGCCCGGCAGGTGCACCCGGGCGGGATCTACGAGGCCACGCTGCCCCAGCAGCCCGGCGACTACCGGATCGAGGTCACCTACGGCGAGGACACCTTCCTCGTCGACGACCCCTACCGGTGGATGCCCACGCTCGGCGAACTCGACCAGTACCTCATCGGCGAGGGCCGGCACGAGCGGCTGTGGGACGTGCTCGGCGCGCACGTGCGGCGCTACGGGACCCCGCGCGGCACCGTCGAGGGCGTGTCCTTCGCCGTCTGGGCACCCAACGCCCAGGGCGTGAAGGTCACCGGCGACTTCGACTACTGGGAGGCCCGCGCCTACCCGATGCGCCAGCTCGGCGCGATCGGCGTCTGGGAGATCTACGTCCCGGGCGTGCCGGCGGGCACCCGCTACCGCTTCCACGTCCTCGGTGCCGACGGCGTCTGGCGGGAGAAGGCCGACCCGATGGCCTTCGCCACCGAGGTGCCGCCGGCCAACGCCTCCGTCGTCGTCGAGTCCACCCACGAGTGGAACGACGACGCGTGGCTGGCCGCGCGCGAGGGCGGCAACTGGCACGAGCGGCCGATGAGCGTCTACGAGGTGCACCTCGGCTCGTGGCGGCAGGGGCTGTCCTACCGCGAGCTGGCCGAGCAGCTGGTCGACTACGCGGTCGGCGCCGGGTTCACCCACCTGGAGTTCCTGCCGGTCGCCGAGCACCCCTTCGGCGGCTCCTGGGGCTACCAGGTCACCAGCTACTACGCGCCGACGTCGCGCTTCGGCAGCCCCGACGACTTCCGCCACCTCGTCGACCGCGCCCACCAGGCCGGCCTCGGCATCATCGTCGACTGGGTGCCGGCGCACTTCCCCAAGGACGCCTGGGCACTGGGCCGCTTCGACGGCACCGCCCTCTACGAGCACGCCGACCCCCGCCGCGGCGAGCAGCCGGACTGGGGCACGTTCGTGTTCAACTTCGGCCGCACCGAGGTGCGCAACTTCCTCGTCGCGAACGCGCTGTTCTGGGCCGAGGAGTTCCACGTCGACGGGCTGCGGGTCGACGCCGTCGCCTCGATGCTCTACCTGGACTACTCGCGCAAGGACGGCGAGTGGATCCCCAACGTGCACGGCGGCCGGGAGAACCTCGAGGCGGTGTCGTTCCTCCAGGAGGTCAACGCCACGATCTACCGCGAGGTGCCGGGCGTGGTGACCATCGCCGAGGAGTCGACCGCCTGGCCCGGCGTCACCCGGCCGACGTACCTGGGCGGCCTGGGCTTCGGCTTCAAGTGGAACATGGGCTGGATGCACGACTCGCTGGCCTACGTGGGCCGCCAGCCGGTGCACCGCAGCTACCACCACAACCAGCTGACGTTCTCGATGATGTACGCCTACTCCGAGAACTACGTGCTGCCGATCAGCCACGACGAGGTCGTCTACGGCAAGGGCTCGCTGCTGCGGAAGATGCCCGGCGACCGGTGGCAGCAGCTGGCCGGCGTCCGCGGCTACCTGGCCTACATGTGGGCGCACCCGGGCAAGCAGCTGCTGTTCATGGGCTCGGAGTTCGCGCAGGACTCCGAGTGGGCCGAGAGCCGCTCGCTGGACTGGTGGCACCTCGACGACCCCGCGCACCGCGGCGTGCTGCAGCTGGTCACCGACCTCAACGCGCGCTACCGCGAGACCGAGGCGCTGTGGTCGCTCGACGTCGACCCGGCCGGCTTCCAGTGGATCGACGCCAACGACGCCTCGGGCAACGTCATCACCTTCCTGCGCTACGGCCGGCCGAAGGTGGCCGACGTCCCGACCCCGACCGAGGCCGCCGAGTCCGGCGCCGACGCCGTGGTCGCCGAGGCCGGCGGGCAGACGCCGGGGCAGGCGCTCGCCGTCGTGTGCAACTTCTCCGGCAGCCCGCACCACGGCTACCGGATCGGCCTGCCGCGCGGCGGGCGCTGGCGTGAGGTGCTCAACACCGACGCCGAGGGCTACGGCGGCTCCGGCGTCGGCAACTACGGCGGGATCGACGCGGTGGAGGAGCCCTGGCACGGCCAGCCGTTCTCGGCCACCGTCTCCGCGCCGCCGCTGGGCACCCTCTGGCTGCTGCACGAGGGGTGACCCCCCGGCTCTGACGGCCCCGCGGCCGGGCCGCTCCCCTCGGGGAGTGGTCCGGCCGCTGCCGTGCGCGGACCTGTTCCGCACCCCCCTCTGCCCGTGCATCATGGCCCGGCTCCGCGCCGCCCCGGGGCGCGGACCGGTCCCGAGGGACCCCGGCAGAGAAGGAACCCCAGCTCCGATGAGGCATGGTCTGCGCCGCGTGACAGTCGCGGCAGCGGTGGGCAGCGTGCTGCTCACCGGTTGCTCGAGCACCGTCGTCGGCGCCGCCTCCCGCGGACCGAGCGTGCCGGTCGACGTCACCGCCGACGAGTTCCCGATCACCGGGGCCGCGGACACCGAGACCGACCGGCTGGCGCGCAACGCCCTGGCCGACCTCGACGCGTTCTGGAGCCAGGCCTACCCGGAGTACTTCGGCGAGCCGTACCAGCCCATCAGCGGTGGCTACTTCTCCGTCGACTCCACGGACATCGACGAGTCCGCCTACCCGAGCACCGGCATCGGCTGCGCCCGGGCGCCCGAGCCCCCCGACGGCGTGGCCAACAACGCGCACTACGACCCCAACTGCGACGTCGTCGCCTACGACCGGGCGCTGCTCGAGCAGCTCAGCGCGGAGAACGGGCCCTACCTCGGCCCCGCGGTCATGGCGCACGAGATCGGCCACGCCATGCAGGGCCGCTTCGGCTTCGCCGACTCGACGATCGTCGTCGAGACCCAGGCCGACTGCCTGGCCGGCGCCTTCACCCGCTGGGTGGTCGACGGCAACGCCGAGCACATCGCCCTGCGCGTCTCCGAGCTCGACCAGGTGGTCCTCGGCTTCATCGGCCTGCGCGACCCCGTCGGCCTCGCCCCCGACGACGACCGCGCCCACGGGTCGGGCTTCGACCGGCTGTCGGGCTTCTACGCCGGCTTCGAGGGCGGCGTGGGCACCTGCCGCGACGACTTCACCGAGCAGCGGCTGTTCACCGCCACCGAGTTCACCACCCAGGACGACTTCGACAACGAGGGCAACGCCCCGTACGAGGACATCTCCGGGCTGACCGCGCAGAGCCTGCCGCTGTTCTACGACCAGGTGTTCCCGGGCCTGGGCGCGGACTTCACCGAGCCGACCATCGAGGTCTTCGACGGCACGGCCCCCGACTGCGGCGACATGGGCGCCGAGGACCGCGACCTCGGCTACTGCGAGGCCGACGGCACCGTCTACGTCGACGAGACCGACCTGCTCGGCCCGGCCTACGAGGGCATCGGCGACTTCGCGGTGGCCACCGCCGTCTCCCTCGCCTACGCCCAGGCGGCGCGGGCCCAGCTGGGCCTGTCCATCGACGACGCCACCGCGGTCAGCTCCGCGGTCTGCCTGACCGGCTGGTACGCGGGCCGGTTCTGGACCGGCGACTTCGCCGACGTCGGCTCCCTGTCGCCCGGCGACGTCGACGAGGCGGCCGTCTTCCTGCTGACGTACGGCCAGGAGGAGGGCGTCTTCCCCAACACCGAGCTCTCCGGCTTCGAGATGGTCGACGCCTTCCGCGACGGCTTCCTCGACGGCGGCGCCGGCTGCCAGATCGGCCTGTAGCCCCGGCGGCGCCCGCCCCGCGCGGGGCGGGCGCCGCCGGCGTTCACGCAGGCCGGTCGCGGGTACGGGGCCTGCGATGGACACCCCTCCGCGCTCCCGGGGCGCACTGACCGCGCTCCTGGCACTCGGCGTCCTGCTGACGTCGGCGTGCTCCTACGTCGTCATCGGCCAGCCCAGCTCCCGGGGCGCGCCGTCGGCGTCGGTCGACGCCGGGACGCTGACGGTCGTCGGCGCGACCGACGGGCCGATCGACACCCTTGCGCGCAACGCACTGGCCGACCTGGAGACGTACTGGTCGGCCGCCTTCCCCGACGTCTTCGGCCAGACCTTCGAGCCGCTCACCGGCGGCTTCTTCAGCGTCGACCCGAACGACGTCGACCCGTCGCTCTACCCCGACGGGATCGGCTGCGGCACCGACCCGCAGGACCTGGAGAACAACGCCTTCTACTGCTCGCAGGGCGGCGTGCCGAACTCCGACTCGATCAGCTACGACCGCGCCTTCCTCGGCGAGCTGGCCTCGCGCTACGGCGAGGTGCTGCCGCAGCTGGTGATGGCGCACGAGTTCGGCCACGCCGTGCAGGCGCGCGTGGGCTACCCGGAGACCTCGATCGCCACCGAGACGCAGGCCGACTGCCTGGCCGGCTCGTGGACGGCGTGGGTGGCCGACGGCAACGCCGAGTTCTCCTCCATCGACACCGGTGACCTCGACCAGCTGCTGGCCGGCTACTTCCTGCTGCGCGACCCGGTGGGCACCGGCACCGGAGAGCAGCAGGCCCACGGCTCCTACTTCGACCGGGTCTCGGCCTTCCAGGAGGGGTTCGACGACGGCGCGGGGGCCTGCCGCGACCGCTACGGCCCCGACCGCGTCTTCACCCAGGGCGAGTTCACGAGCGACACCGACTTCGAGAACCGCGGCAACGCCCCCTTCCCCGACACCGAGAGCATCATCGCCAACTCGCTGCCGGAGTTCTGGACCCGCGCCTTCGAGCAGGTGCTCGACGGCACCTTCACCGCGCCGCAGCTGGAGGACACCACCGGCCCGCCCGACTGCGCCCCGTCCGACGTCGCGCTCGTCTACTGCCCCGACGGCGGGGACGGGGGCGAGGGGCTGGTCGCCTACGACGGGGACTTCGCCCGGCAGGTGTACGAGCTCGGCGACTACGCCGTCGTCACCGGGGTGGCGATCCCGTACGCGCTGTCGGCCCGCGACCAGCTCGACCTGTCCACCGACGACACCGACGCGCTGCAGTCGGCGGTGTGCCTGACCGGCTGGTACTCCGCGCAGGTCTACAACGGGCAGCTGGAGTCGGTGACGATCTCCCCCGGGGACATCGACGAGAGCGTGCTCTTCCTCCTCGAGTACGGCAACGACCCCGACGTGCTGGCCGACACCGAGCTGACCGGTTTCCGCCTCGTGGACCTGTTCCGCGCCGGCTTCCTCAACGGCGCGGCCAGCTGCGACGTCGGGGTCTAGTAGAGGGCCAGCATCAGCTGGCGCCGGGCGGCGACGACCCGGGGGTCGGCGTCGCCGACCACGCCGAACAGCTCGACCAGGTGCCTGCGCGCCTGCTCGCGGTCCTCGCCGGCGGTGCGCCGGACGACGTCGACCAGGCGGGTGAAGGCGCCCTCGACGTCCCCGGTGCCCAGCAGGAAGTCCGCGGCGCGGGTCTGGGCGGCCACGTCGTCGGGGGCGGCGTCGGCGCGGGCCAGCGCGTCGGGGCCGGCCGCGTCGGCGCGGCGGAACAGCTGCACCTGGCGCAGCGCGAGCCCGGCGACCGGGTGGTCGGGCTCGGTCTCGAGGATCGAGGCGTAGGCGGCCTCGGCGGCCTCCAGGTCACCGCGCTCCAGCGCCGCCTCCGCGGCGTCCAGGCGCGGGTCGTCGAGGCCCTCGTCCTCGCCCTCCCCCGCCTCGGGCACGGCACCGCCGGTGGTGGCGCGCACCAGCTCGGTGACGAACTGGCGGGCCTGCTCCTCGGGGATGGCGCCGGTGAACTCGGCGACCAGCTGGCCCTGCCAGACGGCCTTGACCGCCGGGATGCCCTGCACGCGCAGGCCCTGGGCCAGCGCCGGGTTGGCGTCGACGTCGACCTTGGCCAGCACCCACGAGCCGCCGCCCTCCGCGGCCAGCCGCTCGAGGACCGGGGACAGCTGCTTGCAGGGACCGCACCACTCGGCCCACAGGTCGAGGACGACCGGCACCTGGAACGAGCGGTCCAGGACCTCGGTCTGGAAGGTGGCCTCGGTGACGTCGACGACGGCCGAGCCGGGCGCGCCCGCGGGGGCCGCGGCGCTCGGCGGCGGGGCGGCCTGGGCCCGCGCGGCGGCCTCGGAGCGCGCCTTGACGGCGGCGAGGTCGACCGCACCGGCCAGGGAGGCGGCCAGCTGTGCCTGCTGGGCCTGCGCGCGCGGGTCGGGGCGTCCGGGACGGGTGGGCTGCATGCCCCCATGATCCCACCGGCCGGCGGGTGCGGTGTCAGCCCTCGGCGGACGGGGCGGGGTCCCTGCCGGCGACACGGTCGGCGACGTCGCCGGCGCCGATGCGGACGCGCTTGAGGAGCTCGAACAGCGTCGCCCGCTCGGCCTCCGGCAGGTCGCCGAGACCGAAGTCGAGCGCCATGAGCTGCTCGGTGGCGACGTCGACCACCGCGCGCCCGCGGTCGGTGATCCCGGCCAGGACGCCGCGGCCGTCGGCGGGGTTGGGCCGGCGGTCGACGAACCCGGCGGCCACGAGCCGGTCGATGGCGTTGGTGACGCTGGTCGGGTGCACCATCAGCCGGCTGCCGATGACCTTGAGCGGCAGCTGCCCGGTACGGCTGAAGGTCAGCAGGACGAGGACCTCGTAGCGGGCGAAGGTCAGCCCGTGCGGGCGCAGCACCTCGTCGAAGCGGGCGAGCAGGATCTGCTGCACGCGGAACACCGACGTCGCCGCGCGCATCGCCGACGCCGGACCGAAGCGGTGCTCCCAGGTCTCCCCCGCGCGCTCGATCGGGTCGAACGGCAGCCCCAGCGCCCGGACCATGCGCCCGACGCTACCTGCCACCCGCCCCACCCCCGCCCGGCGCACCGAGTGGTCACCCGGACGCGCCGTGCCGGCCTGGTGTCGTCCCCGGCGCGCCGAGACGACCGCAGGTCGACACCGGGCGGGGTCAGGCCGCGGGGCGGAGGCGCGGCACCTCGCGGACGCCGAAGACCTCGCGCAGCGCCACGCGGGCGGCGTTGTCCCCGCAGGCGCCGTGCACCGCGGGCCCGGGCGGGGTGGCCGACGAGGCCATGTAGACGCCCGGCACCGGGGTCTTGTACGTGTTCCAGCGGGGCACCGGGCGGAAGAGCATCTGCCGGAGGGTCGCCTGGCCGTTGGAGATGTCCCCTCCGATGTAGGCGGGGTTCCACGCCTCCATCTGCACGGCGTTCTTCGTGGCCCGGTCGACGACCGTGTCCTTGAAGCCCGGGGCGAAGCGCTCGACCTGGTCCTCGATGGCGGCGGTCATGTCGACGTCGGAGCCGTGGGGCACGTGCACGTAGGCCCAGAAGACGTGGCCGCCGTCGGGCGCGCGGGTCGGGTCGGGCACGGTCGGCTGGACGGCGAGCACGTACGGCCGGTCGGTGATCTCGTTCCGGTTGGGCGCCCGCTCCCCGGCGAGGGTCTCCTCCAGCGTCCCGGCGACGTGCAGGGTCCCGGCGCGGCGGACCTCGGGGTTGGTCCACGGCACCGGCTCGGACAGGATCCAGTCGATCTTGAAGACGCCGGCACCGTGCTTGTACCGCCGCACCCACCGGCGGTAGCCCTCGTTCAGCCGGTCGCCGGCCATCGTCACGAACGCCTCGGGCGCGGTGTCGAGCAGCACGGCCGGCACGCCGTCGAACTCGCGCAGGTCGGTGACGTGGTGCCCGGTGACCACCTCGCCGCCCTGCTGCTCCAGGGCGGTCACCATGGCGTCGGCGAGGTTCTGCGACCCGCCCTCGATCAGCGGCCAGCCGACGTGGTGGCCGAGCATCGTCAGCAGCATCCCGAGCGCGGAGGTGAGCGGCTGGCTGAGGTCGAGCATGCCGTGCGCGGCGGCCCCGGCGAGCATCGCGCGGGCGCCCTCGGTCTCGAAGTACCGGTTCGCCAGCCAGCGGACGTTGGGCAGCCCGTTGAGCCCGAACTGCACGACCTGCGGCACGCTGCGCGTCGGCGGCCGGCGCAGCGCCGACATGAGGAAGAAGTCGACGACGTCCTGCCCGTGCTCGACGAGCGGCTCGAACAGGCGGCGGTAGGCGTCCCCGTCGGGGCCCAGCGCGGCCGCCGTCTCCTCCAGCGACCGGTACTGCACCGCGGCGCGCCCACCGTCGAGCGGGTGCGCGAAGGTGACCTCCGGCTGCACCAGGCGGACGCCGCGGCTGGCCAGGTCGAACTCGCGGAAGAACGGGGCCGCCGCGGCCATCGGCTGCACGATCGAGCAGACGTCGTGCCGGTACCCCGGCCGCATCAGCTCCTCGGTGCGCATGCCGCCGCCCGGCTTGTCCGCCGCCTCGACCACCTGCACCCGCAGCCCCGCGGCGGCCAGCCGGAGGGCGCCGGCCAGGCCGTTGGGTCCCGCTCCGACGACGACGGCGTCCGGCTTGCCGTTCACTGCCCCAGCCCGTCCACGTCGCCAGTCTCCCCGGCGGAGGTCAGGGCTGCGCGGTCACAGGGAGGCGAGGAGCCGGTCCGCCGCGCGGTAGGGGTCGGTCTGCCCCGCCACCACCTCGCCGGCCAGCGCGGCCAGCGCCGCTGAGCCCCGCACCTCGCCCATGCGTGCCCGCAGTCCGGCCAGCGCGATGGCCTCGATCTCGCGGGCGGCCCGCTCGGCCCGGCGGCGGGCGCCCTCGCCGGTCCCGGTGAGCCACCGGTGGTGCTCCTCGATCCGCTCGAGCACGCGGTCGACCCCCTCGTCGCGGGAGGCGACCGTCCGGCAGATCGGCGGCTTCCACACACCGGCGCCGGCGTGCCGCCCGCCCAGGGACTGCGCGTACCGCAGGTCCCGCACCGTGGAGTCGGCGCCGTCGCGGTCGGCCTTGTTGACGACGAGCACGTCGGCGACCTCGAGGATCCCGGCCTTCGCCGCCTGGATGCCGTCGCCCATGCCCGGCGCGAGGAGCACCAGCGTGGTGTCGGCGAGGGAGGCGATCTCCAGCTCCGACTGCCCGACACCGACGGTCTCGACGAGCACGACGTCGCAGCCGGCGGCGTCGAGGACGCGCAGCGCCTGCGGGGTCGCCCACGCCAGCCCGCCGAGGTGCCCGCGGGAGGCCATCGAGCGGATGTAGACCCCGGGGTCGCCGGCGTGGTCCTGCATCCGCACCCGGTCGCCGAGCAGCGCCCCGCCGGAGAACGGCGACGACGGGTCGACGGCGAGCACGCCGACGCGCTTGCCGGCGGCACGCAGGGCGCGCACGAGCGCCGTCGTCGTCGTGGACTTGCCCACGCCCGGCGACCCGGTCAGGCCGAGCACCTGGGCGTGTCCGGTGTGCGGGGCCAGCGCGGCGGCCACCTCGCGCAGCACCGGGCTCGCGTCCTCGACCAGCGAGATCAGCCGCGCCACCGCGCGGGCCTCGCCGTCGCGGGCGCGGGCGACCAGGTCGGGGACGTCGACAGCGCGCCGGCCCCGCCGCCCGCGAGGGGCGACGGGGCCGGGCGTCCGTACAGCCGTCCCCTGAGGGGACTCGCTCACGCGGGGGCGGGCACGTGCAGGATCAGCGCGTCCCCCTGGCCGCCACCGCCGCACAGCGCGGCGGCACCGACGCCGCCACCGCGGCGGCGCAGCTCCAGCGCCACGTCCAGCACGACACGGGCGCCGCTCATGCCGATCGGGTGGCCCAGCGCGATGGCGCCGCCGTTGGGGTTGACCTTCTCCGGGTCGATGCCGAGCTCGCGGGTGGAGACGATCGCGACCGCGGCGAAGGCCTCGTTGAACTCGACGAGGTCGAGGTCCTCCGGGTCGATGCCCTCGCGCTCGCACGCCTTCTGGACCGCCCGGGACGGCTGGCTCTGCAGCGTCGCGTCCGGTCCGGCGACGACGCCGTGCGCGCCGATCTCGGCGATCGGGGTCAGACCGAGCTCGGCGGCCTTCTCCGCGGACATCACGACGACCGCGCAGGCGCCGTCGGAGATCTGCGAGGCGGTGCCCGCGGTGATGGTGCCGTCCTCGGCGAAGGCGGGCTTGAGCCGCGAGAGGGTCTCCACCGTGGTGTCGGGGCGGACGCCCTCGTCGTCGCGGAACTCGATCGGGTCACCCTTGCGCTGCGGGATCAGCACCGGGGTGATCGCCTCCTCGAAGATCCCGTTCTTCCCCGCGCGCGCCGCCTTCTGGTGGCTCTCGGCGGCGAAGGCGTCCTGCTCCTCGCGGGTCAGGTCGTAGCGGCTGTTCGCCCGCTCGGTCAGCTCGCCCATGGCGACCTGGTCGAAGGTGTCCGACAGCCCGTCGTGCGCCATGGCGTCGACGAGCCTCGCGTCCCCGTACTTGGTGCCGGTGCGGGAGCTGGGCAGCAGGTGCGGCGCCTGGGTCATCGACTCCTGACCGCCGGCCACGACGACGTCGAACTCGCCGGCGCGGATGAGCTGGTCGGCCATCGCGATGGCGCTCATGCCCGAGAGGCAGACCTTGTTCACGGTCATCGCCGGCACGGACATCGGGATGCCGGCGGCCACGGCCGCGGGGCGCGCGGGGTTCTGCCCGGCCCCGGCCTGCAGCACCTGCCCCATGATCACGTACTCGACCTGGTCGCCGGTGATGCCCGCGCGCTCCAGCGCCGCCTTGATCGCGATGCCACCGAGGTCGGCGGCCGAGAAGTCCTTGAGCGAGCCGAGGAGCCGGCCCATGGGGGTCCGGGCGCCACCGACGATGACCGAGCGGGACATGCTGCCTCCAGGAGCGTGTCGCCGACGCTGGCGACCGCGGGTCGGGCCGCACCCGCGAGAGGTGCACGGGCCACGGCGACAGGGCTTGCCGGAAGGATAGATCGGTTCTCCAACCGGGTCGACGGCCCGACCGGTGGGACGCCGCCGCGACGGGCTCCCGGGCCTGTGAGAAAGGCCACCCGCAGGAGTCGTCTCAGACGTCTTGCGTCAGGATGACGCGGTGACCGCTGACGCGCCCGCGGGTCTGCCCGCCGAGCTGTTCACCACGATCGACCACGTGGGCATCGCCGTGCCCGACCTCGACGAGGCGATCGCCTTCTACGCCCAGGCCTTCGGCGTGCGGTCGGTGCACGAGGAGACCAACGAGGAGCAGGGCGTCCGCGAGGCGATGCTCGCCGTCGGCTCCGGGGACACCCGCATCCAGCTCCTGGCGCCGCTGACGCCGGAGTCCACGATCGCGAAGTTCATCGGCCGCTCGGGCCCGGGCCTGCAGCAGCTCGCCTTCCGCGTCGACGACGTCGAGGCGGTCGGCGCCACCCTCCGCGAGCGCGGCCTGCGCCTGCTCTACGACGTGCCGAGGCGCGGGACCTCCGGCAGCCGGGTCAACTTCGTGCACCCCAAGGACGCCGGCGGCGTCCTGGTCGAGCTCGTCGAGCCCGCCCGCAGCGCGCACTGACCGGCCGGGGCCTCCCCCGGACCACCGCACCACCCGCCGGTTACCGCTCGGTAACCTGCGCCCGCACCGCCCCTCCGCCCTCCGAGCCGACGAAGACCCGGGAGTGTCACGTGGACGAGATCAGGGACGCCATCCTCGCCGACCAGCTGGCCGACATCGGCGGGCTGCCGGTGCCGGAGTCCTACCGGGCGGTCCTCGTCCGCAAGGACGAGCAGGACATGTTCGCCGGCATGCCGGCCAAGGAGAAGGACCCCCGCAAGTCCCTCCACGTGGAGGAGGTCCCCACCCCGGAGCTCGGCCCCGGGGAGGCGATCGTGGCCGTGATGGCGTCGTCGGTGAACTACAACACCGTCTGGACGTCGATCTTCGAGCCGGTCAGCACCTTCGGGTTCCTGGAGCGCTACGGCCGGCAGAACGACCTCACCAAGCGGCACGACCTGCCCTACCACGTGGTGGGCTCGGACCTGGCCGGCGTCGTCCTGAAGGTGGGTCCGGGCGTGAACCGGTGGAAGCCCGGCGACGAGGTCGTGGCCCACTGCCTGTCGGTGGAGCTGGAGGACCCGGCCGGCCACGACGACACGATGATGGACCCGCAGCAGCGGATCTGGGGCTTCGAGACCAACTTCGGCGGCTTGGCCGAGCTCGCGCTGGTCAAGTCCAACCAGCTGATGCCCAAGCCCGCGCACCTGTCCTGGGAGGAGGCGGCCGCCCCCGGGCTGGTCAACTCCACCGCCTACCGGCAGCTGGTGTCGCGCAACGGCGCGGGCATGAAGCAGGGCGACGTCGTCCTGATCTGGGGCGCCTCCGGCGGCCTGGGCTCCTACGCGACCCAGATGGCCCTCAACGGCGGCGCCATCCCCGTCTGCGTCGTGTCCAGCCCCGAGAAGGCCGACATCGTCCGCACGATGGGCGCCGAGCTGGTCATCGACCGCTCCGCCGAGGGCTACCGGTTCTGGAAGGACGAGCAGACCCAGGACCCGAAGGAGTGGCAGCGCTTCGGCAAGCGGATCCGCGAGCTCACCGGCGGCGACGACGTCGACATCGTCTTCGAGCACCCCGGCCGGGAGACCTTCGGCGCATCCGTCTACGTCGCCAAGAAGGGCGGCACGATCGTCACCTGCGCCTCCACCAGCGGCTACATGCACTCCTACGACAACCGCTACCTGTGGATGAACCTCAAGCGGATCGTCGGGTCGCACTTCGCCAACTACAAGGAGGCGTGGGAGGCCAACCGGCTCATCGACAAGGGCCTGATCCACCCGACCCTGTCGAAGACCTACGCCATGGAGGACGTCGGGCAGGCCGCCTACGACGTCCACCACAACCTCCACCAGGGCAAGGTCGGCGTGCTGACCCTCGCCCCCGAAGAGGGCCTCGGCGTCAAGGACGCCGAGAAGCGCGAGAAGCACCTGTCCGCGATCAACCGCTTCCGCGGCGTGTAGCGACGCCGCTGCCCGGGCGCCGGCTCCGGCGCCCGGGCACCCCGGGGGGGACCGCCTCGTTGAGGGACGGGGCGCGGCCGGGGACTCCTGGTCCGGCACCGGCCGGCCCCGTCCGACACGCTGACGCCCCTCCCCCGACTCTGCGAGGATGACCGCATGACCGATCCCCGCCGCGACCTGCTGCCGATGCGCGAGGCGCAGCACTCGTTCGACGTGGTGCTGCGGGGTTACGACCGCCACCAGGTGGCCGAGACCATCGAGCGCCTCGAGGCCGACATCCGGGTGGCGCTGGCCGACCGGGACGCGGCGGTCGGCCGGTCCGCCGATCTCGCCGGCCAGCTCTCGTCGATGCACGCGGAGATCGACCAGCTGCGCCGCAAGGCCGCCAACCAGGGCCCGGCCACGTTCGAGAACATGAGCGAGCGCATCTCGCACATGCTCCGGCTGGCCGAGGAGGAGGCCGCCGACATCCGGGCGGCCGCCGAGCAGGAGGCCCGCGCGCTGCGCGAGCAGACCGCCGCCGAGGAGCGCGCGATGCTCGAGCGCCACGCGGCCGGCCAGGCCGAGGTCGAGCGGATGCTCGCCGAGGCCCGCCAGAACGCCGAGCAGATCGCCAGCAAGGCGCAGATCCGCGCCGACGAGCTGGTGGCGAAGGCGCAGGAGAAGGTCGCCCGGCTCGACGCCGAGTCGCAGGCCCGCCGCGCCAAGATCGAGGAGGACTTCGAGATCGCGCAGCGGGCCCGCCGCGCCGAGGCCGCCCGCATCGAGGAGGAGCGCGACCAGCAGTCGGTGCGGGCCGCGCAGGAGCGGGTCGCCGCCGCGGAGGCGCACGCCGCCGCCGTCGTCGGGGACGCCGAGGCCCGTGCCGCGGCCGTCCGCCGGGTGCGCGACGAGCTCACCGCCCGGCTCACCGAGGCCCGCCGCGTGCTGTCCGCGCTGCCCGAC
This sequence comes from Geodermatophilus normandii, assembly GCF_003182485.1. Taxonomy (NCBI): domain Bacteria; kingdom Bacillati; phylum Actinomycetota; class Actinomycetes; order Geodermatophilales; family Geodermatophilaceae; genus Geodermatophilus; species Geodermatophilus normandii. The sequence continues at coordinate 2,298,486 of NZ_QGTX01000001.1, read as the reverse complement.
CTGGCCGACCGCCCGCAGCCCCAGCAACCGGCCGCCCAGCAGCCGCAGCAGGCCCCGCGCCCGCCGGCCGCGCCGCAGCAGCCGGCCACTGCCGCCCCGGCACCGCAGGACCAGCCGGCAGCTCGCCGCGAGAGCCAGGACCCGCCGACGGCGGTGCAGCCGGCCGTCGGCCGCCCCTCCGGGGAGCCGCGGACGCTGGTCCAGCCCGCCGTGGGCCCGCAGACCGGGATGCAGCGCGCGGTCGGCCCGCAGACCGGCGGCCAGGCCGTGCCGCCGCGCCCCACGCCGCACGCGCGCCCCACGGACGCGCCCGCCGGTGAGGCCGCCGCCGCCCGGCAGCCCACCCGCCCGGCGTCGCCGCCGACCCAGCCGGCCGTGCAGCAGCCCGCGCAGTCGCGGCCCGAGGGTCCCGACCCCACCGAGACGCAGCAGATCCGGCCGGTGCACAGCGTGGGCCAGGATGAGGGCCGGCACGCGGGGGGCTCCTCGCGCCTGCCGCAGCCGTCGGAGGCCGCTGCGGACCCCGAGGGCCCGCCGACCGCCGTGCAGCCCGCCGTGGACGCCGGCCGCCCCACCGACACCGGCGGCCAGCCGGCGGTCCCCGGGCGTCGCTGACCTCCCGCCCGTCCTGCCCGCGCGCCGCGGAGCGGGGCGCGGTAGGGAGGACACGTGCCAGACGACGCCGGACCGGATGGCGCCGGTCCGGAGGCGCGTCCGGTCGCACGGGTCGTCCCCCGGCACCGACACCGCGCCGGGCCCTCGGGCCCGCGGCGCCCCGCCGTGCGCGGGTCCCTGCTCGGCCTCGGGCTGGCGGCCCTCGTGGGCGGCGCGGGGCTGGTCCCGGCCGCCCTCGGGAGCGCCGACCCGCCGGCGGCGGACCCGGTGACGGCGACGTCGTCGTCGGTGACGTCGCCGTCACCGGTCGACGGCGGCCCGGTGACCGCGTGGCTCGACGCGGCCCTGCCGGGGACGACGGACGTGGCCGCCCCGGCAGCCGTCCGGCGGGAGCTCACCGACGCCGGCGTCCCGGCCGACCGGCTGCGCCCGGCCGAGGACGGCGTCCCGGCAGGCACGCTGCTCGCCGTCGTCGGCACCGCTCCTCCCCGGGCGCGGGTCGTCGCCGGCTTCGACCGGTACGGGGACGGCAGCCGGCTGCTGGTCGTCGACCCGGCGCCCGCCGAGCCGACGGCCGAGGAGCTGGACCGGCTGCGCTCGCTGGCCGGGGCGCTGCTGGCCAACCCGACCACCCGGGCCGACGGCGCGGCCGCGACCGTGCTGCAGGACGCCACCGTGGACGCGCGGCTGCTCGCCCTGCTGGCCGCAGTGACAGCCTCCGACGGCGTCGGCATCGCGGCCTTCCCCGCGCTGCCCGGCGAGGAGGGCAGCGCGTCCCCGGCCCGTCGTGTCCTCCTCGACGCGATGGGGGACGCACCGGTGCCCGGCGATCCCGCGGCCACCGAGCGGCTGCGCTCCTGGCTGGCGGCGCAGCTGCCGCCCTACGCCCCCGACGACGTCGAGGTGACCGACGCCGGCGTGCTGGTGTCCTTCCGCTACGTCTCCGGTCCCGACGCGCTCGTGAGCGGCGCCACCCGGTGACGGCGCGCCCGGCGGCACCGGTGCGGGTGCGGGCGCGGGACGGACGAGGTAGACGTTGAGGACCCCCCGACGACCCTGCGGCGCCCGCCGCGGGTCCGACCTGCACCGGAGGCGCGCGTGACCAGGACGAGCCGGGTCCTCACGGTGGTGGCCGTGACGGCGGCCGTCGCCGGGCTGCCCGTGACGACGGCCGCCGCGGCCGAGGACGGCCTGCTCCGGCTGGCGCACCTGTCCCCCGACACCCCCGCCGTCGACGTCTACGTCGACTCGGTCGCCGACCCCGCCGCCGCCCAGGTGTTCCCCGCGGTCGGCTACGGCACGGTCTCGGAGTACCAGCCGGTGCCACCCGGTACCTATGCGATCAGCATGCGCGGAGCCGGCGCCGACCCGGCCAGCCCGCCGGTGCTGTCCACGACGGTGCAGGTCGACGCGGACAGCGCGCACACGGTCGCCGGTGTCGGGCCCTTCGCCGACCTGGGTCTGGCGGTGCTCGAGGACGACCTGACCCCGCCGCCGGCGGGCAGCGCGCGGCTGCGGGTCATCGCCGCGGCGGCCGGTGCGCAGACCCTCGACGTCGCGGTCCCGGGCGGGCCCGCGGTCGCCACCGACCTCGCCTTCGCCGACGCCACGGGCTACGTCGACGTCCCCGCGGGCGCCACGTCGGTCACCGTGACCCCCGAGGGTGGCGAGGCCACCGACCTGCCCCTGGAGGTGGCAGCCGGCTCGGTGTACAGCGTGCTGGTGCTCGACCGCCCCGGGGGCGGGCTGACCGTCCGGGCCGCGCTGGACGCCGCGAGCCCCGGCGTGGTGCCGACCGGCGGGGTCGAGGCCGGCGGGGGCGGCACGGCGGGCGCCTCGTCCCTCCCGCTCGCCACCGCGGCCGCGGGCGTCGTGCTCGCCGGCGGCGCCGGGCTGTTCCTGCTCACCACGGCGGCCCGGGCCCCCGGGCGGCACGCCGCCGAGCGCCGACGCCGGTGACGCGGGCGGCCCGCCACCGCGCTGCAGCGAGCCGGTCGCGGCACCGCGCTCCCCGCTGGACGCGCCTCGGCGTCCTGCGGCCGGTCCTCGCCGTCCTCGCCCTGGCGGTCGCGGCGGTCGCCCTGACCTGGCCTCCCGCTCCCCCTCGGGGCGCCACCGGGACGGCCGCCGCGACGGCGACCGTCCCGGGACCGGTCGTGCTCGCCCCGCAGCCGGCCGCCGCCGCGGTGCCGCCCGCGCGGCTGCGGGTGCCGGCCATCGGGCTCGACAGCGGCCTGGTCGACCTCGGCCTCGACGCGACCGGGGCGCTGGAGGCACCGGCGGACTTCGCGACGGCCGGCTGGTACGCCGGCGGCCCGGCACCCGGGGACGTCGGCCCGGCCGTGCTCGCCGGGCACGTGGACTCCTCCCGGGGGCCGGCGGTCTTCGCCCGCCTGCGCGAGCTCACCGGCGGCGACGAGGTGCTCGTCGACCGCGCCGACGGCAGCACCGTGACCTTCGCCGTCACCCGGGTCGAGCGGCACCCGAAGGACGCCTTCCCCACCGACGCCGTCTACGGGCCGACAGGGGACGCGCAGCTGCGGCTGGTCACCTGCGGCGGCGACTTCGACCGCGCCGCCCGCAGCTACGAGGACAACGTCGTCGTCTTCGCGCGGCTCGCCGCCTAGCGACGGCGGTCGCGGGCCGACCAGCAGGCGGTGTGCCAGTGGCGGCGCCGGTCCGCGGCGGAGTCGGTGTCCCAGGGCTCGAGGTCGGAGTCGCGGGCGTAGGCCGGCCAGCTGACCACGTGCGGCGTCCCGGGGCGGATCTCCTGGTCGCAGCCCGGGCAGCGGTAGGTCTTGCCGGTCGCCGCCCCGGTCACGCGACGGACGACCCAGTCGCCGTCGGCGGCCTCCTCGACCGGATCGCGACGCAGGAGCGGGGGGCGACCCGTCGGCCGCCCCCCGCTGCTGCGTCGTCCCCGGCGAGGCACTGCCTCAGCGGCGGGAGTAGTCCCGGAACCCGCGGCCGGTCTTGCGGCCCAGGTAGCCGGCGGTGACCAGGTGCTCGAGCAGCGGCGCCGGCGCGAAACCCGGCTCGCGGAACTCGGTGTAGAGCTCCCGCTCGATCGCCAGCGACACGTCCAGTCCGACGACGTCGAGCAGCTCGAACGGGCCCATCGGGTACCCGCAGCCGACCTTCATGGCGGCGTCGATGTCGTCGGCGGTCGCGTAGTGCGCCTCGAGCATCTTCACCGCGTCGTTGAGGTAGGGGAACAGCAGCGCGTTGACGATGAACCCGGCGCGGTCGGTGCAGGAGACCGCGTGCTTGCCCAGCCGCGCGCAGACCGCGTGCGCGGTGGCGGCCACGTCGGGGGCGGTGGCGATGGTGCTGACCACCTCGACCAGCTTCATGACCGGCGCGGGGTTGAAGAAGTGCAGTCCGACCACGTCGGCGGGGCGCTCGCTGGCCTTGGCGCACTCGATGACCGGCAGGCTCGACGTCGTCGTCGCGAGGACGGCGCCGGGCCTGGTGATCTCGCCGAGGGCGGCGAACAGCGCCTGCTTGACCGGCAGCGACTCGACGACGGCCTCGATGACCAGGTCGCGGTCGGCGAGGTCGTCCAGCGACGTCGTGCCGCGGACGCGGCCGAGGACCTCGTCGCGGCCGGCCTCGTCGAGCCGCCCGCGGGCGACCTGCTTGTCCAGGGACTTGCGCAGGGCCGCGGTGACCGCCTCGACCTTCTCCGGCGAGCGGGCCTGGAACAGCACGTCGTAGCCGCCCTTGGCGACGACCTCGATGATGCCGGTGGCCATCGTCCCGGAGCCGACGACGCCGACCAGCGAGACCGGGCGGGCGCCCTCGGCGGCACCGCCCGCCGACGGGGTGTGCTCGTCGGCGACGACCTCGGCCGAGCCGGGCGTGGCGTAGGTGTAGAAGCCGCGGCCGGACTTCCGGCCCAGCAGGCCCGCGGTCATCATCTGCTTGATGACCGGGCTGGGCGCGTGCAGCCGGTTGCGCGACTGCTTGTACATCGTGTCGAGGATCTCGTAGGCGGTGTCGATGCCGATGAGGTCCATGAGCGCCAGCGGGCCCATCGGCAGGCCGCAGCCCAGCCGCATGGCCGCGTCGATGTCCTCGCGGCTGGCGTAGCGGTTCTCGTACATCGAGACCGCGTGGTTGAGGTAGCCGAACAGCAGCGCGTTGGCGATGAAGCCGGCCTTGTCGCCGATGGTCACGTCGACCTTGCCCAGCCGCTCGGCCAGCGCCTCGACGTCCTCGATGACCGAGGGCTCCGTGACGACGGTCCGCACGACCTCCACCAGCTTCATGACCGGCGCCGGGTTGAAGAAGTGCATCCCGATGACCTTGCTCGGCCGGCCGGTGGCCACCGACAGCTCCGTCACCGACAGGCTCGAGGTGTTGGTGGCGAGGATCGTGTCCGGCGGGCAGATCTTGTCCAGCTTCGCGAAGAGCTCGGTCTTGAGCTCCATCCGCTCCGGGACGGCCTCGATGACCAGCTCGGCCGCGGCCAGGTCCTCCAGCGACGTGCTGAAACGGATCCGCCCGAGGATGGCGTCACGCTCGGCCGGCTCCAGCTTGCCGCGCGAGACGGCCTTGTCCGTGGACTGGTCGACGTGGGCGCGCCCCCGGGCCAGCGCGTCCTCGCTGATCTCGACGGCGGTCACCGACAGGCCCGCGCGGGCCAGCACCTCGGCGATGCCCGCACCCATGGTGCCCAGGCCCACCACGCCGACCTCGGTCAGTTCTCTGGCCACGCTGCCATCTCCTCCGCACCCGTTGGACCCGCGCAGTCTCCCACCCGGACGGCACGGTCCTCCCGCTGGCCCCCGGCCCGCCGGCACGGTCCGGGGTGGTCGCGGTCCTGGTCACCGGCACGTCCGGGACCGGCACCTCCGCGGCCCGGCCGGGATCGCTAGAACAGCCGCTGCGAGGGGTCGTCGGTGCCCTTGAGGACGGCGTAGTCGACCGTCACGCAGTCGATGCCGCGGTCCTGTGCGAGCACCTTCGCCTGCGGCTTGATCTCCTGCGCCGCGAACACGCCCTTCACCGGCGCGAGCAGCGGGTCGCGGTTGAGCAGCTCGAGGTAGCGGGTCAGCTGCTCGACGCCGTCGATCTCCCCCCGCCGCTTGATCTCCACCGCCACGGTGCGGCCCTCGGCGTCGCGGCAGAGCAGGTCGACCGGGCCGATCGCCGTCGGGTACTCGCGGCGGACGAGCTGCCAGCCCTGCCCGAACGTCTCCACGTGCAGCGCGAGCAGCCGCTGCAGCTCGGCCTCGACGCCGTCCTTCTGCAGGCCGGGGTCGACGCCGAGCTCGTGCGCGGAGTCGTGCTCGACCGACTCGATGGTGATGACCAGCTGCTCACCGGCCTTGTTGGTGACCGTCCAGGTCCCCGCGCCGTCGACGAGCTCGTCCTTCAGCGTGCAGGGCGGGCTCATCCAGTTCAGCGGCTTGTAGGCCCGGTCGTCGGCGTGCACCGACACCGAGCCGTCGGCCTTGACCAGCAGCAGCCGCGCGGCCATGGGCAGGTGGGCGGTCAGCCGCCCGATGTAGTCGACCGAGCAACGGGCGATGACCAGGCGCACGGGCGCCGACGGTACCGGTCGGGTCACGGCGGGAACCGCCGAGCCCGGTCACGCGTCGCAGGACCGTGACGACGACGTCGACGGTGCGCGCGGCCGCCGTGCTGGTCCTCGCGCTGGGCCTGGCCGGCTGCGCGCGGGACGGGGCCGGCGCGGGCTCCCCGTCGCCGGCGGCACCGCTGCCCTCCGGGCTCGTGCTGCAGGTCGCCCACACCGGCGGCTTCACCACACCGGAGGAGCTGGCCACCCGGCTCCCGCTGGTCACCGTCTACGGCGACGGGCGGGTGCTGACCCAGGGCCCGCAGATCGAGATCTGGCCGCCACCGGCGCTGCCCAGCGTGCAGGTGCAGCAGGTCGACGAGGCCACCGTGCGCGCCCTGGTCGACCGCGCGGTCGAGGCCGGCGTGACCGAGGACGGCGACCTCGGCGAGCCGCCGGTGGCCGACGCGCCCACCACCCGCTTCACGCTCACCACCGACGAGGGCACCGCGGTCCGCGAGGTGTACGCGCTGGCCGAGACCCCCGACGACACGCTCCCCGCCGAGCAGGCCGAGGCCCGTGGGCGGCTGCGCGCCCTGCAGGACGAGCTGACCGGGCTCACCGCGCCGGCCGAGGCCTACGTGCCGCAGACGGTCGCCGCGGTCGTCGCGCCCCACCGCGGCGGCGACCCCGAGCTGCCGCAGCCCGACGTCGCCTGGCCGGGACCGGAGCTGCCGGGCACGCCGGTCGGCCCGGGGATCAGCTGCGTGAGCGCCACCGGGCAGCAGGCGGCCGACGTCCTCGCCGCCGCGGCCTCCGCCAGCGTGCAGACGCCGTGGGTCACCCCGGACGGCGCCCGGTGGTCGATCGCCTTCCGGCCGGTCCTCCCCCACGAGTCCGGCTGCGCCGACCTGGGGTAGCGGGTTCCCTCCGGTCGGTCCGGCCCCGTCCCGGGTCCCGGCCTGAGCCTGCGAAGGACGGGGAGGACGGGGTCCTTGCTCAGTCGGTCCAGACCGGCCGACGCTTCTCCAGGAACGAGCGCATGCCCTCGCGGGCGCCGTCGAGCTGGCTGGCGCCGGCCATCACCTCGACGGCGACGGCGTAGGCGTCCCGCTCGGGCCGGTCGAGCTGGGCGTACATCGTCTGCTTGCCCCACGCCTTGCTCGCCCGCGAGCCGCGCGTGGCCCGGGCCATCAGGTCGTCGACGGCGGCGTCGAGCTCGCCGTCGGGCACGACGCGGTTGACCAGCCCCCAGTCCAGGGCCGTGCGCGCGTCGATCACGTCGCCGGTGAGTGCCAGCTCCATGGCCCGCTTGCGGCCGACGTTGCGGGCGATCGCGACCATCGGCGTGTGGCAGAACCAGCCGCCCTTGCCGCCCGGGGCGGCGAAGCCGGCCGACTCCGCGGCCACCGCGAGGTCGCACGAGGCGACGAGCTGGCACCCGGCCGCGGTGGCCAGCGCGTGCACCCGCGCGACGACGACCTGCGGCACCTCCTGCAGCGTCCGCATCAGCTCGGTGCACAGCGCCAGCAGGCTGCGCACGTCGCGCACCGGCGCGTCGAGGACGTCGGCGAAGTCGTGCCCGGCGCTGAACACCGGCCCCTCCGCACCGAGGACGATGCCGGCGGCGTCGCTCTCCCCCGCGTCGGTGACGGCGGCCAGCAACTGGCCGAGGTGCTCCCGGGACAGCGCGTTGCGCCGCTGCGGGCGGCACATGGTGATGCGGACGACGTCGCCGTCCCGCTCGACGCGGGGTGCACCCTCTGCGGTCATGCAGCCGACCTCACCACGCCCGGCGGCCCGGCGCCACGGTCGCTGGGACGCTGGAGCGGTGGACGCCGAGGAGGTCACCGACACCGCGCCGCGCCCCGCCGGCCGGACGCTGTTCAGCCAGGGCTGGCGCGACGTCGCCTTCGTGCACTGGGCGGTCGACCCCGCCGTCGCCGCGCCGCTGCTGCCGCCGGGCACCCGGCCGGACACGACGCCGGACGGGCGCACCTGGGTCGGTCTCGTGCCCTTCCGCATGCGCCGCATCGGTGTCCTCGGCTCCCCGGGCCTGCCCTGGGTCGGCTCGTTCCTCGAGACCAACGTGCGGCTGTACTCCGTGGACGCCTCCGGCCGCCGCGGCGTCGTGTTCCGGTCCCTGGACGCCGACCGGCTGCTGCCCGTGCTCGTCGCCCGGGCCGCGGGGCTGCCGTACCTGTGGTCGCGGATGCGGTTCGACCGCGACGGCGACCGGCTGACCTACACCTCCCGCCGGCGCTGGCCCGGGCCGCGCGGCGCCGGCGGCCGCATCGAGCTGCGGGTGGGCGCGCGACTGACCGATCCCGGCCCGGTCGAGCGCTTCCTCACCGGCCGCTGGGGCCTGCACCAGACCGCGTGCGGCCGCACCCGCTACTGGCCCAACGAGCACCCGGCCTGGCCGCTGCACTCCGCCGAGCTGCTGACCTGGGACGGCGACCTGCTGGCCGCGGCGGGCCTGCCCGGGCTCGGGGGGCCGCCCGACAGCGTGCTGTTCTCCCCGGGCGTCGACGTCCGCTTCGGCCCCCGCCTCTGACGTACGCGGTCGTTCCGCAACCCCTGGGCAAGGGCGCCGCCAGCCGCGAGGATGTGCCCGTGGCAGCACCACGGTCCGCTCCGACCGCCCGCGTGCCGACCGCCGACGGCGCCGACGACTGGGTGCACGGCCTCCTCGACCTCGCGCGCGCCCGGCTCGGGATGGACGTCGCCTGGTTGTCGGTCTTCACCGAGGACCGCCAGGAGATCGCCTCGGCCACCGGCGAGCTGGACGCGATGGGCGTCTCGGAGGGCATGTCGATGCCGCTGGAGGAGTCGTTCTGCGTGCGGGTGCTGTCCGGGCAGCTGCCGCCGGTGGTCACCGCGGCCGCCCGCAACCCGCTCACCCGCGACCTCGCCGTCACCGGGCAGCTGGGGATCGGTTCCTACGTCGGGGCACCGGTGCGCAGCCCGGACCGGCGCCCGGTGGGGATGCTGTGCTGCATCAGCCGGGACGCCGGCGAGCAGCTCGACGGCTCCTCGGTGCGCACGGTGGAGATGCTGGCCGAGCTGATCGGTGACCGGATGGCCGCCGAGGAGCTCGCCGAGGCCGAGCTCGCCGCCCGCCGCACCCGCGTCCGCCAGGTCCTCGACCGGGGTGCGGTCACCGTGCACGTGCAGCCGGTCGTGGACATGCGCACCGGCACCGTCGTCGCCCACGAGGCCCTGTCCCGCTTCCCGGGGCACGACGAGGGCCCGGCCGGGCTGTTCGCCGACGCCGCCGCCGTGGGCCTGGGGGTGGAGCTGGAGCTGCTGGCCGTCCGGTCGGCGCTGGCGGCCGCCGTCCGGTTGCCGCGGGGCCTGCGCCTGGCGGTCAACCTGTCCCCCGGCGCGCTGCTGTCCCCCGAGGTGGCCGCGGTGCTCCTCGACGGCGCCCGCTCGACGGCGCTCACCGTGGAGATCACCGAGCACTCGCCGATCGAGGACTACGCACCGGTCCTCACCGCGCTCGAGCCGCTGCGCGCGGCCGGCGTCCGGCTGAGCATCGACGACGCCGGCGCCGGCTACGCCAGCCTGCGGCACATCCTGCGGCTGTGCCCGGACACCATCAAGCTCGACATCGCGCTGGTGAGCGGGGTCGACACCGACCCGGCCCGGCAGGCCATGACCGCCGCCATGGTGGCCTTCGCCGCCGAGACCGGGGCCCGGCTGGTGGCCGAGGGCATCGAGACCCCGGCCGAGCGGGACGCCCTCGTCGCCCGGGGGGTCCGCTACGGCCAGGGCCACCTGTTCGGCCGCCCGGCGCCCGTGGGCTGACCGTCTCCGGCCGCTCCCGGCACCCTGCCGGGCACCGCCCCGCGCCTGCGAGGGGTGGGGAGCAGGGGTCCTCCGGCTAGACGGTCGCCGGCACCTTCTCGTCCAGGCCGTTGGCCTCCTCGTCGAGGCCGTGGGCCTCGCGGACGACGTCGACGACCTGGCCCATGATGTCGTTGAGCCCGAAGTCCTTGGGCGTGAAGACCCGCGCCACGCCCTGCTCGCGCAGCCGGCGGGCGTCGCTGTCGGGGATGATCCCGCCGACCACCACGGGGACGTCGTCCAGCCCGGCCTCGCGCAGGCCCTGCAGCACCGCCGGGACCACCTGCAGGTGGGAACCGGACAGCACCGACAACCCGACCACGTGCACGTCCTCCTCGACGGCGGCCGACACGATCTGCGCGGGCGTGAGCCGGATGCCCTGGTAGACCACCTCGAACCCGGCGTCGCGGGCGCGGACGGCGATCTGCTCGGCGCCGTTGCTGTGCCCGTCGAGGCCGGGCTTGCCGACCAGGAACCGCAGCCTGCCGCCGAGCTCCTCGCCCGTGGCGCGCACCCGCTCGCGCACCCGCACCAGCGTCTCGTCGGCCTCGCCGCTGCCGGCGGCCGCGGCGACACCCGTGGGGGCCCGGTACTCGCCGAACACCTCGCGCAGCACGCCGGCCCACTCCCCCGTCGTCACCCCCGCGCGGGCGCACTGCAGCGTCGCCTCCATCAGGTTGACGTCGCTGCCGGCGGCCTCGCGCAGCGCCGCGAGCGCCCGCTCGACCGGCTCCGGGTCGCGCTGCGCGCGCCACGTCCGCACGGCCTCCTGCGCCGCGGCCTCCACGGCGGGGTCGACCACCATGATCGCGGTGTCGAGGTCGGCGGTGAGCGGGTTGGGCTCGGTGGTGTCGAACCGGTTCACGCCGACGACGACGTCGTCGCCGCTCTCCATCCGGCGGCGCCGCTCGGCGAGCGAGCCGACGAGCCGGCCCTTCATGTAGCCGGACTCGACGGCGGCCACCGCCCCGCCCATCTCCTGCACCCGGGCGATCTCGGCGCGGGCGCCCTCGACGAGCTCGGCGACCTTCCGCTCCACCACCACCGACCCGGTGAACAGGTCGTCGTACTCGAGCAGGTCGGTCTCGTAGGCCAGCACCTGCTGCAGCCGCAGCGACCACTGCTGGTCCCACGGCCGGGGCAGCCCCAGCGCCTCGTTCCAGGCCGGCAGCTGCACCGCGCGGGCGCGGGCGTCCTTGGACAGCGTGACCGCGAGCATCTCCAGCACGATGCGCTGGACGTTGTTCTCCGGCTGCGCCTCGGTCAGGCCCAGGGAGTTGACCTGCACGCCGTAGCGGAACCGCCGGTGCTTGGGGTCCTGCACGCCGTAGCGCTCCTGGGTCAGCTCGTCCCAGAGCTGGGTGAAGGCGCGCATCTTGCACATCTCCTCGACGAAGCGGACGCCCGCGTTGACGAAGAAGGAGATGCGGGCGACGACCTCGCCGAAGCGCTCCTGCGGCACCTGCCCGGAGTCGCGCACGGAGTCCAGGACGGCGATCGCGGTGCTCATCGCGTAGGCGATCTCCTGCACCGGCGTCGCCCCGGCCTCCTGCAGGTGGTAGCTGCAGATGTTGATCGGGTTCCACTTCGGCATGGCCGTGACGGTGTAGGCCACCATGTCGGTGATGAGCCGCATCGAGGGCCCGGGCGGGAAGACGTAGGTCCCGCGCGACAGGTACTCCTTGATGATGTCGTTCTGCGTCGTCCCGGCGAGCGTGGCGCCGTCGTGCCCGTGCTCCTCGGCGACCGCCTGGTAGAGCGCGAGCAGCCACATCGCGGTGGCGTTGATCGTCATCGACGTGTTCATCTCGTCGAGCGGGATGCCGTCGAAGAGCGCCCGCATGTCGCCGATGTGGGTCACCGGGACGCCGACCTTGCCCACCTCGCCGACGGCGAGCTCGTCGTCGGGGTCGTAGCCGGTCTGCGTCGGCAGGTCGAACGCGACCGACAGGCCGGTCTGCCCCTTCGCCAGGTTCCGGCGGTAGAGCGCGTTGGACTCGGCCGGCGAGGAGTGCCCCGCGTAGGTGCGCATGACCCAGGGGCGGTCGCGGTCCTTCGGCGATGAAGGGAACGGCATGCCAGCGGAGTGTAGGGGCGCTACTGGCCAGTAGCCGCACCGGTCCGGGGGCTCCGGCGGTGGCACACTCGATCGTGTGCGACCGGCCGGAGCGGCCCGGACGCCGCTGGTCGAGGAGGTCGGGATGCTGCAGCCGGGCAGTCTCAGCTACATCGCCGGGCCGGTCATCGCGATCGTCGTCATGGTCCTGCTCGTGCTGTTCATGCGGTGGGCCTTCGGCGGCAGCTCCACCGGCGGGATGCGCCGGGGCCGTCCCGCGCCGTCCGACGACGGCCTGCTCACCCGCGTGGCCACCCTGTCCCGGCGGGAGTCCGCGCTGGCGCTGCGCGCGGTCCTCTCCGACGCCGGGATCCGCTCGACGATCCGCTTCCCCGAGGCCCACCGCGCCGACGTCCTCGTCTTCCCCGAGGACGCCGCCCGCGCCCGCGAGCTGGCCGCCTCGTTCCCGGCGGCGTAGCCCGGCCCCCGCTCAGTCGGGGCGCTCGATCCGCCGGATCTCGGCGCCGAGGCCGCGCAGCAGGTCGACGAAGTCGGGATAGCCGCGGTCGACGTGGTGCACGTCCTGCACCTCGGTGACGCCGTCGGTGAGCAGGCCGGCGAGCACCAGTCCGGCGCCGGCGCGGATGTCGGTGGCGAGCACCGGCGCCGACGACAGCCGCTCGCGCCCGCGGACGACGGCGTGGTGTCCGTCGATGCGCACGTCGGCACCGAGCCGGACCAGCTCGTTGACGAACATGAACCGGCCCTCGAAGACGTTCTCGGTGATCAGCGCCGTGCCGGTCGACACCGCGGCCAGGGCGACCGCCATCGGCTGCAGGTCGGTGGGGAACCCGGGGAAGGGCAGCGTGACGACGTCGACCCCGCGCGGGCGCTCGTCCATCGCGACCCGGATGCCGTCCTCGACCACCTCGACGGTCGCGCCGGCGCTGACCAGCTTGTCCAGCGGGACGGCGAGGTGCTCGGGCACGGCCCGCTCGACCACGACGTCGCCGCGGGTCATCACCGCGCCGATCGCCCAGGTGCCGGCCACGATGCGGTCGGGCACCGTCGAGTAGGTGACCGGGGCGAGGGAGTCGACGCCCTCGATGGTGAGCGTGGAGGTGCCGGCGCCGTCGACGTGCGCGCCCATCGCGGTGAGCATCGAGCAGATGTCGACGATCTCGGGCTCCCGGGCGGCGTTGTCGATGACCGTCGTCCCCTCGGCGAGGACCGCGGCCATGAGCAGGTTCTCGGTGGCGCCGACCGACGGGAAGTCCAGCCAGATCGACGTCCCCCGCAGCTTCGGGGCGCTCGCGACGAGGAAGCCGTGCTCGCTGTGGATCGAGGCGCCGAGCCGCTCGAGGCCGGAGATGTGCATGTCCAGGCCGCGCGAGCCGATCGCGTCCCCGCCGGGGAGGGCGACCCGGGCGCTGCCGCGCCGGGCGACCAGGGGGCCGAGCACGCTGATGGAGGCGCGCATCTTGCGCACCAGGTCGTAGTCGGTCTCGGTGTCGGGGTCCTCCGGCACGTCGACGACGACCCGTCCCCCGCCGCCGGGCCTCCCGGAGCGCTCGTAGGTGACGCCGCAGCCGAGGCGGCGCAGCACCTCGCTCATGATCGCGACGTCGAGGATGTCGGGGACCTCGTCGATCGTCGTCCGCCCGGCGGCCAGCAGCGCGGCCGCCATGAGCTTGAGCGCGCTGTTCTTCGCCCCCGTGACCCGGACCTGTCCGGTCAGGGCCGTGCCGCCGGTCACCTCGAAGCACTGCACCGGGCCACCCTACGGCGGTGGCGCGGACCGCTCCGGGCAGCGCCCTACGCTGCGGTCATGACCGTCCGGCTCACGCGCATCTACACGAAGACCGGGGACGCCGGGCAGACCCACCTCGGCGACATGAGCCGGGTGTCCAAGACCGATCCCCGGCTGGTCGCCTACGCCGACGTCGACGAGGCCAACAGCGTGCTGGGCCTGGCACTGGCCCTGGGGTCGCCGTCCCCCGGGACGGTCGACCTCGTCCGCAGCGTGCAGAACGACCTCTTCGACGTCGGCGCCGACCTGTCCACGCCCGTGCTGCCCGATCCCCCGCACCCGCCGCTGCGCGTGACCGCGGCCTACACCCAGCGCCTCGAGGCGGCCTGCGACGAGCACAACGAGGCCCTGCCGACACTGACCAGCTTCGTGCTGCCCGGCGGGACGGCGCTCGCCGCGCTGCTGCACCAGGCGCGGGTGGTCGTCCGGCGCGCCGAGCGCAGCGTGTGGGCGCTGCTGGAGGCCGACGGCGAGCGCACCAACCCCGAGACCGCCCGCTACCTCAACCGGCTGTCGGACCTGCTGTTCATCCTCGCCCGCGAGGCCAACCCGGACGGCGACGTGCTCTGGGAGCCCGGGGCGCACAGCGGTGTGCACGCCCAGCGGGCCGCCCGGGGCTGATCCTCAGGGAACGGGTGGGGCGGACTCCACCCAGGACAGGAAGCCGGTCACCGTCGAGGGGTCCATGGCCAGCTCGGTGGGGCCGCGGTTGGTGTCGCAGTTGAGGACGACGGCGTCGTCGGGGAGGGCGACGTCCTCGCGGCTCGGGCCCCGCCGGCTCGCGACGTGCACCTCGGTGCGGCACAGCCGCTGCTGCGGACGCACCGACAGGGACACGGCGCGGTACCACAGCAGCGCGTCCCCGCCGTACCACGCGACGCCCACCGCCCACCGGGAGCGCCCGGCCGGACGCAGCCACATGGTCACCGCGCCGAGCCCGGACAGCAGGAACCGGCGGCGGATCAGGAAGGCGACCACCAGGACGACGACCAGCACCCCGGTGAGGACGAGGAGGGCGGTGGTCACCGGGACGTCGGGCGGGCGCGGTCCGGTGGGGTCAGTCGGCCTGTCCGGCGGCGCGCAACCGGGACTGCGCGCGGCGGGCGGCGGCGAGGGCCTCGGGGTCGTCCCCGGCCTGCTCGGCGCGGCGCAGGGCCTCGCGGGCCCGCTCGACGTCGATCTCGGAGGCGATCTCCGCCGTCTCGGCGAGGATGGACACCCCCTGCGGCGTCACCGACAGGAAGCCCCCGTGGGCGGCGGCGACGACGTCCTGGCCCTCGGTCGTGCGGATGGTGACGACACCGCCGGGTGCGAGCTCGCCGAGCAGCGGGGCGTGGCTGGGCAGGACGCCGATCTCGCCCTCGGTCGTACGGGCGATGACCATGCTGGCCTCACCGGACCAGATGGTCCGCTCGACGGCCACCAACTCGACCTGCAGGGTCGCCACGACACTCCTCCGGATCCACCGACGGGCGGTGCTGGGACGCCGGCCGGGAAGCGGGCACGGCGACGGTCGTCTCCACTCTAGCCGCGCGCCCGGGCGTGTCCGGCGTGGGTCGCCCGGCGCTCACCCGCCCGGGCTCGTGGCCCTCGTGCGGAGTCCCGCCGCGGGCGTGCGGGCGGTGGGGCAGGAGGGTCCCTCAGGCCGCGCGGCGGTACAGCAGCGTCCAGCGCCCGACCCGGACCCACGGGTGGCGGACGGTGGACGCCGGCGCCCAGTCCTCGGTGTCGTAGGAGATGTCCTGCACGGAGGACACCGCCGCCGACGGTGGCCACGTCCAGCCGGGATCGGCGGTCCCCGCCGGCAGGCGGGTCACCGTGCCGTCGGTGCTGGTCGCATCCAGCCAGTCCATCGTCGTCTCCTGCGCTGCACGTCCGGTCCCTCCGGGCGCCACCTGCTCGATCGGCAGGAAGGCTCCCGCTCTTGAGGGCGCGTCGCAAAGGGAACTGCCCACCCGACCGGGGAGGTCAACCCCTCCGGGTGGCACTCCCGGGCCGGTCCCGACACTGGGTCACCGTCCGCCCACGCACACGCCACCCCGGACGCACGACGGCCGGGTGCCCCGGAAGGGGCACCCGGCCGTCGTGGCGGTCCGGTGGAACTCAGCCGCGCTTGAGCTTCTCCGCGTTGCGCTCGAGGTCCTCGAGGCCACCGCACATGAAGAAGGCCTGCTCCGGCACGTGGTCGTAGCGGCCCTCGGTGAGCGCCTTGAACGCCTCGAGGGTCTCCGACAGCGGCACGTAGGAGCCGGGCTGACCGGTGAAGGCCTCGGCCACGAACATGTTCTGCGAGAGGAACCGCTCGATCCGCCGCGCGCGCTGCACGGTGACCTTGTCCTCCTCGGAGAGCTCGTCGATGCCGAGGATCGCGATGATGTCCTGCAGCTCCTGGTAGCGCTGGAGGATCTGCTTGACGGTCTGCGCGACCTGGTAGTGCTCCTGCCCGACGTACTGCGGGTCGAGGATCCGGCTGGTGGAGTCCAGCGGGTCGACGGCCGGGTAGATGCCCTTCTCCGAGATCGGCCGCGAGAGGACGGTCGTCGCGTCGAGGTGGGCGAAGGTGGTGTGCGGTGCCGGGTCGGTGATGTCGTCGGCGGGCACGTAGATCGCCTGCAGCGAGGTGATCGAGTGGCCACGCGTCGAGGTGATCCGCTCCTGCAGCTCGCCCATCTCGTCGGCGAGGGTCGGCTGGTAACCCACGGCCGACGGCATGCGGCCGAGCAGCGTGGAGACCTCGGACCCGGCCTGGGTGAACCGGAAGATGTTGTCGATGAAGAGCAGCACGTCCTGGTTCTGCTCGTCGCGGAAGTACTCCGCCATCGTCAGCGCCGAGAGCGCGACCCGCAGCCGGGTGCCCGGCGGCTCGTCCATCTGGCCGAAGACCAGGGCGGTCGAGTCGATGACGCCGGACTCGGTCATCTCGGTGATGAGGTCGTTGCCCTCACGGGTGCGCTCGCCGACGCCGGCGAACACCGACACGCCACCGAACTCCTGGGCGACGCGGCGGATCATCTCCTGGATGAGCACCGTCTTGCCCACGCCGGCCCCGCCGAACAGGCCGATCTTCCCGCCGGCCACGTAGGGGGTCAGCAGGTCGATGACCTTGATGCCGGTCTCGAGCAGCTCGGTACGGCCCTCGAGCTGGTCGAAGCGCGGCGCGTGCCGGTGGATCGACCAGCGCGGCAGGTCCCGGCCGTAGCCGGGGCTGTCCAGGCACTCGCCGAGCGCGTTGAACACGTGCCCGGTGACGCCCGGGCCGACCGGGACGTTGATCGGCGTGCCGGTGTCGGTGACCTCGGCGCCGCGGACCAGGCCGTCGGTCGGCGCCATGGAGATGGTGCGGACCACGTTGTCGCCCAGGTGCTGGGCGACCTCGAGGGTCAGCGTCTTGCCCAGGTCGGCGAGGGTCACGTCGACGTGCAGGGCGTTGAACAGGTCGGGCATCGCGTCGCGCGGGAACTCGACGTCGACGACCGGCCCGGTGACCCGGACGACGCGGCCGGTCGTCTGGGTGGTCGGACGGTCCTCGGTGACGGTCACGGGTTGCTCCTCAGGTGGGACTCGAGTCCAGTGTCCCCGCCGGGGAGGCGGGGTGGAGGGGTCAGTCGTCGGCGCCGGCGGACACCAGCGCGTCGGCACCGCCGACGATCTCGCTGATCTCCTGGGTGATCTCGGCCTGCCGGGCCTGGTTGGCCTGGCGGGAGAGGTTCTTCGCCAGTTCCTCGGCGTTGTCCGACGCCGACTTCATCGCCCGCCGGCGCGACGCCGACTCCGAGGCCGCGGCCTCGAGCAGCGCCGCGTAGATGCGGGTGGTGACGTACTTCGGCAGCAGCGCGTCGAGCAGGGCCTCGGGCGAGGGCTCGAACTCGTAGGAGGTCGGGACGCCGGAGTCGCCGGTGCCCGTCCGCTCCCCGTCCTCGGTCTGGTCCTCGAGCTCGCCGGTGTCCATCGGCGCGAGCCGACGGGCGGTGGGCACCTGGGCCAGCAGCGACTTGAACTCGGTGTAGACGATGTGCACCTCGTCCACGGCGCCGCTGCGGTCGGCGTCCTCACCGGGGGTGAAGACGCCGATGAGCGCCCGGCCGACCTCCTGGGCGTCGGAGTAGGCCGGCTGCTCGGAGAACCCGGTGAACGTCTGCTCCACGGGACGGTCGCGGAAGGAGTAGTACGTCTCCCCCTTGCGCCCGACGACGTAGAGCACCGGCTCCTTGCCCTGCTGCCGCAGCGTGCCGAGCAGCTCCTCGGTCCGCCGCAGGACGTTGACGTTGTACGAGCCGGCGAACCCGCGGTCGGAGGTGACCACGAGCACCGCCGCCCGGCGGGTCTCGGTCCGCTCGTTGAGCAGCGGGTGCTCCAGGGACGCCGACGCCGCGAGCGCGGAGAGCACGCGGGTGATCTCGCGGGCGTAGGGCTTGGAGGCCTCCACCCGGGCCTGGGCACGCACGATGCGGGCGCCGGCGATCAGCTCCTGGGCCGAGAAGATCTTCTTCGTCGACTGGGTGGAGCGGATCCGGCGCCGCAGCGCGCGGAGGGAACCGGCCACGTCAGGCGCTCTTCGTCGTCGAGACGCCCTGGGCGGTGGCGCCCGCCTCGTCGTCGTCGGTCAGCGAGCTGCCGTCCGTGGGAGTGAACGAGCGGTAGAAGCCCTCGACGGCCCGCTCGAGGCTGCTGACCGCGTCGTCCCCGAGGGTCCGCGAGGTGCGGATCTCGTCGTAGACGCCGGGCTCGGCCCGCGCGATGTGGTCGAGGAACTCCGACTCGAAGCGCCGCACGTCACCGACCGGCACGCGGTCGAGCTTGCCGGTGGTGCCCAGCCACAGCGAGACGACCTCGCGCTCGACCGGGTAGGGCTGGTACTGCCCCTGCTTGAGCAGCTCGACGAGGCGCTGGCCGCGGTCGAGGGTGGCGCGGCTGGAGGCGTCGAGGTCCGACGAGAAGGAGGCGAAGGCCTCCAGCTCGCGGTACTGGGCCAGGTCCAGCCGCAGCCGGCCGGCCACCGACTTCATGGCCTTGATCTGCGCCGAGCCACCCACCCGGGACACCGAGATGCCGACGTTGATGGCGGGGCGGACACCGGAGTTGAACAGACCGGTCTCGAGGAAGATCTGCCCGTCGGTGATCGAGATGACGTTGGTCGGGATGTAGGCCGACACGTCGTTGCCCTTGGTCTCGATGAGCGGGAGACCCGTCATCGAGCCGGCGCCCAGGTCGTCGGAGAGCTTGGCGCAGCGCTCCAGCAGGCGGGAGTGGAGGTAGAACACGTCGCCGGGGTAGGCCTCGCGGCCCGGCGGGCGGCGCAGCAGCAGCGAGACGGCGCGGTAGGCCTCGGCCTGCTTGGACAGGTCGTCGAAGACGATCAGGACGTGCTTGCCCTCGTACATCCAGTGCTGGCCGATGGCCGAGCCGGTGTAGGGGGCGATGTACTTGAAGCCGGCCGACTCCGACGCCGGGGCGGCGACGATCGTCGTGTACTCCATGGCGCCGGCGTCCTCGAGGGCGGCGCGGATCGCCGCGATCGTCGAGCCCTTCTGGCCGACGGCGACGTAGATGCAGCGCACCTGCTGGGCCGGGTCCCCGGTCTCCCAGGCCTGCTTCTGGTTGATGATCGTGTCGGTGACGATCGCCGTCTTGCCGGTCTGCCGGTCACCGATGACCAGCTGGCGCTGGCCGCGGCCGATCGGGGTCATGGCGTCGATCGCCTTGATGCCGGTCTGCATCGGCTCGTGCACCGACTGCCGCTGCACCACGGTGGGCGCCTGCAGCTCCAGCGCCCGACGGCCGGTGGTGGCGATCTCGCCGGCACCGTCGATCGGGTTGCCCAGCGGGTCGACGACGCGGCCGAGGTAGCCGTCACCGACCGGGACCGACAGGACCTCCCCGGTGCGGCGGACCTGCTGGCCCTCCTCGATGCCGGCGAAGTCACCGAGGATGACGACACCGACCTCGCGGACGTCGAGGTTCAGGGCCAGGCCGCGGACGCCGCTCTCGAACTCGAGCAGCTCGTTGGTCATGACCGAGGGCAGGCCCTCGACCCGGGCGATGCCGTCGCCGGCCTCGGTGACGATCCCGACCTCTTCCCGGGACACGTCCGGGGAGTACTCGGTGACGTAGTTCTGGATGGCACTGCGGATCTCGTCTGCGGAGATCGTCAGCTCGGCCATGGCGGGCGTCCTCTTCCCTGCTGGGTGGTGAGTCTGTGGTTCGGGGGTGGTCGCGTCAGCCGGCGAGCCGGCGGCCCGCGACCTCGAGCCGGTTGGCGATGCTGCCGTCGATGACCTCGTCGCCGACGCGCACGACGAGTCCGCCGAGCACCTCGGGGTCGACGGTCACCTGCAGACCGATCGTCCGCCCGTAGATCCGGCCGAGCACGTCGCGCAGCCGCTGCTCCTGCGCCGCGGTCAGCGCCACCGCCGTCGTCACGTGGGCGACCGACCGGCCCCGCCGGGCGGAGGCCGCCTCGGACAGGCGCTCGACGCGGACCTCTGCGTTACCCACGTGCCGGCCGGTCAGCGAGTTCCGCACCAGCTGCTCGGTGACGGGGCTGACCCGGCCCGACAGCAGCCGGTCGAGCAGCGCCGCCCGGCCCTCGGCCGGCGCGGCGTCGTCGGAGAGGATGCGGGACAGCTCCGGGTCGCCGCCGACGATCCGGCCGAAGCGGAACAGCTCGTCCTCGACGCCCTCGAGCTCACCGCGCGCCTCCGCGGCGTCCAGTGCGGTGTCGGTGGCGAGCGTCTCGACCGCCTCGACGAGGTCGAGCGGCCGCGACCAGCGCTGCCGGGCGACGGTCTCGACGAGGTCGACGGCGGCGGCGGAGACGCGGGTGCCGAGGATGCGGCGGGCGAGGCCGGCCCGGTCGGCGGGCTTGCCCGCCGGGTCCGACAACGCCCGGCGCAGCGAGATCTGCCCGTCGAGCAGCCGCGCGACGGCGAACAGCTCGTCGGCCAGCGCCAGCAGCCCCGGACCCGCGGCGCCGCTGGTGGTCTCCGCCAGGCGCTCGCGGCTGGCCGCGAGCGCCGCCCGGCTGGAGGCGTCCATCAGCGGTCGCCGCCGGGGACGAACACCGTGCTGCCGGTACGGCCGTCGGAGGCACCGCCCCCGGCCATCCCGTCGAGCTGGTCGAGGAACCGGTCGACGGTGCCCCGACGGCGGGACTCGTCCTCCAGGGACTCCCCCACCACCCGGCCGGCGAGGTCGACGGCGAGCGCGCCGATCTGGCCGCGCAGCTCGTTGATGACCGACTGCCGGTTGGCGGCCAGCTGCTCCTCGCCGCGGGCGACGATGCGAGCCGACTCCTCCTGCGCCTGGGTCCGCAGCTCCTCGAGGATCTGCTGGCCCTCGGCACGGGCCTGGTCGCGGATCTGCGCGGCCTCGGTGCGGGCCTCGGCCAGCTGGGCGCGGTACTGCTCCAGCGCCGCCTTGGCCTCGGCCTGCATGGCCTCCGCCCGCTCGATCCCGCCCTCGATGGCCTCGCGGCGGGCCCGGAAGACCTGCTCGAAGCGCGGCGCGATGAACCGGAAGAAGACCAGCATGACGATCGCGAAGGCGATCAGCCCGATGATGATCTCGCCGAGGGGCGGGAGGAGCGGGTTGTGCGCCTCCTCCGCTGCGAGGATTCTCATGCTCTCAGTGTCCCTGTCTCAGTCGGGAACCCGCGGCCGGAGGCCCGGATCAGGTGCCGAAGACGAAGGGGACGACGAAGCCGATCAGCGCCAGCGCCTCGGAGAGGGCGAACCCGAGGAACGCGTAGGTCCGGGTGAGGCCGGCCGACTCGGGCTGGCGCGCGGTGGCCTGGATGTAGGCGGCCCAGACGATGCCGACTCCGATGCCCGGGCCGATGGCGGCCAGGCCGTAGCCCACGGAGCCGATGCTGCCCTGCAGCTCAGCCAGAAGACTCATGACGGGGTGTTCCTCCTGTGTCGTCGCCCGGTTGTCCGGGCGGCTTGCGGGGGTCTAGCGGGTGGTGCGGTCCGGGCGGTGCACGGTCAGGCCGTCAGTGCTCGGCCTCGATCGAGCCGTTGAGGTAGGTCCCCATCAGCACGGTGAAGACGTAGGCCTGCAGGAAGATGACCAGCAGCTCGAAGAACGTCATGACGATCGCCATGAGCGCCGAGATGGGCCCGAAGATGATCGAGAAGTTGTCCCGGCTGAAGAGGTACACCGCGCCGAGCGAGAAGACCACCAGCAGCATGTGGCCGGCGAACATGTTCGCGAAGAGCCGGACGGCCAGGGTGAACGGCCGGACGATGAAGTTCTGCAGGATCTCGATGGGCGTGACCAGGATGTACATCGGCTTGGGCACGCCGGGCAGGAACAGGATGTCCTTGAAGTAGCGGCCGGCGCCCTGCTCCCGGATGCCGATGTAGATGTAGAGCACCCAGCAGATCGCGGCCAGCACCAGCGGGAACGCGAACTTCGACATCGGCGAGATCTGCGCCAGCGGCAGGATCGACATGAAGTTGTTCGCGAGGATGAAGAAGAACAGCGACGCCAGGAACGGCGCGAACGGGATGCCCCGGGGCCCGACGACGTCGCGGGCGATGCCGTCGCGGACCAGCGAGTAGCCGCTCTCCCCGACGAACTGCAGCTTGCCCGGGACGATCTGCGGCTTGCGGACCGTCATGACCATGAAGACCAGCATCGCGAGCGTGGCGAACCACAGGCCCAGCGTGATGCGGGTGATGGCGAAGTCGACGCCCAGCAGGGAGAACTCGGCGATCGGCTCGGGGTAGAACTCGCCGAGGCCAGGGGCCTGGAAGCCGTCTCCGGCAGCACCGCCCTCGGCGGCGAGCACGTCCACGAGCGCGAGGGCGCTGGAGGTCACCGTTGTCCCTTCTGCGTCCTGGGCCGGCTCCGTCGTCCGCCCGGGGTCTTGCCGTTGTCCGGTGCCCCCGGTGCTGGGGGCAGACCGCCGTACCGTTTGACGACCAGGTAGATCGCCACCGAGATGCCCAGGAGGATCCCGACCGGCAGGAACACCCGCGTGTCCAACCACCGGTCGAGCAACCACCCGGCTCCGCCCCACACGGCCATCCCGGAGATCATCGTGCCGATGACGGCGTAACCGGTCTCGGCACCGCTGCCCTGAGAGGCTGGTCGCGCAGGTCGGGGCCGGGGCTCCCCACGGGTGGGGTCGTCCTCGGCCATCGCGGGGACCCTATCAGCCGCGTGTCGCGGGCCCGCCCGGTGCCGGGGGGACCGTCGCCTGACCGGGTGGTGCGGGCGGCGTCACGTAGTAGAGCGGCCGGGTCCACACCCACCGCAGCTGGACGCCGCTCCACAGCAGGGCGCCGACGACCACCGACCAGGCCAGCGTGAGGCGGTCGAGCCAGCCGTCCTCCGGCAGGGCGTTCAGGATCCCGAAGAGCACGACGGCCTTGACGAAGAACGTGCCCAGCGCCGCCGGCAGCGTGAAGGTCTCGTTGATCCGCCCCGCCCAGGCGATGACGACGCCGGAGACGACGAAGAACGCCGTCACCACGAGGGCTCCGACCAGGACGCCCGCGGCGTCGGCCCAGCCGGCCACGAGGCCCGCGACCAGCGCGGCGACGACGGCGACGCTGGCGGTGACCAGCGCGCCGACCCTGAGGAACGACAGGTCCCAGGGGACCTGCGTCGCCGGCCGGGGGGCGCTCACTGCAGTCCCCGGCCGACGCCGGCCGCGCGCGGGGCGGGGGTCCCGGACGCCGGCGCCGACGGCACGGGGGCGGCCGGCGGCAGCGTGGACGCCGGAGCACCCGTGGTGGGCGTGGACGCCGGAGCCCCCGTGGACGCCGGAGCACCCGTGGACGCCGGAGCACCCGTGGACGACGTGGCGCCCGCCGGGTGTCTGGTCGAGCGGTGCGCCCGGGCGGTCGGGTGGGCGGCCCGGCTGCGCCGGCGTTGCGCGGCGATCTCGGCCGCCCGGGCCTCGCGGGCGGCACGGCGGGCGTGCGGGCCCAGGACGACGACGACACCCACGACGAGCAGCACCCCGATCACGACGAGCAGCTCGACCGTCCCGCCGGTGACCGAGAGGGCCACCGCGCCGAAGGACAGGAGAGCCGCCCAGAAGTACATGGTCAGCACCGCCCGGCGGTGCGAGTGCCCGATGGACAGCAGCCGGTGGTGCAGGTGCATCTTGTCCGGCGAGAACGGCGACTGCCCACGGCGCGTCCGCCGGATCACCGCGAGGAGCAGGTCGACGAACGGGATGAAGAGCACCGCGATCGGCACCAGGAGCGGCAGCGCGAGGGGCAGCAGGCTGGCGGCGGAGTCGAAGGACTGGGCGTCGACGCGGCCGGTGGCGCTCACCGCGGCGGCCGACAGCATCAGGCCCACGAGCATCGACCCGGAGTCGCCCATGAAGATCCGCGCCGGGCTGAAGTTGTGCGGCAGGAACCCCAGGCAGGCCCCGGCGAGCACGGCCGTGATCAGGGCGGGGGCGCTGGCCACCTCGTCGTAGCCGACGCGGCTGAGGTTGTAGCTGTAGGCGAAGAACGCCAGTGCGGCGATCGCCGAGACGCCCGCGGCCAGGCCGTCGAGGCCGTCGATGAAGTTGAGCGCGTTGACCACGAGGACGGTCAGCAGGATGGTCAGCGGCACGCCGACGTCCGGACCGAAGGAGATGGTCCCGATGTCGGCGAACGGCAGGAAGAGGAACGCCAGCTGGACGCCGAGCAGCACCATGACGCCGGCCGCGGCGATCTGGCCGGTGAGCTTGGTGAGCGCGTCGAGGCCGAACTTGTCGTCGAGCACGCCGAGCAGGCAGATGAGCCCGCCGGCGACGAGCACCGCGGCGGTCTGCGAGTCGTCGAAGGTGCGCTGCAGGGCCGGCAACCGGGTGGCCACCATCACCGCCGCCGCCACGCCGAGGTACATGGCCACTCCCCCGCCGCGCGGCGTGGGGATGACGTGCACGTCGCGCTCGCGGGGCGCGGCCATCATGCGCAGCCGCACCGCCGCGATCCGCACGACCGGGGTGGCCAGGAAGGTGACCAGGCCCGCGGTGAGCAGGACGACGGCGTACTCGCGCACGGCTCAGCTCCGGTGGGGACCGCGCCGGGTCCCGGCCGGGCGCGCGGCGGGCGTGCTCATCGCGGTGCTCCCGGGAGGCGAGACGACAGGGCGGGCGGGACTGGCGGCACCCCCCACGGTATCCCGCAGTCCCCCGGGGCAGCGGGACCCGAGTGATCGCTTCAGTCGGTCGTCTCGGGGACGACCTCGCGCAGCCGCTCGACCGGGACGGCGCCGATCCGCAGCACCCGCGGCACCGGGCCGGTGCAGTCGACGATCGTGCTCGCCGTCGAACCGGCCCGCGGGCCGCCGTCGAGGACCACCGCGGCGTGCTCCCCGAGCTGCGCCGTCGCCTCGTCCGCGCTGGTGGCGGCGGGCCGGCCGGAGCGGTTGGCACTGCTGACCGCCAGCGGGCCGGTGCGGCGCAGCAGGGCGCGGGCGACGTCGTCGTCGGGGAGGCGGACGGCGACGGTCCCCTCGGCGTCACCGAGGTCCCAGGCCAGCGACGGCGCGTGCTCGATGACGAGGGTGAGTCCCCCGGGCCAGAACGCCTCGGCCAGCCGCTGCGCCACCCGCGGCACGCTCATCGTCAGGCCGGCCAGCGTCGAGGCCTCCCCGACGAGCACGGGCACCGGCATCGCGCGGCCGCGGTTCTTCGCCGCCAGCAGCCCGGCGACCGCCGTGGGCGAGAACGCGTCGGCGGCCACGCCGTAGACGGTGTCGGTGGGGACGAGCACCAGCTCGCCGCGGGCGATCGCCGCGGCGGCGGCGTCCAGACCCGCCGCCAGCTGCTCGGGGTCGGTGCAGTCGTAGAGGTCGGCCACGGCCGGTCAGTCTCGCGCGGTCCGGCGGGCGGTCGTGAAGCGGGGGCGCCCGGCGAGGTCCGGGTGGTCGGCGACGTCGGAGAACTCGCCGGTCCCGCGCACCAGCGCGGGCAGCGCACTCCCCTGCTGGTCGGCGTGCTCGATGCCCAGCGCGCCGCCGGGGCGCAGCAGCCGGGCCGCCGTCGTCAGCAGGCCGCGGACGACGTCGAGGCCGTCGGGGCCGCCCCACAGCGCGAGCGGCGGGTCGTGGTCGGCGACCTCCCGTGGCACCCGGGCGCCGTCGGGCACGTAGGGCGGGTTGGAGACGACGAGGTCGACCGTGCCGTCGAGGTCGCGCAGCAGCGCGGGGTCGGTCATGTCCCCGGCGAGCACCGTCACCGGGCGGTCGCCGGCGGCCGCGCGCAGGGCGGCGTTGTGCCGCGTCCACTCGAGGGCCTGCGGGTCGCGCTCGACGGCGGTGACCCGCGCGCCGGGGTGCTCGTGGGCGAGTGACAGCGCGATCGCGCCCGACCCCGCGCCCAGGTCGACGACGACCGGCGCGTCGACGCCGGCGAGCCGCGCCAGCGCCCACTCGACGAGCTGCTCGGTCTCCGGCCGCGGCACGAACACGCCCGGGCCGACGGCGAGCTCGAGGTGACGGAACGGCGCCCGGCCGGTGAGGTGCTGCAGCGGGACCCGTCCGGCGCGCTGGTCGAGCAGCGCGGCGAAGCGGGCGGCGGCCGCGTCGTCGACGTCGTCGCGGGTGAGCAGGGCCGCGCGCGGGACCCCGAGCACGTGGGCGAGCAGCAGCTCGGCGTCGACGCGCGGTGACTCGACGCCGGCGCCGGCCAGGCGGCGGGCGCCGTCGGCGAGCAGCGTGCGGGGGTTCAGGAGCCGGCCGCCAGCAGCTCGGCGGTGTGCGCGCGGGTGAGCGCGTCGATGACCGGGTCGAGCTCGCCGTCGAGGACCTGGTCGAGGTTGTGCGCCTTGAAGCCGACCCGGTGGTCGGAGATGCGGCTCTCCGGGAAGTTGTAGGTGCGCACCCGCTCGCTGCGGTCGACGGTGCGGACCTGGCTGCGCCGCTGGTCGCTGGCGGTGGCCGCGGCCTCCTCGCGGGCGGCGGCCAGCAGCCGGGAGCGCAGCACGCGCAGCGCCGACTCGCGGTTCTGCAGCTGGCTCTTCTCGTTCTGCGAGCTGACCACGATGCCGGTGGGCAGGTGGGTGATCCGGACGGCGGAGTCGGTGGTGTTCACGCTCTGCCCGCCCGGGCCGCTGGAGCGGAAGACGTCGATGCGCAGGTCGTTCGGGTCGACGGTGACGTCGACGTCCTCGGCCTCGGGCAGCACCAGGACGCCGACGGCGGAGGTGTGGATGCGGCCCTGCGACTCGGTGACCGGCACCCGCTGCACGCGGTGCACGCCGCCCTCGAACTTCAGCCGCGACCAGATGCCCTCGTCGGTGCGCGACTTCACCGCGATCGCGACGTCCTTGTAGCCGCCCAGTTCCGCCGGGACGGCGTCGAGCACCTCGGTCGCCCAGCCGCGGCGCTCGGCGTAGCGCAGGTACATGCGCAGCAGGTCGCCGGCGAACAGCGCCGACTCCGCGCCGCCCTCCCCCGCCTTGATCTCGAGGATGACGTCCTTGTCGTCGTCGGGGTCCTTGGGCAGCAGTTGCTCGCGCAGCCGGTCGGTGAGCTCGTCGATCTGCGTCTCGAGGCCGCGCGCCTCCTCGGCGAAGGACGGGTCCTCGGCGGCGAGCTCGCGGGCGGCCGTGAGGTCGTCCCGGGCGGCGTCGAGGGCGCGGGCGGTCTCGACGACCGGCGCGAGCTGGGCGTAGCGGCGGCCCAGCCGGCGGGCGCGGGCGGTGTCGGTGTGCACCGCGGGGTCGGCCAGCTCGGTCTCGAGCGCGGCGTGCTCCTCGAGCAGCCCGCTCAGCCGGTCGGGCGCGGTGTCGCTGCTCGTCATCGCTGTCTCCTGGCGCGAGCGGCAGGAACGGCCGTTCCTGCCGGGGGTGGGTCCGGACACGACGACGGCGCCCGTCCCACGCGAGGTGGGACGGGCGCCGTCGGGGGTGCTACTTGGCGGCGGTCGCGCCGCGCTTGCCGAACCGCTTCTCGAAGCGGGCCACGCGGCCACCGGTGTCGAGGATGCGCTGCTTGCCGGTGTAGAAGGGGTGGCAGGCCGAGCAGGTCTCGACGGTGAGCTGGCCGCTGGGCGCGGTGCTGCGGGTGGTGAAGGTGTTCCCACACCCACAGGTGACCGTGGTGGTGTGGTACTCGGGGTGGATACCGGGCTTCATGATGCGGGGCCTCTTCCGGGGACGTCTCGGTGCTGTCTGGCTGAACGCCGGCGGCCGGCCGGTCATTCCGGCCGCCAGCGCGGGGCTCGGCCGACCAGTATCCCTGACGGCGGAGCCCCGCGGAGCGGCGGTGCGCTAGTCGCGCTCGGGGCCGAGCGTGGTCTTCTGGATCTGCATGAGGAACTCGATGTTGTTGCGCGTCTTGCGCAGCTTGTCGAGCAGCAGCTCCAGGGCCTGCTGCGGCTCGAGCGCGGAGAGCACCCGGCGCAGCTTGATGACGATGGCCAGCTCGTCGGGCGCGAGGAGGATCTCCTCCTTGCGGGTGCCCGACGCGTTGACGTCGACGGCCGGGAAGACCCGCTTGTCCGCCAGCCGGCGGTCGAGCTTGATCTCCGCGTTACCCGTGCCCTTGAACTCCTCGAAGATGACCGTGTCCATCGTCGAGCCGGTCTCGACCAGCGCCGAGGCCAGGATGGTCAGCGAGCCGCCGTTCTCGATGTTGCGGGCGGCGCCGAGGAAGCGCTTGGGCGGGTAGAGCGCCGTGGAGTCGACACCGCCGGACAGGATGCGCCCGCTGGCCGGGGCGGCCAGGTTGTACGCCCGGCCGAGGCGGGTGATCGAGTCCAGCAGGACGACGACGTCGTGGCCCATCTCGACCAGGCGCTTGGCGCGCTCGATCGACAGCTCCGCGACCGTGGTGTGGTCCGACGGCGGCCGGTCGAAGGTCGAGGCGATGACCTCGCCCTTCACCGAGCGCTGCATGTCGGTGACCTCCTCGGGCCGCTCGTCGACGAGGACGACCATGAGGTGGCACTCGGGGTTGTTCGTGGTGATCGCGTTGGCGATCGCCTGCAGCACCATCGTCTTGCCGGCCTTGGGCGGCGACACGATGAGGGCGCGCTGTCCCTTGCCGATCGGCATGACCAGGTCGATGACCCGGGTGGTCAGCTGGTGCGCGTCGGTCTCCAGCCGCAGGCGCTCCTGCGGGTAGAGCGGCGTCAGCTTGGTGAACTCCGGGCGGTTGCGCGCCTGCTCGGGGTCCAGGCCGTTGACCGAGTCGAGCCGGACCAGCGCGTTGTACTTGTCCTTGCGCTCGCCCTCGCGCGGCTGGCGGACGGCGCCGGTGATGGCGTCACCGCGGCGCAGACCGTGCCGGCGCACCTGCGACAGCGAGACGTAGACGTCGTTGGGGCCGGTCAGGTAACCCGAGGTCCGGACGAACGCGTAGTTGTCCAGGACGTCGATGATGCCGGCGACCGGCAACAGGACGTCGTCCTCGCTGACGGTGGGCTCGGTGGGCTGGTCGAAGCGCTCGCGCCCGTTGCGGCGGTTGCGGTCGCGGTACCGGCGCCCGCGGCGGCCGCGGCCGCCCTCGAAGTCGTCGTCGTCCTCGTCGTTGCGGGCGTCGCCGCGGGTGTCGGGGCGCGTGTCCGGACGGGCATCGGACCGGGTGTCGGGCCGCGTGTCGGGCCGCTCGGTGCGGTCCGGCCGGCCGGCGCGCTCGCTGCGGTCCCCGCGGTCGGGGCCGCGGCCGTCGCGCTGGCCGTCGCGCTGGCCGCGCTCACCATCGCGGGGGGCACGCTCGGCGCGCTCGCCGCCGTCCCGGTTGCCGTCGCGGCCGTCGCGGTTGCGGTTGCGGTCCCGGTTGCGGGCCGGGCGCTCACCCTCGGCGCGCTCACCCTCGGCGCGCTCGCCGTCGGTGCGCTCCCCGGCGGGGCGGTCGCCCTCGGTCCGCTCCGCGGGCGGGGCGGACGGCGCGTCCGCGACGGCGGACGGCGCCTCGGCGGCAGCCGGCGTGTCGGCGGACGGCGTGTCGGCGACCCGCGCGTCCGACGGGGCGCCGGCGGGGCGGCTGGCCGCCCGGCGACGGCGCGGCGCGCCCTCGGCGGGGCGTCGGGGACGGGGCGGTGCCGGCGTCCGGGGTGGCGGTCAGCGGACCGCCGTTGGCGCCCCCGCTGATCGGGGCCTCGAGCGGCGCGGCGGTCGCGGCGACGCCGCGCGCCTCGGGGGCGGCGGGCGCCTCGGCAGCGCGCGGCTCGGCAGCGGGCGGCTCGGTGGCAGCAGGCGCCGCGTCGGCCGGGGCGCTGGGCGCCGGGACACCGTTGCCCGGGGCGCCGCTGCCGACCTGACGGGCGGAGATGGCGGCGACGAGGTCGCCCTTGCGCATGCGGCCGGTACCGGGGATGCCCAGCTCGGCCGCCAGCCGCTGCAGCTCGGGGAGCAGCATGCCGGCCAGCCCGCTGCCGCGGCGGCGGGACCGGCCCGCCGTGCCGGCGGCAGCGGGGGCCTCGCCCGCGGCGCCCTCGGGGGCGCCGGCGGTCGCGAGGTCGGTGGTTTCGCTCACGTACAGGTCCTTCCCTGCGGTGACCTGCGCCTACCGGCGCAGGGGGTGACCCGGCGCCGGCCCCCGTCCTGCGGGTTGGGACAGAGGGAAGCAACGGATCGAGTGGGTGCGGAGCGGGATCTGCGTCGACAGGAGAGGTCGTCTGCAACGCCCCGCGCGAGGCTCGCCCGAGAGGCGGCTACGCCCGAAGACTAGATCCACCACTCAGCCGGGACAACACCGCTGACCAGCGGAGTGTTCCTCGTTACGAAGACGATACCCCAGGCGCCACACGGGTCACCCGGGCGCCGCCCGAGTCCACCTCCAGGGGGTACACGCGCCACCCCTCCGGGGTGAGGTCGGTCACCTGCCGCACGGGGTCGGGACCGCCCGAGACCCGCTGCGCGAGCACCAGGACGCTCGGCCCGGCGCCGGACACCACCGCGGCGTGACCCGCGGCGCGCAGCCGGTCGACGAGCGCGATCGTCCCCGGCATGGCGTCCCCGCGCTGCCGCTGGTGCAGCCGGTCCTCGGTGGCCTCGAGCAACTGCGACGGCTCGGCGACGAGGGCGTGCACCAGCAGGGCCGCGCGGGCGGCGTTGAAGGCGGCGTCCGCGTGCGGCACGTCGGCGGGCAGCAGCGTGCGCGCCAGGTGGGTCGACAGCGTCGCCTCCGGGACGAGCACGACCGGCACCACCTCGTCGCTGACCGGCAGCCGGTCGGCCCGCGCACCCTCCGGCGTCGTCCACGACAGCGTCGCGCCGCCGAGGAGGCAGGCGGCCACGTTGTCGGGGTGGCCCTCGAGTTCGCTGACCAGCCGCAGGACCGCGTCGCGGTCGACCGCCTCGACTCCAGGGCACAGCGCCCAGGCACCCACCACGCCGGCGACGACGGCGGCGGCCGAGGACCCCATCCCCCGCCCCTGCGGGATGGCGTTCACGGCGCGCACGCACAGCCCGGGCGGGCTCCACCCGAGCTGCTCGCACGCGGCGCGGAAGGCGCGCACGACCAGGTGCGACTCGTCGGTGGGCAGCTCCCCCGCCCCGACGCCGCTCACGTCCACGGTGAGGCCGCCGTCGCGGACGGCGAACTCGACGACGTCGTGCAGCGTCAGCGCGAGGCCGGCGCAGTCGAAGGCGGGGCCGAGGTTGGCACTGGTCGCGGGCACGCGGACCCGCACGGCCGCGTACTCCTCCACTCAGAGACCCAGCTGCGCGGCGGCCGCGGCGGCGTCGACGGGGATCGTGACCGGCGCGGGCGCACCGGAGATGGCCCAGTCGGGGTCCTTGAGCCCGTTGCCGGTCACGGTGCACACGACGCGCTGCCCCGGCTCGAGCTCGCCGGCCGCGGCCACCTTGAGCAGCCCGGCGACCGAGGCGGCCGACGCCGGCTCGACGAAGACGGCCTCGCTGCGGGCCAGCAGCCGGTAGGCCGACAGGATCTCCCGGTCGGTGACGGCGTCGATGCGGCCGCCGGAGTCGTCGCGGGCGGTCAGCGCCTTGGTCCACGACGCCGGGTTGCCGATGCGGATGGCCGTGGCGATGGTGCTCGGCTGCTCGACCACCTTGCCCGTGACGATCGGCGCGGCACCGGCGGCCTGGAAGCCCCACATCCGCGGCCGCCTCGTGGCGGGGCCGTCGTCGGAGTACTCGCGGTAGCCCTGCCAGTAGGCGGTGATGTTGCCGGCGTTGCCGACCGGCAGGCAGTGCACGTCGGGGGCGTCGCCGAGGACGTCGACGATCTCGAAGGAGGCGGTCTTCTGCCCCTCGATGCGGTACTGGTTGACGCTGTTGACCAGGCTGACCGGGTAGTCGATGGACAGCTTGCTGGCCAGCGCGAGGCAGTCGTCGAAGTTGCCCTCGACCTGCAGCAGCTTCGCGCCGTGCACGAGCGCCTGCGCGAGCTTGCCCAGCGCGATCTTGCCCGTGGGCACGAGGACGGCACAGACGATCCCGGCGCGCGCGGCGTAGGCGGCGGCGCTGGCGCTGGTGTTGCCGGTGGACGCGCAGATGACCGCCCGCGCGCCCTCCTCGACGGCCTTGGTGATGGCCATCGTCATGCCGCGGTCCTTGAACGACCCGGTCGGGTTGGCGCCCTCGACCTTGAGGAAGACCTCGCAGCCGGTGCGCCGCGACAGCTCGACGGCCGGCACCAGCGGCGTGGCGCCCTCGTGCAGGGTCACCACCGGCGTCGAGTCGGTGACCGGCAGCCGCGACCGGTAGGCCTCGATCAGCCCCGGCCAGAACGGCGAGACGGCACCGCGCAGCGTTCCGGTCATGACAGACCCTCCACCCTCAGCACGCTCGTGACCCCGCGGACGGCGGGGACCTCCCGCAGCGCGGCGATCGTCGACGACAGCGCGGCGTCGGGGGCGCTGTGCGTGACGATGACCAGCGTGGCGGCGTCGCCGTGGCCGTCCTGGCGCACGGTGGCGATGCTCACCCCGTGCTCGGCGAAGGCGGTGGCCACCGTCGCGAGCACGCCCGGGACGTCGGCGACGTCGAGGCTGACGTGGTACCGCGTCGGCGTCTCGGCGATCGGCCGGGCCGGCAGCTCGGCGTAGGCGGTGGGCCCGGCACCGGCGGCACCGGCCACCCGGTTGCGCGCGACGGCGACGAGGTCGCCGAGGACGGCGCTGGCGGTGGGCTCACCCCCGGCGCCCTGGCCGTAGAACATCAGCTGCCCGGCGGCCTCGGCCTCGACGAAGACGGCGTTGAACGCCCCGCCCACGGCGGCCAGCGGGTGCGACGTCGGGATCATCGCCGGGTGCACGCGGACGGCGACGGTGTCGCCCTCCTCCCCCGGCACCCGCTCGCAGATGGCCAGCAGCTTGACCGTGCAGCCGATCTCCGCGGCGCGGGCGACGTCGGTGGCGCTGACGGCGGAGATGCCCTCGCGGTGCACGTCGGCGGCGGTGACCGCGGTGTGGAAGGACAGCGACGCGAGGATGGCGGCCTTGGCGGCGGCGTCGAACCCGTCGACGTCGGCGGTCGGGTCGGCCTCCGCGTAGCCGAGCTCGGTGGCCTCGGCCAGCGCCTCGCTGAACCCGGCGCCGGTCTCGGCCATGCGCGACAGGATGTAGTTGGTGGTGCCGTTGACGATGCCGACGACGCGGCGGATCTGGTCGCCGGCCAGCGACTCGCGCAGCGGCCGCAGCAGCGGGATCGCGCCGGCCACCGACGCCTCGTAGTACAGGTCGACGCCGGCCTTGGCGGCCGCGGCGTGCAGCGCGACGCCGTCCTCGGCGAGCAGGGCCTTGTTGGCGCTGACCACGGACTTCCCGGCCTCGACCGCCGCCAGGATCAGCGAGCGGGCCGGCTCGATCCCGCCGATGACCTCGACGACCAGGTCGACGTCGTCGCGGGTGACCAGGCCCACCGCATCGGTGGTGAGCAGGTCCGCGGGGACCTCCGGGTGCCGGTCGGGCCGGCGGACGGCGACCCCGGCGACCTGCACCGGGCGGCCGATGCGCGCGGCGAGGTCGGCGGCCTGCTCGTCGAGCAGGCGGAGCACGGCGCCGCCGACGGTGCCGCAGCCGAGCAGCGCGACGCGCAGCGGGGCGGTCACGACCGCGCTCCCACGGGGTGCTCGGGCGCGGGCTGGTCGATCGCCGGGGACGGCGCCGGGCGGCCGGCGAGGACCGCGTCGAGTGCGAACACGTCCGACAGTGTCTGACGCCGCACGATCTCGGTGGCGACGCCGTCCCGCACGGCCACCACCGGCGGCTTGAGCAGGTAGTTGTAGTTGCTGGCCATCGACCAGCAGTAGGCGCCGGTGGCGGCGACGGCGAGCAGGTCGCCGGGCTGCACGTCCGAGGGCAGCCACAGGTCGCGGACCAGCACGTCACCGCTCTCGCAGTGCTTGCCGACGACGCGGCACAGCGCCGGCGGGGCGTCGGAGGTGCGGTTGGCCAGCACGCAGGTGTAGTCGGCGTCGTAGAGGGCGGTGCGGATGTTGTCGCTCATCCCCCCGTCGACGGAGACGTAGTTGCGCACCTGCGGCGCGCCCTGCCCGCCGCTGCCGAGCCGGACCGGCTTGATCGTGCCGATCTCGTAGAGGGTGACCGTGCCGGGCCCGGCGATGGCGCGGCCGGGCTCGATCGCCAGCCGCGGGACCGGCAGGTCGAGCGCGGCGCACTCCATGGCGACGACGGCGCGCAGCCGCCGGGCGACGTCGTCGGGGGTCACCGGGTCGTCGTCGGGGAGGTAGGCGATGCCGAAGCCGCCGCCGAGGTTGAGCTCCTCGAGCACCTCGCCGGTGGCCTGGTGCACCTGGCCGAGGAGGCCGACCACCCGGTGGGCGGCGGCCTCGAAACCGGCCGTGTCGAAGATCTGCGAGCCGATGTGGCTGTGCAGCCCGGCCAGGTGCAGCGACGGCTCGCGGATGACCCGGACGGCGGCGGTCAGCGCGTCGCCGGTGGCCAGCGAGAAGCCGAACTTCTGGTCCTCGTGCGCGGTGGCGATGAACTCGTGGGTGTGCGCCTCGATGCCGACCGTGGTGCGGATCAGCACCGGGACCGGGCTGCCCCCGGCCTCCATCCGCGCCAGGGCCAGCGGCACCAGCCGGTCGATCTCGTCGAAGGAGTCCACGACGACGTGGCCGATGCCGGCGTCGACGGCCAGCTGCAGCTCCACCAGCGACTTGTTGTTGCCGTGCAGCGCGATCCGCTCGGCGGGGAAGCCCGCGGTCAGCGCGACGGCGAGCTCGTTGCCGCTGCAGGCGTCCAGGTGCAGGCCGTCGTCGGCGATCCAGCGGGCCACCTGGCCGCAGAGGAACGCCTTGGAGGCGTAGTGCACGTCGGCGCCGGTGAAGGCGGTGGCGAAGTCGGCCGCGCGGCCGCGGAAGTCGCCCTCGTCGAGCACGAACAGCGGGGTGCCGTGCGCGCGGGCCAGCTCGGTGACCGGCTTGCCGCCCAGGTGCAGCTCGCCGTCGACGCGGCGGGCCGAGCGCGGCCAGACCTGCGGGTCGAGGGCGCCGAGGTCGGCCGGCGGCATGCCGGCCGACGGCGGCGGGGCGAACGCGCCGTGCAGCGGCCCCGCCGGGTGCGCCCTCACATCCGCTCCGGCGCGGAGACACCGAGCACGCCCAGGCCGTTGCGCAGCACCACCGCGGTGGCCGCGCACAGCCACAGCCGGGCGGTGGTCAGCGGGGTCGCCTCCTCGTCGCCGCGCGGCAGCACCCGGCAGGCGTCGTAGAAGCGGTGGTAGGTGCCGGCCAGCTCCTCGAGGTAGCGGGCCACCCGGTGCGGCGCCCGCAGCTCGGCGGCCGAGGTCACCACCCGCGGGAACTCGCCGAGCGCCCGGAGCAGGTCGTTCTCGCGGTCGTGGACGAGCAGCCTGGCGTCGACGTCGCCCGCCTCGCCGAGCGCCAGCCCGAGGTCGGCGGCGTTGCGCAGCACGGAGGAGATCCGGGCGTGCGCGTACTGGACGTAGAAGACCGGGTTGTCGTTGGTCTTCCGGCTCCACAGCTCGACGTCGATGTCGATCGTCTGGTCCACCGACGCCCGTGCGAGGGCGTACCGGGCCGCGTCGACCCCGATCGCGTCGGTGAGGTCGGACAGCAGCACGATCGTGCCCGCCCGCTTGCTCATCCGGACCGGCTCGCCGTCACGCAGCAGGTTGACCAGCTGGCCGACGAGGATCTCGAGGTTGGTGTCGGGGTCGTCGCCGGTGGCGGCCACCAGCGCCTTGTAGCGGCCGACGTAACCGGAGTGGTCGGCGCCGAGCATGATCACGACCCGGTCGAAGCCGCGCGCCCGCTTGTCGAGGTAGTAGGCGCAGTCGGAGGCGAAGTAGGTCGTCTCGCCGTCGGCCTTGACCAGCACGCGGTCCTTGTCGTCGCCGAAGTCGGTGGTGCGCAGCCACACCGCGCCGTCGGCCTCGTAGACGTGCCCCTGCTCGCGCAGCCGGGCCAGCGCCTTGTCCACCGCGCCCGTGTCGTAGAGCGACTTCTCGCTGAACCAGACGTCGAAGTCGACGCCGAAGCCCTCCATCGACGAGCGGATCTCGTCGAGCATCAGCGCGACGCCGGTGTCCCGGAAGGCCTGCACCTGGGCTTCGTCGTCCCGCCCGAGGACGTCGGGCACGGCCGCCACGACGGACGCGGCGATGTCGGCGATGTAGGCACCGCCATAGCCGTCCTCGGGCACCGGCTCGCCCTTCGCGGCGGCCTGGAGGCTGCGGGCGAACCGGTCGATCTGCGCGCCCGCGTCGTTGATGTAGTACTCGCGGGTCACCTCGGCGCCGCCGGCCTGCAGCAGCCGGCCGATCGCGTCGCCGACGGCGGCCCAGCGGCTGCCCCCGATGTGCACCGGGCCGGTCGGGTTGGCCGAGACGAACTCGAGGTTGAGGCGCTGCCCGGCCAGGGTGTCGGTGCGGCCGTAGCCCTCGCCCGCGGTCACCGCCCGGACGGCGATCTGCCCGAGCGCGCCCTGGGCGAGGGTCACGTTGAGGAAGCCGGGACCGGCGACGTCGACCCGCGCCACGCCCGGCTGCGCCCGCAGCTCCTCGGCCAGCAGGTCGGCGACGGCGCGCGGCGGCATGCCGGCCGGCTTGGCCAGGCGCAGCGCGACGTTGGTGGCGTAGTCGCCGTGCTCGGGGTTCTTCGGACGCTCGACGAGGACGTCGTCGGGGACGGCGACGGCGAGCGTGCCGCGCTCGACGACCGCCGCGACCGCGGTCCGGACGAGGTCGCGCAACTGCTCGGGTGTCACCGCGTG
The DNA here is from genome assembly GCF_003182485.1 of Geodermatophilus normandii. NCBI lineage: Bacteria > Bacillati > Actinomycetota > Actinomycetes > Geodermatophilales > Geodermatophilaceae > Geodermatophilus > Geodermatophilus normandii. The sequence continues at coordinate 2,261,495 of NZ_QGTX01000001.1, read as the reverse complement.
ATCGTACGCAGCGGGTGCGACCCGGTTCCCCGCCGTCCCCGCTTGCCAGGGGACGCACAGGCAGGCGACCTAGACTCGCGGGCGGGGGCAGGCGCGAGCCCTGCCGCGCCGGCGCGCACCCATGCTGCGCCACGACCGGCGGACGCACCACTCGACGAGCACTGAGGAGAAGCACGTGGCCAAGGACCGCAAGCCCGATGCCGGCCGCGCCGGGGGCGGGTCGAGCCGGTCCGGTTCCGGCGCACGTCCGGTGTCGACGACGAAGGGGGCGGCGTCGAAGGGCGCGTCGCCGAGGGGCGCGGCGCCGGGCCGTGGCCCGGCTCCGCGCAACGGCGGCCGCGGCCGCACCCGCCCGCCGACGCAGGTGGTCACCCAGTCGCGGCCGTGGGGGCTGATCGCCGCCGCCGTCGCCGTCGTGGTGTTCGCCGCCGCGGCCATCACCTACGCCGTGGTGCAGGTGCGGGCGGCCGACGCCGAGCGGGTCGACGCCCTCGACGAGATCTCGGGCATCCAGAGCTTCGACTACGCCGCCGGGCAGGAGCACGTGGCCACCCCGGTCGAGTACGAGCAGTCGCCCCCGGTCGGCGGGCCGCACGACGGCGAGTGGGCCGACTGCACCGGCACCGTCTACGACGTCGACGTCCGGCACGAGAACGCCGTCCACTCGATGGAGCACGGCGCCGTGTGGATCGCCTACGACCCCGACGAGGTCACCGGCGACGACGTCGCGAAGCTCGCCGAGCTGGTCGACGGCGTCTCCGGCCGGCTGCTCTCGCCGTACGCCGGCCTGGACTCCGCCGTCAGCCTGCAGTCCTGGAACCACCAGCTGAAGGTCGACTCCGTCGACGACCCGCGCATCGAGCAGTTCGCCGACTTCCTGACCTTCAACGGCGAGGTCGAGGGCCACTACCCCGAGATCGGCGCGAGCTGCGAGAACCCGACCTTCGTGGCCGACCCGCTCGTCGTCGGCGACAGCAGCCGCGGCGCGGGCGCCACCACCACCGACGCCCCCACCACGCCCACCATGGGCGCCGACGGTTCCACCGAGACCCCCACGGAGTGAGCCCGCGATGACCGCCACCGCCGTCCGCCCGGAGCAGGAGGCCCCGGCGCCCGCCCCGCGCGGGCGCGGCCTGCGGGCCGCGCTGCTCGCCGTCATCGCCGTCGCGCTGGTGGTGCTCGGCGGCGGGCTGGCGGTGGGGCTGGGCATCGGGCGGGCGGCGACGCCGACGGCCGACTCGGTCGACGCCGGCTTCTCCCGCGACATGGCGCTGCACCACCGGCAGGGCGTGGAGATGGCGAACCTGGCGCTCGAGCGGAGCACCGACCCCGAGGTCCGGCAGCTGGCCTTCGACATCTCCAGCACCCAGACCAACCAGGCCGGGCAGATGGAGGGGTGGCTGGCCCTGTGGGGCCTGTCCCGCTCCGGCGGCGACCACATGGCGTGGATGGGCGGCGGGCACGGCGGGCACGACACGTCCGCGATGTCGGGTGACGACGGTGCGCTGATGCCGGGGATGGCCACCGAGGCGGAGCTGGCGAACCTCCGTTCCCTGACGGGGACGGCGTTCGACGTCGAGTTCCTGCGGCTGATGATCCGCCACCACCAGGGTGGCCTGGAGATGGCGCGGTACGAGGCGGCCGACGGCACCGAGTCGGCGGTGCGGACGCTCGCCACGTCCATCGCCGACACGCAGACCGCCGAGGTGACGACGATGGTCGGCATGCTCACCGCGCGGGGCGGGACGCCGCTGCCGGCTCCCTGATCCGGAGCCGACCCGCCCGCCGGGGCGCCCGGGGAGGACTGGTAACTTCTCCCCTGCCCCGAGCCCCCGTAGCTCAGGGGATAGAGCACCGCCCTCCGGAGGCGGGTGCGCAGGTTCGAATCCTGCCGGGGGCACCACCTGGGAGTGCTGGTCGGCGCGGCGAGGATCCCGCGGGCCAGCACTCCCTGCACGTGCACCCGCCGACCGCGACAGCACCCGGCGCCAGGGGCGCAGGTCCGGCACACCGGGCCGTACTCCCCTTCCCGGCGGGATCGGCGACTCCTAGCGTCGGTACATGAGTCGGAAACCACTGCGGTGCCGGTTCGGGTTCCACGCCTACGTCCAGCGACACCCGGACGGCGAGCAGCCTCTGGGTCCGGACGACAAGGTCTGCCGGCTGTGCGGGAAGCGCACGGGCGCCCCGTTCGGGAACGCTCCGTGGGTCCTGCCCGGGTGACGCCCTCGGCGGCGCTCGACGCACACGGGCGCTCCGCCGTCCGGCGCCCGCGCGGGACCCAGCCGGCCGGCCCCACGGACGGGTCGGGGTCCACACCCGGTCCGCGGATCGACCGTGCGGGTCTGCCGGGACGACCTCCGTGCGCGGCGCGCCTATCGACAGTCGATGGATGATGGTCGACACTCGATGCATGACTCGTGACCCGCTCGACCATCCCGAGGAGACCCCGTGAGGGCCGCCGCCGTCGCCGTCGCGGTCCTCGTCGTCGTCGCCCTCGGGATCACCGGCGTCGTGCTCGGGGAGGCCGACGACTCCCCCGGCCTGCAGGGCCTGGGGGTCCTGCTGGCCGTCGGCGCGGTCGTGCTCGGCACCCGGGCCCTGCGACGCGCCCGGGAGCGGTGACCCGGGCCCGCGGTCAGCGGTGCCGGTGCGGGCGGTAGCCGCCGGAGACCCTCCGGCTCCGGTGCCTCCGCCGCCACGGCACTCCCCGCTCTCCGCCCGCACGTGGCGGCGGAGCCCAGCGGCACGGACCCCCGCCGGCGGGAGCCCGTGGCCGGACGGCCGGCGGCCCGCGCGGCGCCGTCCGGCGGCCCCTCCTCCGCCGCTCAGGACCGCGGGATTAGCGTGCGCGGCATGGAGCACACCGGGGTACGGACCACCCGCGTCGGGGACGTCGAGCTGGCCTATGAGACCTTCGGCTCGGCGGAGGACACGCCGCTGCTGCTGGTCATGGGCCTGGCCACGCAGATGATCGGCTGGCCCGACGACTTCTGCCGCATGCTGGCCGACCGCGGCCACTTCGTCGTCCGGTTCGACAACCGTGACATCGGCCTGTCCACCCACCTGCACGACGCCGGCGCGCCCGACGTGCTCGCCGTGATGGGCGGCGACCACTCCCGCGTCGCCTACCGCCTCGCCGACATGGCCGACGACACCGTGGGCCTGCTCGACGCCCTGGGCATCGAGAGCGCGCACGTGGTCGGCGCCTCGATGGGCGGGATGATCGCCCAGGTGATGGCCATCCGGCACCCGGAGCGGGTGCGCAGCCTCACCTCGATCATGTCGACGACGGGCGACCCGGCGGTCGGGTCGCCGGCCGAGGCCGCGATGGGCGTCCTGCTCGCGCCGCCGGCCACCGACCGGGACAGCGCCCTGCAGCGCGCCGTCGACACCTACCGGGTGATCGGCTCCCCCGGCTTCGAGTTCGACGAGGCCGCCCTCCGCGAGCGCGCCGGGCTGTCCTTCGACCGCGCCCACGACCCCGCCGGCGTGGCCCGCCAGCTGGCCGCGATCCTCGCCAGCCCCGACCGCACCGCCGACCTCGCGCGCGTCGCCGTCCCGACGCTGGTCGTGCACGGCGAGCAGGACGCGCTGGTCAACGTCTCCGGCGGCCGGGCCACCGCGGCGGCGATCCCCGGCGCCGAGCTGCTGGTCGTCGACGGCATGGGCCACGACCTGCCGCGTGCGGTGTGGCCGCGGATCGTCGACCGGATCGCCGCGCTGGCCGACCGCGCCGACGGCCGCTGAGCCGCCCGGGGCCCCGCGCCGAGCGGCGCGGGGCCCCGGGAGGAGTCAGCTGGTGAGCATGCCGCCCTCGACCGGGATCGTCGTCCCGGTGACGTAGCCGCCGGCGTCACTGACCAGGAACACCAGCGCCGCGGCCAGCTCCATCGGGTCACCGGCACGGCCGACGAGCACCCGGCCCATCTGCTGGTCGAGGTAGCCCTCGGGGTACTGGTCGGTCATCTCCGAGGCGAAGAAGCCCGGCGCCAGCGCGTTGACCCGGATGCCCTTGCGGCCGGTCCACTGCTGGGCGAGGTCGCGGGTCAGCCCGATCAGGCCGGCCTTGCTCGCCGCGTACGCGGCCTGCGGCAGCCCCGCGGTGGTCAGCCCCAGCACGCTGGAGATGTTGACGATCGAGCTGCCCGGCTTCATCACCCGCCCGCACGCCTGGGCCATCCAGTAGCAGCCGTTGAGGTTGACGTCGATGACCGCGCGGAACTCCTCGGGCTTCTCGCGGGTGGCCGGCGCCGCGGTGCCGATGCCGGCGTTGTTCACCAGGACGTCGACCCGGCCGAACTCGGCCATGGCGGCGTCGACCAGCGCCTGGCAGTCCTCGACCTTTGCGACGTCGGTGCGCACCGTGATCGCCCGCCGCCCCGTGGCCTCGACGGCCTCCTTCGTGGCGGCCATCTTCTCCTCGCGCCGGGCACCCAGCGCCACGTCGGCGCCGGCCTCGGCCAGCGCCCGGGCGAAGACCACGCCCAGTCCCGAGGACGCGCCCGTCACGACGGCGACCTTCCCGTCGAGCCGGAACATGTCCAGGATCGTCCTGTCCGCCACCGTGGTCTCCTCTCACGTGCCCGTACCGTCCCCCGGACCGTATCCAGGCTGTGCGGTAGATCACCGGGCGGGCGGGTAGGGAGGCCCGGCGGACAGCCGGTCCCACGCGGAGGAGGTACGTCGATGGCGGCGCAGACACCACCGGGCACGCCCCTGTGGCGGCAGGCGTTCGACGCCGCCGAGAAGCGGGTCACCCCGCACGCGGAGAGCCTGGTCCGCACGCCCTACTTCGCCACCGGCGTGGGTCTCCTGCGCCGCGCGCAGAACCTCGCCAAGGACACCGCCCGCGGCGTGTCCGCGCGCGCCTGGCACCTGGTCAACCTGCCCGCGGGCACCGACCTCGCCCGGCTGCGCGCCCAGCTCGGCGCGCTCGACCGCGAGGTCCGGCGGCTGACCGTGCAGCTGGAGAACGAGCGCCGCCGCCCCCTGACAGCCGACGCCCCCCGGGAGGAACCCGATGCCGACGGTGCCCAGCCCCCAAGCGGTCCTCGACCGCGTCCGGCGCGACGTGGAGCGCAACGCCCTCCGCGCTCGTAACGGCATCAAGCTCGTCGCGGGGGTCGACCGCCCCGGCGTCGGGCTGACGCCCAAGGACGTCGTCTGGGAGCGGGGCCGCACCCAGCTGTGGCACTACCGCAGCGACAAGGTCAGGTACTCGCCGCCGCTGCTCATCGTGTTCAGCCTGATCAGCCGCAGCTACATCCTCGACCTGACGCCGGGCAACAGCTTCATCGAGCAACTGCTCGACGCGGGGTTCGACGTCTACATGGTCGACTGGGGCGAGCCCGACGAGCGGGACGCGCAGAACCGGCTCGAGGACTACGTCGACGACTACATCCCGGCGGCGATCGAGCGGGTGCGGGAGATCTCCGGCGCCGACGAGGTCAACCTCTTCGGCTACTGCTTCGGCGGCGACCTCTCCCTGCTCTACGCCGCGCACCACCCCGACGCGCCCGTCCGCAGCCTGAGCGTGCTGGCCACCCCCGTCGACTTCACGAAGATGGGGCCGATGTCGGACGTCTTCCGCAGCGGCGGGATGGAGGTCGACGACGTCGTCGACGAGGACGGCAACGTGCCCCCGCGCGTGGTCGTCCAGGGCTTCCGCACCCTCACGCCCACGTCCGAGGTCACCCGCTACGTGACGCTGTGGGAGCGGCTCTGGAACGACGAGTACGTGTCGGCCTACCAGGCGATGACCGGCTGGTCCGACGACCACATCCCGTTCCCCGGCGCCGCCGCGCGCGAGACGGTGCAGATGCTCGTGCGGGACAACGGGATGATCACCGACCGGCTGACCGTGGGCGGTGACCGGGTGCACCTGTCCGACATCCGGCTGCCGTTCCTCACCGTGCGCGCCGACCGGGACCACATCGTGCCGCCGGACGCGACCGCGCCGCTGATCGACCTGGTCGGCTCGGAGGACAAGCACGAGCTGCGGCTCTCCGCCGGCCACATGGGCCTGGTCGTCGGCCGGACGGCGGCCAAGACGACCGTGCCGGAGATCATCGGGTTCCTGCGCAAGCGCAGCGACGAGAGCGCGCCCGGCCGGGCGGCCGGGCAGGAGGGGTGACCGTGGACGTCGTCGAGCTCGGGACGGCGCACAGCGACGCGCTGGTGCGCTTCTTCCAGAGCCTCCCCGAGGGGGACCTGACCTTCATCGAGGAGCACGTCACCGATCCCGACGTCGTCCGCTCCTGGGCCACCGGCTCCGGCGGCGCCCGGCGCTGGGTCGCCCTCGACGGCGAGGAGGTCGCCGGTTACGTGGCCGTGCGGCCGCTGACCGGCTGGTCGGCGCACGTCGGCGAGGTGCGCCTGGTCGTCTCCCCCACCCGGCGGGGCTCGGGCCTGGGCCGCCAGCTGGCCCGGCACGCGCTGGTGGCGGCGGTCGGCGACGGGCTGGCGAAGCTGGTGGTGGAGGTCGTCGCCGAGCAGGGTGCGGCGCTGGCCCTGTTCACCGACCTCGGCTTCACCGGGGAGGCGCTGCTGCGCGACCAGGTCCGGGACCGGGAGGGGAACCTGCGCGACCTCATGGTCCTGGCCCACCACGTCGACGACACCTGGTCCGGCATGGCCACCGTCGGCCTCTCGGACGCCCTGGGCGAGGACGTCAGCTGAGCGTCTCGGTCACCCGCCCGCCGTCGACGGCGATGCGCCGGGTGGTGGCGACCGCCTCGAGCATCCGGCGGTCGTGGGTCACCAGCAGCAGCGTGCCCGGGTAGGCGGCCAGCGCCGACTCCAGCTGCTCGATGGCCGGCAGGTCGAGGTGGTTGGTCGGCTCGTCGAGGACCAGCACGTTCACCCCGCGGGCCTGCAGCAGCGCCAGCGCCGCGCGGGTGCGCTCCCCCGGCGAGAGCGTGGCCGCGGTCCGCAGCACGTGCTCGGCGGTCAGCCCGAACTTGGCCAGCAGCGTGCGCACCTCGGCGGTGGGCCAGTCGGGCACCTCCGCACCGAAGGCGTCCAGCAGCCGCCGGTCGCCGGTGAACAGCCCGCGGGCCTGGTCGACCTCGCCCAGGCGCACCGCGGGGCCCAGCGAGGAGGCGCCGGCGTCCAGCGGCACCCGGCCCAGCAGCGCGCCGAGCAGGGTCGTCTTGCCCGACCCGTTCGGTCCGGTGATCGCCACCCGGTCACCCCAGTCGACCTGCAGGCTCACCGGCCCCAGCGTGAAGTCCCCGCGCCGCACGACGGCGTCGCGCAGGGTGGCGACGACGGCCCCGGCCCGCGGCGCGGCGGCGATCGTCATCCGCAGCTCCCACTCCTTGCGGGGCTCCTCGACCACCTCCAGCCGCTCGATCCGCCGCTCGGTCTGCTTGGCCTTGGCGCCCTGCTTCTCCGCCGTCGACCGGTTGTGCGCCTTGATGTGCTTGTCCGGGTCCTTCTGCTTCTTGACCGCGTCGCGGACGCCCTTGGCCAGCCAGTTGCGCTGCATCCGGGCGCGGGCCTCCAGCTCGGCCTTCGTCTCCGCGAACTCCTCGTACTCCTCGCGCGCGTGCCGGCGGGCCACCTCGCGCTCGGCCAGGTAGGCCTCGTAGCCGCCGTCGACGACGCGGACCAGCTGCTGGGCGAGGTCGAGCTCGACGACGCGGGTGACCGTGCGGGCGAGGAACTCCCGGTCGTGGCTGACCAGCACGATGCCGCTGCGGGCGCCGGCGACGAAGGCCTCCAGCTGCTCGAGGCCGGCGAGGTCGAGGTCGTTGGTGGGCTCGTCGAGCAGCAGCAGGTCGTAGCGGGACAGCAACAGCGCGGCCAGACCGACCCGCGCCGCCTGCCCGCCGGACAGCGCGGGCATCGCCGCGTCCGGCGCCACGCCGGGCGCGACCTCGGCCAGCACCTGCTCCAGCCGCTCGTCGAGGTCGGCGCCGCCCAGGGCCAGCCAGCGCTCCAGCGCCTCGGCGTAGGCGTCGTCGGCACCCGGGCGGCCCTCGGTCAGGTCGGCGGTGGCGGCGTCGAGCGCGGCCTGGGCGGCGGTCACACCGGTGCGGCGGGCCAGCGCGGCGGCGACCGTCTCGCCCTCGCGCCGCTCGCGCTCCTGCGGCAGGGCGCCGACGGTCGCCGTCGGCGGGCTCAGCGTGATCGAGCCGGAGCCGGCCGGCAGCTCGCCGGCCAGCGTGCGCAGCAGGGTGGACTTGCCGGCGCCGTTGACGCCGACCAGGCCGACGACGTCACCGGGCGCGACGACGAGGTCGAGGTCGGAGAAGAGGACGCGGGCGCCGTGGCCGGCGGCCAGGCCGCGCGCGACGAGGGTGGCGCTCATGGAGGTGCTCCCGGGAGGACGGAACGGTCAGCGGTCGACGTCGTCTCCGGATTCACAGCACGGGGCCACGGTAGCGCGCGGGCCGTCAGCCGTCGCGCGAGATCCCGTCGTCGAGCCCGTCGTCCGGCTCGTCGTCCTCGGCGGCCAGCACCTCGTCGGCCATCTCGTCGAGCATGTCCTCCAGCGCGATGTCCTCCTCCTCGTCCCCGGGCCGCCGGCGCACCAGCCACGGCTGCAGGTGGTCGTAGCCGCGCACCGACACCCGCCGCAGCGGCCGCACCCGGTACCCGGGCACGCCGCGCAGGCGCCGGGCGAGCTCGCGGTCGACCAGCACCGTCCCGGCGTGCGCGACCGACGTCAGCCGGCTGGCCAGGTTGACCACCGGCGAGTAGACGTCGCCGAGCCGGGTCAGCACCGCGCCGTAGGCGGCGCCCACCCGCAGCGGCGGGCGGTCGGGGGCGTCCCAGGCCTCCGGCAGGGTCAGCCCGATCTCGACGGCGTCGACGGCCGAGGCCGCGGTGTAGAGCACGCCGTCGCCGACGGTCTTGACCACCCGGCCGTGCGAGCGGGCGATGACCTCGGTCGCCGTCGCCTCGAACGCCTCGACCATCGCGCCGAGCTCGCGCCCGCCCATCCCGCGCGAGCGGGTGGTGTAGCCGACCAGGTCGGCGAAGCCGACGGCGAGCTCGCGGCGGTCCCCGGGCGCCCCGGCCGCCATGAGCCGGTCGAGGTTGGCCGCGAGGTGCCGGCGCCACACGTAGTCCTGCGTGCGGGTGAGCAGCGGCAGCAGGACCTCCGCCGCGGCCACCGGGTCCACGGCCTCGGGGCCGTGCTCGCGGGCCTGCCGGACGAGGGTGTCGGCGAGCAGGTCGGTCTGCCAGTCGGCCAGCCGGGACAGCGCCTGCCCGGTCGCGCGGGCGATCGACGCCTCGGTGTCGGGGTCGACGAAGCCGGAGTCGATGAGCGCCGAGAGGGTCCCCAGCGCGCCGACGTCGGCGAGGGTGAAGGCGGGGTCGTCGTCGGCGACGTCGGGGAAGCCCAGCGCGCGCCACAGCCGCTGGGTGCGCTCCGGCGGCATCCCGGCCGCCGCGGCCACCTCCAGCCGGGTCAGCCGGCGCGGCCCGCCGAGCAGCAGCCGCTCGAGCGCCTCGCGCACGGCGGCGCGGTCGGCGTCTCCCGGCGGGGGTGCGGCGGGGTCCACGACGGGTCCCGGGTCAGCCCGTCGTGTGGACGACGAGCACGTCGCAGGCCGAGCGGCGCGTGGCGTCGGCGGGCACCGAGCCCAGCAACCGGCCCTTGACGCCGGTGAGCCCGCGGTTGCCCACGACGAGCAGGTCGGCGTCCTCGCGGCGGACGACGTCGAGCAGCGCCTCCACCGGCGAGCCGACGACGGCGACGGTGCGCACCTCGCCCGCACCGGCGGCCCGGGCGGCGTCCCCGGCCCGGCGGACGGTGTCCTCGGCCGGGTGCGACCCGACCACCTGGTAGGCCTCGTCGCGCAGCACGTCCTGGGCCCGGGACAGCTCCCGGTCGTCGACCTCGGGAGGCAGGTAGGCGCAGGTCACCACGAGCGTCGCCCCGCAGGCACCGGCGAGGGCACCGGCCCGCGCGACCGCCCGCAGGGAGGACTCCGAGCCGTCGGTCCCGACCACCACCGTCCGATAGGCGCTCACGGCGCGCACTGTAGTGAGCGCACCGCGGGCCTGTGCCGCCGGTCACGGTCCGGCTCCCCGGACGGGGGACGGGGAAACGGCTGGTGGACGGCGGGTTGCCGGGCGTCGACCGGCGGCGCGCCGTCGCGCCGGACCCTCGGCAGAGGACACCGCGTGGGCCAGGATGGCGGCTGCACGGGGACCGACGGCGAGGAGGACCGATGACCAGCGCCACTGCCGGGCACGCGGGGCCCGTGCGGGTCGAGGTGTCCGGTCTGAGCAAGACGTTCGGGACGGTGCGGGCGGTCTCCGACCTCGGCTTCACCGTGGAGCCCGGCTCGGTGACCGGCTTCCTCGGGCCCAACGGCGCGGGCAAGACGACGACCCTGCGGATGGTCCTCGGTCTCGTCTCCCCCGACGCCGGCAGCGCCACCTTCGACGGGATCCCCTACGCGGGCCTGCGCGAGCCCGTGCGCACCGTCGGCGCCGTCCTCGAGACCGCCTTCCACCCAGCCCGCTCCGGCCGCGACCACCTGCGCGTGTACTGCCGCGCCGCGGGCCTGCCGGTGACCCGTGCCGACGAGGTGCTCGACCGCGTGGGGCTCACCGCGGCCGGGAAGCGCCGCGCCGGCGGCTACTCCCTCGGCATGCGGCAACGGCTGGCGCTGGCGACCGCGCTGCTCGGGGACCCGCCGGTGCTGGTCCTCGACGAGCCGGCCAACGGCCTGGACCCCGAGGGCATCCTCTGGCTGCGGGGCTTCCTGCGGCACCTGGCCCACGACGAGGGCCGCACGATCCTGGTCTCCAGCCACCTGCTGTCGGAGGTGGAGCAGACCGCCGACCGCGTCGTCATCGTCGGTGCCGGCCGGCTGGTGCGGCAGGGCTCGATCGCCGAGCTGCGCGAGGGCGCCTCCGGCGGCAGCGTGCTCGCCCGCAGCCCCGAGGCCGACCGGCTGGCCGCCGTGCTCACGCAGGCCGGCATCCCCGCCAGCCGCAGCGACGACGGCCTGGTCACCTCCACCGGCACGACGCCGGCCGCCGTCGGCGCGCGCGCGTTCGCCGCCGGGATCGAGCTGCACGAGCTGCGCGCCGAGGCCACCGGCCTCGAGGACCTCTACTTCCGGCTCACCGCCGGCCAGGAGCAGTTCGCCGCGGGCACGACCGCGCCGGGCGCGACCGCCGTGACCGCCGAGGGGGCCCTGCGATGACCGCGCTCGTCCGCGCCGAGTGGACCAAGCTGTTCACCACGCGCGTGTGGATCGGCCTGGTGCTGGGCGCCTGCCTGATGGCCGGGGGCTTCGCCGCGCTGTTCACCGGCCTGGCCGGCGCCGAGCCGGACGGTGGCCAGCCCGGGCTGCCTGCGGTGGGCACGCCGCAGTACGAGGAGGTCGTCTTCTCCGTCGCGGCGAACGCCAGCGTGCTGTTCCTGATCCTCGGCATCATCGGGATGACCCAGGAGTACCGGCACCGGACCGCGACGCCGACCTTCCTCACCACCCCGCGCCGCGGCCGCGTGGTCGCCGGCAAGCTGCTCGCCTACGGCGCCGCGGCCGTGCCGTTCGCGCTGCTGGTGCTCGCCGTCGTCGTCGGGGTGGTGATGGTCTACGCCGGGGCCCGCGGGGCGGCGCCGTCGCTGGACGCCGACAACCTGCGGACGCTGGCCGCGGCCGGGCTGGTGCTCGTCGTCTTCGCCGTCATCGGCGTGGGCGTCGGCGCGCTGCTGCGCAACCAGGTCGGCGCGATCGTCGGCGCGCTGGTGTACCTGTACGTGGCCGAGCCGATCATCTCCTCGATCGGCGCCGTCCAGGGCGCCTACAAGTGGCTGCCCGGCGGGGCGGTGCAGGCGATCACCTCCGACTTCCAGGCACCGGAGCTCCTGGAGCCCTGGCAGGGCGGCCTGCTGCTGCTCGGCTACGGTCTGCTCGCGGCGCTGCTCGGCACCTTCCTCGCCGTCCGCCGCGACGTCGGCTGAGCCCACGCCGGCACGTCTCCCCCCGTATCCAGGAGGGCTCCCGCATGACCACGCGGATGACCGCCTCGCGGCTCGGCCGGCTCGTGGCCGACGCCGACACCGACGCCGTGCGCGCCGCCGTCGCCGACGCCCCCCGGCTGCTGGCCGGCACGGTCGAGCACGCCGGGGACGACGGCTGGACGCCCCTGCACCTCGCCGTCGCGCAGGGCCGCGAGGACGTCGTCCGCGTGCTCGTCGACGCCGGCGCGGACCTCGGCGCACGCACCGGGTCGGGCCGGACGCCGCTGCACGTGGCCGTCGAGCACGCGCCGCACCTCGTCGGCGTCCTCACCGGCCTGGGCGCGGCGGTCGACGCGCCGGCGGCCGCGTTCCTCGACGACGCCGACCGGCTCGCCGCCGAGCTCGACGACGGCGCGCCGCTGCGCGACCCCGCCGGCGGCTGGGACCTGCTCACCGTCGCCGCGGCCGGCGGCGCTGCCCGCGCGGTGCGCCTGCTGCTCGACCGCGGCGCCGACCCCGACGGCGGGGCGCTGGCCGCGGCGGCCGGCACCTGCCGGCCCGACCTGGTGCGGGTGCTGCTCGACGCCGGCGCCACCGTCGGCCGCCGCGACCCCGACACCGGCCGCACCGCGCTGCACGAGGCCGTCGCGGCCGGCCCGGGCGGCGACGCGCCCGAGGTCGTGCGGCTCCTGGTGGCCGCCGGTGCCGACGTCAACGCCACCACCACCGACGGCGCGAGCGCGCTGGACATCGGCCGGGTCGCCGCGGCCCGCCACCGGCGCGACGCAGGTCAGGCCGGTGTCCGCGACGCGCTCGTCGACCTGCTCGTCGCCTCCGGCGCCACCGACTGACCCGGCCGGGCCGCGAGCCGGGACGGCCCGCTCCGCGCGGGTCCGGGGAAACGGACGGGCGTAGACTCCGACCCCGGTCCAGCGACGTCCACCGACGACGAAGAAGGCACTCGCCCCGTGTCACGCGACAACTCATCCCGGCCGTCCACCACCTCGTCCTCCTCCGCGGTGGCGGGTTTCGGCACCAACGAGTGGCTGGTCGAGGAGATGTACCAGCAGTACCTCGCCGACCCGTCCAGCGTGGACCAGGCCTGGCACGAGTTCTTCGCCGACTACCGGCCGGGCAGCCCGGTCGCCGCCAGCGACGACCGCGACGAGGCCACCGCCACCGTCCCCGCCCCCGCCCCCGAGCCGGCGGGCAACGGCGCACCGGCCGACGGTGCGGCCCCGAAGACGCCGGCCCCCGTGGCCGCCGCCACCTCCCCCGAGCGCCCGGCCGTCGCCGACGCCGAGGGCTCGGCCACCCGCCCGAGCAGCCCGCCGTCGCCCCCGGCGCCCCGGAGCCCACGCCGCGCTCGACCCGCGTGCCCGAGCGCACCGAGGCGACCGTCGTCGACCGGGCCGCCGACCGCGCCGACCAGAAGACGGCGGCCGCACCCGCCTCGAAGCCGGCCGCCCCGGCCCCTGCGCCGGCTGCCGCCGCCTCCGACGGGCCCAAGCGGACGCCGCTGCGCGGTGCCGCCGCGAGCGTCGTCAAGAACATGAACGCCTCGCTCACCGTCCCGACGGCGACGAGCGTGCGCGCGGTGCCGGCCAAGCTGCTGGCCGACAACCGCATCGTCCTGAACAACCACCTGAAGCGCTCGCGCGGCGGGAAGGTCTCCTTCACCCACCTGATCGGCTACGCGCTGGTCCGGGCGCTGGACGACTTCCCGAACATGAACGCGGCCTTCGCCGAGGTCGACGGCAAGCCGACCCTCGTGCAGCCCGAGCACGTCAACTTCGGCCTGGCCATCGACCTGCCCAAGGCCGACGGCTCCCGCTCCCTCGTCGTCGCCTCGATCAAGGGCGCCGAGCAGATGGACTTCGCCCAGTTCTGGGGCGCCTACGAGGACGTCATCCGCCGCGCCCGCGCCGGCAAGCTGACCCTCGAGGACTTCCAGGGCACCACGATCAGCCTCACCAACCCCGGCACGATCGGCACCGTCCACTCGGTGCCGCGGCTGACCGCCGGCCAGGGCGCGATCATCGGCGTCGGGGCCATGGAGTACCCGGCCGAGTTCCAGGGGATGAGCCCCGAGGCGCTGACCGATCTCGGCATCTCCAAGATCATCACGCTGACCTCGACCTACGACCACCGGATCATCCAGGGCGCCGAGTCCGGCGACTTCCTGCGCCGGCTGCACGCGCTGCTGCTCGGCGAGGACGGCTTCTACGACGAGGTCTTCCGGTCGCTGCGCTGCCCCTACGAGCCGGTGCGCTGGATGCCCGACGTCCGGGTCAGCCGCGAGGGGGAGATCGACAAGGAAGCCCGGGTCATCGAGGTCATCGAGTCCTACCGGCGCAACGGCCACCTGCTGGCCGACACCGACCCGCTCGAGTTCAAGGTCCGCAGCCACCCCGACCTCGACATCCTCCAGCACGGGCTCACGCTGTGGGACCTCGACCGCACCTTCCCCGTCGGCGGCTTCGCCGGCGAGAAGGTCATGGCCCTGCGCGACATCCTCGGCGTGCTGCGCAACTCCTACTGCCGCACCGTCGGTGTGGAGTACATGCACATCACCGACCCCGAGGAGCGCGAGTGGCTCCAGTCGCGGGTCGAGGTCAAGGCCGAGCAGCCCGACCGGGAGAAGCAGAAGCACATCCTCGGCCGGCTCAACGCCGCCGAGGCGTTCGAGAACTTCCTGCAGACCAAGTACGTCGGGCAGAAGCGGTTCAGCCTCGAGGGTGGCGAGTCGCTGATCCCGGTCCTCGACGAGGTGCTCATCGCCGGCACCGACCACGGCCTCGACGAGGTCGCGATCGGCATGCCGCACCGCGGCCGGCTCAACGTGCTGGCCAACGTGCTCGGCAAGAGCTACGCCAAGATCTTCGGCGAGTTCGAGGGCAACATCGACCCCGGCACCGTGCAGGGCTCCGGCGACGTCAAGTACCACCTCGGCGCCGAGGGGACCTTCGAGAACCCGTTCCGCCCGGGCGCGAAGATCGACGTCTCGCTGGCGAGCAACCCCTCGCACCTGGAGACGGTCAACCCCGTCCTCGAGGGCGTCGTCCGCGCCAAGCAGGACATGATCGACAAGGGCGAGCAGGGCTTCACCGTCCTGCCGGTCCTGCTGCACGGCGACGCGGCCTTCGCCGGCCAGGGGGTCGTCCAGGAGACGCTGAACCTCTCCCAGCTGCGCGGCTACCGCACCGGCGGCACCGTGCACGTCGTCGTGAACAACCAGGTCGGCTTCACCACCAGCCCGGCCTCGTCGCGGTCGAGCCTCTACTCGACCGACGTCGCGCGGATGGTCAACGCGCCGGTCTTCCACGTCAACGGCGACGACCCCGAGGCGTGCGTGCGCGTGGCCCGGCTGGCCGTCGAGTACCGGCAGGCGTTCAAGAAGGACGTCGTCATCGACCTGGTCTGCTACCGCCGCCGCGGGCACAACGAGGGCGACGACCCGTCGATGACCCAGCCCCTGATGTACGAGATCATCGACCGCAAGCGCTCGGTGCGGAAGCTCTACACCGAGGCGCTGGTCGGCCGCGGCGACATCACGCTGCAGGAGGCCGAGGAGGCGCTGAAGGACTTCCGCGGGCAGCTCGAGCGGGCCTTCGCCGAGACGCACGACATCACCGAGACCCCGAAGCCCCAGCCGGTCATGGACCAGCCGGCGCAGCAGGTCTCGCCCGTCACCACCGCCGTCTCGGCCGAGGTGATGAAGGCGATCGGCGACGCGCACGTCTCGCTGCCGCAGGACTTCACCGCGCACCCGAAGCTCAAGCGGATGCTCGAGCGGCGCGCGGCGATGGTCAGCGAGGGCGGCATCGACTGGGCGATGGGCGAGCTGCTCGCCTTCGGGTCCCTGCTCATGCAGGGCGTCCCGGTGCGGCTGGCCGGTCAGGACTCCCGCCGCGGCACGTTCGTGCAGCGGCACGCGGTCCTCATCGACCGGGAGACCGCCGGCGAGTACACACCGCTGGCCCACCTGTCCGGGGACCAGGCGAAGTTCTTCGTCTACGACTCGCTGCTCAGCGAGTACGCCGCGCTCGGCTTCGAGTACGGCTACTCGGTGGCCAACCCCCGGGCCCTGGTCCTCTGGGAGGCGCAGTTCGGCGACTTCGTCAACGGCGCGCAGATGGTCATCGACGAGTTCATCTCCTCCGGCGAGGCCAAGTGGGGACAGCGCTCGGGCGTGGTGCTGCTCCTGCCGCACGGCCTCGAGGGCCAGGGCCCGGACCACTCCAGCGGCCGCATCGAGCGGTTCCTGCAGCTGTCGGCGGAGAACAACATGACCGTCGCCAACTGCTCGACCCCGGGGAACTACTTCCACCTGCTCCGCCGGCAGGCGCTCTCCGACGTGCACCGGCCGCTGGTCGTGTTCACGCCGAAGTCGCTCCTGCGCGCCAAGGCCGCCGTCAGCCCGGTCGCGGACTTCACCGACGAGGGCTTCCGCCCGGTGCTCGGCGACCCGGGCGTGGGCGGCGAGCCGCTCGACGACGCCGCGGTGCGCCGGGTCCTGCTGTGCAGCGGCAAGGTCGCCTACGACCTGCTCGCCCAGCGGGAGAGCGAGGGCCGCGCCGACACCGCCGTCCTGCGGGTCGAGCAGCTCTACCCGCTGCCGGCCGAGCAGATCCGCACGGCGCTCGACCGCTACCCGAACGCCGGAGACCTCGTCTGGGTCCAGGAGGAGCCGGCGAACATGGGCGCCTGGCAGTTCATGGCCTGCAACCTGCCCGAGCACCTCGACGGCCGGGCGCTGCGCCGGGTCAGCCGGAAGGCCTCGGCCAGCCCGGCGGTCGGCTCGGCCAAGGTGCACGAGGTCGAGCAGAAGGAGCTCATCGCCCAGGCCTTCGCCGACTGAGCACGGACGTGCACTCCACGGGAGGACGTTCCGGCCGTGTACTTCACTGATCGCGGGCTGGAGGAGCTGGCCGACCGGCGGGGCGGGGAGCAGGTCACCCTCGCCTGGCTGGCCGACCAGCTGCAGGCCTTCGTCGACCAGAACCCCGACTTCGAGGTGCCGATCGAGCGGCTGGCCACCTGGCTGGCCCGCGGCGGCACGGACGACGTCGACGACGACTGACTGACGCCTGACCGCACGATCAGCTGAGCTGGTCGCGCCGCGTCCTGGCTCACCGCCCACGGTGAGCCAGGACGCGGCCCGGTGAGCCTGCCTGATCCTCCCGCCGGTGCGCCTGCACCGGCCGGGCCGCGGACGGCGGCACGCTGTGTCCGTGCTCGGTCACTCACACGCCCTCTCCGGCCTCGCGGCGGGCGCGGCGACCCTCCCCTGGGCGCCCGTCGAGGGCACCGTCGCCCAGGTCGCCTGGGTCGCCGCAGCCGGCGGGTTCGCCATGCTGCCCGACCTCGACCACACCGGCTCCACGGTCTCGGACATGTGGGGCCCGGTGACCGACGTCCCCTCCGGGGCGATCGGCCGGCTGGCCGGCGGGCACCGCTGGGGCACCCACGACGCGCTCCTCGCGCCGCTGGCCTTCGGGGCGCTGGCGCTCGCGGCGGCCAACCTGTTCTGGTCGAGCCTCGTGGTGATGGCGCTGGCGATCGGCCTGGCGCTGCGGGCGCTGCACTTCGTCATCCCCGGCCGCGCGGAGAACACCGTCGTCGGCAACCTGCTGCTGTCCTTCGGCGGCGCCTGGCTGCTGCTCGCGCACTCCCCCCAGCCGACGTGGCTGCCGGCCGCGGTCGGGCTCGGCGTGCTCACCCACATCGCCGGGGACCTCATCACCAGGCAGGGCGTGCCGCTGCCGGTGCTGTGGCTGGCCAAGCGCAAGCGGATCGCGCTCACGCCCATGCGCACCGGGACGACGCTGGAGAAGGCGGTGCTCGCCCCGCTGTTCCTCGGCGTCGCGGTGTGGTTCGTCTATGCCAACACCGGCGCGCGCGAGGCGCTGGACCCCTACCTGCAGGACCTGCTCAGCCTCGGATAGGGCCCGGCGGCGCTAGCGTGCGCGGACGATGACCGACGTCCGCTCCGCGCCGCGCTGGTGGCTGCCGGTGCTGCGCGCCCTCCCGCGCGCGGTGGCCGCCGCGCTGTGGACCGCCGTCGACAGCGGCCGGCCGCCGTGGCGGCCCGCCGGCGGCGCTGGGACCGCGCGCTGCTGCTGGTGGCCGTGGTCTACGCGTTCGTCGTCGCGACGACGACGTCGGGCTCCGGCGAGCCGCGGGTCAGCGGCGGCCTGTTCCTCCTGTGCGCCGCGCCGCTGCTGGTCGGCCTCGTCCTCGCGGTGCGGCGGCCGCTGGACGGCTGGCGGCTGTCGCTGCTGGGCCTGGTCCTCACCGGGTACGTGCTGCCCCCTCCCCCGGCGCCGGCGCCCGTCCTGGAGGGCTGGCAGTGGCTGCTCTGGTGCCCGGTGCTGCTCGCCGCGGCGTGGGCCTCGGCGCGGCGGGTCAGCGTCGGCGTGGCCGTCGTCTCGCTGGTCCTGGTGACGGTGCTCGGCGCGACCACCCCGTGGCCGGTCGACCTGCGGCTGACGCTGCCGATCGGCGTCGTCGGTGTCCTGGCGTCGCTGGTCGTGGGCGGCAGCCTCGGCGCCCGGTGGGACGCCCGCCGCGCGCTGGAGGCGGAGCAGGCCCGGACGGCGGAGGCGCAGGCCGCGCGCGGGGCGCTGGCCGAGCGGGCCCGGATCGCCCGGGAGATGCACGACGTCGTCGCCCACCACCTCTCGCTGATCGCCGTGCGCTGCGAGACCGCGCCCTACCGGCTGGCGCCCCTCGACGAGCGCGCGGGAGCCGAGCTCGCCGAGGTGGCCGGCACCGCGCGCTCGGCGCTCACCGAGCTGCAGCGGCTGCTGGGGGTGCTGCGCACCGAGGACCAGTCCGCCGAGCGGGCACCGCAGCCGGGCACCGCCGACCTGGGCGAGCTGTTCGCCGGCGTCCGGGCGGCGGGCACCGACCTGGAGGTCTCGGTCGAGGACGTCGACCTGCCCGACACCCTCGGCCTGACCGTGTACCGGATCGTGCAGCAGGCGGTGTCCAACGCCGCCCAGCACGCACCGGGCGCGCCGGTGCGGGTGACGGTGGGTCGCGCGGACGGCGTCCTGCGGGTCGAGGTGGTCAACGGCCCGGGTCGCGCGCCGGGCACCGCCGGAGCCGGTGCCGGGCTGGCCGGGATGCGGGAGCGGGCCGAGCTGCACGGCGGCCGGCTCACCGCGGGCCCCACGCCCGACGCCGGGTTCCGGGTGCTCGCCGAGCTCCCGCTGGCGGAGGTCGCCGGGTGATCCGGGTGGTGCTGGTCGACGACCAGGAGATGGTCCGCGAGGGCTTCGCCGCACTGCTCGGCGCCCAGCCCGACATCGAGGTGGTCGGAGCGGCCGGCGACGGCGCCGCCGCGCTGCGCACGCACGCCGAGCTGGTCGCCGCCGGCTGCACCCCCGACGTCGTCCTCATGGACGTCCGGATGCCGGTGCTCGACGGGCTGGAGGCGACGCGGACGCTGCTGGCCGGGGACGGGCCGCACCCGCGGGTGCTGGTCCTCACCACCTTCGACCTCGACGACTACGTCTACGACGCGCTGCGCGCCGGGGCGAGCGGCTTCCTGCTCAAGCACGCGCCCGCCGCGGAACTGCTGCACGCGGTGCGGGTGGTCGCGGCCGGGGACGCGCTGCTCGCGCCTGCCGTCACCCGCCGGCTGATCGCCGACTTCGTCGCCGCCCGCCCGGTGACACCCGCCCCGACCCGGCCGCAGGTGCTCGCGGCGCTCACCGAGCGGGAGGCCGAGGTGCTGGGGCTGGTCGCGCGGGGACTGTCGAACACCGAGATCGCCGCGCACCTGGTGCTCGCCGAGCAGACGGTGAAGACGCACGTGAGCCGCGTCCTCACCAAGCTCGGGCTGCGCGACCGGGCGCAGGCGGTGGTACTGGCGTACGAGACCGGGCTGGTCGCACCGGGCTCCTGAGTACCCCGGTAGCACCCGCGGGACGGCTCCCCGGTGTGACGATCCGCAGCGCCGTCCTGCCTAGCGTCGGGCAGCGTGAGAAACCGCTGGGGAGCCGCGTTCCTGCTGCTCGGCGCGCTGTGGACGGTGGCGGCGCAGCCGTCGGAGGCGGCCGTGCCGGGACCGGTGCGGCTGGACGCGACGTGCGCCGCGGACCTCGCCGCGCGGCTCGGGGAGGGCACCGTGATCGGCTGCGACCCGGCCGGCCGGGGCCTCGCCGTCGTCGTCCTCGGCGACCTCGCGACCGCCGCGCACGTGACCGTCCTCGTGCCCGGGTCCGACGTCGACCTGGCCCGGCTCGCCCGGCCGTTCGCGTGGGCGCAGGCGCTGGCCGGCGCCGGCGGTCCCGGCCTCGCCGTCGTCGTCTGGGTCGGGTACGGGACGCCCGACGGGCTCGGGGTCGACGCCGCCGGCGGGCGGCTCGCCCGCGCCGGGGCGGCCGCGCTGGTCCGGTTCGTCGACGACCTGCGGACCGGCGCGCACGTCACCGTGGTCGGGCACAGCTACGGCGCGGTGGTGACCGCGCTGGCCGCCCGCCACCTGGCGGCCGACGACCTCGTCCTGCTGGGCAGCCCCGGTGCGCGGGCCGACTCGGTGGCCGGGCTCGGCACCCGTGCCCGCGTCTGGGCCGGCCGCGCCGACGACGACTGGATCGGCCGGGTCCCGAACGTCCGCGTCGGCGACCTCGGGCACGGCGCCGACCCGGCCGATCCGGACTTCGGCGCGCGCGCGGTCCCGGTCGACGGGGTCGCGGGGCACGACGGCTACCTCGCGCCCGGCACGGCCTCCCTGACCGCCGTCGCCGCCGTCGCGACCGGCCGCGCCGGGGCGGTCGCGGCGTGACCCGGGACCGCGGCGTCGACGTGCTGCGCGGGCTGGCGGTGACCGGCGTCGTCGCCGGGCACTGGCTGGTCACCGCACCCGGCGTCCCCGGTGCCGTGGACGGGCGGGTGGCCACGGCCAGCCCGCTGCGGGAGATGCCGGCGCTGGCGCCCGCGAGCTGGCTGCTGCAGACACTGGCGCTGTTCTTCCTCCTCGCCGGCTGGGCCGCCGCCCGGAGCACCGGCGGGACGACGCGGGCGGCGCGGCTGCGGCGCCTGGCCGTCCCGGTCGGCGCCCTCGTCACGGGGGTGGTGGGGCTGGCGACCGCGCTGGCCGTGTCCGGGGCCCCGCAGGGCGTCGTCCGGACGGTCGTCGTCCTGTCGCTGCGGCCGCTGTGGTTCCTCGGCGTGTACCTGGTGCTCTCGCTGGCCACGCCGCTGCTCGTGCGGCTCGACGCCCGCCTCGGCCCGGCGGCCGCGGCCCTGCCCCTCGCGCTCGCGCTGACCGGCCCGCTCGTGCCGGGCACCGTGTGGACCACCCTCTGCGCCTGGTGGGTGCCGTGGCAGCTCGGCGTCGCGACGGCCCGCCGGCCGCTGGGCCGCGGGACCTGTGTCGCACTCCTCGCCGGTGGTACGGCGGCGGTGCTGCTGCTGGTGCAGGTCGCCGGGCTGCCCGCGACCGCCGTCGGGGTGCCGGGCGCCGCGGCGTCCAACCTCGACCCGCCGTCGGCCGCGACGCTGGCCCTCGGTCTGGCGCAGGCCGGCGCCGCGGGCCTGCTGCTGCCCCTGCTGCGCCGGGCCGGCGGTCCGGTGCCCGACGCCGCGGTCCGGCTGGGCCGGGCAGCCCTCCCGGTGTTCCTGCTGCACCAGCCGCTGTTCGTCCTGCTGTGGCTGGGGCCCCTGCCGCTCGGGCCCCTGCCGGGCCTGCACGACGCCCCGGACGACCCCGGCTGGCTGCTGGCCCGGGCCTGCTGGACCTGCGTCCTCGCGCTGGTGCTGGCCCGGGTGCTCGGGCCGGTCCCGCGGCAGGCGGAACGGCGCTAGCGTCCGGCCGTGGCCCGGCTGCGTGTCCTGCTGGTGGCGCTCGCCTGCGCCGGGTGCGGCGCGGCCGGCACGGCACCGGAGCCGCCGCCCGCGGAGTTCACCGGCCGGGACCCGCTGCCGGCCTGCCCCGAGCAGGACCTCGGCCAGGGCGGGCGGGTGGACCCGGAGGCGGCCGCGTGCCTGGACGACGGCCGCGCCGGCGGTGGCGCCGAGCTCGCCGTCACCCGGCCGACCACCGAGGGGGACCCGATCACCTCGTGGTACCGCGCCCGGCCCGGCGTCCCCGGCCTGGAGGTGTTCGTCGACGGCAGCCGCGACCGCTTCGGCACCGGCGACTGGCTGCGGCTGGACTGCCCCCGCGCCACCTCCCCCGAGGACCTCGGGGACTGCACCGAGGACGTCCTGGGCTGAGTCGGGCGCCGGCGGCGGCTACGGTCCCCCGCTGTGACCGCCGTCGCGCCCCGCCTCAGCCGGGGCACCCACCTCGGCTACGCCGCCGGATCGATCGGGACGGCTGCCTTCGGGACCGTGCCCGGCCTGCTGCTGCTCTACTACCTGACCGACGTGCTGGGGATCGCCGCCGGCCTCGCCGGGCTGGTCGTCTTCGCGCCCAAGGCCTGGGACGTGCTGCTCAACCCGTGGATCGGCAGCCGCTCGGACCGCACCACGGGCCGCTGGGGACCGCGCCGGCCGTGGATGCTGGCCGGCGGGCTGGCGCTGCCGCCGCTGTTCGTGCTGGTCTTCGCCGGCCCGGGGGCGCCACCGGCGCTGGCGGCGACGTGGGTGGCGGTCACCTTCCTGCTCGCGGCAACCGCCTACGGCTGCTTCCAGGTGCCCTACGTGGCCCAGCCCGCCGAGATCACCGACGACCCGGGCGAGCGGGCCACGCTCATGTCGTGGCGGGTGGCCGCGCTCGCGCTGGGCATCCTGCTGGCCGGCGCGGGCGCGCCCGCGGTGGTCGACGCCTTCGGCGGGGGCCGCGGCGGGCACCTGGCGATGGCGGTGTTCGTGGCGCTGCTCCTCGCCGGCGGGATGCTCGGCGCGGTCGCCGGCACCCGTCACGCCCCCACCCTCACCCGCGCCACCAGCGAGGGCCGGCTCGGCGCCACGCTGGCGCTCACCTGGCGGTCCCGGCCGTTCCGGGTCCTGCTCACCGGCTTCGTCGTCCAGGCGCTCGGGATCGGCGTCATGCTCGCCGGCGTCCCGTACTACTCCGAGCAGGTGCTCGGCGACCCCGCGGCCGGATCGCTGCTGTTCGCCGCGCTGGTCGGCCCGGCGGTCCTCGTCATGCCGCTGTGGCTGCGGGTCAGCCGGCGGCTCGGCAAGCGCACCGGCCTGCTGGCCTCCTCGGCGCTGTTCGCCTTCGCGGCGGCCGGGCTGGCGTACGTGGACACCGGCGGCACCGGGTTCGCCGTCGCGCTCGTCGTGCTCGTCGGCGTGGGCTACGCGGGCATGCAGATGTTCCCGCTGGCGATGCTGCCCGACGTCGTCGCCGCCGACGAGGCCGCGTCGGGGAAGCGGCGGGCGGGCGTCTTCACCGGCGTGTGGACGGCGGCCGAGACGCTCGGGCTCGCCGTCGGCCCCGGCCTGCTCGGGCTGCTGCTCGGCGCGGCCGGCTACGTGTCCTCCAGCGGCGACGACGCCGTGCAGTCCTCCGGCGCGGTGCTCGCCGTGCGACTGGGCTTCTCGGTCGTCCCCGCCCTGTTCGTGCTGGCCAGCCTGCCGGTGCTGGCCCGCTACCGGCTCGACCCCGTCCCCGCCCCGACCCAGGAGGTCCCCGCGTGATGCCGCAGGAGGTGCTGGCCGAGCTCACCGCGCTGCAGGCCGGCGACGTGCCCACCCACGGGGGCTCGACGATGGCCTACGTCTACGACTCCGGCCGGGCCGACGTGGACTCCCTGGCCGCCGCCGCCCAGGCCGCCTTCCAGTGGACCAACGCGCTGGACCCGACCGCCTTCCCCAGCGTCGCCCGCATCGAGGACGACCTGGTGGGCGCCGCGGCCGACCTGCTGGGCGGCGGCCCGGCCACGGTCGGCACGGTCACCAGCGGCGGCACCGAGAGCTGCCTGCTCGCGGTACTCGCGGCCCGCGAGCGGTGGCGGGCACGCGGCGGCACCGGGCGGCCGCGGCTGGTGCTGCCGGTCACCGCGCACGCCGCGTTCCGCAAGGCCGCGCACCTGTTCGACCTCGAGGTGGCCGACGTCGCCGTCGACCCGGTCACCTGCCGCGCGCTGCCCCCGGCGGTGGCCGACGCCCTCGACGCCCGCACGGCGCTGGTCGTGGTCAGCGCGCCGTCGTACCCGCACGGCGTGCTCGACCCGGTCGGCGAGGTGGCCGCGCTCGCCGCCGCCGCGGGCGTCCCCTGCCACGTGGACGCGTGCATCGGCGGGTGGGTGCTGCCGTTCCTCGACGACGTCCCGGAGCCCTTCGACCTGTCGGTGCCCGGTGTGACCTCGCTGTCGGTCGACCTGCACAAGTACGGCTACGCGCCCAAGGGCGTCTCGGTGCTCCTCACCGCCGAGCCGGAGCTGCGGCAGGGGCACTGGTTCAGCACCGCGGCCTGGCCGGGGTACCCGGTGGTCAACCCGACGCTGGCCGGCACGCGTCCCGCCGGGCCGATGGCCGCCGCGTGGGCGGTGCACCGGTGGCTCGGCCGCGACGGCTACGCGGAGCTGGCGCGGGCCACGCGGGCGGCCACGGTCGCGCTGGCCGAGGGCGCGGCGGCCGTCGCCGGGCTGCGGGTGGTGGGCACGCCGGTCGCCACGCTGGTGGCGCTCGCGCAGGACGGCCCGGACGGCGTCGACGTGCTGAACCTCGCCGACGAGGCCACCGCGCGCGGGTGGCTGCTGCAGCCGCAGCCGCCCCATCCCCAGCCCGGTGGCGCGGACCTGCCCGCCACGCTGCACCTCACCGTCACCGGCGCGACGGCCGGCCGGGTCGACGCCCTCCTCGCCGACCTCGCCGACGCGGCCCGCGCCGCCGCGGCGCTGCCCCGCCGGTGGCCGACCCCGGCCTGGTCGCGGCGGCCGCGACGATCGACCCGGCGGCGCTGACCGTGGCCGAGGTCGACGCGCTGCTGGAGGTGGCCGGCGTCGGCGGCGGACGGCTGCCCGAGCGCATGGCGCCGGTGCACGCGCTGGTCGCCGCGCTCCCCCGCCCGGTCGCCGAGCGGCTGCTGGCCGGCGTCCTCGACCTGGTCTACCGGCCCCGTCGGGCGGCGCTCACCGAGTGACGCCCTCGTCGCGGGCGCAGGCGGCCACGGCCTCGGCGACCGCGGTGGCCACCCGCCGGTCCAGCGGGCTGGGGACGACGTGGCCCGGCGCGAGGTCCTCGCCGACGACGCCGGCGATCGCCTCGGCCGCCGCGAGCTTCATCGCCTCGGTGATCGCCGTGGCGCCGGCGTCGATGGCGCCCCGGAAGACACCGGGGAAGGCCAGCACGTTGTTGATCTGGTTGGGCAGGTCGCTGCGCCCGGTGGCCACCACCGCCGCGTACCGCGCCGCCATCTCCGGGTCGACCTCGGGCGTGGGGTTGGCCAGCGAGAACACGATGCAGCCCGGCGCCATCGAGGCGATCGCGGCCTCGGGCACCGAGCCCCCGGACAGCCCGAGGTAGACGTCGGCGCCCTCGAGTGCGCCGGTCATCGTGCCCGCGTATCCGGCCCGGTTGGTGTGCTCGGCGACCCAGCGCTTGACCGGGGTGAGGTCCTCGCGGCCCGCGTGCAGGACCCCGCGGGAGTCGGCGACGGCGATGTCACCGACGCCCGCCCCGAGCAGGATCTTCGTGCACGCGATGCCCGCCGCGCCGGCCCCGGCGACGACGACCCGCAGGTCGCCCAGCCCGCGGCCGGTCACCCGCGCCGCGTTGCGCAGCGCGGCGAGGACGACGATCGCCGTCCCGTGCTGGTCGTCGTGCATGACCGGGACGTCCAGCCGCGCGCGCAGCCGCTCCTCGATCTCGAAGCAGCGCGGCGCGCTGATGTCCTCGAGGTTGATCCCGCCGAAGGACGGCGCGATCGCGACGACGGTCTCGACGATCGCGTCGACGTCGGTGGTCGACAGCACGACCGGCACCGACGACAGCCCGGCGAACTCGCTGAACAGGCAGGCCTTGCCCTCCATCACCGGCAGCGCCGCGGCCGGGCCGATGTCGCCCAGGCCCAGGACGGCGGTGCCGTCGGAGACGACCGCGACCACGCGCGGCGCCCAGGTGAACCGCCGGGCCAGCGCCGGCTCCGCGGCGATCGCGCTGGACACGCGGGCGACGCCCGGCGTGTAGGTGAGCGCGAGGTCCTCGCGGGTCTCGATCGGGCGGGTCGGGCGTACGCCGAGCTTGCCGCCCTCGTGGACCGCGAAGGCGGGGTCCTGCGAGAAGCGGTCAGGCCCGTCGCCGACGGGACCCGTCTCTGCGCCCATGGACCCCGGAGGGTAGTGCTGTGACACAGGTCGCCGCGTCGTGCACCCCCTCGGGGCGAGGTCGGGCACCCGCGCCCTCGCTACCGTGCCGCCGTGGAGATCCGCGAGCTCGCCGTGCCGGACGGCTACGTCCTCGACCTGGTGCCGCACGGCGACGACCGGGGCCGCTTCACCGAGTGGTACCGGGCCGACGTGCTCGCCTCGGCCACGGGGTGGGCGCTGCCGCTGGCCCAGGCCAACCACAGCGTCTCGGCGCGCGGCGTCCTGCGCGGCGTGCACTTCGCGCTGGTGCCCCCGGGGCAGGCCAAGTACGTCTACTGCCCGGCGGGGCGGGTGCTCGACGTCGTCGTCGACGTCCGGGTCGGCTCCCCCACGTTCGGCGTCTCCGAGGCCGTCCTGCTCGACTCCGCGCAGCCGCGCGCGGTCTTCCTCGCCGAGGGGCTCGGCCACGCCTTCCTCGCCCTCGAGGAGGGCTCGTCGGTCACCTACCTGGTCTCCTCGGGCTACTCGCCCGGCCGGGAGTTCGGCGTCTCCCCGCTGGACCCCGAGCTGGACCTGCCGTGGCCGGCCGACGTCGAGGTGCGGCTGTCGGACAAGGACCGGGCCGCGCCCACGCTGGCGCAGGCCCGCGAGCAGGGGATCCTGCCGACGATGGAGCAGTGCGCCGCCCGCTACGCCGAGCTCCGCGGCTGACCGCGGTCCGGCGGCGGCCCCAGGCGGCCCGGCCACGGCCGCAGCCGGGCCACCACCCGACCCACGGCCACCGCCGGTCCGTAGGCGCGGCTGTCGTCGGTGACCAGCGTGTTGTCCCCGCGGACGTCGACGGTGCCGCCCTCGAGCACCCGGTGCACGCGCTTGACCACGAGCAGGTCGGGGCGGGACGGGAACCGGGCCAGGACGACGTCGCCCACCCGGGCCCGGCCGGGTCGCAGCCGGCGCACCAGGAGCCGGTCGCCGTGGCGCACGGTCGGCGTCATCGACGGGCCGGTGACCCGCGCGAGGACCCACGGAGCCGGCAGCGGCGGGACGGGTCGCTCGCCGGTGTGGGGGGTGATCACCGAGAGTAGGGTCGCAGACGACCAGATCCCGCGACATCCGGAGGTAGGGACATGCTGCTCAGCCGCGTGTTCTCCGCCGTGGAGGCAACCGCGCACTGCGACCTCCCGTGCGGCGTGTACGACCCGGCCCAGGCCCGCATCGAGGCGGAGTCCGTGAAGGCCATCCAGCAGAAGTACCAGGGCAGCGACGACGAGGTCTTCAAGCAGCGCTGCGTGCTGATCAAGGAGCAGCGCTCCGACCTGGTCAAGCACCACCTGTGGGTGCTGTGGACCGACTACTTCAAGCCCCCGCACTTCGAGAAGTACCCGCAGCTGCACGAGCTGTTCAACAAGGCCACCAAGCAGGCCGGCGCGGCCGGCGGCAAGGGCAGCATGGACCCCGCCGAGGGCCAGAAGCTGCTCGACTACATCGCCGAGATCGACCGGATCTTCTGGGAGACCAAGGCCGCCGCCTGAGCGGGGACCTCCGTGCCCCCACCGCTCGCACGCTCGCGGCGGGCCCCTGCACGGAGGCCGCACAGCACGACCGCGGCCGGTGGGCTCCCCGCCCACCGGCCGTCGCCGTCCCCGGGCACCGATGAGTCCGGGCACCTCCGCCGGTCAGACCCCCGACACCCGACCCGAGGAGACCCGATGGCCGTCCGGCTCAACCCCTACCTGCACTTCTCCGGCAACGCGCGCGAGGCGATGGAGCTCTACCGCTCGGTCCTCGGCGGGCACCTGGAGGTCATGACCTTCGGCGACGTCGGCGGGGGCGGTGGCGAGTACCCCGACGACGGTGTCATGCACGCCTTCCTGCGCACCGAGCACGGCCTGGAGCTCATGGCCTCCGACGGCCACGACCCCGACGCCGGCGGCCCGGACAAGGTCTCGCTGTCGCTGTCCGGCGACGACCGGGACACGCTCTCGCGCTGGTTCGAGGCGCTGGCCGCCGACGGCGGGACGGTCGACGTCCCCCTCGGAAAGCAGGTCTGGGGTGACGTCTTCGGCCAGGTGACCGACCGGTTCGGCATCCGCTGGCTGGTCAACGTGGCCACGCCCGCCGTGTAGGCGACCCGCGGGGCCGCTCCCGGCGGGTGGGCCGGGGCGCCGGCCGGCCCCGGTACCGTCGGACCTCGATGCGCATCGACCGGGCCGGGTGGCCCTTCATCACCGGACCCCTCGCACCGGCCGCCCTGCTGGCCGCGGCCGGCGCCGGCACCGGACGCCGCTGGGCACGGGTCGCCGCCTGGCCGTTCCTCGCCCTGTCGGCCTACATGCTGCTGTTCTTCCGCGACCCCGAGCGCGCCTGCGACCGGGTCGAGCCGCCGGCCGACGTTGTCCTCTCCCCCGCCGACGGCATGGTGATGGTCGCCGGGGAGCCGCAGGAGGGCGTGGCCCCGGAGCCGGCCCCCGCGGGCGGCTGGCAGCAGGTCAGCGTCTTCCTGTCCGTGGTGGACGTGCACGTCAACCGCTCGCCCTACCGGGGCGAGGTGGTCGAGAGCTCCTACCGCCCGGGCAGCTTCCTGGCCGCCTACCGCGCGGAGTCCGCGCACCGCAACGAGCGCAGCGAGCTGTGGCTGCGCGACGGCGAGCGCACCGTCGTCTTCCGGCAGCTCGTCGGCGTGCTCGCGCGCCGGATCGTCACGCGCACCGGTGTCGGCCGGCGGCTGGCCACCGGCGAGCGCTTCGGCCTCATGAAGTTCGGCTCGCGCATGGACGTCTTCCTGCCGGCCGAGTGCACGCTGACGGTGCGGAAGGGGCAGCGGGTGCGCGGCGGGGAGACCGTCATCGCCCGCTGGCCCGACGCGGGCTGAGGGGACCACGGTGCCCAGTTCCGCCTCGGGTGAGGGGCGGCCGGTCCCGACGCGGCGCACGGCCACCGTCGAGTTCGTCCGCGGGTCGGTGCGCGGCAGCCGCCGTCGCGCGCTGGCGACCCTGCCCAGCCTCTTCACGCTGGGCAACATGCTGTGCGGCTTCGCCGCCATCCTGGTGTCGATCCGCGGGCAGTACACGCTCGCCGCGGTGCTCATCGGCCTGTCGGTGCTCTTCGACATCACCGACGGCGCGGTTGCCCGGCTCGTCGGGGCGGTGAGCTCCTTCGGCCTGCAGTTCGACTCGCTGGCCGACCTGGTCTCCTTCGGCCTGGCCCCCGCCCTGCTGGCGTTCACGCTGTTCTCCGAGGGCCGCGACGAGTGGGACCCGCTGGGCTGGGTGGTCTGCTTCCTGTGGGTGGCCTGCGCCGCGATCCGGCTCGCCCGCTTCAACACCACCATCGACCCCACGGCGGACAAGCGGTACTTCACCGGCATGCCCAGCCCCGGCGCAGCGGGGGTCGTGCTCGCCTCCGTCTTCGCCTTCGGCGACCAGATGCAGGGCCGCGACCGGCTGTGGGTGCTGCTCATCGTCGCCGTCCCGGCGCTGCTGATGGTCAGCACCGTCCGGTTCCGGTCGTTCCGCTCGCTGGTCAGCCCGAAGAGCGGGCGCCCCTACGGGCTCGTCGCCGCCGCGATCGCCCTCGTCGTCGGCTTCGCCACCGTCCCCGTGGTCACCGGGTGCGTGCTGGCCTACGGCTACCTGCTGGCACCGGTCCTGGTGCCGCTGCTCTCGCCCCTGACCCGGCTCGTGCCGGCCCGCCTCCGGGAGGTCCTGACGTGAGCGTGCGCCCGATCCGGCCCGACGACGTCCCGGCGGTGGTCGGCCTGGTGCGCGAGCTGGCGGAGTACGAGCAGGCCGCGCACGAGGTGCGGCTGACCGGGGAGCAGCTGGCGGCCGCGCTGTTCGGCGACTCCCCCGCGCTGTTCGGCCACGTCGCCCTCGGGTCCGACGGCGCCGTGGTCGGCACGGCGCTGTGGTTCCTCACCTTCTCCACCTGGCGCGGCACGCACGGCATCCACCTCGAGGACCTCTACGTCCAGCCGGAGCACCGCGGCTCGGGGCTCGGCCGGGAGCTGCTGCGCACGCTGGCCGCCACCTGCGTGGAGCGCGGCTACGCCCGGCTGGAGTGGTCGGTGCTCGACTGGAACGAGCCCTCGATCGCCTTCTACCGCGCTGCCGGCGCCGTGCCCGTGGACGGGTGGACGGTCTTCCGGCTCACCGACGAGGCCCTGACCGGCTTCGCGGCCGACCGGCGCCGTACGGCAGGCTGACGACCGTGACCATCGAGCGCGGCCCCGCCGAGTGCTGGCTGACCGACATGGACGGCGTCCTCGTGCACGAGGGCCTGGCCCTCCCGGGGGCCGCCGACTTCCTCGCCCGCCTGGTCGACACCGGCCGGCGCTTCCTCGTGCTCACCAACAACTCGATCTTCACGCCGCGCGACCTCGCCGCGCGGCTGTCCCGCTCGGGCCTGCAGGTGCCCGAGGAGTCGATCTGGACCTCGGCCCTGGCGACGGCGGACTTCCTCGCCAACCAGCTGCCCGGCGGCTCCGCGTACGTGATCGGCGAGGCGGGCCTGACGACGGCGCTCCACGAGGCCGGGTACACGCTCACCGACACCGACCCGGACTACGTCGTCCTGGGCGAGACCCGCACCTACTCCTTCGAGGCCATCACCCGGGCGATCCGGCTCATCGGCGCCGGCGCGCGCTTCATCGCCACCAACCCCGACGTCACCGGGCCCTCGCCGGAGGGGCCGCTGCCGGCCACCGGGTCGGTCGCCGCGATGATCACCGAGGCCACCGGCGCCAAGCCCTACTTCGTCGGCAAGCCCAACCCGATGATGTTCCGCAGTGCCATGAACCGCATCGACGCGCACTCCGAGAGCACGGTGATGATCGGCGACCGCATGGACACCGACGTCGTCGCCGGCATCGAGGCGGGCCTGGAGACGATCCTGGTGCTGACCGGCTCGACCACCGCCGCCGACGTCGCCCGCTTCCCGTTCCGGCCGAGCCGGGTGCTCGACTCGATCGCCGACGTCGTCGGCCTGGTGTAGCTACCGCTCGGAGAACGCCAGCCGCGCCTCGGGCGTGGCCAGCAGGTACAGCTCGGCGACCGCCAGGACGATCAGCGGGATGCCCAGCAGCGGCTGACCGCCGGGGAACGCGGTGCTGTAGCCGAACAGGCCCAGCAGGATCTGCAGGACGACGACCGGCCCGCGCGCCCACGCCGACAGCCGCCGCAGGCCGACGGCGGCCGCGGCCAGGGCGGCGCCGAAGATCCCGACGTAGACCACCTCGGCCAGCGCGCGGCCCACGCTGTCGGGGTTGCTGGTGACGGTCAGCCAGAGGATCACCAGGGCGCCGCCGACCAGCAGCGCCGCCTCGACCGCGGCCACCAGCGCCGCCCGGACGACCGCGGGCGGCGCGTCGGGCCGCGGGGCCGGGGCGGGCGGGTGGAGGGCTGCGCGGCGCCGCCGAGGAGCCGCTCGGCCCGGCTGGGGCGGCGGCTCCCGTCCTCGTCCGTCACACCAGCGAGGCTACGCGTCACCGGTCACGCCAGGACCCGTCCGTGCCGGTCAGGAGCCGGTCGGCTGGATAGCCTGGCCACATGCGTGCGCTCGTGGTGGCCAACCCCGCGGCGACGACGACCACCGGCCGGGTCCGGGACGTCCTGGTCGGGGCACTGGCCAGCGAGCTGAAGGTGGACCTCGCCGACACCACCCACCGCGGCCACGCCCGCGAGCTCGGCCGGCAGGCGCTGGCCGAGGGGTTCGACGTCGTCGTCGCGCTCGGGGGCGACGGCACCGTCAACGAGGTGGTCAACGGCCTGCTGACCGACGGCCCCGGCGCGCACGTGCCCACGCTGGCCGTCGTCCCCGGCGGCTCCACCAACGTCTTCTCCCGGGCGCTGGGCCGCTCGCGCGACCCGGTCGAGGCCACCGGGGAGATCCTCGACGCGCTGCGCTCGGGCCGCACCCGCCGGGTCTCCCTCGGCACCGCCAGCGCCACCGGCACCAGCGCGCCCCCGGACGCCGGCACCGACCCGGCGACCGCGCTGACGGTGGCGCAGGTGGGGGCCGCGGCCGACGACGGCTGGAGTGACCCGCGCTGGTTCGTCTTCGCCGCGGGCCTGGGCTTCGACGCCGACGTCATCGCCCGCGTCGAGGCGCAGCGGGCGCGGGGGCGCCGCTCGACCGGCGCGCTCTACGTCCGCGAGGCCACCCGGGCGTTCGTCCTCGGCCGGGAGCGCCGGCGCCCGGCGATGACGCTGTCGGTCCCGGGCGCCGACGACCTCGACGGGCTGTTCCTCTGCCTGGTCTCCAACGTGAGCCCGTGGACCTACCTGGGCACCCGGCCGGTCAACCCGAGCCCCGAGGCATCCTTCGACGCCGATCTCGACGTCTTCGCGATGGGCCGGATGGGCGTGCTGCGGATGCTGCACCACACGCGGCAGGTGCTGGCCCGCCGTCCCGACGCCCGCGGCCGGGGCGTGCACCGCCTCCACGACCTGGCCGCGCTGGAGCTGCGGGCGTCGCGCCCGCAGGGCTGGCAGCTCGACGGCGACCACCTCGGGACCGCGACCGGGCTGCGCGTGCGCTCGGTGCCGGGGGCGCTCCGCGTCGTCGCCTGAGCGGCCGGTGCCGGTCGCTCCGCCGACCTCCCCGCGTCCGCCGGACACGCCCGGGAGGCTGTGTCAAGCACCACGGCACACCCGAGTGGCGGCCCTAGCACGCCCGTGGTGAGCTTGCTCACGCGGGGTCGACCCAGGGCCTCCGCGCGCTTGACACGCAGTCCTCAGGTGAAAACATCGCGAGAGGAACGCAACCTGCCGGTAACAAGGCGGTAGGCGGTCGCTGGAACGAGGCGCTGGGCAACCGGTGTCGCGCCCGCGCGAGCGGCCCGATGTCAGCGATTTCCGCAAGCAATGTAGTCGACACCGAGGAGTGCACCGACATGGACTGGCGCCACCGCGCGCTCTGCCGGGACGAGGACCCTGAGCTCTTCTTCCCCATCGGGACGACCGGCCCGGCCACCGTACAGATCGAGCAGGCCAAGGCGGTCTGCCGCCGCTGCTCGGTCGTCGAGTCCTGCCTCGACTGGGCCCTGCGCTCCGGTCAGGACTCCGGCGTCTGGGGTGGGCTCTCCGAGGACGAGCGGCGCGCTCTCAAGCGCCGTCAGTCCCGCACCCGCGTCCGCGCCTGACGGACGCCCCGCCGGCACCAGCCGGCTGAGCACCGGCGTGAGGCCGGTCCCCGCTCGGGGACCGGCCTCACGCCGTTCCACGGTCGTCCCACCGGACGACGCCCGGTCACCGGCTACCGACGGGGACGGGCGGCGCCGGGGATGTCGAGGACGACCTCGGTGCCCGGACGGCCCGGGCCCGGCGGGTCCTCCGGGGTCCGCGTGAGCAGCGACCCGCCGAGCTCGCTGGTCACCAGGGTGCGCACGATCTGCAGCCCCAGGCCGTCGCTGAGCGCCGGGTCGAAGCCGTCGGGCAGCCCCTGGCCGTCGTCGCGGACGCGGACCACCAGGTCGTCGCCGTCCCGCTCGGCGACCAGCTCGATCGACCCCGGCGGGCCGTCGGCCGGGAACGCGTGCTCGGCGGCGTTGTGCAGCAGCTCGGTGACCGCCATGACCAGCGGGGTGGCGGTGGCGGCCGGCAGCTCGCCGAAGCCGCCCACGCGCCGGGTCCGCGCAGCCGGGCCGATCGAGGTGAGGTCGCCGAGCATCGGCAGCACCTGGTCGAGCACGTCGTCGACGTCGACGACGTCCTCCCGGCTGCCGGCGAGCGTCTCGTGGACGACGGCGATCGAGGCCACCCGCCGCACCGACTCCTCCAGCGCCGCCCGGGCGGCCGGCTCGGTCATCCGCCGGGCCTGCAGCCGCAGCAGCGCTGCCACGGTCTGCAGGTTGTTCTTCACGCGGTGGTGGATCTCGCGGATGGTCGCGTCCTTGGTGAGCAGCGCCCGGTCCCGGCGCCGGACGTCGGTGACGTCGCGGACCAGCACCAGCGCCCCCTCCTCCGCGCCGGGCGCCTGCAGCGGCAGCGCCCGCACCAGCAGCGTCGCCGAGGGGGCCTCGACGTCCATCGGGTCGGGGAACCGCCCGGCCACCGCCGCGGCGATCCCGGCGGCCACCGCCTCCCCCGCCACGCCGTCGAGCGCGGCGCCGCGGGTCACCCGGGCCAGGTCGGCCCCGACGAGGTCGCCGTTCACCCCCAGTCGCCGGTAGGCCGACAGGGCGTTGGGGCTGGCGTAGACGGCCCGGCCGGCGGCGTCCAGGCGCACCAGCCCGTCGCCCACCCGCGGGCTCATCTCGGCGTCGAGCAGCTTCTCGGGCGGGAAGGTGCCGGCCGAGACCATGAGGCAGAGGTCGGCGGCGATGTCGAGGTAGGTCAGCTCCAGCGTCGACGGCGACCGGGTCACCGCGAGGTTGGTGTCCTTGGCCAGGACCGCGACGACGACGCCGTCGTGCCGGACGGGGATGACCTCGCGCCGCCGGGGGCTGGTGCCCGACCAGTCCGGCTCGCCCTCGGTCACCGGCCGGCCCTCGCGGTGCGCCTGCCGGAACGGATCGGCGTCCGGGCCGTCGACCTCGCTGCCGACCAGGTCCTCGGGCTGGCTGGTCGGCGCGGTGAGCGGGCGCACCTGCGCCACGCACCACCACGCGCCGGTGCGCAGCGGCACCCAGAGGGTCAGGTCGGCGAACGCCAGGTCGGCCAGCAGCTGCCAGTCGGCGACCAGCCGGCGGGCGTGGTCGACCTGGGACGGGGCGGTCGCCGCACCGCGGTGCAGGCGCTCGGAGAGGGTGCTCATCACCTCCGAGCGTATGGCGGGGGCCTGCATAGGCTGGGTACCCGTGGCCGCACCGTCCCCCGCTCCCCTGCCCGTGACCGTCGACGACGCCGTCCCCGCCGACTTCCCGGCCATCGCCGCGCTGACCGTCGGCGTCTACCGCGACGAGGAGCTGGCCTCCGACGCCTACCTGCCGGAGCTGGCCGACGTCGAGGGGCGGGCGGGCCGCTCGCGGCTGATCGTCGCGCGGGAGGGCGGCCGGGTGGTGGGCGCGGTCGCGCTGGTGCTCGACGGCGACTTCGGCGAGATCACCGAGTCCCCGGAGGAGGCCGCGTTCCGGATGCTCGTCGTCGACCCGGCGGTGCGGGGGCAGGGCGTCGGGGAGCTGCTGGTGACCGAGTGCCTGCAGCGGGCGCGCGCGGCCGGCAAGCGCCGGATGGTGCTCTCCACCGACCCGGTCATGACCTCCGCGCACCGGCTCTACGGCCGGCTCGGGTTCACCCGGCTGCCCGAGCGCGACTGGGCGCCGCGGCCGGGCATCGACCTGCTGGTCTACGCGCTGGAGCTCTGAGCGGCGCGGTCAGCCCCGGGAGCGCGCCCGGCCGCCGCCCGACCGCGCCGGACGGGACCGCGCGGGAGCGGCCGGCTCGGCCTGCGGCGTCTCGACGCCCGCCGCCGCGGCGAGCCGGTCCATCTCGTCCAGGATGTCGGCGAGCAGCACGTCGACGTCGGGCAGCAGCTCCGCGCACGAGACCAGGCCCCAGTCGAGGCGGTCGAGGTAGCTCTGCACCGTGATGTTGAGGCCCTGGCCCTCCACGATCGTCGAGACCGGGAAGTAGTGCTCGAGCCGGGCGCCCGCAGCGTAGAGCGGCGCGCGCGGTCCGGGCACGTTGGAGATGACGAGGTTGCCCGGGCTCAGCCGCGAGCCCAGCCGCAGGCGGGCGCTCAGCCGCATCGCCCGCGCGAAGACGGCCGGCGGCGGGAACTCGGCGAAGTCGGTGAGCCGGTCGGCGGGCAGCGCCGAGAAGAGCTCCTTGCTGGTGGCCATCGACTCGTGCACCCGCCGCAGGCGCCGGACGGGGTCGGGCTCGTCGGTGGGCAGGACGGCCGAGAGCATCGACACCCGGTTGGTCCAGCGGTCGGTCTCGTCCCCGGTCCGCACCGAGACGGGGACCAGCGCCACGAGCGGGTCGGAGGGCAGCGCACCGCGCCGGTCGAGCCAGGTGCGCAGGCCTCCGGCGCACGCGGCCATGACGACGTCGTTGACCGTGACCCCGAGCGCCGACTTCACCTGCTTGACCACGTCGAGCGACGTCGACCGGATGGCCAGCTTCCGGTGCGGTGTGATCGGCCCGTTGAACGGCGTGCGCGGCGGCCGCACGCTGGGCACCGCGGGCGGCTGGTCGGGCTCCTCGGGCCGCTTGCGGCCGAGGTTGAGCACGGTGCCGAGCGGCCCGCGCAGGCTCCGGCGGACGTCGTTGGCGGCGCGGACGAGCACGGGGTTGCGCGTGGCCCGGCCGATCTCCCGGGCCGACCAGGCGGCCAGCAGCACCCCGCGGGCCGGCTTGCGGGCCAGCCCGAGCGTCCCGCGGGCCAGCATCTCGAGGTCGCCGGGAGGCCGCTCCGGCGTCCACCGGCCGGTCTCGGGCGGCACGGTGGCGCCCTCGGGGCTGTCGTCGAGCATCAGCGTCATGAGCTCGACGCCGGAGGCGCCGTCGATCGTGGCGTGGTGGACGATCGTCAGGACGGCGAAGCGGCGGTCGGCCAGGCCCTCGATGACGTAGGAGAGCCACAGCGGCTTGCGGCGGTCCAGCGGCCGGGAGACCAGCCGCCCGGCCAGCGCCGCGAGCTGGTCGTCGGTGCCGGGCGGCGGGACGGCCGTGTGGCGGACGTGGAAGTCGAGGTCGAAGGCGGGGTCGTCGATCCAGTACGGGTGGTCGAGGCCCAGCGGGACCTCGACCAGCCGGCGGCGCAACGGCTCGAGCAGGTGCAGCCGTTGCTGCAGCTGACCCTTCCAGGCGTCGTAGGGCCGGTAGTCGGGCGAGTCGGGGCGGGTGTAGATCGACAGGCTCGAGACGTGGCCGAACTGCGCGGAGGTCTCGAGGTGCAGGAACGTCGCGTCCAGTCCTGACAGCTGCTTCATCGGCCTGCCCTCCTGAGGCGTTTCCCGTGCGCCCTCCGGGTGTGGAGGCAGTGTGGCAGGGGCCACACTGCTGCGCAGGGGGCGGTCCCGGTCCGAGGCCGGCCCGCCGGGACGACGGTCGAGACGAGGCGGGGCCATGACGACGACGACGTCGCTGCACCGTGCAGCGGACGAGGGTGCTCCCCCGTGGGTCGGCGCGTCGCCGGTCGCCGCGGTGCTCGCCGCGCAGCGGCCGTGGCGCGAGGCGGCCGCCCTGTTCCGCTCCCCCGTGTGGCGCGGCCGGGGCGTCCCGGACGGCGGCGGCCTGCCGGTCCTGCTCGTGCCCGGCTTCCTGGCCGGGGACCCGTCACTGGCGGTGCTCGAGCGCTGGCTGCGGGCCCGGGGCTACCGGACCTGCACGTCGCGGATCCGCGTCAACGTCGACTGCACCCTCAAGGCGGTCGAGCGCCTGGAACGCCGTCTGGTCGAGTTCACCGACCGCGCGGGGCGGCCCGCGGCGGTCGTCGGGCAGAGCCGCGGCGGGATGTTCGCGAAGCTCGTGGCCATGCGCCGGCCCGACCGGGTCAGCGGGATCGTCACGCTGGGCAGCCCCAACGTCGACCACATGGCCATCAACCCGCTGGTCGCCGCCCAGGTGCGGCTCGTCGCCGCGCTGGGGACCGCGGGCGTGCCGGGCCTGTTCCTCGACGACTGCCTGCAGGGCAGCTGCGCCGACGAGCTCGCCGAGGAGCTGGACCGGCCGTTCCCCGCGCACGTCCCGTACCTGTCGGTGCACTCGCGCAGCGACTGGGTGGTCGACTGGCGCGCCTGCCTCGACCCGGCCGCCGACAACGTCGAGATCGACTCCAGCCACGTCGGCATGAGCGTGCACCCGGAGGTCTACCGGCTGCTGGGCGAGCGGCTGCCCGCCCTGGCCGGGACCTCCTGAGGCTCAGCCGTCGACGACGGTGGCGATGAGGTCGCCCTCCTGCAGCACCTCGCCCTCGACGACGTGCAGCTCCTGCACGACGCCGGCGCGCTCGGTGAGGACGGGGATCTCCATCTTCATCGACTCGAGGATCACCAGGGTGTCCCCGGCGGTGACCTCGCTACCCGGGGCGACCAGCACCTTCCAGACGCTGGAGACCATCTCGGCGTGGATCTCCTCGACCGCCACGCGGCACCTCCTCGCTGACCCGAACCCCCATCCAAGCACGCGGCGCGGTCACCGCGCCGCGGCTCAGCCGCCCGGCGCCGGGTCCCCGTCGGCCAGCTGCTGCAGCACCGCGCAGACCTCCTCGCCGTCGTGCGGCACGCCGGTCTCGGGGAGTCCGGCGAGCGCCGCGGCGGCCGCCCGGGCCGCGGTGGCGGTGTCCGCCGCGCCGGCGCTGACGGTGGCCAGCAGGGCGTCGTACCAGCCGTCGAGCCGGTCACCGGGGTCGTAGCCGCTGACCGCGACGACCTCGGTCTGCCCGGTCGTCCCGCGCAGCCGGCCCGCCGACGGGAGGGCACCGGACACCCGGCCGGCCGTCCCCGGCGGCAGCGTCGCGCGCAGCTGGACGGCGACGGCGGCCCGCGGCGGGTGCTCGTCGACCGTGCGGCGGCGCGGGGTCCGCCGTCCCGCCGCGGCGGCGAGCGCGAGGTCGACCGCGTCGACCCGGTGCGCCCGCTCGAGCACGGCCATGTCGAGGGAGAAGCCGGCCGCGACCTCCCCCAGCTCGCCGTCCTCGGAGACGCCGACGGTGACCAGCCCGCGCCAGCCGACCTCGGCCAGGCGCTTGGCACCGGGCGGCACGTCGCCGGCCGGGTCGGGCGTCCAGGACACCCGAGCGATGCCGGCCGCGCGGTCGCGGGCGACCGCCGTCGGGAAGCGCAGGCCGTCCTCGGTGACGACGGCGAGCAGGCCGTGCTCGCTGGCCGGCTCCACGCCGTCGCCGCCCAGCCGCTCGAGCACCTCGGCCGGCGGGCCGATCCAGGTCAGTCCCGCGGCGGCGACCTCGCCGGCCAGCGCGGCGTTGCCGGCCAGCGCCGGAGGCACCGGCAGGACGGCGCGGACTCCGCTGCGGCGGGCGGCCTCCACGATCCGGTCGACGGCGAGGTAGGACTCGGTGGCCGGCGCCGGCCCGAGCAGCACGGCGTCGTCGGCCAGGCGCACGTGCCGCGCGGAGCGCTCGGCCTCGGAGTAGACGGCCACCGACTTCACGTCGAGCCGGGAGCAGGCCGCGACCACCGCGCACGCCGCGGGCCCCGCCCCGCCACGAGCACGCTCTCGATCCCGTGCTGGGCCACGCTCGCCGGTCTCCCGTCCCCGTGCCGGACCCCGCGGGCCCGGTCTCCCCTGCATGGTGCCCTCCCGAACCGACACCCACGCCACCGGCCGGGGGAGGACCACCCCGCTGTGGGACCCTGGACCCGACCTCGAGCACGACTGCCACGACGACGAGAGGAGGGCAGCGATGTCCAAGCGTGGACGCAAGCGGCGCTCCCGCAAGGGGAGCAAGGCCAACCACGGCAAGCGCCCCAACGCCTGAACGACGCCCTGGCGACACGAGGGTGACGCAGCGGCGCCCCGCCCCGGGACCGGGTGCGGGGCGCCGTCGTGCGTGGGGCCGTCGTGTGGGGGCCGTCGTGTGGGGCGTGTGGGGCCGTCGTGCGTGGGGCCGTCGTGTGGGGGCCGTCGTGTGGGGGCCGTCGTGTGGGGGCCGTCGTGCCTGTGGGCTAGTGCTGGTCGGACCAGTCGGTGGTGACCTGCTCGACGCTGACCTGCTCCACGCTGACGTGGGTGCCGTCCTCGTCGAACGAGACGGTGGTCAGCTGCAGCTTGATCCGGTCGCGCAGGCCCATCGGCGTGGGGTCACCGCCGCAGCGGCGGCGGACCAGCGCCTTGAACTCCTGCTCGATGCCGAACTGCCGCAGACACGGCGAGCAGTCCTCGAGGTGCTCGGCGATGACGGCGCGGCGGGCGTCGTCGGTCTCGTGGTCGAGGAACTCGAAGACGTGCGACAGGACGTCGTCGCACGAGGTGGCGTGCTCCTGCTCGGTGCTCACGACCGCCCCTCCTCCCCGGCTCCGGCGCGGACGAAGCCGCGCTCGCGGGCGTAGTCGGCCAGCAGCTTCTGCAGGCCCCGCCGGCCGCGGTGCAGCCGGGACATCACCGTGCCGATGGGCGTGCCCATGATCTCGGCGATCTCCTTGTACGCGAAGCCCTCGACGTCGGCGAGGTACACCGCCAGCCGGAAGTCCTCGGGCAGCTGCTGCAGGGCCTCCTTGATGTCGGAGTCCGGCAGGTGGTCCAGCGCCTCGATCTCGGCCGAGCGCAGCCCGCTGGAGCTGTGCTCCTCGGCGGCGTACAGCTGCCAGTCCTGCACCTGGTCGGTGGGGTACTGCTGCGGCTGGCGCTGCTTCTTGCGGTAGCTGTTGATGTAGGTGTTCGTCAGGATCCGGTACAGCCAGGCCTTGAGGTTGGTGCCCTCGGCGAACTGGTGGAACGCGGAGTAGGCCTTGACGAAGGTCTCCTGGACCAGGTCCTCGGCGTCGGCGGGGTTGCGGGTCATCCGCAGCGCAGCCGGGTAGAGCTGGTCGAGGTAGGGCAGCGCGTCGCGCTCGAACCGGGCGTCGCGCTCGGCGCGGGTCTCGGCGAGCTCGGTGCGGCTGCCGCCCTCGCGGGCCTCGGGCACCTCCACCGGCGCCCCGACGGCCTGCTCGGCGGTCGCGACGGGCTCGACGGCGGGGCTCTCGCCCGTGGACTCCTCAGGCACCGACCGTCCTCTCTGCGGTACCCGGAGGCGGGCCACCACGTCGGTCGATCCTAGTCGCGCCGCGTCGGGGCGGCCCGGGGGCCGCCGGCGCGGGGTGCGCGCGCGGGCGCTCGAGACGGTGCTGCTCACGGCCCCTACAACCGCGGCCCCGGCGGCGGTCATTCCCCTGGGCGGGGAAGTCGGCGGCGGCGGGGGGACACCGTCGATACAGTCCCCGGCCGTGGCGGCGACCCCGGCGGTGCGGGCCCTGGAGAAGGCACGGGTGGCGCACACCCTGCACCCCTACGACCCGGAGCACCCCGGCGACCAGGGGCACGGCGAGGCCGCGGTGGCCGCGCTCGGGGCCGACCCCCGCCAGGTGTTCAAGACGCTGGTCACCCGCGTCGACGGCGCGCTGACCGTGGCCGTCGTCCCGGTGAGCGGCACGCTGGACCTCAAGGCCCTGGCCGCGGCGGCCGGCGGGCGGAAGGCGGTGATGGCCGACCCCGCCGACGCCGAGCGCACCACCGGCTACGTGCTCGGCGGGATCAGCCCGCTCGGCCAGCGCAAGGCGCTGCCGACGGTCGTCGACGACTCGGCGCTCGGCTTCGCGACGGTGATGGTCAGCGCCGGCCGGCGCGGGTTGCAGGTGGAACTGCCGCCGGCCGACCTGGTCCGCCTGACCCGCGCCCGTACCGCCCCGATCGCGAGAGGACCCCTCGCCCCCCACCACTCGCAGGCTCGCGGCGGGCCCCTGCGAGGGGCCGATCAGGAGTCGGGGACGCCGTAGGGCGTGAGCAGCTGGTCGACCGGTGCGGCGTCGTCGGTGAGGACCTGCGCGTCCCCGGCGAGGGCGGCGACCTCGTCGGCGGAGGCGACCTGCCAGGTCGAGTCCTGCGCGAGCAGCGCGTCGGCGAGGAGTGCCTCGTCCAGCGGCCGCGACGACGCGACGGCGACCACGTTGCCGCCGTCCTCCCCGGCCAGCACCGGGGCGCGGGCGAGCAGCAGCACGTGCGGCCACACCGCGCGCATCGTGGCCAGCTCCGCGCGGACGAAGGCCAGCGGCGGGTGGTCGATGAGGTTGGCGACGTAGACGCCGTCGTCGGCGAGCGCGCGGTCGACCAGCCGCAGCGCCTCCACGGTGGTCAGCTGCCAGGGCACCGACAGCCCGCCGAAGGCGTCGCCGACGACGAGGTCGCGGGTGCCCGCCGGCTCCGCGGCCAGCCCGACGCGGGCGTCGCCGACCCGCACCTGCAGCTCCTCCGACGTCTCCAGGCCCAGCTGCTCGCGGTCGATGGCCACCACACCCGGGTCGACCTCCAGCACCAGGCTCCTGGTGCCGGGGCGCACCTCGGCGAGGTAGCGCGGGACGGTCGCGCCGCCGCCGCCCAGGTGCAGCGCCGACAGCGGCTCCCCCGGCGGCGCGAGGACGTCGGTGACCGCGGCGATCGCCCGGACGTACGTGAACTCCAGGTACGTCGGGTCGGCGAGGTCGACGTAGCTGTGCCGCAGGGTGTCGAGCACCAGCACCCGGCCGGTGTCCCGCTCGGGGTCGGCCACGACGCGGGCGCAGTGGTAGGCCGTCTCCTCCTGGCACGGCGTCGGCGCCACGGCGGCCAGCAGCGACCCCGCGACGGCGAGCAGCAGCAGCGCGGCGGGGACCCGGCCCGCGCCGCCCGGTCCCGCGCGGCGCAGCAGCACCCACACCGCCGCCCCGGCGACGGCGGTGACCAGCCCGGTGCCCACGAGGATGCCGCTGCTCGGGAAGACCGCGATGAGGAGGAACCCGGTGACGAAGGTGGCGGCGATCCCGCCGAGCGTGCCGATGCCCGACAGCCTCCCGACCACCGAGCCGGTGTCGGCCAGGCTCGCCAGCTGCAGCTTGACCACCATCGGCGGCACCGCCGACAGCAGCGCCGCGGGCACCACGACGGCGACGGCGGCCAGCAGCAGCACGGCGCCGGCGTCGGCGCCGGTGAGGAGGGAGCCGGCGAAGCGCACCAGCGGCAGGACGGCGACCACCAGCGCGCCGCCGGCGACCAGCAGCGGCGCGATCAGCGCGCGCGGGTCCCGCCGGTCCGCGGCCGCGCCCCCGGACCACGCGCCGATCGCGATCGCGGCCAGGGCGAAGCCGATGACGGCGGTGTTGGTCTGCAGCGTGATGCCGACGTAGGGCGCGATCAGCCGCAGTCCCACGATCTCGAGCACCAGCACGGCGCCGGAGGCCAGGAAGGTGACGCCGGCGGCCACCCACCCGGGCAGCGCGGCACCGGTGGCGGCACCGGTGGATGCGACGACGGGGGCGCGCTCGCTCAGGGGACGGCTCCTCAGAAGAGCGCGGGCTGGTCGGCCGGGGCGCTGGTGCCCTCGACGCGGGTCACCAGCTCGGCGCCGTTGTTGCGGACGTTGTTGACCGCGGTGGCGACCGGGCGCAGCTCGAGGGCCTCGACCACCGACGGCGGGGTGGGCTCGGTCAGCGCCTCGACGTCGTCGCGGGCCGGGTCGAGCCAGTCGGCCCACCGCTCTCGCGGCAAGACCAGCGGCATGCGGTCGTGGATCTCGGTGAGCGCCCCGACGGCGGGCGCGGTGACCACGGTGCAGGTGTAGAGCCGGTCCTCGCCCCTTCCCCACACCTCGTAGAGCCCGGCCATCGCGAGCACCGACCCGTCGGCCGGCGTGATGAAGAACGGCTGCTTGCCCGGGGAGTCGAGCTTCTTCTGCCACTCGTACCAGCCGTCGGCCGGCACCAGGCAGCGCCGGGACCGGGCGGCCGAGCGGAACGCCGGCTTCTCCGTCAGCGACTCGACGCGGGCGTTGAGCAGCCGGTTGCCCACCGACACGTCCTTGGCCCACGAGGG
The DNA here is from genome assembly GCF_003182485.1 of Geodermatophilus normandii. NCBI lineage: Bacteria > Bacillati > Actinomycetota > Actinomycetes > Geodermatophilales > Geodermatophilaceae > Geodermatophilus > Geodermatophilus normandii. Next base: position 2,217,888 of record NZ_QGTX01000001.1, on the reverse strand, counting down.
CACCAGCCCCCAGCGGACCGCGCGCAGCTCGCGGTGCCCGGCGCCGGTCGGGCTGCCCTCGGGATCGCGCTCGCGCTTGGTGCGGACCACGTAGACGTCCTTGGTCGGCGCCACGTTGTAGTCGGCCGGCAGCGGCTGCTGGCCCTCGGCGGGGACCGCCTCGAACTCGACGACGAGGTCCTCGGGACGGCGGCTGGCGGCGTAGCGACCGCACATGGCTGGTCCTCCCGGCTGCTGTCGGGCCGGCCCCGGTCGGGACCGCGGGACCGACTCTAGGCGGGACCGCTGACAGCGCGACTGTGCTGCAGGGCACGGGGTACGCCCGGGGTGGAGACCACGACGAGCAGAGACGAGGATCACCCGCGTGACCGCGACCCAGAACCCCCCGCACGAGCAGCCGAAGACCGCGAGCGAGTCCGCCGAGCGGCGCTACGCGACGGTCAACCCCTTCACCGGCCAGGTCGAGAAGGAGTTCGACTTCACGCCGACCGAGGCCATCGACGGCATCGTCGAGCGCGCCCACGCCGCCTACCAGGAGTGGCGCCTGCGGCCGGTCGAGGAGCGCGCCGCCGTCGTCCGGCGGGCCGCCGAGCTGATGGACGAGCGGCGCGACGACCTCGCCCGGCTCATCACCACCGAGATGGGCAAGCGGCAGGAGGAGGCCACGGGCGAGCTCTACCTCTGCTCGATGATCCTCAAGTACTACGCCGACAACGGCCCCGGCTTCCTCGAGCCCACCCGGATCACCCCGCTGATGGGCAAGGGCGAGGCGGTCGTCGAGACCCGGCCGATCGGCGTCCTGCTGGCCATCGAGCCGTGGAACTACCCCTTCTACCAGGTGGTCCGCGTGGCCGGCCCGAACCTCGTGCTGGGCAACACCGTCATCCTCAAGCACGCCGAGATCACCCCGCAGTGCGCGGTGGCCATCGAGCAGCTGTTCACCGACGCCGGCGCGCCCGAGGGCGTCTTCACCAACACCTTCCTGAAGATCGACGACGTCGAGCAGGTCATCGCCGACCCCCGCATCCAGGGCGTGACCCTCACCGGCAGCGAGCGGGCCGGCAGCGCCGTCGGGGCCCTGGCGGGCAAGTACCTCAAGAAGTCGGTGCTCGAGCTCGGCGGCAGCGACCCGTTCATCGTGCTCGACGCCGAGGACCTCGGCGCCACGGTGAAGGCCGCGACCATGGGCCGGATGCAGAACACCGGGCAGGCCTGCACCGCCTCCAAGCGGCTGATCGTCACCGAGGAGCTCTACGAGCCCTTCGTCGAGGGCCTCAAGCAGGCGTTCTCGACGTTCTCCCCCGGCGACCCGTCCGACCCGTCGACGTCGCTGGCCCCGCTGTCGTCGGAGCGGGCCGCGAAGGACCTGCACGCGCAGATCCAGGACGCGATCGACAAGGGCGCCACCGTCGTCACCGGCGGCACGCGTCCCGAGCACCCCGGCGCCTTCGTCGAGGCCACCATCCTCACCGACGTCACCCCGGAGATGCGGGCCTTCCGCGAGGAGCTGTTCGGCCCCGCGGCCGTCGTCTACAAGGTGAAGGACGCCGACGAGGCGGTCGCGCTGGCCAACGACAGCGACTTCGGCCTCGGCGCCACCGTGATGAGCAGCGACCTCGACCGCGCCCGCTCGGTGGCCGAGCGGCTCGAGGCCGGCATGGTGTGGATCAACCAGCCGACCGGCTCCTCCCCCGAGCTGCCCTTCGGCGGTGTGAAGCGCTCCGGCTACGGCCGCGAGCTCTCCGAGCTGGCCATGTTCGAGTTCGCCAACCGGCGGCTGGTCCGCACGGTGCCGGTGAAGAAGGCCGACCGGCCGGTCGGCGGCTGAGCGGTGGGCGGTGCGGCTGTCCTCCGGGCCGGGCGCCACGGGCAGGATGGACCCGTGAGCCAGGTCTGGACGACGCCGCACCGCCCGACGCCCGTGGCGGCGCACGTCCCGCTGCCCGGGTCCAAGTCGATCACCGCGCGGGCGCTGGTCCTCGCGGCACTGGCCGACGGGCCGAGCCGGATCGTGCGGCCCCTGCGCGCCCGCGACACCGACCTGATGGCCGCCGGCCTGCGCGCGCTGGGCGTCGGCATCGCCGAGGACGGCCCCTCCGCGAGCCCCGACTGGCTGGTCACGCCCGGGGAGCTGCGCGGGCCGGCCGAGGTCGACGCCGGGCTCGCCGGCACCGTGCTGCGGTTCCTCCCACCGGTGGCCGCGCTGGCCGACGGCCCGGTCCGGTTCGACGGCGACCCCCGACTGCGCGAGCGCCCCAACGCCGGGCTCATCGCGGCCCTGCGCGACCTCGGCGTCCCGGTCGACGACGGCGGTCGCGGCCGGGCGCCGTTCACCGTCTCCGGCACCGGCGCGGTGCGCGGCGGAGCGGTCACGGTCGACGCGAGCGAGTCCTCGCAGATCGTCTCGGGGCTGCTGCTGGCCGCCGCGCGGTTCACCGACGGGATCGACCTGACGCTCACCGGCGGGGTGCCGTCGATGCCGCACGTCGAGATGACCGTCCTCGCGCTGCGCGAGCACGGCGTGGAGGTCACCGCCACCGACCGGGGGTGGCGGGTGTCGCCCGGGCCGGTCGCCGCACTCGACCGCGTCGTCGAGCCCGACCTGTCCAACGCCGCCCCGTTCCTCGCCGCCGCGCTGGTCACCGGCGGCCGGGTGACCGTGCCCGACTGGCCCGCCGTCACCACCCAGCCGGGCGCGCAGCTCGACCGCCTGCTGGCCGCCATGGGCGCCGAGGTCGAGCGCACGCCCGACGGCCTGCAGGTCACCGGCACCGGCCGCGTCGCCCCGCTGGTCGCCGACCTCGGCGACGTCGGGGAGCTGACGCCGGTGCTCGCGGCGCTGTGCGCGCTGGCCGACGGCCCCTCCCGGCTGACCGGCATCGGGCACCTGCGCGGCCACGAGACCGACCGGCTGCAGGCCCTCGACGAGGTGCTCACCGCGGTCGGTGCCCGGGTGCGGCAGCTGCCCGACGGGCTGGAGATCGAGCCGGGCCCGCTGCGGCCGGCGCTGCTGGACTCCTACGCCGACCACCGGATGGTCATGGCCGCCGCCGTCCTCGGCCTGGCCGTCGACGGTGTCCGGGTGTCCGGGCCCGAGGCGGTCACCAAGACGCTGCCGGACTTCCGCGAGCGCTGGGCCGGGATGCTCTCGGCCGCGGCGGGGGTGGCCTCCTGAGCCGCCGGCACGACAGCCGGTCGGACGAGGACGACGTCCGGGTCCGGCCCAACCGGCGCGGCTCGCGGCCGCGCACCCGCACCCGCCCGGCGCACAGCGACGCCGTCCCGGGGCTGGTCGTCGGCGTCGACCGCGGCCGCATGACGGTGCGGGTCGAGGGGGCCGGCGGCGCCCCGGCCGAGGTCACCGCGATGCGCGCCCGCGAGCTCGGGAAGCACGGCGTCGTCGTCGGGGACCGGGTGCGGCTGGTCGGGGACACCACCGGCCGCCCGGACACCCTGGCCCGGATCGTGGTCATCGAGGACCGGACGACGTCGCTGCGGCGCACGGCCGACGACACCGACCCCACCGAGCGGGTGGTCGTCGCCAACGCCGAGCAGCTCGTCGTCGTCACCTCGGTGACCGACCCCGACCCGGCGCTGGGGTTCCTCGACCGGTGCCTGGTGGCCGCCTACGCCGGGGGGCTCGAGCCGCTGTTCTGCCTCACCAAGACCGACCTGGCCAGCCCCCAGACGCTGCTGGACCGCTACGCCGGGCTCGACGTCGGCGCGGTGCCGGTGTCGCGCGAGACGCCGCTGGACCCGCTGCTCGAGCGCCTGACCGACCGCACCAGCGTGTTCGTCGGCCAGTCCGGGGTGGGCAAGTCGACGCTGGTCAACCGGCTGGTGCCCGACGCCGACCGGGCCATCGGCGTGGTGAGCAAGATCGGCAAGGGACGGCACACGTCGTCGTCGGCGGTGCTGTTCGACCTGCCCGGCGGGGGCACGATCGTCGACACCCCCGGCATCCGCTCGCTCGGGCTGGCGCACGTCACGGCCGACGACGTGGTGGGCGCGTTCGAGGACCTCGCCGAGGCCGCGGTCGACTGCCCGCCCGGCTGCGGCCACTCGGCCGACGACCCGGACTGCGCGCTGGACGCCTGGGCCGCCGGCGGACCACCCGGCCGCGCCGAGCGGCTGGCCAGTGTCCGGCGGCTGCTCGACGCGGTCGGCCAGACCGGCCCGACGCACTAGGAGGCGCCCGGTGGAGCCGCAGGTCCACTTCCTCACCCTGGCCACCGCCGACCTCGACGCCGCCCGGCGGTTCTACGTCGAGGGCCTCGGCTGGACGCCGCTGCTCGACGTGCCCGGGGAGATCCTGTTCTTCCAGGTCGCGCCGGGGACGGTCCTGGCGTTCTTCGAGACGGCCCAGTTCGCCCAGGACCTCGGCACCGGCCCGGCGCGGCCGGAGGTGTCGGGCGTGACGCTGGCGCACAACGTCGGCGACCGCGACGCGGTCCGCGCGCTGGCCGACCGCATGGCGGCCGCGGGCGGCACGGTGCTGACCGCCCCGGAGGAGGGCGCGTTCGGTGGCGTCTTCCACGCGCTGGTGCGCGACCCGAACGGCGTCGTCTGGGAGATCGGGCACAACCCCGGCTGGTCGGTCGACCCCGACGGGACCGTGCGGTTGTCCTAGCCGAGGGCGCCCTGGCGGCGGGGCCGGCGGAACAGGTCGTCGGTCATCGGCTCGTCGACCGCCTCGATGCGCAGGTCGTGGGTGTCCCCCGCGAAGGTGCCGTCGAGGGCCTCCGCCCACACGCACACCCCGGTCTGCAGGTCGAGCCGGACGAGCGACGCGCTGGGGTACTCCGTCCCCTCGGGGACGCTGCCCCACTCCAGCTCGTCGACCCGGCGGCTGCGCAGCAGCGGGCAGCACCCGCACCGCGGCTCGTAGGCGTCGGTCGGGACGACGAGTGCCTCCCAGGCCGCCCGGCCGGCGTGCTCGACCTCCCGCACGGCCTCGACCACCAGCGGCGGGCCCAGCTCGTCGTCCAGGCCGTCGGCGAGCTCGAGCGGCCGCAGCTCGGCGACCCAGCGGTAGTCCTGCCACATCGGGTCGTGGTCCGCGCCGACCTCCCGGACGACCTCGAGCAGCCGCCCGTCGGCGTCCTCGACGCGCAGCAGGTCGGGCCGGCGCAGCCACCCGCGGACGGGCCCGGACCACGTGGTCCCGTGTCGGCGGCGCTCGGTGAAGCGCAGCGTCGTCCACCGGTCCGGGGAGGACCGGGCGAGCGCGCGGAGGTCGTCGGCGTCGGGCACGTGCGCAGTGTGGGCCCCGGCCGGACACCTGTCCTGCGAGTAGTCGTGCTCTGGTCCACATCGGGGGCAGAGCACGAGCGTCCGGCCGGGCACTACGGGCCGACGTCGACCCAGCCGCCCGAGCGCCAGTACAGCCCGGCCTCGCGGGACAGCAGCCCCTCGTCGACCAGGTGGCGCCGCAGCGCCGCGGTGTCGGGGTGCCACACACCCAGCAGGGCGTTGACCTCCCGCTCCGGATAGCGGACGCCGACCTCGAACACCCGCACCACGTGCTCGAGCACGACGCGCCGCTTGCTTCGCTGCGCCGGGATGGTGGTCAGCCGGCCGTCGCGGATGAACGCGGCGAGGACCGCGGACTCGGCCGGGTCGTCCGACAGCGGCTCCGGCGGCGGCGCGGAGGCGGCCGCGGCCCGGGCGGCGGCGCCGAAGCGGTCGGTCAGCAGCTCGAGGACGTGCCCGTCGCGGCGCACCAGCCCGGCGCGGGCGAGGCGGCGGGCGGCCAGGGCCACGTCCTTGAGCGCGAGGCCCGAGGCGTCGGCGACCTCCTCGATCGTCCCCGCGCCCAGGGCCAGGGCCGCCACCACCCTCAACCGGGTGGGGTCGGCCAGCAGCCCCACGATCGTCGCCGCCTCCACGGGAGCGACGGTATCCGCGCATCGGAGCACGTGGGCGGGGGTAGCGGGACGTCATGGTGAGCCCCATCGACATCCAGAAGGCCCTCAAGGGCATGGACTACCCGGCGACCAAGGAGCAGATCCTCGAGCAGGCCAAGGGGAGCGACGAGGAGGTGCTGGAGGCGCTCAAGAAGATCGACGACCGGGAGTACGAGGGGCCCAGCGGCGTGAGTGCCGCCGTCTTCGGCTGACGCCCGGCTAGGTTCGGTGCCCATGACACCGGGCCGGGACTTCACGGGGGACATGCACCTCGCGCACGTGCTCGCCGACCAGGCGGACTCGATCAGCATGGAGCGCTTCCGGGCCCTCGACCTCACCGTCGAGACGAAGCCGGACCTCACGCCGGTCACCGACGCCGACCGCGCCGTCGAGGAGCAACTGCGGATCACCCTGGCCCGTGCCCGCACGCGTGACGCGGTGCTCGGCGAGGAGTTCGGCGTGACCGGCCACGGCCCGCGGCGCTGGGTGCTCGACCCGATCGACGGGACGAAGAACTTCGTCCGCGGCGTGCCGGTGTGGGCCACGCTCATCGCGCTGTTCGACGGCGACGAGGCAGTGGTCGGCCTGGTCTCCGCGCCGGCGCTCAACCGGCGCTGGTGGGCGGCCAAGGACGTCGGCGCCTGGACCGGCCGGCGCCTGGAGTCGGCCACCCGCTGCCGTGTCTCCGGCGTCACCGACCTGACCGACGCCAGCCTGTCCTACTCCAGCCTGTCCGGCTGGGAGGAGCGTGGCCTGCTCGGCGGCTTCCTCGACCTGACCCGGTCGGTGTGGCGCACCCGCGCCTACGGCGACTTCTGGAGCTACGTGCTCCTGGCCGAGGGGGCGGTCGACGTGGCCTGCGAGCCCGAGGTGTCGTTGTGGGACCTCGCCGCGCTCGACGTCATCGTGCGGGAGGCCGGCGGGCGCTTCACGGACCTCACCGGCGCCGACGGCCCGGCCGGCGGCAGCGCGCTGGCCACGAACGGCGCGCTGCACGACGCGGCCCTGGGACACCTCCGGCTACCCGACCCGGCAGCCTGACGCGAGGACGGCGGCCCTCCCCGGAGAGCGGGGAGGGCCGCCGTCCTCGGCGCGTCGCTCAGACGGTGGGGGTGGTGCCCCCGCCCGTCCCCGTGCCGCGGCCACCGGAGAGCCGGCGGCGGGCGTCGTCGATCCGCGCCTTCGTCTTCGGGTCCCTGGCCACCTGCTGCGCCTTGGCCGACGCCTGCTTCAGGACCTGCTGGCCCTTCCCGCTGCGGGCGAACTGGGCCACCTTGTCGAACACCGACGCCATCTCGTGCGCCTCCTCTCGCCGGGGACCCCGTCCTGGGTCCGTCACCGGGGACAACGGATCCCGCGCGGGCGCCGTTCCCCGCGCCCGCGCGGGTCAGGTCCGCGGCGGCACCGGCGGCTCCGGTGCCCGTCGCGGCTCCACGGCCAGGCCGACGCCCCGCCCGGCCAGCACCGCCGCCCCGACGGCCGACGCGCTGCGCAGCGGCAGGAACGCGACCGGCCGGCCCAACAGGTCGGCGAGCACCTGCCGCACCAGCGGCGAACGTCCCCCGCCCCCGGTCAGGACCACCGGCCCGGGGGGCGCCCCGCCGAGGAGCCCCGCCGCGGCGGCGACCGCCGACAGCACGCCCTCGACGGCGGCGCGGGCGAGGTCGGCGCGGGTCGTGCCGGCGCCCAGGCCGCTCCACCCCGCCCGGTCGGCGGGGCCGGCCACCCCGCCGCGCTCACCGGTGAGGAACGGCCGGAACACCGCTCCCCCGGCCCCGGGCGCCGACGTCGCGGCCAGCTCCAGCAGCTCCCCCGACGTCACGCCGAACACGCCGGCCACCCAGGTCCACGCCGACCCGCCGTTCTGCAGCGCGGCCATGGCGTACCAGCCGTCCTCGGCGTCGGCGTAGCCGTGCACCGGCGGGTCATCGGCGGGCGCGGGCACCCACCCGGGCCGCAGCACCTGCGCGCCGGTACCGAGGTTGACCTGCAGCCCGCCGGACGTCCCGGCCGCGAGCAGCGCCAGCGGGGTGTCCCCGCCGCCGACGACGACCGGCACCTCGGCGCCGCCGAGCACCGCGGTCCCCGTCACCTCCGCCGAGGGCCGCACCGCGGGCAGCAGCTCCGCCGGCACCCCGGCCGCAGCCCGCGCGGCGGCCGACCAGCCGTCGGCGACGACGTCCCAGAGCAGCGTGGCCGAGGCGTCGCTGCGGTCGGTGACCCGCGGGTCGGCGCCGGGCAGCAGGGTCGCCCGGAACGCGTCCTTGGGCAGCAGCACCGCGGCGGCGCGGTCGAGCAGGTCGGGGCGGTGTGCGGCCAGCCAGGCCAGCGCCGGCCCGGTCATCCCCGGCACCAGCGGATTGGCCAGCGCGGCCCGGTCGCCGGCCGGCAGCGCCCGCCACCGGTCGACCTCCGCCGCGGCGCGCCGGTCGGGCCACAGCACCGCGGGCGCGAGGGCCGCGCCCGCGTCGTCGACGAGCACCGTGCCGTGCATCTGGCCCGAGAGGCCGAGCCCGGCCACCGGCCGGCCGCCCAGCGCGGGCAGCAGCCGGGCCAGCGCGTCGTCGAACGCGGCGCGCCAGGTGCCGACCGCGCACTCGGCCCAGCCCTCCCGGGGGCTGTCCACCGCGTAGCCGGCCTCGGTCTCGGCGACCGTGCCGCCGTCCTCCCCGAGCGCGACGAGCTTGAGCCCGCTGGTGCCCAGGTCCGCGCCGAGCAGGACGCCGGACACCGTCAGTGGCCGTGCGGGGCGCCGGACCGGCCGTTGCGGTCGGCCAGCAGCCCGGCCAGCGTGCTCAGCGCGATCTCGGCCGGGGAACGCGAGCCGATGTCCAGCCCGATCGGCCGGTGCACCCGGGCCACCTCCTCCGGCGGCACCCCGAGCGCGGCCAGCGCCGCCACGTGGGGGCCCTCGTGCCGGGGGTTGCCCATGACGCCCACCCAGCGGACCGGCCGGGCCAGCACGTCGCGCAGCACCTCGCCGAGCTCGGGCCGGTGGTGGTCGGTGACCACGACGTCGGCGTCGGACAGGTCCGTGCCGTCCAGGTGCGGGACGAGGTCGTCGAGCGTGACGACGCCGGCCCCGCGGGCGGGATCGGGATCGAGCAGCACGGTGCGGTAGCCGAGCTCCGGCGCCCACCGCAGCAGCACCGCGGCCACCGGGGAGTCGAACACCGCCACCAGCACCCGGCCGGCCGGCGCCCCGGCGGCCGCCCCGTGCGCGACACCGCAGGCGGGGTCGGTCACGGCTCCCCCAGGAAGCCGGCGAGCGCCGCGGCGAAGGCCGGCGCCCGGAGCGCGGTGGCATGGTCGCCCGGGACGACGGCCACCCGGGCACCCGGGATGGCGGCGGCGAGCGTCCCGGGGCGGGCCGCGAGTGGGTCGGCGTCGCCGGCGAGGACCAGGGTGGGCGCGGTGATCGCGGCCAGGTCGGCGCTCCGGGTGTGCACCGCCCGGGCGTGCGCGGCGAGGGCCCGCCGGTCGGCGGCCAGGGCGTCGGCCATCCGGCGGAAGGGAACGGTGGCGGGAGTGCGCACGTCGGCGACGTCGGGCGCCTCCAGCGCGTCGGCCAGCTCGGCCATCAGGACGGCGTGGCGCTCGGCGCCGCCGCGCTCGACGAAGGCGGCGCCGGCCCCGGCGACCACCAGCCGGCGGACCCTCCGGTCGGCGACCGCGACCAGCATCGCGACCGTCGCCCCCATCGAGTAGCCGGCCAGGTCGTAGGAGTCGTGACCGAGCGCGTCGGCGACCCGCCGCAGGTCGTCGGCCATGCGGAGCTCGCCGTAGGCGGCCGGGTCGTGCGGCTTGTCCGACCTGCCGTGCCCGCGGGCGTCGACGCCCACGACCTCCCGCCCGGCCGCCAGCAGCACCGCGACCGTCCCGGTGCCGACCCAGTTGAGCCGGGTGTCGGCGACGAAGCCGTGCTGCAGGTAGACCGGCGGGAGGTGGCCGGGCTCCCCCCAGCGGTGGACGGCGACCCCGACGCCGTCGGCACCGGGCACCCGCAGGTGGGCCGCGGGCAGGGACACGGACGCGGTCACGCGGCGCGCTCGGGGCTGTCGCCGTAGGCGTAGGCGGCGTCGGCGTACCGGCCGCCGACGGCGACCCCGGGCGGGGCGATCTCACCGAGGCGGGCCAGGTCCGCGGCCGACAGCTCGACGGCGAGCGCCCCGGCGTTCTCCTCCAGGTAGGGCCGCCGCTTGGTGCCCGGGATGGGGACGACGTCGTCGCCCTGCGCGAGCACCCAGGCCAGCGCCAGCTGGCCGGGCGTGCAGCCCTTCTCCGTCGCCAGGTCCCGGACGGCGTCGACCAGGCGCAGGTTGGCCGCGAACGCCTCGCCGGTGAAGCGCGGGTGGGTACGCCGCCAGTCGTCCTCGGCGAAGTCGTCCGGGCTGGTGATGGCGCCGGTGAGGAAGCCGCGACCGAGCGGGCTGAACGGGACGATGCCGATCCCGGCCTCGCGGGCGGCGGCCAGCACCTCCCGCTCCAGGTCCCGCGTCCACAGCGACCACTCGCTCTGCAGCGCCGCGATCGGGTGCACGGTCACCGCACGCCGGATCGAGGCGGCCGAGGCCTCCGACAGCCCGAGGTGGCGGACCGTGCCCTGCTGCACGAGCTCGGCCATCGCGCCGACGGTGTCCTCGATCGGCACCTGCGGGTCCACCCGGTGCTGGTAGTACAGGTCGATGACGTCGACCCCGAGCCGGCGCAGGCTGGCCTCGGCGCAGGCGCGCACGTTCTCGGGCCGGCCGTCGATGTCCATGCCCCCGCGGTCGTTGCGGCGCAGGGAGAACTTCGTCGCGAGCTGCACCTCCTCGCGCCGGCCGCGGATCGCCTCGCCGACCAGCTCCTCGTTGTGCCCGTCGCCGTAGACGTCGGAGGTGTCGAGGAAGGTCACGCCGAGGTCGAGCGCCCGGTGGACGGTGGCGATCGACTCGTCGCGGTCGGCGGCGCCGTACATCTGGCTCATGCCCATGCAGCCCAGGCCGAGCGCGGAGACGGTCAGGCCGTCCCGGCCGAGCGTGCGGGGAGCGGCGGGAGAGGTCATGCCCGCATCCTCGTCCCGGCGGGAGCGGACACGCCACCGGCCGTTTCCGCCCCGCCGGCACGGGTAGCCGCCCCGGCAGCGACCCTCCGGGAGGACCCATGAGCTCGCGCCCCGCCCGCGGCACCGCCCGACTGCTCGGCCTGGCCAGTCTGGGCCTCGGCACCTCGATGCTGGTGTCCCCCACCGGCGTCGCCCGGTTCGCCGGGGTCGACGACTCCCCGGTCGCCGTGCCCGTCATCACCGCCGTCGGCGCACGGGAGCTGGCGCACGCCGCCGGGCTGCTCGCCGGCCGGCCGGGTGGGCCTGGACCCGGGTCCTCGGAGACGCCGTCGACCTCACCGCCATGGGGGTCGCGCTGTCCAACCGCCGCGGCGCCCGGGAGCGCCAGCTGCGCAACGTGCTCGTCGGCGCCTCCGCGCTGGCCGCGCTCGACCTGCTCACCGCGCTGCGCTCGCGGGGCCGGCGGCGGAACCCGGTCCCGTCCAGCGACGCGCGCCCGGGAGCCACCGGGCTGGTGGCGCAGCTGGTCGACGTGCGCCCGGCGCTGGCCGGCGAGCCCCGCAAGCCGGTCGTTCCGGCGTCGGTGGCCACCGGCTCGGACGTCCGCGCGACGGACGCCCTGACGACGGGCACCCCGACGACGGACGCCCTGACGACGGGCACCCCGACGACGGGCACCCCGACGACGGGCACCCCGACGACGGGCACCCCGACGACGGGCACCCGGACCACGGACGCACTCCCGGACACCCCCGCCGGCGCCCAGGGCGGCCCTGCCGTCAGCTGACGGCAGGGCCGTCAGGACGGCGGGCGACCGGAACTCACCGGTGGTGGTGGGATGAGCGAACACGGCGCCCACCCCGGAGCGCCGGCGAGGAGGTCCGCGTGCAGTACGCCGAGTCCGTCGTCGACCTGATCGGCGGCACCCCGCTGGTCCGGCTGTCGCGGGTGACCCGCGACCTGGGACCGGACGCGCCCCTGGTGCTGGCCAAGGTCGAGTACCTCAACCCCGGCGGCTCGGTGAAGGACCGCGTCGCCGTCCGCATGGTCGACGCCGCGGAGGCCAGCGGCGCGCTGCGGCCCGGCGGCACGATCGTGGAGCCCACCAGCGGCAACACCGGCATCGGCCTGGCGCTGGTCGCCCAGCAGCGCGGCTACTCGTGCGTCTTCGTCTGCCCCGACAAGGTCGGCCAGGAGAAGATCAACGTGCTCCGGGCCTACGGCGCCGAGGTCGTCGTCTGCCCCACCGCCGTCGACCCGTCCGACCCGCGCTCCTACTACTCGGTCTCCGACCGGCTGGCCCGCGAGACGCCGGGCGGCTGGAAGCCCGACCAGTACGCCAACCCGGCCAACCCGCGCTCGCACTACGAGACCACCGGCCCCGAGATCTGGGCGCAGACCGAGGGCCGGGTGACCTGCTTCGTCACCGGCGTCGGCACCGGCGGCACGATCAGCGGCACCGGCCGCTACCTCAAGGAGGCCTCCGACGGCCGCGTCCGCGTGGTCGGCGTCGACCCCGAGGGCTCGGTCTACTCCGGCGGCACCGGCCGGCCCTACCTGGTCGAGGGCGTCGGCGAGGACTTCTGGCCCGACGCCTACGACCGCTCGGTCGCCGACGACATCGTCCCGGTCTCCGACGCCGACTCCTTCACGATGACCCGGCGGCTGGCCCGGGAGGAGGGGCTGCTGGTCGGCGGCTCGTGCGGCATGGCCGTCGTCGGCGCGCTGCGCACGGCCGAGCAGCTCGGCCCGGACGACGTCGTGGTGGTGCTGCTGCCCGACGGCGGCCGCGGCTACCTGAACAAGATCTTCAACGACCAGTGGATGGCCGACTACGGCTTCCTCGACGTCACCACCGGCGAGACCGTGGGCGAGCTCCTGCAGGCCAAGGACGGCGCCACGCCGGTCCTCGTGCACACGCACCCGAACGAGACCGTCCGCGACGCCATCGACATCCTCCGCGAGTACGGGGTGAGCCAGCTGCCCGTCGTCCGCGCCGAGCCGCCGGTGACCGCGGGCGAGGTGGTCGGGTCGGTCGACGAGAAGGTCCTGCTCGACGCCCTGTTCGCCGGACGGGCGTCGCTGTCCGACCGGGTGGAGAAGCACATGTCCGGGCCGCTGCCGATCATCGGCTCGGGTGAGCCGGTCAGCGCCGCGGTCGCCGAGTTCGGCGAGGCCGACGCCCTCGTGGTGCACGTCGACGGCAAGCCCGCCGGCGTCGTCACCCGCCAGGACGTCCTCGGCCACCTCGCGGGGGTGGCGAAGTGAGCGACTCCTCCGGTTTCGACACCCGGGCGATCCACGCCGGGCAGGACCCCGACCCGGCCACCGGCGACGTCGTCGTCCCGCTCCACCTGGCGACGACGTTCAAGCAGGACGGCGTCGGCGGGCTGCGCGACGGCTACGAGTACGCCCGCAGCGGCAACCCGACCCGCACCGCCCTGCAGGACCTGCTCGCCTCGCTCGAGGAGGGCACCGCGGGCCTGGCGTTCGCCTCCGGGCTGGCCGCCGAGGACACGCTGCTGCGCACCGTCTGCCGGCCCGGCAGCCACGTCGTCCTCGGCGGGGACGCCTACGGCGGCACGTTCCGGCTCCTCTCGCGGGTGGCCTCGCGCTGGGGGGTGGAGCACACGCCGGCCGACCTCAACGACGCCGACGCCCTGCGGGGGGCGATCCGGCCCGAGACGCGGGTGGTCTGGTGCGAGACGCCGACCAACCCGCTGCTCAACATCGCCGACATCGCGCGCACCGCCGAGATCGCCCACGAGGCCGGCGCGCTGCTCGTCGTCGACAACACCTTCGCCTCGCCCTACCTGCAGCGGCCCCTGACCCTGGGCGCCGACGTCGTCGTGCACTCCACGACGAAGTACCTGGGCGGGCACTCCGACGTCGTCGGCGGGGCGCTCGTCGTCCGCGACGGGGACCTCGCCGAGCAACTGGCCTACCACCAGAACGCGATGGGCGCGGTCTCCGGGCCGCTGTCGGACTGGCTGGTGGTGCGCGGCATCAAGACCCTCGGCGTGCGGATGGACCGCCACCAGGCCAACGCCGCGCGGATCGCCGAGCACCTCCTCGCGCACCCGGCGGTCTCGCGGGTGCTCTACCCCGGCCTGCCCGACCACCCCGGCCACGACATCGCGGCGAAGCAGATGTCCGGCTTCGGCGGGATGCTGTCGTTCCGGCTGGCCGGCGGCGAAGAGGCGGCGCTGCGGGCGTGCGAGCGCTTCACGCTGTTCACGCTGGCCGAGTCCCTGGGCGGCGTCGAGTCGCTGGTGGAGCACCCGCACCGGATGACCCACGCCAGCGCCGCGGGCTCGCCGCTGGAGGTGCCGGCCGACCTGGTCCGGCTCTCGGTGGGCATCGAGGACGTCGACGACCTGCTCGCCGACCTGGAGCAGGCCCTCCGCTGACCCGGCCCCGTCCAGGCTCCCGCCCCGAGCTCGCGAGGGGTGGGGAGGACGGGCTCCCGCCCTGAGCTCACGAGGGTGGGGAGGACGGGGTCCTCACGTCACTCCTCCACGGACAGCGCGCGGGTCGGGCACTGCTGGGCGGCCTGCCGGACGGGGTCGGGATCGTCCGGCTCGTCCTGCAGCACGTGCACGGTGCCGTCGTCGTCGACCTCGAAGACGTCCGGGGCGAGCATCTCGCAGGCGCCCGACCCCACGCACAGCTCGCGGTCGGCGGTGACCCGCATCAGCGGGTCCCGCCGAGCCGGGCCGGCAGCCGCTTGAGGCCGTTGACGAACGACGACGCCAGCCGGCGCGGCGGGCCGGTCACCTCGAGGTCGGGCAGCTGCTCGAACACGGCCCGGAAGGTGACCTGCAGCTCGCGGCGGGCCAGGTGCGCGCCCAGGCAGAAGTGCGGGCCCCGGGAGCCGAAGCCGACGTGCGGGTTGGGGTCGCGACCGACGTCGAAGCGCTGCGGGTCGGCGAAGACCGCGGGGTCGCGGTTGGCGGCGTTGTAGAAGAGCAGGAACTTCTCCCCCGCGGTGAAGCGGTGGCCGCCGATCTCACCGTCCTGCGTGGCGGTGCGGCGCATCCAGGTCACCGGGCTGACCCAGCGCACGACCTCCTCGACGCCCGTGCGGTCGAGGGACGGGTCGGCGGCCCACCGCGCCCGCTCCTGCGGCCACTCCGAGAGCGTCAGCAGGCCCTGGGAGATGGCGTTGCGGGTGGTCTCGTTGCCGGCCACCAGCAGCAGGATGAAGAAGGAGGCGATCTCCTGGTGCGAGAGCCGCTCGCCGTCGACCTCGGACCGGACCAGCGCCGTGGTCAGGTCGTCGCGCGGGTCGGCCAGCCGCTCGCCGGCCAGCCGCTCCATCAGCGCGGCCATCTCCATGCCGGCGGTGAGGAACGCGGTGAACGGGTCGTCGTTCTCGATCAGCTCCGGGTCGCCGCCGGACAGGATGATGGTGGAGTTGGCCAGCACGCCCGGCCGGTCGGCCTCGGGGACGCCCATCATGTCGCAGATGACCCGCAGCGGGATGGGCGCGGCGAGGTCGGCGACGACGTCGATGGCGCCGTCGTTCGCCTCCGCCGTCGCCCGGGCCCGCGCCAGGACGTCGTCGACGACCGTGCGCACCGAGTCCAGCGTCCGCTCGAGCATCCGCGGGGTGAAGGTCTTCGAGACGATCCGGCGGATCTTGGCGTGCCGCGGGTCGTCCATGCTGATCAGGGAGCCGTAGAACTCGTGCAGCTCGGCCGGGACGTCCTGCATGGACACCGCGCCCCTGCCCGAGCAGAACACCGCCGGCTGCGAGCTGATGGCCTCGAGGTCGGCGTAGCGGGTGACCGCGTGGTACCCGGGGCCGGCCGGGATGCCGGGGATCTCGGGCTCGGCGAAGAAGGCGAAGGGCCGCTCCGCGCGCAGCCGGTCCAGCGCGGCGTGCCGCTCGGCCGGCGGGCGCACCCACCAGTCCCGGTCGGACAGGTCCACCGTCGCCAGGTCCACCTCAGCCGGCGGGATCGGGGCCTCGACGCTCACGGACGACCTCCTGGGGCAACGGTCAGCAGTGACCGTCAACCTAGAGACCACGTCCTGTGATCAGCAACACACCCGGGCACGTCCCGGAGGGGGTCAGGCGTCGTCGCGGTCGACCAGGTCGCCGTACTCGGGGTGGCGCTCGATCCAGCCCCGCACGAACGAGCAGCGCGGCACCACCCGCTCACCGCGCGACCGGACGTCGTCCAGGGCGGCACGGACGAGCTTCCCGCCCAGCCCGGAGCCCTCGGCGTCGGGGTCGATCTCGGTGTGGGTGAACACCACCCGGCTGCCACTGCGGTCGTAGGCGGCCAGCCCCAGCAGGCGGTCACCGTCGCGGATCTCGTAACGCTCGGCCTCGGGGGCGTCCTGCACGGTCGGCTCCATGACGTCGGCCAACGGCGGAGGACGCCGGACTGTTCCACCGGCACGACGAGGGCCCCGGAGCGTCTGCTCCGGGGCCCTCGTACCAGTAGCGGGGACAGGATTCGAACCTGTGACCTCTGGGTTATGAGCCCAGCGAGCTACCGAGCTGCTCCACCCCGCGTCGGTGACGAGCACTCTACACGCCCTCCCGGCGACGGCCGCGGGGGTGGGCGGGTGGGCACGCGGGTAGGACAGCCGCGCCGGGCAGCAGCGCCCGGCGACACCCGCACCCCGGGGAGCGACCGATGACCGCGAGCACCGACGACCGCGACGTCGTCGACGTCCTGACCACCGACCACCACGAGGTCCTCGACCTGGTCGGCCGGATCCCGACCGCCGACGCCGCCCAGCGACGCGACATGGCCGACACCGTGATCGCGGAGCTGATGCGGCACTCCGTGGCCGAGGAGATGTTCGTCTACCCGGCCATGCGCGAGCACCTGCCCGACGGCGAGGCCGCCGTCCAGGACGACATCGAGGAGCACCAGCAGCTCGTCGAGGTGATGAAGGAGCTGGAGAGCGTCGACTCGGCCGACCCCCGCTTCCTCGAGGTCCTCGGCCGTCTGGAGGGGGTGCTGCGCCACCACGTCTCCGACGAGGAGACCGAGCAGTTCCCCCAGCTGCGGGCCCGGCTGCCGCGCGAGCAGCTGGTGGAGATCGGGCACAAGGTGGAGACGGCGAAGAAGGCCGCCCCGACCCGGCCGCACCCGTCCTCCCCGCACAGCGCGCTGTTCCACAAGACGCTGGGCCCGGGCGTCGGGATGGTCGACCGGCTGCGCGACGCCCTGACCGGCCGCTCCCGCAACACCTGAGCGCCGGACCCCTCGACCTCCGGCCCGCGGGGCCCGATGATCGCCGGCGCCGAGCCGGCTCCCCGCTCCCCTGGAGGACGTCCCCGTGCCGCACCCGCCCCTGACCGCGGGCACCCGCCCGGACACCACGACCCCGGCAGTCCGCCAGCGGGTGGTCGGCATGCTCGGCGGGATGAGCTGGGAGTCCACCGCCGAGTACTACCGGCTGGCCAACGAGCTGGTCCGCGAGCGCCTCGGCGGGCTGCACTCGGCACGCCTGCTGCTCGCCTCCGTGGACTTCGCCGAGATCGAGCACCTGCAGGTGGCCGGCGAGTGGGACCGGGCCGGGCAGCTCCTGGCCGGGGAGGCGGCCCGGCTGGAGGCGGCGGGCGCCGAGCTCCTGGTGCTCTGCACCAACACCATGCACCGCGTGGCCGACCAGGTGCAGGCCGCCGTGGACGTCCCGCTGCTGCACCTGGCCGACGCGACCGCCGCCGCGGTACGGGCCGCGGGACTGTCCACGGTGGGGCTGCTGGGCACCGCGTTCACGATGGAGCAGGACTTCTACCGCGACCGGCTGGCCGGGCACGGCCTGCGCGTGCTGGTCCCCGGCGCGGCGGACCGGGCCGAGGTGCACCGCGTCATCTACGACGAGCTGTGCCGCGGCGTCGTGCGCGAGGAGTCCCGCGAGGCGTACCGGCAGGTCATCGCGCGGCTCGTGGACGCCGGCGCGCAGGGCGTGGTCCTCGGCTGCACCGAGATCGAGCTGCTGATCGGGGCCGCGGACAGCCCCGTCCCGGTCTTCCCGACCACCAGGCTGCACGTCGAGGCGGCGATCACGGCCGCGCTCGACGGCGTCCCGGCCGGGGCGCCCTGACAGACGACGACGGCCCCCACAGCGTGCTGTGGGGGCCGTCGTCGTGTGGTAGCGGGGGCAGGATTCGAACCTGCGACCTCTGGGTTATGAGCCCAGCGAGCTACCGAGCTGCTCCACCCCGCGTCGGTAGATCCCACTGTACACACCCGCGCGGGACCGCGCCGCCGGGGGCGGACCCGGACCCGGCGCGGCCACCCCGTCGCCGGCTAGGCCGGCCGGCCGCGGCCCTCGCGCAGCACCCGGACCAGCGCGTTGGTCGAGGAGTCCGAGTCGTAGTCCGGCGCGCCCTCGCTCTGCAGCTTCGGCGCCAGCTCGCTGGCCATCACCTTCCCCAGCTCCACGCCCCACTGGTCGAAGCTGTTGATGCCCCAGACGACGCCCTGGGTGAAGACCCGGTGCTCGTAGGCGGCCACCAGCTGGCCCAGTGTCGACGGCGTCAGCTTCGGGGCCACGATCGCGTTCGACGGGTGGTTGCCGGGCATGACCTTGTGCGGCACCACCTCCGGCGCCGTGCCGTCCGCCGCCACCTCCTCGGCCGTCCGCCCGAAGGCCAGCGCCCGGGGCTGGGCGAGGAAGTTGGACAGGAACAGGTCGTGCATCCCGTCGAGGTCGTGGTTGGGCTGGGCGAAGGCGAGGAAGTCGGCCGGGACGAGCACCGTGCCCTGGTGCAGCAGCTGGTAGAAGGCGTGCTGGCCGTTGGTGCCCGGCTCACCCCAGACGATCTCGCCCGTCGCGACGTCGACCGGCGACCCGTCCAGGCGCACCGACTTGCCGTTGGACTCCATGCACAGCTGCTGCAGGTAGGCCGGGAAGCGGGCCAGGTACTGCGCGTAGGGCAGCACCGCCTGGGTGCGGGTGCCGAAGAAGTCGATGTACCAGACGCTGATCAGCCCGAGCAGGGCCGGCAGGTTCTCCTCCCACGGCGCCGTCCGGAAGTGCTCGTCCATGGTGTGGAACCCGTCGAGCAGCTCGCGGTACCGCTCCGGCCCGATGGCGACCATGAGGGACAGGCCGATCGCGGAGGTGAACGAGTACCGCCCGCCGACCCAGTCCCAGAACCCGAACATGTTGTCGGTGTCGATGCCGAAGTCGGCGACCTTCTCCGCGTTGGTCGAGACGGCGGCGAAGTGCTTCGCGACCGCGGACTCGTCCCCGCCGAGCCCCTCGAGCAGCCACCGCCGGGCCTCGCGGGCGTTGGTGAGGGTCTCCTGGGTGGTGAACGTCTTCGACGCGACGATGAACAGCGTGCTGGCCGGGTCCAGGTCACGGGTGGCCTCGGCGAGGTCGGTCGGGTCGATGTTGGAGACGAACCGGAAGGTGATCGACCGTTCGGAGTACTCGCGCAGCGCCTGGTAGGCCATCGCCGGACCGAGGTCGGAGCCGCCGATGCCGATGTTGACCACCGCCCGGATCCGCTCGCCGGTGTGCCCGGTCCACTCGCCGCTGCGCACCCGGTCGGCGAAGGAGGCCATGCGGCCCAGCACCTCGTGCACCTCGGCGTTGACGTCGCGCCCGTCGACGACCAGCCCGCTCGGGGCCGGGTCGCGCAGCGCGACGTGCAGGACCGCGCGGTCCTCGGTGGTGTTGACGTGCTCCCCGCGGAACATCGCCTCGGTGCGCTCGCGCAGCCCGGCGGCGTCGGCGAGCGCGGCCAGCAGCCGGACCGTCTCGCGGGTCAGCCGGTTCTTCGAGTAGTCGAGGCGGAGGTCACCGGCGGCGACCACCAGGTCCGTGCCCCGCTCCGGGTCCTCGGCGAAGAGCTCCCGGAGGGAGCGGTCCCCGATCTCGCCGTGGTGCTCGGTCAGGGCCTGCCACTCCGGGGTCTGGCTGATCCGCATCTGTCCTCCTGCGCACGCGTCCGTCGTCCCCACCCTGGCGCACGGGCGGCTCCCCGGCCACGGAAGGGCGTCTCCAGCGGCAGTCCCCCGGACGCAGCGGACCCCGGCCCTCGAGGAGGACCGGGGTCCGGACTGCCGTGCCCGCCGGATCAGCCGGTGGGTGTGGCGGGTGCCGCGGCCCCACCCTGGGCTGCCTCGTAGGCGTCCGCGGCCCGCTGCAGGTCCTCCAGCGCCTGGCCCTGCGCCGCGAAGTCGCCGTTGCGCTGGGCGTCCTCCAGCCGCTGGAGGGCGGCGTCGAGGTCGGCCACGGCCTGGTCCAGCGCCGGGTTCGACCCGCCGCCGTCGGCCGGCGGCGTCGTCGGCTCGGTGGGCGTCGTCGGCTCGGTGGGCGTCGTCGGCTGGGTGGGCGTCGTGGGCTCGGTGGGCGTCGGCTCCTGGGTGTCCGGCGTGGTGCCGGCGTCGTCGGAGTCGGTCGCGGTGTCACCCGCCCCGGCGCCGAAGACCTGGTCCAGCGCCTCGGAGAGCGTGTCGGCGTAGCCGACCCGGCCGCCGTAGTTGACCAGCACCTTGCGCAGCAGCGGGAAGGAGTTCTCCCCCGTCCCCTGCACGTACAGCGGCTGCACGTAGAGCAGGCCGTTGCCGCCGATCGGCAGGGTCAGCAGGTTGCCGAACACCGCCCGGGAGTCGCGGCTGTTGAACAGCGTCAGGTCCTGCGCGACCTCGTCGTCGGTGTTGAACGACTGCTGGACCTGCTGCGGCCCGCGGAACGGCGTGTTCCCCGGCAGGCGCAGCACCTGGATCTTGCCGTAGGTCTCCGGGTCGCTCGAGGCGGAGATGAACGCCGAGAGGTTCTGCCGGCGGAACGCGTTGAGCGCGCTGGTGAGCTGGAACGTCGCGCCCTCCTCGTTCGGACGTGCGGCGAGGATGTAGTACGGCGGCTGCGCCTCCTCGGTCTGCGTGTCCTGCGTCGGGTCCGACGGCACCGCCCAGCGGTCGTTCTGGCTGTAGAAGTCGCTGGGGTTGCTCACGTGGTAGCGCGTGAGGATGTCGCGCTGCAGCTTGAACAGGTCCTCGGGGTAGCGCACGTGGGCGACGAGTTCCTCGCTCATCTCGTCCTTGGGCTGCACGGTCCCGGGGAAGGCGGCCTCGTAGGCCTGCAGCACCGGGTCCTGCTCGTCCCACTCGTAGAGGGTCACCTCGCCGGTGTAGGCGTCGACGGTGGCCTTGACCGAGTTGCGGATGTAGTTGAACTGCTCGTCGGGCAGGGCGGCCGTGCCCTGGCCGGTGAGGGCGTCGGTCGTGGCCTCGCCGAGCTCCATCCGCTCGCTGTAGGGGTAGGCGTCCGACGTCGTGTAGCCGTCGAGGATCCAGGTGACCCGCCCGTCGATGACCGCCGGGTACGGGTCGCCGTCGACCTCGAGGAACGGCGCGGCCTTCTCCACCCGCTCGCGCGGGTCGCGCACGTAGAGCACCTTCGAGGCGTCGTTGACCGCTCCCGAGAGCAGGAAGTTGCGCTCGCGGTAGTAGATGGCGAACGTCAGCTGCCGGAAGAAGCTGCCGATCGCGACGCCACCCTCGCCGTCGTAGGTGTTGTTCACCTCGCCGTCGGAGCCGTCCTCGGGCCGGTCGAACTCGCGCGCGTCGGCACCCTCGGGCGCACCGACGACCGAGTAGTTGTCGTTGCCGATCAGCTCGCCGTAGTAGATCCGGCCCTGCTCGACCTCGATGTCGCCGGTGGTGGGCAGGTCGCGGCTGGTGAAGTTCGGCTCGCCGCCCTCGGCGCCGGTGACCACCTGGTTGGCCGGCGCGGCCACGAACCCGTTGCCGTGCGTGTAGACGGTGTGCCGGTTGATCCAGGTGTCCTGGTTCTCCGACAGGCTGTTGCTGTCGAGCTCCCGGACGGCGACGACGTAGTCACGGGTCTCGCCGTTGATCGTGTAGCGGTCGATGTCGAGCTTCTCGGGGAAGCCGTAGACGTTGCGGATCTGCTGGCGCGCGGTGAACGTGCCGGCGAGCACGTTGGGGTCGAGCAGCCGGGCGTTCGGGATCGTCGCGTCGTCGGCGCGCAGCTGGGCGAGCGCGGCGTCGGTGTCGACGTCGTCGCCGGTGGCCTCCTCGGCGAAGTCGTCGTACTCGACGTCGGTGAGGCCGTAGGCCGCGCGGGTCGAGGCGATGGCCCGCTCGATGTAGTCGGCCTCGCGCTCGTTGGCGCTCGGGCGGACGACGAACTGCTGGACGATCGCCGGGTAGGCGACGCCGATCACCAGGCTGGACAGCAGCAGCAGGACCAGCGCCGCGGCCGGCAGCCGGAAGTTGCGGACGACGACGTTGGCGAAGAACGCGATGGCGCAGAAGGCCGCTGCGAACACCAGGATCGTCTTGGCCGGCAGCAGCGCGTTGACGTCGGTGTAGCTCGCGCCGCTGAACAGCTCACCGCGGTCGGAGTAGACCAGCCCGTAGCGGTCCAACCAGTAGGCCAGGGCCTTGAGGGCCACGAACAGGCCGAGCAGCACCGACAGCTGCACCATCGCCGCGCCGGTCAGCTTCTGCCCCGGCGTCTGCAGCCGCAGCCCACCGAACACGTAGTGGGTGAGCAGCGAGCCGATCAGCGCCAGCAGCACGATCGCGAAGCCGAAGCTCAGCAGCAGCCGGTAGAAGGGGTACTCGAAGACGAAGAAGGACAGGTCCAGGCCGAACTCCGGGTCGGGGTCCCCGAAGGGCACCGCGTGGCGGAAGGTCAGCCACGTCTGCCAGCTGCCCTGCGCGGTGAAGCCGGCGAACAGGCCGACGACGACGGCGACGGCGCTGAGCACCAGCGTGCGGCGCGGCTCCAGCGACTGCCGGTAGCGCTCCAGGTTCTGCTGCTCCAGCGACATCGGGCGGAACGCCGGGCGGAAGCGGTAGGCGAGGTAGATCGCCAGCGCGGTCAGGCCGCCGGTGGCCACGCCGGCCACCGCGAACAGCAGCGCGCGCGTCTGGAGCTCGGTCCAGAAGACCTCGGTGTATCCGGTCTCGTCGAACCAGAGGTAGTCGACGTAGACGTTGGTCAGTGTCCCGATGGCCGTGAACAGCACCAGCAGCACGGCGATGGACCCGATGACCACCTTCGCGCGCCGCGACAGCGTCGGCACGGACACGGGGGGCCTCATGGCCACGAGCGGTCTCCTTCAGTTGCAGGTGCGGCGGGCACCGGGGTGCACCGTCGCGGTGGGGCGACCGCGGGCGGTCGTACGTGTGCGCGGGACGGACTGCGTCGGCACGGGCGCAGGACCATCCGGTGACGCCCTTGCCAACGCTCGGCGCGGCGCCGGGTTCCCCGGGGACGCCGTGCCGGCCGACAGCTTCCCCCAAGCACCTGGGTGTACGCCCGCACGGTCAGCAGCCGGCGGGGGTGCGGCCCTCGCGCACGTCCTCGAGCGCGGTCAGGGCGTCGCCGAGGCTGCCGACTCGCGCGAGGGTCAGCCCGGTCGCCGGCGACCCGAGGGCGTCGGCGCAGTTGTCGACCGGGACGAGGAAGAGCTCGGCGCCGATCTCCTGGGCGGCGACCATCTTCAGCTGGATCCCGCCGATCGGCCCGACCGTGCCGTCGGGCTCGATCGTGCCGCTGCCGGCCACCACGGCGCCCTCGGTCAGGTCGGTGTCGCCGACGAGGTCGAGGATGCCGAGCGTGAGCATGAGGCCCGCCGAGGGACCCCCGACGTCGGCCACGTCGATGTCGACGTCGAAGGGCGCCGAGGGCTGCTGGCGGACCGTGACCCCGAGGACCGAGCCCTCCCGGTCGGGGGCGTCGCCCGTGGTGACCGTGGCGGTGCCCGGCTGCCCGAGCCGGGTGTAGGCCACCTGCACGGTCGAGCCGGGCGGGATGGCGGTGAGGACGGCGGCCAGCGCGGCGGAGTCCGGTGTCGGCTGCCCGTCCACGGACTCGATCGCGTCGTTCTCCTCGAGCAGCCCGTCGGAGGGCGAGTCGTCGCCGGAGACGCTGCGGACGACGACCTTCAGCGGGTAGCCGAGCTCGCCCAGTGCCGCCGCCTCGGCCGACTCCTCGGAGGTGAGGAAGGCCTGCCGGTTGGCCTGCTCGATCTCCTCCTCGGTCTGGTCGGGCGGGTAGACCGACTCCTCGGGCACGACGCTGACCTCGTCGTCGAACCAGCCGCGGACCGCCTCGACCAGGCTCAGCCCCGCCCGGCCGACGCCGACGGTGGTCAGGTTGAGGTTGCCGTCGACGTCGTTGCGGTCGCGGCCGCGGACGGTGATGACCGGGTCGCCGTCGATGTCGCCGAGGGTGTTGAAGGTGGGGCCGGGCACCTGCGCGACGTAGGGCACGGGCAGGGCCGCGCCGAGGATCCCGGCGACCAGCAGCAGCACCACACCGACGGCGAGGACGGCGATCCGACGGGTCACGACCGGCCAGCTTAGGTGGCGTCCCTGTCCGGCCCGTCCGCCGAGAGCGGACAGGACCGGCCCCGATCCGTCCGCTCCCGCGTGATCACGCGTCTACCGTGGGGGCATGAGCGACGTGCCGTTCGGCTTCGGGCCTTCCGACCGCGACCCGGAGCGCCGGGACCAGCCGGGCTCGGGTGACCCGTTCGGGTTCGGGGCGCTGTTCGGCTTCGGCGGCCCGGGCGGTGCGGGAGGTGGCGGCCCGGAGGACCTCCTGGGCAAGATGCCGCTGTTCGCCGAGCTGCAGAAGCTCATGAGCTGGTCGGGCGGACCGGTCAACTGGGACCTCGCCCGCCAGGGTGCGATCAGCTCCCTGGCCACCGGCACCCAGCCGACGTCGGAGGCCGAGCGGACCGCCGTCACCGAGGCGCTGCGCCTGGCCGACCTGTGGCTCGACCAGGTCACCGACCTCCCCTCGGGCGCCGACCGGCCGCTGGCCTGGTCGCGGGTCGAGTGGATCGAGCAGACACTGCCGGCCTGGAGCGCGCTCATCGACCCGCTCGCCGAGAAGGTCGTGGCCGCGATGACCGCCGCGCTGCCGCAGGAGGCCATGGCGATGGCCGGCCCGCTGGCCGGGATCATGGGCCAGATGGGCGGCCTGATGTTCGGCGCCCAGGTCGGTCAGGCGCTCGGCCGGCTGGCCGGTGAGGTGGTCACCGGCACCGAGGTCGGCCTGCCGCTCGCGCCGGCCGGGTCGGCGGTGCTCGTGCCCCAGAACGTGGCCGGCTTCGCCGAGGGTCTCGACCGCCCCGACGACGAGGTCCGCCTCTTCCTCGCGCTGCGCGAGGCCGCCTCGCTGCGGCTGTTCGCGCACGTGCCGTGGCTGCGCCAGCAGCTGCACGACGCCGTCCACGCCTACGCCCGCGGCATCACCATCGACCGCGAGGCGATCGAGCGCGGCCTCACCGACGCCATGGGCTCGATGGAGGGCGGCTTCGACCCGTCCGACCCCGAGGCCGTCCAGGAGCTGCTCGGCAGCGGCCTGCTCGAGCCGGAGGAGACGCCCGAGCAGCAGATGGCGCTGCGCCGGCTGGAGACCCTGCTCGCACTGGTCGAGGGCTGGGTGGACGCGGTCGTGGCCGCGGCCGCGGGTGAGCGGCTGCCCGGGCACGGGGCGCTGGCCGAGACCATGCGTCGCCGTCGTGCCTCCGGCGGGCCGGCCGAGCAGACCTTCGCCACGCTGGTCGGCCTGCAGCTGCGCCCGCGCCGGCTGCGCGACGCCGCCACCGTCTGGGGTGCGATGGCGCAGCGGTACGGCACCGCCGAGCGCGACCGCCTGTGGTCGCACCCGGACCTGCTGCCCACGTCCGACGACCTCGACGAGCCGCTGGACTTCGTGGCCCGGCAGGGGGTCGACGACGAGCTGCGCGCACTCACCGCCGACGACGCCGCCGGCGACGGCACCGACGGGGACGACCCCAGGCCGGACGACGACTCCCCGACCCGCTGAGGACGCCCTGCGGGGCGCTGCGGGGAGTGGGGGCCGGAGGCTCCCGCGACCGAGTGGCGGGAGCGGCTCCAGGCAGGTCGGGGACGGCACCTGACCGCGGTGCCGGCCCGGGGGCCGACGGTGTCGTCGCGGTGCCGGCCGGTGGGCCGGCGGGTCGTTCAGTCGACGAGGTCGCCGTCGTCCCCGCTGCCGCCGTCGGCCCGCACGGACTCCACGCCCTCGAGGAAGCCCCGGGCCCGCTCGGCACGCGGGTAGCCGGCCACCAGCGCCCAGAAGCGGGCGTCGTGGCGGGGCTCGATCAGGTGCGCCAGCTCGTGGACGAGCACGTAGTCGACGACGTACTCCGGCATCGACCGGAGCCGGCTCGACAGCCGGATGCTGCCGTCGGCGGGGGTGCACGAGCCCCAGCGGCGCTGCTGGTTGTCCACCCACCGCACGCTGGCCGGCTGCGGGACGCCGCCGAGGTGCGCGGCCGACAGCGCCCGTGCCCGGCCCATGAGCTCCTCGTCGCCGCCGAGGGACCTCTTCCGGCGGTCCTCGCGGGTCTGCAGCTTGGCCACCATCTGCGCCACCCAGCGCCGCTCCTCGGCCGGCGTGAACGCCGCCGGGATGAGCACGACCGTCCGCCCGGACTCCCGGTAGGCCGTCACCGTCCGACGGCGGCGCGCACTGCGGCGCACCTCGACCGGCCCGTCCGTCGAGAAGGGGCCGCGCGAGGGGTCGGGGGTCGTACCGGGCACGGGAGGACCGTAGCCACCGCCGGCCGCCGACGCGCCCGCGGGCGCCACCCGCTCGGGTACGAGTCGCACGGACGGTGGACAGCCGGCGCCCGCCCCGGGGCGACGTCCGTCCACAGCCGCCCGGACGGCATCCCCGCAGGTGACGGACGCATGGCCGGTGGGGGACGCCCGGGTGGCCGCCGGCCCCTCCCCCGGCTGCGCACAGGGACACGCCGACGGGTCCCCACCGTCTCCACAGGCCCGTCCACAGGCTGTGGGAAGCGCGTCGCTCCGGCTCCCCCGGCCGCGCCGGACGGACGCCGCCGTCCGGGTAGCGTTCGGGAGGACGGCGCCCGGACGGGAGCCGAGCAGCTGAGGGAGGAGGCACCGTGGCGGAGAGCTACAACGGCTACTGCGTGAAGTGCAAGGAGAAGCGGGACTTCGACGGCGAGGTCAAGGTCAGCGAGTCCGGCCGCCGGATGGCCCAGGGCACCTGCCCGGTCTGCGGCACCAAGATGAACCGGATCCTCGGCAAGGCGTAAGCGCCTCCCCGCTCCGAGACGGCGGCGTCCCGCACGGCGGGCGCCGCCGTCGTCGTCCCCGGGCCCGCCTGTGGACGACGCCGGCGCGACCGGGCGCGCTGCTGCGACCCTGCCCGGGTGTCCGACACCGCCCACCCCCTCCTGCCCCCGGGCACGCCACTGCTGCGCCGCTCCGCCGACGCCGTCCAGGTCGGCGGGGTCGACGGCGGGGACGGCGTCCTCGTGGGCCCGGCCCCGGCCGCGGTCACCGCGCTGCTGCGCGGCCTCGACGGACGGCGCACCCAGGGGGCCGTCCTCGCCGACGCCGCGGGCGCCGGCCTGGAGCCCCGCTCGGTCGCCGCCCTGCTGGACCACCTGCGGGTCACCGGGGCGCTGGTCGACCTCGACGCCGCCGACCTGCTCGCCTCCGACACCGGACCGGCCGCCGCGGCCCGCACCGCCGCCGAGGTGGCCGCCGCCCGTGATCCCGACGGCGCGGTGCGCTGGTCCCTCCGGCGCCGGGCGTCGGTGGTCGTCGAGGGCGCGACCCGGGTCGGCGTCCCGCTGGCCGCGCTGCTCGCCGCCAGCGGCGTGGGCCGGGTCAGCGTCCGCGACGACGGCGTGGCCACCGCGGGCGACGCCGTCGCCGGGGGCTGACCGCCTCCGACGAGGGCCGGCCCCGGGCGCTGGCCGCCGCCGACGCCGTCCGCCGCGCCAGCCCGCTCACCGAGCTGCGCCCGCTGCCACCGGGCACCGCCCCCGACCTCGTGGTCCTCGCCCGCCCCTGGGCGGCCTCCGACCCGCTGTCCGCCGGCCTGCAGGACGCCGGCGTCGCGCACCTGGTGGCCGCCGTCCGCGGCGACACCGGCGTCGTGGGGCCGCTCGTGGTCCCCGGGGTCACGAGCTGCCTGCGCTGCGGCGACCTGCACCGCCGCGACGCCCACCCGCACTGGCCGGTGCTCGCCGCCCAGCTCACCGCGGCCGACGCACCGGGCGGGGCCACCCTCACCTGCTGGGCGACGGCGCTGGTCGCGGCGCAGCAGGCCCTGGCCTACCTCGACGGCAGCGGCAGCCCGGCGGCGCTCTCGGCGTCGGTGGAGCTGGGGCCGCCCGGGCTGGTGCCGCGGCTGCGTCCCTGGCCGCCGCACGCGTCGTGCGGGTGCAGGGGGGACGACCGTCCCTCCGGGTGACGGCGGACACGCTCCATCAGCGGTCCGGGCGCAGCGTCGGGGACAATGGGGGCGTGACCGACGACGCACGGGGGATCCCCAGGGGCTCGATCTCGCGCACCGCGCGGCTGGCCTCGCTGCCCCTCGGTGCGGCGGGCCGCGCCACCCTCGGCATCGGCAAGCGACTGTCGGGCCAGTCGCCCGACGCCGTGACCGCCGAGCTGCAGCAGCGCACCGCCGAGCAGCTCTTCGCCGTCCTCGGTCAGCTCAAGGGCGGCGCGATGAAGCTCGGCCAGACACTGTCGGTGTTCGAGGCCGCGGTCCCCGAGGAGGTGGCCGCGCCCTACCGGCAGGCGCTGGTCAAGCTCCAGGAGGAGGCGCCCCCGATGCCGGTGCGCACCGTCCACGCGGTGCTCGCCCAGCAGCTCGGCGGGACGTGGCGCACCCGGTTCCGCGAGTTCGACGACCAGCCGGCCGCGGCGGCGAGCATCGGCCAGGTGCACCGCGCCACCTGGCGCGACGGCCGCGACGTCGCGGTCAAGATCCAGTACCCGGGTGCGGCCACCGCGCTGATGGCCGACCTCAACCAGCTCGCCCGCTTCGCCCGCCTGTTCGCCGCGGTGTTCCCCGGCATGGACGTCAAGCCGCTCATCGCCGAGCTGCGGGCCCGCGTGGTCGAGGAGCTCGACTACGGGCTGGAGGCCGACGCGCAGCGGCAGTTCTCGGCCGCCTACGCGGACGACCCGGAGATCGTCGTCCCGCGCGTGGTGGCCAGCGCGCCGAAGGTGATCGTCTCGGAGTGGCTGGAGGGCCTGCCGCTCTCCCGGGTCATCACCGACGGCACCCGCGAGCAGCGCGACCGCGCCGGCCACCTGATGGCCCAGTTCCACTTCTCCGCGCCGACCCGCGCCGGGCTGTTGCACGCCGACCCGCACCCGGGCAACTTCCGGCTCGTCGACGGCGACCGGCTCGGCGTCATCGACTTCGGCGCCACCGCACGGCTCCCCGACGGGCTGCCCGAGCCGATCGGCCGCCTGGTGCGCTGGGCGCTGGAGGGCCGCGCCGAGGAGGTGCTGACCGACCTGCGTGCCGAGGGGTTCGTCCGGCCCGGGATCCAGGTCGACGCCCAGGCCGTGCTCGACTACCTCCGGCCGATGCTGGAGCCGATCGAGAGCTCCAGCTTCCGGTTCACCCGCGCCTGGATGCAGGAGCAGGCCGCCCGCCTGGCCGACCCACGCAGCGAGGCCAACAAGCTGGGCCGCCAGCTGAACCTGCCCCCGGCCTACCTGCTCATCCACCGGGTGACGGTCGGCTCGATCGGGGTGCTCTGCCAGCTCGACGCCGCCGCCGGCTACCGCGGCGTCCTCGAGGAGTGGCTGCCCGGCTTCAAGGCCTGACCGGGTCCGCCGCGCCGCCGGGGGCCCCGGACGGCAGGAGGCCGGGCTCCCGACGCACCGGGAGCGTCGGGAGCCCGGCCTCGACCGGGAGGGGCCGGTGCGCAGCCGGCCCCGGATCGGCCCCGCTGCAGGGACCCACCGCGAGCCTGCGAGCGGTGGGGGGTCCTCAGCGGACGGCGGCGCTGGCGCGCGCGGCACGCCGGGTGGCGTACTCCGCGCGACGGGCCCACCGGCGGGCAGCCCGCAGCCGGCGCACCCGGCCCGCGGTGTCGGCCTCGGCGCGCAGTTCACGCAGCCGCGTGGTGGCCAGGTCGTACTCGTAGCTGTGCATGACTGGTCCTCGGTGCTCGCCGGGCGTCGGTGCCCGATCGGATGGGGATCGATGTCGGATGTCGGTCGTCCGGGTCGTGGCCCGGGTGGAGGTCCGGGTCGCTGCCGTCGCGGTCACGCCGCGACGACCTTGCGGGGACGGCCCCGCGGGCGCTTGCGCGGGATGACCACACCCCGCTCGAAGATCTCGCCGCCCCACACGCCCCACGGCTCGCCGCGGTCCACGGCGCCGGCCAGGCAGGCGTCGCGGACCGGGCACTCCCCGCACAGGACCTTGGCCTGCTCGAGCAGCGCGGGGCTCTCGGCGAACCACAGGTCCGGGTCGTCGGTCCCGCGGCACGGCAGGGGACGCCGCACCGGTGAGGGGGCCAGGGGGGTGTGCGGTGCCCTGGGGGTGGCACCGCCGGTCCGGGGGAGCCCGGGTCGGCGGTGGGACGTCGGGCGGTCGATCGTCTGCTGCACTGCCGCTCCTCCTCGTACTCGTCGTCTGCGCGGCCGGCGGGGGCCCGCCGACCGGGTGGTCGGGGCCGGGGTGCCGCGGAGAGAGACGAAGGCCGCGGATCCCGGGGTTCGGGTTCCGCGGCCTCGAGGAGGACCGGTGGAGCGGTTAGCTCTGCGGTCTCCCCGGGGAGTGGATCCCGAGGGTGTGGCGCGTGTGGGTGGTGTCCTCGGTGAGCGCATCGGCGCCGCCGACGAGGCCGGTGCCGAACACGGGCTGGCCGGCGATGGGCAGACCGGTCCCCTGGAACGGAGCGGCGGGCGCAGCAACGGCCGTGCCGGTCAGGTCGAACGGCGTCGTGGACCGGACGACGGCGTGGCGCGGGCGGGCCATCAGGACGGCGTCACCGGCAGCCGGACGCACGAGGAGGGCGCCCCAGGCGGAGACCCCGGCGGGGGCGGAGGCGCAGCGCACGTCGATCATCGTTCCCCCTCCTCCCAGGGCCGGAGTCCGGCGGTCGGGCCGGTCTCTGTCTGGCGCGCCCGCGGTCGTCCGTCGGGCGCGATCAGGACAGTAGGGAAGGTCACGCGAGAGGCGCAACGCATTTAACGGGCGCGTTCCCCCGTGTCGGGGGACACGCCGGAGCCGCCGTGCGGCCCGCACGGCCCGTGACGGGTCAGCCGCCGACGGTGGCGAGGACGTCCTCGGCGTACATCTCGAGCTTGCGGGCGCCGATGCCCGGCAGGCCGGACAGCTCGCGGACGCTCGTCGGCTTGGCCTCGGCGATGGCCTGCAGGGTCGCGTCGCTGAACACGACGTAGGCGGGCACCGAGGCGGCCTGCGCCGTCGTGCTGCGCCAGGCCCGCAGGCGCTCGAAGATCTCGCCGGCCTCGCCCTCGAGGACGACCTTGGCCTTCTTCGCCTTCCGCTGCGGCGGCGGCGCCGTGGGCGTCGAGCCGGGCACCAGTCCGTCGAGGAAGCGGCTGCGCGGACGGGCGCGCTTGGCCCCGGGGTTGCGCGCCAGCGACCAGGAGAGGGTGAGCTGCTCCCGGGCACGGGTCACCGCGACGTAGAGGAGCCGACGCTCCTCCTCCACCGCCTCCGGGCGGGACAGCGACTGCGCGATCGGGAGCACGCCGTCGACCAGGCCGACGACGAAGACGGCGTCCCACTCCAGGCCCTTGGCCGCGTGCATCGACGCCAGCGTGACGCCCTGGACGGTCGGCGCGTGCTGGGCGTCGGCCCGCTCGGCGAGGTGGGCGACGAACCGCGGGAGGTCGGTGGTCGGGTCCTCGGCCACCAGGTCGACGGCGAGGTCGACCAGCGCGGCCAGCGACTGCCAGCGGTCGCGCGCCGCCCCCCCGGCCGGCGGGCGGTGCTCGACCCAGCCGGTCGAGGCGAGCACGTCGCGCACCGTGGGCACCAGCGCGCCGGGGTCGCTCCCGCCGGCGGCCGCACCGCGCAGCAGGACGATGGCCTCGCGGACCTCGGGCCGCTCGAAGAACCGCTCGCCGCCCTTGAGCACGTAGGGCACGCCGACGTCGGCCAGCGCGGACTCGTAGACCTGCGACTGGGCGTTGATGCGGAACAGGACGGCGATCTCCGACGCCGGCGTGCCGGCCTCGACGAGCGCCCGGCACGCCTGGGCGACGGCGGCGGCCTCGGTGGGCTCGTCGGGGTGCTCGAAGAACCGCGGCGCGGGACCCTCGGCGCGCTGGCCGAGCAGCCGCAGGCCGGGCAGGCCCTTGCGCGGCGGCGCCTGCCCGATGAGCTTGTTGGCCAGCGCGACGACCTGCGGCGTGGAGCGGTAGTCCCGCTCCAGCTTCACCACCGCGGCGTCGGGATAGCGGTCGGCGAAGCCGAGCAGGTGGTCGGGGTCGGCCCCGGTGAAGGAGTAGATCGTCTGGTTGGGGTCGCCGACGACGCAGACGTCGGCCCGGCCGCCGAGCCAGGCGTCGAGCAGGCGCTGCTGCAGCGGGTTGACGTCCTGGTACTCGTCGACGACGAAGTGGCGGTACTGACCGCGCACCTGCCGGGCGACGTCGGGGTGCTCCTCCAGCGCGTACGCGGTGACCAGCAGCAGGTCCTCGAAGTCGAGGGCGCCGTCGCGTTGTTTGGCCGACTCGTAGGAGGCGTACACCCGCGCGACGGTCTCGGCGTCGAAGGGCGGCTCGCGCCCGGCGGCCGCGGCGCGGACCGGGTAGTCGTCGGGGGTGGCCAGCGTGGTCTTGGCCCACTCGATCTCGCTGGCGAGGTCGCGCAGGCTGGTGCGGTCGGTGGTCAGCCGGTTGCGGGTGGCGGCGGAGGCGACGACCCGCAGCTTGTTCTCCACCAGGGGCGGCAGCGGCCCGCCGAGCACCCGGGGGGCGAAGTAGCGCAGCTGACGCATCGCCGCGGCGTGGAAGGTGCGCGCCTGCACCCCGCCGACGCCGAGGCCGGCCAGCCGGGTGCGCAGCTCCCCCGCCGCGCGGGCGGTGAAGGTCACCGCCAGCACCTGCTCGGGGACGAACGCGCCGGTGTGCACGCCGTAGGCGATGCGGTGGGTGATGGTGCGGGTCTTGCCCGTGCCGGCGCCGGCGAGGATGCACACCGGGCCGGAGACCGCCGACGCGGCGGTGCGCTGCTCCTCGTCCAGGCCGGCCAGCACCGCCTCGGCGCCGGCGGGGGTCCCCGGGGCCACGGGGCGCGCGTCGGCTGTCCGGAGCATGCGGTGCGTCCTCCCACGGGGCGGGTCTGGCGGCGGCCGGCCGGCCGCACCCGCGAGTGTCCCAGCCGCCGGCGACGGACGGCGGGGACACCCCGCACCGGTGGACGGCGGCAGCCCCTGGGGAAGAGGGGACGCGGACGGGGCGTTTGCCTCCCCGCGGGACGTCGTCCGTCCCGTGCCGACCGACCTGTCCCTGGGAGGACCCCGAGTGACTGCCGCACCCGCCGCCGTGACGATGTACACCACCACCTGGTGCGGGTACTGCGTGCGGCTCAAGAAGCTCATGCAGGTCGAGGGCATCGACTACGCCGAGGTCGACATCGAGCGCGACGCCGCCGCGGCCGACGTCGTGATGCGGGCCAACGGGGGCAACCGCACCGTCCCGACCCTGGTCTTCGCCGACGGCAGCGCCCTGACCAACCCGAGCATCGACCAGGTGAAGGCACAGCTCGCGCAGCAGCCGGGGGCCTGACCGGCGGGTGGTGCACGCTGCGCGGACCCCGGCGGTGCATCATCGTCCCCCGGCGGGTCGCGACCGTGGCGCGCCGACCGTCCCCCGGCCACCGGCCGGAGCACCCGCGGGAGCCGCTGACGTGACCTCGGACGCCGTGCCCCTCCCCGCGCCCGGATCGGCCGCGGAGGAGGTCCCCGTCGACCGTCCCTCCGTCGTCCTCGCGCGCACCGGCCGGGGGTGGAGCGTGCTCTCCCCCGGCCGGGCCGAGGACGTCGGCGACCTGATCGAGGGCCTCTCGCTGGCCGACCTCGTCGCCGAGGAGCTCGACGGACCCGCCGACCCCGACCGCGCCACCCGCCGCGCCGCCCGCGGGAACGCCGGCGAGGAGGTCGCCTGCGACCCCCGGGACGCCCGGATCGCCGCCCTCGAGCGGACCGTCACCCAGCTCGAGCACGCGCTGGCCTCCCGGGTCGCCACCGAGCGCGCCATCGGCGTCCTCGCCGAGCGGGAGTCCACCTCGCCGCGGACGGCCTTCGAGGCGCTGCGGGGTCAGGCCCGGTCGCTCGGGCGGCCGGTGCACGAGCTGGCCCGCGAGGTCCTCGACGCGCTCGACCGGCCGGCCGCGGCGCTGCCGCCGGTCCCCCGCCGCCCACCGGGCCGGCGGGTCGAGCGCGGGTCCTCCCGGCCGGGCTCCTCCGTCCCGGCGGACGGCCGCCCCTGAGCGGTCCCGAGCCGCTGACCCCGGGCGCGCTGGCCGACCGGCTGGCCGCCCTCCTCGCCGACGTCGAGCCCGTGCCCGGAGCGGCCGCCGTGCGGGTCGCCGTCGACGGTCCCGACGTCGCCGCACCCGGCGACCTCGCCACCGCGATCGCCGAGCGGCTGCCCGCGCTGGGCCGGCCGGCCGTCGTCGTGCCGGCCGACGGGTTCCTCCGCCCGGCGTCGGTGCGGCTCGAGCACGGCCGCACCGATCCCGACGCCCGGTACACCGACTGGCTCGACGCCGGCGGGCTGGCCCGCGAGGTGCTCGACCGGGTGGGTCCCGGCGGGCCGGCGGAGTACCTGCCGGTCCTGTGGGACGTCGCCCGCGACCGGGCCGCCCGGGCCGCCTACCGCCCGATGCCGCCGCGCGGGGTGCTGCTGGTCCCCGGCCCGCTGCTGCAGGGCGTCGGGCTGGCCTTCGACGTCGTCGTGCACCTGCGCGTGGCGCCGGCCGCCCGGCGGCGCCGCTTCCCCGCCGACCAGGCGTGGGAGCTGCCCGTCTTCGACCGCTACGACGACGAGGTCGACCCCGTGTCGCTCGCCGACGCCGTCGTGCTGGCCGACCGGTCCGAGCACCCGGCACTCGTCCTCCGGGGCCGCTGGGCCTAGACCTCGCCGGCCACCCAGCGGTCGATGATGTGCCGGGCGATCGACACCGGCGGCGGCAGCGCCTCGGGACCGCGGCCCGAGCGGAGCTCCTCGCGGGTCCACCAGCGGGCCTCCTCGATCTCGGTCGGGTCCAGCCGCAGGGTGTCGTCGCCGTCGAGGCGGGCGGTGAAGCCGAGCATCAGCGACTGCGGGAACGGCCACGGCTGGCTGCTCACGTAGCGGACGTCGGTGACCTGCAGCCCGACCTCCTCGGCGACCTCGCGGGCCACCGCGCCCTCGGCGGACTCCCCCGGCTCGACGAACCCGGCGAGGATGGAGAACCGCCCGGGCGGCCACACCGCCTGCCGGCCCAGCACGCACCGGTCGCCGCCGTCGTGGACCAGCATGATCACCGCGGGGTCGGTGCGGGGGAACAGCTCGGCCCCGGTGACCGGGTCGCGCTGCACCCAGCCGGCCCGCTCGATCGTCGTCGCGGCGCCGGACAGCGGGCTGAACCGGGCGCGCTCGTGCCACTCGAGGATGCCGACGGCCTCGGCGAGCAGGCCGGCGTCCAGGTCGCCCAGCTCGCTGCCGATCTCGCGCAGCCCGGTCCACAGGTCCACCGGCCGGCCGTTCACCGTCAGCGCCCGCTCCCCGCGGACCGCGGCGTAGGGCACCCCGTCGGCCTCGCCGAGGTACACCGCGCCGAGCGGCAGGGTCGGCTGCTCGTCCCACACCAGCACCGGACCGGCCTCGCCCTCGTGCACGGGGACGGTGCGGCGCTCGTCGACGGTGAGCACCCGCACCGGGCGTCCGCGGGTGGGGTCCTCCAGCGACCGGCCGAGGTGGTCGCGGTCGTGGGCCGAGCGGGACAGCACCGGCACGGTGCCGGTGGTGCCGGGGGTACCGGCCGGCCAGAAGCCGCGCACCGCCTCCGGTGGGTTGTCGGCCGGGGTGCTGCCGCCCGGCGGGACGCTCACGCGGGGTCCGGCGCGGCGGCGGCGCTGGCGGTGACGTCGACCGGGCCGAGGGCCCGCAGCGCGTCGGTCACCTCCTCGGCGTCACCCACGACGACGGCGGTCAGGGCGGCCGGTGCGAGGTAGCGGCGCGAGGCCTCCTGCACCTGGTCGACCGTGACCGTGGTGAGCGCCCGCTGGTGCTCGGCCAGCCAGTCCGCGGACAACCCCGACCCGGCGAGCGCCGACAGCGTGCTGGCCAGCCCGGCGTGCGTGGACGTCGACAGCGCCATGCTGCCGAGGACGTAGCGGCGGGCGGCGTCGAGCTCGGCCTCGGTGACCGGCGCGAGGGCCATCCGGCCGAGCTCGGCCCAGGTCTCGAGGAACGCCGCGCCGGTGACCTCGGTGGCGACGTCGGCCTCGACGAGGAACGACGAGGCGGCGGCCAGGTGGTCGACGGCGCTGCGCGGGCTGTAGGAGTAGCCGCGCCGCTCGCGGATGTTCTCGACCAGCCGCGAGGAGAAGTAGCCGCCGAAGACCATGCTGGCCAGCCGGACGGCGGGCAGGTCGGGGTCGGTGCGGGCCGGTGCGGGCCCGCCGAGGCGGATGTTGGACTGCACCGCGCCCGGCCGGTCGACGACCTCCAGGTGACCCGGGGCGAGCGTCGGCGCGGGCGGGGCGCCGGCGGCGGTGCCCTCTCCCGTCCAGTCGCCGAGCGCGGCGGCGACGGCGTCGGTGGCCGCGGCGGCGTCGAGGTCGCCGACGAGGACCAGCGTGCTGCCGGCGGGCAGCAGCCGCTCGCGGTGCAGCTTGCGCAGCGCGGCGGCGGTGACCTTGCCGACCAGGTCGGGTGCGGGCAGCTGGGCGGCGTAGGGGTGGGTGCCGTAGCGGCGGGCGGCGAGCGCGTTGCGGGCGATGACGCCGGGCTGCGAGCGGGCGATGGCGATCCGCTCGGCCACCCGGTCGCGCTCGGCCTCGACCTGGTCACCCGCGTAGGCGGCGGAGGTGAGCACCTCGGCCAGGACGCCGAGGACCGGCGTCAGCCCCTCGGCCAGCAGCGTGGTGGACAGCAGCAGCCGGTCGGGGTCGGCGGCCACCGACAGCTCGGCGCCGTGGCCCTGCAGCGCCTCGGCGATGCCCATCGCGTCGCGCTGCGCGGTGCCGAGGAGCACGGCGCCGGAGAGCACCGAGGCCCGGGCGACGTGCTGCAGGGCGCCGCGCGGGGAGGTCGCGGCGAACGGGACGCGCAGCCGGAGCTCCACCAGCGGGACGCCGGGACGCGGGACCACGACGACGCCCAGCCCGCTGGGCAGCGTCGTGGTCACCACCTCCGGGACCGGCTGCGGCCGCGGCTCACCCAGCGGTGGGACGAGGTCGAGGTCGAGCACGGGGGCGCTCACCTCGCTCCTCCGGTGGCGCGCAGCTCCAGCACCGCCGCGGTGCCGGGATCGAGTCCCTTGGCGGCGGCCTGCACCGCGTCGGGGGTCACGGCGGCCAGCCGGGCGGCGAGCTCGCCGGCCAGCTCGGCGCGGCCGTGGACCAGCTCGGCACCGGCGAAGGCGAGGGTGCGGCCCAGCACGGAGTCGGCCTGGCGCAGCAGCTGGGCGCTGGTGCGCGCCTGCACGCGGGCCAGCTCCTCGACGCTCACGCCCTCGGTGGCCACCCGGCCGATCTCGTCGTGCACGGCGCCGAGCACGTCGTCGACACCGACGGCGGCCGGGTGGTGGACCTGGGTGGTGAGCAGCGTGGCGTCGCGGACGTCGAAGGGGTCGCCGAACAGCCCGACGTAGCTGCTCTGCGCCACGGCGAGGCGGTCGTCGTGCACCAGCCGGCGCTCCAGCCGGGAGGCGTCGCCCTCGCTGAGCAGCTCGGCCAGCAGCACGGTGCCGAGGTAGGTGTCGAGGTCGCCGACCGGGTCGGGCACCCGCCAGCCCAGGGCGACGGCGGGTGCGGGGGCCAGTCGGTCCTCGACGACGTCGCGGCGGACGGTCGTGGGCGAGGGCTCGCCGGTGTTCGGCGTCGGCGGGACCTCGCGGGCCTCGACCCGGCCGAACCAGTGGCGGACCAGGCGCTCGGTCTCACCGACGTCGAGGTCCCCGCCGATGCACAGCACCGCGTTGCCCGGCGCGTAGTAGCGGGAGAAGAAGTCCGTGGCGTCCTCGACCGTGGAGCTCTCCAGGTCGACGAAGGAGCCGTAGCCGTCGTGGGTGTTGGCGAAGCTCTCGAACGCGATCTGCGGCAGCTGCAGCCAGGGGAAGGCGCCGTAGGGCCGGTTGAGCACGTTGACCCGGATCTCCTCCTTCACCACGTCGATCTGGTTGCGGAGGTTCTCCTCGGTGATGGCCGGGGCGGCCATCCGGTCGGCCTCGAGGAACAGCGCGCGCTCGAGCGCCTCGGACGGCAGCGCCTCGTAGTAGTTCGTGAAGTCCTGGTGCGTGGAGCCGTTGAACGTGCCGCCGGCGGCCTGCACCAGGCGGGCGTGCTCCATCTTCGGCACGTGCGCCGAGCCCTGGAACATCACGTGCTCGAAGAGGTGGGCGAACCCGGTGCGGCCCTCCGGCTCGTTGCGCATGCCCACGTCGTAGAAGACGGTCACGGCCACGACCGGCACGCTGCGGTCGGGCGCGAGGACGACCCGCAGCCCGTTGTCGAGCGAGAAGCGCTCCACCGGGTGCCGCAGTGTCAGGTCGGCCCCAGTCGCTGCTGTCACGCACCGACCCTAACCACGCGGGACGACGCCCCGCCGTCCGGTCGCCCACGGAGGAGCTCCGGCTCAGGTCGTGGCGCCGAGATCGGCGATCTGGTCGCTCTGAGGCACGTGAAGCGACGAGATCGCCGATCTCGGCGACGAGGCTGGCCGCGGTGTCGGCCGGTGGGCCGACGGTGTCAGAGCACGTCGATGTCGGCGATGACGCGGTCGATGGTCCCGTACAGCTCGGCGTGCGTGTTCGGGATGGAGACGTAGAGCAGCGCGGGGTCGGGCCGGCCGACGTCGACGACGAGCAGCGCCGCGCGCTCACCGGTGGAGTCGTAGCCGTCGACGTCCCAGGTGAGCTGGAACTCGACCAGGTGCGCGGCGTGGCCGTCGACGGTCAGGGCCTCGTCGCGCAGCACCTCCCGCTCGTTCGGGTACGGGTAGTAGGCCGCGCGCACGCTGTCGGCCAGCGCGGTCACCGTGGCCTGCTCGCTGCCCGGGCCGGTCCAGCCGTAGCCGTCGGCGACCGGTCCCGACGTGCACTGGGCGATGAAGTTCCCGCCGTCGGGCGTCTGCTCCTGGGTGATGAAGTACTGCCCGGCGATGGTGCGGGTCTCGGGCATCAGGCCGCGGTCGTACTCGTACCAGCCGTTGCCGAGGAACGGGTAGGAGATGCCCGCCTCCTCGTCGACGATCCGCACGGTGCCCGGCGGGAAGGTGCTGCCGGCCGGCGGGGAGCTCGCCACGGGCGGGTCGGTGACCGCTCCCGGGCCGGTCGGGCTGCCGCCGGACAGCCCGACGACCAGCGCGAGGACGACGACGGCCACCACGGCCAGCACCGCGCCGCCG
Source organism: Geodermatophilus normandii (assembly GCF_003182485.1). Lineage (NCBI taxonomy): Bacteria > Bacillati > Actinomycetota > Actinomycetes > Geodermatophilales > Geodermatophilaceae > Geodermatophilus > Geodermatophilus normandii. The sequence goes on along the minus strand of NZ_QGTX01000001.1, from coordinate 2,178,550 downwards.
ATCCACCAGGCCGTGCGGCCGGGCGGGCGGCGCTCCGGGGCCCGGCCGGGCGGCCAGGCGTCGCTCCCCCACGTCGACGGCGCCGGCGGGCGGGGCGGGGCGACCACCGGGGACGCCTGGACGGCGACACCCGGGCCGGCCGGCGTCGTGACGTCCGACCAGCTCTCCCCGTTCCACCAGCGCACCATCCCGGCGGCACCGTCGGGGTCGGGGTACCACCCCGCGGGCGCGGCCGTCAGCCCAGGTCCGGTCACGGGGGTCAGGTTAGGACGGGGAACCGCCGGATCCGGGATCCCGCGGCGCGGGCGGTCAGCTGTAGCCGCGGTCGGCGCTGCTGTCCCACCAGCCACGCAGGATCGACAGCTGCGCGTCGCCGCCGCCGCGCACCTCCGCGACCCCGTAGGTGCCCAGGTCGTCCCAGGCCCAGGCGAGCACCGCGTCGCCGTCGCCGTCGACCCAGCAGGCCGCGCGGCCGACCTCGGTGCCGTCGTCGTCGAGGTCGCCGTCCGCGATCGGGAACCAGCCGGCCGGGCCGCCGCTGCTCGATCCGCAGTCGTAGCGGTCCTCGAGCGGCTGCAGGCCCTCCCGCTCGATGTCGGCGGCCAGTGCCTGCGCGGCGCCGTCGTCCTCCAGGGCCCGGTAGGTGCTGCCGGTGGGCACGCCCTCGGGGTCGGCCGGGCAGGTGACCTCCCGCAGCACGCCGTCGGCGGGCTCCTGCTCGGTGCAGTCGCCGGACTCCACGCCGGCCGGGAGGGTGGCGGCCACGAGCCGCTGCCCGGCGCCGGCTGCGGCGTCGCCGGCGTCGCCGGACCGGACGGCGACCACCACCAGGGCGACGGCGAGGACGAGGGACAGGAGCGCGCCGAGCGCCGCGAGCACCCACGGCAGACGGGCGGTGCGCGGCGCGCCTGCCGCGGCCGGCGGTCGCGGCCCGACGGTGGTGGGCGGCGCGAGCGGTCGCGGCGGGGCCTGCTGCTGCCGGGTGGCCGCCCGGCCGTTCCCGGCCGCGGCCGACGGGCCCACCGTCGTCCCGGCGTCGGTGCCGGGCACCGGGACGCCGCTCTCGGCGAGCGCGGCGCGCGCGGCGGCGGCCATGGCCCCGGCCGTGGCCCAGCGCTGCTCGCGGTCCTTCGCCAGCCCGCGCAGCACCACGGCGTCGAGCGCCGGCGGGACGCCGGGCGCCAGGGACGACGGCGGGGGCGGCGGGGAGTGCATGTGCGCGGCCATGAGCGCCACCGGGTCGGCACCCGGGAACAGCCGCCGGCCGGTGAGCGCCTCGAACAGCACGCAGGCGAGGGAGTAGACGTCGACGCGGGCGTCGAGCGGGGTCGAGCCGAAGCGCTCGGGCGCCATGTACTCGGTGCTGCCGACCGCCATGCCGGTACCGGTGAGCGCCGGCCCGGTGGCGTCCTCGGAGGTGCGGGCGATGCCGAAGTCGGCGAGGTAGCAGAAGTCCTCGCCGGGCGCGGAGCCGGCGAGGTCGCCGCCGTCCCCGCGGGCGACCAGCAGCACGTTGGAGGGCTTGACGTCGCGGTGCACCAGGCCGCCGGCGTGCGCGGCGTCGAGCGCCCGGGCCACCTGGCCGACGACGTCGACGGCGCGTGCCGGGGCCAGCCGCCCGGCGCGGCGCAGCAGCGAGGCCAGGTCCTCGCCCTCGACCAGCCGCATGTCGAGGAACAACTGCCCGTCGATCTCGCCGAAGCGGTGGATGGGGACGACGTGGGGCTCGTTGAGCCGGGCGGCGATGCGGGCCTCGCGGCGGAACCGCTCGCGGTAGCCCTCGTCGGCGGCCCACTGCTGGTGCAGGACCTTGAGCGCGACGTCGCGCTCGTGCTCGTCGTCGTGCGCCCGCAGCACCGACCCCATGCCGCCGGTGCCGAGCACGCCGAGGACGCGGTAGGGGCCGAAGCGCCCGCCGGGCTCCGGGACGGTCACCGGGCCGCCAGCTCCCGCCACAGGTGGGCCGCCGCCTCGGCGCCGCGGTACAGCATCGGCAGCAGCACCCGCTCGTTCGGCGAGTGGATGCGGTCGGTGGGCAGGCCCGCGCCGAGGAACACCAGCGGCGCGCCGAGGACCTCGACCAGGTCGGCCTCGGGGCCGCTGCCGCCCTCGCGGGTGAACAGGACGTCGTCGGGTGCGGTGTCGAAGGCCTGCCCGATGGCCCGCAGCAGGGCGTCCACGTGCGGGGAGTCGAGGTCGCTGGCGCACGGGGCGACGCCGCCGGGCGGGGTGTGCACCTCGGCCACGACGCCCTCGGGCAGGTGCTCGTCGACCCACCGGCGCAGCAGCGGGCCGACGTCCTCCGGGCGCTGGTCGGCCACCAGCCGGAAGGTGAGCTTGGCGTGCGCCTCGGCCGGGACGATCGTCTTGTGGCCGGGGCCGGTGTAGCCGCCCCACATGCCGTTGACCTCGGCGGTCGGCCGGGCGCCGATGCGCTCCAGCGTGCTGTAGCCCGCCTCCCCCGTCGCCGCGCGGGAGGCGGCCGGGCCGGCCAGCCAGGCGGCCTCGTCGAGGGGCACGCGGGCCATGAGCTCACGCTCGCGGTCGGTGAGCGGCCGCACCTTCTCGTAGAAGCCGGGCAGGGTGACCCGGCCCTGCTCGTCGTGCAGGGCGGCGAGCAGCTCCGCCATCGCGTGCAGCGGGTTGGGCACGCCGCCGCCGAAGGAGCCCGAGTGCAGGTCGACGGCGGGGCCGCGCAGCGTGATCTCGGCGTCGGCCAGCCCGCGCATGGCGACAACGGCGCTGGGCACGTCGGGTGCGGCCATGCCGGTGTCGCTGACGACGACGACGTCGCAGGCCAGCCGGTCGGCGCGCTCGCGCAGCAGGTCGGCGAAGTGCGGCGAGCCGGACTCCTCCTCGCCCTCGACGAGCAGCTTCACCGTGACGGCCGGGGTGTCCCGGCCGGTGGCGGCCAGGTGCGCGCGGATGCCGAGCAGGTGGAAGGCGACGTTGCCCTTGTCGTCGATGGCACCGCGGGCGTGCAGCTCCGGCCCGTCCGGCGTCTCGACGCGGGTCGGCTCGAACGGCGGGTGCTCCCACAGCTCCGGCGGGTCGACCGGCTGCACGTCGTGGTGGCCGTAGACCAGCGCGACCGGCGCACCGTCGTCCGCGCTGGGCCACTCGGCGTAGACGGCGGGTGCGCCCGGGGTCGGCCAGATCTCGACGACGGGGAACCCGGTGCGCCGCAGGGCGCCGGCCAGCCACTCGGCGCTCGCGGCGACGTCGCCGGCGTGCGCGGGGTCGGCCGAGATCGACGGGATGCGCAGCCAGGCGTCGAGGTCGGCGTGGAGGTCGTCGAGGTGGGCCTGCACGAAGGCGCGTTCCGGGCTGGTCACGAGCGCCGACGGTAGCGGCGCGCAGGTGCCGGGTCCGCCCCGGCCACTAGGTTCGGCGGCATGGCCGGAGAACTGCTGCGGATCGACGTCGGTGACCTGACCTTCGACGTGCGCGCCGACGGCCCCGGGGACGGGCGGCCGGTGCTGCTGCTGCACGGCTTCCCGGAGACCTCGGCGTCGTGGGCGGCGGTGACGCCGCGGCTGACCGAGGCGGGGCTGCGCACCTACGCCGTCGACCAGCTCGGCTACTCCCCCGGTGCCCGGCCGCAGGAGGTGGAGGCCTACGCGCTGACCAACCTCGCGCAGGTCACCGCGGACCTCATGACGCAGATGGGGGTGCCGGTCGCCGACGTCGTCGGGCACGACTGGGGCGCCAACGTCGCGTGGGCGCTGGCCGCCTGGCACCCCGACCGGGTGCGCTCCCTGACCGCCGTCTCGGTGCCGCACCCCGCGGCGTTCACCGCGGCCTTCCGCGGCGACCCCGAGCAGAAGGAGCGCTCCGCCTACATCCGGCTGTTCTGGCAGGCGGGGAAGGCCGAGGAGGTGCTGCTCGCCGACGACGCCCGCCGGCTGCGCCGCATGTACGGCGACGCGGTCGACCCGGAGGCGGTCGACGAGTACGTGGCCGTGCTGTCGGCGCCGGGCGCGCTGACCGCCGCGCTGAACTGGTACCGGGCGATGAGCTCGGCGACGCCGGTGGACGACGTGGCGGTGCCCACCACCTACGTGTGGAGCGACGCCGACATGGCCATCGGCCGGATCGCCGCCGAGGGGTGCGCGGCGCACGTGACCGGCGACTACCGCTTCGTGGAGCTGGCCGGCATCAGCCACTGGGTGCCCGAGCAGGCGCCCGACCAGCTCGCCACGGCGATCCTGGACCGCGTCGCGTCGTCGTGACCGTGCGGCTCCGCGTCCCCACCACCGAGGACGCCGACGTCTGGGCCGCCCTCTTCGACGACGCGGAGGTCATGCGCTACGTCGGCACGGGCGAGGTCCGGGACCGGGCCTGGTACGCGGCGTTCGTCGAGCGGCAGCAGGAGCTGGCCGGGAGCACCGGCCTGTGCCTGTTCTCGGTCCTCGTCGGCGACGAGGTCGCCGGGTTCACCGGCGTCCAGCCCTGGACGCAGCCGTGGGGGCCGACCGGGGTGCCCGAGGTGGGCTGGCGGCTGGGCCGGCGGTTCTGGGGCCGGGGCACCGCCACGGAGGCGGGGCGCACGGCGCTCGACCGGGCGCGGGCGCTCGGGGTGCCCCGGGTGGTCGCCGTGGTGCACGCGGAGAACGCGGCGTCGCTGGCGGTCGCGCGGAAGCTGGGCCTGACCGAGGAGCGAGCCCTGCGCGCGCCGTCCGGTGCACCCGTGCTGCAGCTCGGCGCCGTCCTGGCCGAGCGCGGCGCGGACGGTCCCGCCTCCGGTTGAGCGCCGAGCGGCCCGGGCCCTCGCCGCGTGGTGCCGGGCCTCGCGCTGCAGGGTGTGGTCGGGCACCCCGTGACGAGGCCGCGCGCTCCGGTGCGCGGCCGCGTCACCCGGGTCCAGGGTCGTCCTCGGGCGGCGGCGGCAGCTCGTCGTCGGGCTCCGGCGGCAGCGGCAGGTCGTCGGGGCGGCGGTGGCGGTGGCGTCGGCGGCGGTGGCGGCGGTGGCCTCGCCGCTGACCAGCGCCAGCAGGCCGGCCTCGTCGAGCAGGTCGACGGGGCGCACGGTGACGCCGGCCGAGACGTGGTGGAAGCCCGCGCTGACCCGCTCGACCGGCACGCCGGCCAGCCGCGACCAGCCGAGCCGGTAGGCGGCCAGCTGCACGGCGGCCGCGGCGAGCTCCCCGCCCGAGGGCGGCGGGCCGGTCTTCCAGTCGACGACCTCGAACCCGCCGGCGTCGTCGGCGAAGACGGCGTCGATGCGGCCCCGCAGGGTGAGCGGTCCCAGCGGCGTCTCGAACGGCACCTCGACCTCGACCGGCTGGCGGTCGGCCCAAGGGCTGGCGAGGAAGGCCTCCTGCAGGGCCGACAGCGCGCCGTCGGGAGGTGCGGACTCGTCGCCCGAGCCGGGCAGCTCGTCGAGGTCGAGGAGCCGCGAGGCGCCGAAGCGCTCCTCCAGCCAGGCGTGGAACGCGGTGCCCCGGCGGGCCAGCGGCGCGGGCGCGGCCGGCATCGGCCGGCGCAGCCGGCGGGCCAGCTCGGCCGGGTCACGGCGCAGGGCGACCAGCTCCGACACCGACAGGTGGCTGGGCAGCGGCACCTCGACGGTCGGGCGGGCGGTGCGCCGGCGCTCGCGCAGCAGCAGGTCGGCGTCGCGGATCCAGTCCTCGACCACCGGGTCGCCGGAGCCGAGCACGGTGGCGGCGTCGAGCGGGTGCGGAGCGGAACCGGCGACCAGCTCGGCGGCGGCGGTGAGCGCGCGTCGGCGCGGCGCCGACAGCGGGTCGGCCGGCCACACGCCCACCGGCCAGTCCTCCAGCGCGGGGTTGGGGGCCCCCTCCTCGGGCCGCTCGGCCCACGCCACGACGACGCCGGCCCCGGCGGTGCACGCCCGGCGGACGGTGTCGAGCAGCACTGAGGGGCCGTTGGGCTTCACGCCCTCCCGCCACCAGCTGCCCGAGCACAGCAGCAGGGACCTGGCGCGGGTGACCGCGACGTAGCCCAGGCGGATCTCCTCGGCCTCGCCGAAGTCCTTCCACTCCTGCACGTAGTCCTCGAGCGCGGCGCGCACGACCGCCTGGTCCCCCGAGCCGGGCACCGGCAGGCGCAGCCGCGGCAGCTCCTCGCGGTCGGTGAGGCGCAGGTCGACCGGGACGGCGCCGGGGTCCTTGATCCACGAGTCGCTGGTGTCGGTGCGCGAGGGGAACTGGTCGGCGGTCATGCCGGGGACGGCGACGACGTCCCACTCCAGGCCCTTGGCCGAGTGCACGGTGAGCAGCTGCACCGACTCCGGGTCGACCGCCACCTCGCCGGGCTCCAGCCCCCGCTCGCGCTCCTCGGCGTCGCGCAGGTAGCCGAGGAACGCCGGCAGGGAGGGCAGCTCGGCCAGCTCGGTGAACTCGGCGGCCACGGAGTGCAGCGCGTCCAGGTGCGCGCGGGCCGCGCCGGGGCTCACGCCCGGCGCGCTGGCCAGCTCCGTCTCCAGGCCCAGGGTGCGGGCGACCTCGTCGACCAGGTCGGGCAGGGACTCCCCCAGCCGCGCGCGCAGCTGCGACAGCTCACCGGCCAGGCGCCGCAGCCGCCGGTGGGCCACCGCCGAGTAGGCGCCGGGGTCGCCGAGGTCGTCGAGCGCCTCCACGATGCTGCCGCGCTCGGAGGGGCGGGGCGCGTCGTCCTCGTCGCCGTCACGGGCCGGCCTGCGCGAGTGCACCAGGGCCCGGGCGCGGGCCTCCAGCGCGGCGAGGTCGCGGGGGCCGATCCGCCACCGGGCGCCGGTGAGCAGCCGCCCCAGCGCGTCGCCGGCGGAGGGGTCGACCAGCACGGTGAGGGTGGCGACGACGTCGGAGACCTCCGGCACCTCGAGCAGCCCGCCGAGCCCGACGACGGTGACCGGCAGCCCGCGGGCACGCAGCGCGGCCGCGATACCGGGCAGCTGCTTGCGCGTGCGCACCAGCACCGCCGTCGTCGGCGGGCGGCCGTCGGGCCGGGGCGGCAGCAGCGGGTCCTCGCCGCGCCAGCAGGCGGCCAGCCGGTCGGCGAGCGCCTCGGTCTCCTCGGCGACCGTCGGGTACAGGCCGGCGAGGACGGTCCCCCGGCCGGCGCCCGGCCGCGCGGTGAGGTCGGGCAGCCGGACGGCCGGCGCGGGCAGCAGGCCGGCGACGGCGTTGGCGACGTCGAGCACCGCGGCGTCGTTGCGCCAGCTCGTGGCCAGCGTCAGCCGCTGCGCCTCCCTGCCGCGGGCGCCCGGGAAGGTGCGGTCGAACCGCTCGATCGTGCCGGACGAGGCACCGCGCCAGCCGTAGATCGACTGGCGCGGGTCGCCGACGGCGAGGACCGGGTGCCCGCCGGCCCGGCCGAACAGCGCCTCGAGCATCCGCAGCTGGCCGACGCTGGTGTCCTGGTACTCGTCGAGCAGCACGATCCGCCAGCGCGCCCGCTCCCGGCGGCCCACCTCGGGCGCGGAGACGGCGATCCGGGCGGCGTGCGCGACCTGGTCGGAGTGGTCGATGGCCCCCGCGGCCCGCTTGCGCGCCTCGAACGCCTCCACCAGCGGCAGCAGCGCCACCCGCGCCCGCTGCCGGGCCAGCAGGTCGAGCACCGGCTTGTACGGGCCGCGCTTGCCCTTCGCGTCGGGGTAGCCGGCGACCTGCGCCTCGAGGCGGGCGGTCCACGCCCGCAGCGCCGCCGGGCTGACGTCGTGCTCGCCGAGCTCGGCGGCCAGCGCCAGCACGTCCTCGGTGGTGGTCAGCGGCGTCAGCGGGACGTCGTCCATGTCGCCGGTCCAGCCGGTGACGACGGCGGCCGCCTGCCCCCAGCACATGGCCGGGCCCAGCACGCCGGCGCCGGGCTCGACGCCGATGCGCAGCCCGTGCTCGGCCACCAGTGACGCCGCGTAGCCGTGGTAGGTCGACACCGTGGGCAACGCGACGGCCAGGCGCTCGCGCAGCCGCTCGTCGGTCTCCGGGTGGCGGGCCAGCGCGTTCAGCCGCAGCCGGATCCGCTCGTTGAGCTCGCTGGCGGCCTTGCGGGTGAAGGTCAGCCCGAGGATCTCCTCCGGGGCGACCAGCTCGTTGGCCACCAGCCAGCACACGCGGGCGGCCATGGTCTCGGTCTTGCCCGACCCGGCCCCGGCGACGACGACCAGCGGCCGGTCGGCCGGCGCGGACACCACGCCGGCCTGCTCGGGCGAGGGCGCGTAGGACAGCCCGCAGCGGGCGGCGACCTCGGCGGGGTCGAGCAGCCGCCGCTCGCGCACGGGCTCGGGCGCGCCGCCGAACAGGTCGTCGTCGAAGGAGAGCTGGTCCTCGACCGGCGCGGGCGTCCGTCGACTCACGCGGTGACCTGCCGGCCGCGCTCGTGCAGCGGGCAGCTGCGCCGCGCCGGGCACCGCGCGCAGTGGCTGCCGGTGCGCACCTCGAAGGTGGCCGCGCCCATGCCCTCCCCCACCTCGGCGACCAGCTGACCGGCCCACGTCTCGCCGACCGGCACCTCCGGCGGCAGCGCGTCCTGCGCCTGCTCCCTGGCCTTCGCCCCGGTGCCCACCTGCAGCAGCGCGGCCCCGCCCGGCGCGCTGCCGTGGTCGCCGAACGCGCCGGCGGCCACGGCGACCTGGTAGGCGGCGAGCTGACCGTGGGTGTCGACGTCCTTCGCGTGCGTGCGGCCGGTCTTGAGGTCGACGACGACCAGCCGGCCGGCGCCGTCGCGCTCGAGCCGGTCGACCTGGCCGCGGATGCGCGCCCGGCCCACCGTGACGTCGAAGTCGGCCTCGGCGGCGAGCAGCTCGCGGCCGTTGGCGGCGTGCCAGCCCAGGAACCGGTCGAGCATGTCGCGCGCGGCGATCCGCTGCCGCTGGTCGGCCCAGCCGGGACCGAGGTCGAGGGCGTCGAGCTCCTCGGCCAGCGCGGCCGGTGCCTCCGCCGGCGCCAGTCCCTCGGCCACCCGCTGGGCGACCGCGTGCACCGCGGAGCCGACCGTGCGGGTGGTGTCGGGCGAGGCCTCGGCGCCCACCGCGCCGAGCACCCACTTCAGCGGGCAGCGCTGGAAGGTCTCGATGGCCGAGGGGCGCACCCGCACCGGACCGTCGCCGGGCACCAGCGGGGCGTCGTCGGACAGCGGCGCCAGGCCCCACCAGTCCTCGGGCGAGGCGCCGGGGACGCCCTCGGCGGCCAGCCGGTGCAGCACCGCGGCGGCCGCGGAGCGGCGGGCAGGCTCGGTCTGCGGGTCGCTGACCGCGCGGCGCAGGTCGGCCACCAGCGCCGGCAGCCGCAGCGAGCGCGGCAGCGGCGTCAGGGCGCGCCCCTCGTCCGGCGGGGGGACGACGAGGTCGAGGAAGCGCGACGCGGTCGCCCCGGCGTCGGGGCCGTCCAGCGCGCCCTCGACGGCGGTGACCACGAGCCGGCGCCGGGCGCGGGTGCAGGCGACGTAGAACAGCCGCCGCTCCTCGGCCAGCATCTGGGTGCGCCGGTCGACCGAGGTGCCGTCGATGCCGGCGACCCGCTCCACGAGCAGCTCGGTGCCCAGCAGCGTGCCGCGGTCGCGCAGGTCGGGCCAGATGCCGTCCTGGACGCCGGCCACGCAGACGACGTCCCACTCCAGGCCCTTGGACGCGTGCGCGGTGAGCAGCCGGACGGCGTCGGTGGCGCCGTCGCGCTCCATCCCGGTGAGCCCGGGCAGCTCCTGCGCCGACAGGTGCTCGACGAAGGCGGCCACGGTGGCCGAGGGCAGCCGGTCGACGAACCCGGCGGCGGCGTCGAACAGCGCGACGACGGCGTCGAGGTCGCGGTCGGCAGCGGCGCCCGCGGCTCCTCCGGTGGCGCTGGCGCGGGCCCACCGGCCGGCCAGCCCGCTGCGCTGCCACATCGCCCACAGGACGTCCTCGGCCGTGCCGTCGCGGGCCAGCGCGACCCGGCCGGCGGCCAGCACCGCGGCGACCCGGCGGGCGGGGCCGGCCACCGCGGGCGGGAGCTCCTCCAGCAGCGCCTCGTCGGCGAGGGCGGCGGCCAGCGGCGTGCCCCGCTCGTCGGCGTCGACGCCGCGCTGGGCCTGGGCGATGCGCACCGCCCGGCGCAGCCGGCGCAGGTCGAGCACCGTGGCGCCGCCGAGCGGGGAGGCCAGCAGCGCCTCCGCGCCCGCCTCGTCCAGGGCGAGGGTGCCCGGCTCCGCGCCGGCCTGCGGCAGCAGGGCGCTCAGCGACGCCAGCAGTGGCGCGACGGCCGGCTGCGCGGCGAGCGGGAGGTCGTCGGCGGACACCTCGACCGGCACGCCCGCCGAGGTCAGCGCCCGGCGCAGCGGGCCGATGGCGAGCACGGTGCGGACGACGACGGCCATCTCCGACCACGGGACGCCGTCGACCAGGTGCGCGCGGCGCAGCGTGTCGGCGACGTAGGCGGCCTCCACGGCGGCCGAGCCGAACACGTGCACCTCGGCGCGGCCCTCGTCGGTGCCCTCCGCCGGCTGCAGCCGGCGGTGCTCCCAGGGGCCGGGCAGCGCCTCGGCCACCCGGCGGCTGACCTCGAGCAGCGCCGGGCCCGACCGCCGGCTGACACCCAGCGAGAGCCGCTGGGCCGGCCGCCCGTCGGCGGTGCGGAAGCGGTCGGGGAACTCGACGATGCCGCGCGGCTCGGCGCCGCGGAAGGCGTAGATCGCCTGGTCGGGGTCGCCGACGACGACCAGGTCCCCGCCGCCGCCGGCGAGCAGCTCCAGCAGCTCGACCTGCGCGGGGTCGGTGTCCTGGTACTCGTCGACGAACAGCCAGCGGGCCCGGGCGCGTTCCTGGCGCAGCAGCTCCGGGTCGTCCTCGAGTTCGGCCATCGCGGCCCGCACCAGCTCGGCGGGGTCGTACCCGGAGGCGTCGCCGCCGCCGGCGGTGGAGAACGCGGTCACCGCCTCGTACTGCTCCTGGAAGGCGGCGGCGTGCAGCCACGCCTCGTTGCCGGTCTCCCGGGCCCAGGCGGTGAGCAGGTCGGGGTCGACGCCGCGCTCGGTGGCCCGCAGCAGCAGCTCGCGCAGCTCGCCGCGGAACCCGGCGGTGGACAGCGCCGGCAGCAGCGCGGCCGGCCAGCGGACGCCGCTCTCGCCGGCGAGGTCGCCGCGCAGCAGCTCGGCGACGACCGCGTCCTGCTCGGCCGCCGTCAGCAGCCGCGGCGGCGCCTCCCCGCGCAGCAGCGCCGCCCGCCGCAGCACGCCGTAGGCGTAGGAGTGGAAGGTGCGCGCCAGCGGCTCGCGGATGGTGCGGGCCACCCGCGCGGTGATGCGGGTGCGCAGCTCGGCGGCGGCCTTGCGGCTGAAGGTCAGGACGAGGACCTGCTCGGGGTCGACGCCGCGGTCGATGCGGGCGGCGACCGCCTCGACGATCGTCGTCGTCTTGCCCGTGCCGGGGCCGGCGAGGACGAGCAGCGGGCCGCCCGCGTGGTCGACGACGGCCTGCTGCGTGGGGTCCAGCAGCGGCGGCCGGACCGGCTCGGCGTGCGGCTGCACGAGCCGGTAGACCGGCGCCGACTCGTCCCCCCGGAGTGCCACCCTCCGATGACACCACGATCCGCCGACAACGGCGGGCACCCCCAGGGGAGCGGCGCGAGCCCCGGCGCGGCGGCCGCCCCGGTGCACGCGAGCGCCCGGACCGCTGCAGCGGGTCCGGACGCGCAGGTGGCGGGCCCGCCCGGCGTCGCCGGCCGGGGTACCCGGCACCGGCCGCCGCAGCTCCTCGCCGACCGGCGCGTCCGCGCCGGGGTGACCGGGACCGCACCCGCGAGGCGGGTCACCGCCCCGGTCAGCCGGGCCAGGCGACGGCGGCCAGGTCCACCCGGCCGTCGCGCACGGGCACGCCCTCGCCGGCCAGCAGCTCCAGTTGCCGCACGCGCACCGGCTCGGCGCAGGTCCCGTCGGCGCGGACCACCCGGTACCAGGGCACCGCTCCCCCGCCGCCGGACAGCGCCCGGGCGACCCGCCGCGGCCCCACCCCCACCAGCCGGCCGATGGTCCCGTAGGTGCTCACCCGTCCCGCCGGGATGGACTCGACGACGTCGTAGACCGCCTCGTCGACGTCCGCGGGGTCCACCGCGGGCGGGCGGGCGCCCGGAGGCCGCGGCTCCCCGGGCGCCCGCGCGCTCACAGCCGGTAGTCGCTGTGCGCCGTCCACCAGGCGTACAGCCCGGCGAGGTCGGCCTGGGTGGTCCCGGGTGCGGCGACGATGCCCTCGACGAGCGCCGCGTCGTCGGTCCAGGTGATGACCACCGCGCCGTTCTCGGTGTCGATGGCGCACGCGACCAGGCCGGTGCTGGTCTCGCCGCTCCAGGAGCCGATGCCGGTCGTGGTGGTGCAGTCCTGGCCCTCGGGGACCTCCGACAGCCCCTGCGCCGAGGCGTCGTTGGTGAACACCGAGTCCATCGTCGCCTGGTCGGGGTACTGGAAGAACTCACTCTGCTGCGGGCCGGGCTGCGTGGTGCTCGCGCCGCAGGACGCGTGGGCGATGTCGCCGTCACCGGCGAGCTCGGCCTCGGTGCAGTTCGCGAAGTCCGCCGGGACGATCGCCAGCAGGTCCCCGCCGGGGCCCGGCGCGCCCGTGGACGGCGACGCGCTGGTCGACGACGGGGGGCTCGACGACGGGCGGGACGTCGAGCTGCTGCTCGAGGAACTGCTCGACGAGCTCGACGACGTGGCCGCCGGGGCGGGGTCGTCGTCGCGGAGGACGAAGAACAGGACGACGGCGGCGGCGACGACCAGCGCGACGAGGCCCGCGACGAGGGCCACGACCGGGCCCCGCTTGCGCGGTGGCTGCTGCCCGGGCCCGCCCGGCTGTCCGAACGGCGGCTGGCCGTACGGCCCCGGCTGCCCGTACTGGCCGGGCTGCCCCGGCTGGCCGTACTGGCCCGGCTGGCCGTACTGGCCCGGCTGACCCGGCTGACCCGGCTGACCCGGCTGGCCGTACTGCCCCGGCTGCTGGCCGTAGGCCGGCTGGCCGTAGGGCGGCTGGCCGGGACCGCCGGGGTACTGCCCGGGGGGCGGCTGGCTCATGGAGACCTCCTGCTGACGTGAGGTCGCAGGATACGAACCGCCAGGCCCCCGGCGGGGTCCGCCACGGCGCGGGCCCCCCCACGGGGCTAGGCCCGGCGGCCCAGCCGGGCGAGCAGGCGCTGCTGCGGCGAGGCGCCGTCGGGCAGCTCGACCGGCGGCGCGAACAGGCCGGGGACGCCGTCGCCGGGCAGCCGGCCGGCCAGCCCCTCGGCGGCGCGCACCAGGGCCGGGTCCAGCTCCTCGTCGCCGCCGGTCGCGCGGGCCAGGTCCCACGAGTGCACCGTGAGGTCGGCGGTCAGCTCGTCGACGTACTCCCACGCCGGCGTCGGGCCGCGGGACAGGTGCACCGTGCCCGAGCGCAGGTCGGCCGCGGCGACGGCGGCCAGCGCCTCGTCGGCCACGGTCTCCCACGCGGTGAGCGGGTCCTCGCCGAGGAGGACGTCGGTGCCGGCCGGGACCCGCGCCGCGACGTCGTCCAGGGACTCCCCCGCCAGCAGGCCGGGCACCCAGTGGGCCTCGCCGACGAGGTGGGCGACGAGGTCGGCCACCGTCCAGCCGGGCAGCGCCTCGAGGTCCCACTGCCCGGGCTCGACGGCGTCGACGCGGTCGGTGAAGGCGGCCTGCGCGCGCTGGAACAGCTCGAGCAGCTCGGTCGGGGACGGCGTCGGCTCGGGCACGCGGCCAGTCAACACGGACACCGAGGGCCCGGCACCCGCGACGGGTGCCGGGCCCTGGTGAGGGAGTGGAACGGCCTCGTCCCCGGGCCCGCGGCGCGGAGCACGCCGTGGGGAGGGACGAGGTCCTCCTAGTACGTGGGCAGGGTCTTGTCGATGCGCGTGGCCCACGCCGTCACGCCGCCCTGCACGTGCACGGCGTCCCGGAAGCCGGCGTTCTTGACCGCGGCGAGCACCTCGGCCGAGCGGACGCCGGTCTTGCAGTGCAGCACGATCGGCTTGTCCTGCGGCAGCTGCGCCAGCGCGCGGCCCGAGAGCAGCTCGTCCTTGGGGATGAGCGTGGCGCCGGGGATGGAGACGATCTCGTACTCGTTGGGCTCGCGGACGTCGATGAGCTCGAAGTCCTTGCCCGCGTCCATCATGTCCTTGAGCTCGTCGACGGTGATCGTCGAGCCGGCGGCCGCCTCCTGGGCCTCGACCGAGACGACGCCGCAGAAGGCCTCGTAGTCGATGAGCCCGGTGATCGGCTCGGCCTCGGGGTCCTTGCGCACCTTGATCGTGCGGAAGGTCATCTCCAGGGCGTCGTACACCATGAGCCGGCCCAGCAGCGTCTCGCCGATGCCGGTGATGAGCTTGACCGCCTCGGTCGCCTGGATGGCGCCGATGGTCGCGCACAGCACGCCCAGCACGCCGCCCTCGGCGCAGGAGGGGACCATCCCGGGCGGCGGGGGCACCGGGTAGAGGTCGCGGTAGTTCGGCCCGTGCTCGGCCCAGAAGACCGACACCTGGCCGTCGAAGCGGTAGATCGAGCCCCACACGTAGGGCTTGCCGAGCAGCACGCACGCGTCGTTGACCAGGTAGCGCGTGGCGAAGTTGTCGGTGCCGTCGACGATGAGGTCGTACTGCTCGAAGATCCCCATCACGTTGTCGCTGTCCAGGCGCGTCTCGTGCAGCCGGACGTCGACGTACGGGTTGATCTCCTTGATCGAGTCGCGGGCGCTCTCGGCCTTCGAGCGGCCGACGTCGGACCGCCCGTGGATGATCTGCCGCTGCAGGTTGGACTCGTCGACGGTGTCGAACTCGACGATGCCGATCGTGCCGACGCCCGCGGCGGCCAGGTACATGAGCACCGGCGAGCCGAGGCCACCGGCCCCGACGGCGAGCACCTTGGCGTTCTTCAGCCGCTTCTGCCCGTCCATCCCGACGTCCGGGATGATCAGGTGGCGGCTGTAGCGGCGGACCTCGTCGATGGACAGGTCGGCGGCGGGCTCCACCAGGGGTGGCAGGGACACGCTTGCTCCTCGGATCTCGACCAGCGGCCCCGACCGGCGGGACCTGTGTTCGACGGTCTGAACAGGGTGGCACGCGGCTGTGTTCCCGCCTCAGCCCCCGTCCGGCCCACGGTCGGCGGCAGGTGGCCGGGTGCGCCGGCGCGCATCCCCCAACCGGCGACGCACGACTCCCAGGCCACGGCGCACCGTGGTCGTGCCCCGGGCCACGGTGCGCTCCCAGGTCTCCCGGAGTGTCTCCGGGCGTCCGGCCATCACGACCAGGTCGCCGTGCGTGCCGTACCCGAGGAGGTCCTCCCGCCAGGGGGTGCCGTCGAAGGTCACGAGCCACGGGGTGGTCCCGTCCGTCCCACCGGGGACGACCATCGGGTGCGGGATGTTGCTGCCGTAGGGAGCCTGCAGCGCACCTACCCGACGCAGGCGGGTGTCGTAGACCGGGTACTGGGCGACGTCGCGATCGCTGGCGAGGACCAGCCACCGCCCCCCGTCCGGGACCAGCAGGGTCCCCTCCGTCTGCTCACGACCGTCGTCGGCCCGCACCAGCGTCAGACCCTCGGTCGGGTCGTCGGAGTCGGTGACCGCCAGCGCTGGGTGGAACACGTAGCGCGGTGGCCCGAACGAGACGCACTCGGTGAACGCCAGGTGCCACCGCCCGCCGATCCGCGCCAGGGACGGGTCCCAGGCGCTGTGGTCCGTGGGCACGGTCAGGCGGCTGGTCTCGAGGACGTGGACTCCCGTGAGCAGGTCCTCGCGGGTGGACACGTGCCGCACGTGGACTCCGGCGGAGGGGGTGTGGTCGCCCCACGAGGACACGAGGACCGTGGTCACGCCGGTCAGCTCGTCGACGACGAGCTGACCGGCGTGGTCGCCGAGGAGGAGACCGTCGCGGTGGCTGTAGAGGGCCGCCACCTGCTCCCACCGCGTCGGGTCGGCCAGGTCGAGTGCCCAGACCCCCCAGGAGGCCTGCTCGAAGAAGCCGAGACCCGCGCTGGTCATCGTCACGTGCAGCCGACCGTCCCGGACGAGCGGCCGCCCGTCAGCCGTGCGCACCACCTGGGGGTCGCGGACGCCCGCCGGCCCGGACACGCCGGCGCGCGTCCGCCGGACGCGGGCACCCCGGGCGGCTGCGCAGTACTCCGCGGAGCGGAGCACCGCCGGGGCGCGCAGGTCGAGCCGCGCCATGACGGCGTCGCGCTCCGAGAGCACAGGCGTCCACTCCCCGTCGGCACCGCTCACGAGCACCGTCACGCGGTTCTCCTGGACGACGCAGGCCAGCCCCGCCGGGACCTCGGGGAACGGCGCCGCGGCCAGCACGACGCCGGCGACGGAGAGGTCCAGCTGTCGCGTGGCCCCGTCGAGCCGCGCGAGGACGGGACCTCCCGGGACCGTCAGCCCGCACTGCACCCGGCCGTCGGCGTCGAGGTCGTCGAGGTCCAGGACGACGGCGCAGAAGGGGATCCGTGGACCGGTCCCGAGCCCCGTGAGCTCCTCCTCGACCGGACCGGGGCGGTCGACGTCGACGAACGGTGACAGCAGTGCGCGCGGGCGCTGGCGGGCGATCTCGGAGAACCGCGTCCGGAGGAGGCGAGGGGTCACGGGTGGGGCCAGGCGTTCTTGACGCAGCCCTCCAGGCCCAGGGTCTGCTGCTGCATCACCGGCGCGACCTGCCCGGGGCCGGGGCAGGGCTGGTGGCCGTTGCCCAGCGCGTGCCCGACCTCGTGGTTGACGACGTACTGGCGGTAGGTGGCGACGTCGCCCTGGTAGTCGGGGACGGCGGTCTCCCAGCGGGCCAGGTTGATGACGGCGCGCTCGCCGTAGCGGCAGGAGGTGTAGCCGCCGGTGCCCACGCCCGGGCAGTACCGCTCCATGCTCCCGGGGCTGACCAGGCTCACCCGGAACTCGTAGGCGCCCGGGTCGGTGGCGTCGACGCGCTGGAAGGACATCCGGCCGCCGCTGCCCCACGAGCGCGGGTCGCCCAGCGTGGCCTCGACGGCGGCGGCGAAGGCCGCGCCGTCGACGCCGATGCCGTCCTCGACCTCGACGACGAAGCGCTGCAGCGGACCGGTGCCGTAGACCGCCGAGGAGCCCGGGACGACCGACACGCTGCCCGCGCCCCGCTCGACGTACGTGCCGGCCGCGGGCGCTCCCGGGACCTCGGAAGGACCGGCGTCACCCTCGGCCGGCGCCGGAGGGGGAGCCGTCGTCGAGGGCGCCGTGCTCGTCGAGGAGGCTGCCGCCTCCGGGGAGCCGGCAGCCGGTGCCGCGCTGCCCGCGGTCGCGCCGACCCGCGCCGGGGACCCGGCGGCCGGGCCGAGCAGGTCGACGAGAGCCAGCACGGTCGCCACGGTGAGCAGCGGGATCGCGAAGGCGCGCCAGCCCCAGCGGGCCGCGAACCGGCGCAACCGCCCCGGTCGGCGGCGGGACCGTCGCGGACCGGCGGGACCGTGCGGGTGGGGCGGCTCCGGGCGGGTGGCGAGCGGGCCGGGCGGGCGGTGCCGCACCGGGGGCGGGCGGGCAGCGGCGGGAGCGGGGGCAGGCCGCGCGCCGGCTCCCGGCCGGACGGCGCCCTGGGTGGGCGGCCGGTCGGGGGACCTGCCACGGTGCCGCCTCCTCGCCGCGTCGGGTCCCGCAGCCGTGCGGCCGCCGGTTCCCCTGCCGGTTCCGTCGTCCCTGCGGTCACGCAGTGTCGTGGGCAGCGTCACCGCACGTCCAGGTCAGGTTCTCACGCGCCCCATCCGACACGCGGAACCCCTCGTCGGCGCGTCAGCCGGCGCGCGCCGCGTCCCCGTCGAGGCCCGCCCTGCCGTCGGTCACGTCGTCGTCGAGGTCCTCGAGCAGTCCGAGCACCGCGCGGGCGGTCTCCTCCGGCGCCTCGAGCATGGCCACGTGCCCGACGGTCTCGAGGACCAGCAGCCGCGCGCCGGGCACGGCGGCGGCCAGCCGCGGGGCCAGCCGGGGGTCGACGAGCCGGTCGCGGTCGCCCCACACCACGAGGGTCGGCATCCGCAGCGACCGGGCCATCCGCCAGGCGTTGGCCCGGCCGACCCGCAGGTAGGAGGTGATCAGCCCGCGCATGCTGCGGGTCAGCGCCTGGTTGGCCCACTCCTGCGCCGCCCGCTCGCGGGTCTCCGCGACGGCGGCCTCGATCCGCTCCGGCGGCACCCGGGCGGGCTCGCCGAAGCACATCTGCAGCATCCCGCGCACCGACTGCTCCGGCGTCACGCCGGCCAGCCGGCGCTCGGCGAGCGCGGGGACGCCGGGCAGCAGGAGCAGCAGCAGGGCACGTCCGAAGGCCTGCGGCACCCGGTAGACCGGCATGGCGGGCGAGATCAGCGTCAGCGACGCGACGAGGTCCGGCCGTCGCGCCGCGACCAGCAGGCTGACCAGCCCGCCGAGGCTGTTGCCGAGCAGGTGCACCGGACGCCCCCGGCCCTCCCCGGGCTGGTCGCGCACGTGCTCGAGGACGGTGACGACCGCCCGCACGTGCCCGCGGATCGAGTAGGACCCCCCGGGCAGCGGCCGGGAGCGGCCGAAGCCCGGCAGGTCGACCGCCCAGCCGGCGCAGCGGACGGCGAGCAGGGCGGCCAGGTCGGTCCAGTTGGTGGACGCGCCGCCGAGCCCATGGACGTAGAGGGCGCGCTCGTGCGGGCCGCCCGGCGTCCCCGCCCAGGGCGTGGTGCGCACGTGGACGGAGCCGCCCTCGACGGGCACCTCCTCGCCGGGCCAGGCGCCCGACGGCGGGTCGGCGCTCGGCAGGGCGGCCGACGACGTCCGGGCGGTGGACGACGGGGCGATCGACGGGGGCTTCGGGAGACGGCGGGTGCGCGCGCGACGGGCCTCGGGCACCCGGCGACGGTATGCCAGCCCGCCGGGACGCGTGCGGCGGGTGACCCGCCGGTAACATCCCCGGCGCCATGCAGTCCTCGCGCCCGGTCCCCGTCCGCCGCACCTCGCGGCTGCCGCGTGGTGCCCGCCGGCTGCAGCTGCTGCAGGCCGCGCAGGAGGTCTTCGTCGCCCACGGCTTCCACGCCGCTGCCATGGACGACATCGCCGACCGCGCCGGCGTCAGCAAGCCCGTGCTCTACCAGCACTTCCCGGGCAAGCGGGAGCTCTACCTGGCGCTGCTCGAGCAGCAGGTCACCGAGCTGACCGACCGGGTCCGCGAGGCGATGGCCGGCACCGAGGACAACCGGCAGCGGGTCCACGGCGCGGTGGGTGCCTACTTCGACTTCGTCGACGCCGACGGCGGCGCGTTCCGCCTCGTCTTCGAGTCCGACCTCCGCAACGACGACGACGTCCGCACGCTGGTCGACCGCGGCAACCGGGCGTGCGTCGAGGCGATCGCCGAGGTGATCGCGGGCGACACCGGCAGCTCCCCGGAGCAGGCGCACCTGCTCGCCTCCGGGCTGACCGGCCTGGCCGAGACCAGCGCCCGGTGGTGGCTCGCGCAGAAGGGCACCGTGTCCCGCGACGAGGCCGTGTCGCTGATGTCGGCGCTGGCCTGGCGGGGCATCTCGCGCTTCCCTCGGGTCGAGGGCGAGCCGGCCGACCCCTCCGTTCGCTGACGGCGCAGCTGCGCGCCGGGGCCCGGTGCCCCCGGCTGGACTAGCGTGGTCGGCAGCCGTGCAACCCGAGGAGGCATCCCGAGTGGAAGTCAAGATCGGTGTCCAGCACTCCCCCCGGGAGCTGGTCGTCGACAGCCCGAACACCCCCGACGAGATCGCCGCCGCCGTGGCCTCCGCCATGTCCGGTGGCACGAAGGACGGGCTGTTGACCCTGGAGGACGACCGGGGCCGCCGCGTCCTCGTCCCGGTCGACCGGATCGCCTACGTCGAGATCGCCCAGGCAGACCAGCGCCGGGTGGGCTTCGTCGCGGGCAACTGACGCCCGGCACGTCCCCGACGGGGCGTCCCCGCACGCGCGGGGGCGCCCCGTCGTCGTCGCTAGGGGTTGAGGCCGAGGGTCTTCATGCGCTCGGTGTGCGCGGCGGTGATGCGGTCCTGGAGCCGGACGACGCCGGTCAGGTCGCCGGTGCCGCCCAGGATCAGCCGGGCCAGGCCGTCGCGCTCGGCGATGACCGCCTGCGACTGGGAGATCGCCTCCCCCACCAGCCGCCGGCCCCACAGCGCCAGCCGGCCGGCCAGCGTCCGCTGCGCGGCGATCGCGGCCCGCACCTCGCGGACGGCGAAGTCGGCGTGCCCGGTGTCGGCGAGCGTCTCGAGGATGAGCGAGCGGTCCGGCTCGGCGAGGAAGCCGGCGATCTCCCGGTAGAAGTCGGCGGCCAGCCCGTCGCCGACGTAGGCCTTGACCAGGCCCTCGAGCCAGGTGCGCGGGCGGGTGCCCTCGTGGAAGGCGTCGAGCGCGGCGACGAACGGGCTCATCGCCTCGGTCGGGTCGGCGCCGAGCTCGGTCAGCCGCTGCGCCAGCCGGTCGTGGTGGCCCATCTCGGCCGCGGCCATGCGCGCCAGCGCGGCGCGGCCGGCCAGGGTGGGTGCCATCCGCGCGTCCTCGGCGAGCCGGTCGAACGCCGTCAGCTCCGCGTAGGCCAGCACGCCGAGCAGGTCGACGACGGCTCGGGTGTCGACCGTGGTCACGTGCCACCTCCGGGTAGGGGTCGGGGCGGGCGGCCCGCGCGGCGACCGAGGCTAACCGCTGTCCGCGCTAGCATGGGAACAGGCGGGCCGCCAGGTTCGCTGGTATCTGTGCGCTGACGAACGTCGGACGACGCCCCGAGGAGCCCCACCGGCACCGGGTGCGTCTCCCGGATCCTCCCGGTCCGCTGGCCGTGTCGGCGCTGGAAACGCATCCCGCGACACCCGACCGCGGAGCGCCCGGGCGACGACGCCGTCGCCCCTGGCCGCTCCCCCAGCCGACCAGAGGCGAGAGCACTGACCTCCACCGAGAACACCCCCACCCAGGACGTCCCCACCACCCCCGAGCTCGAGCACGCCGAGACCGGCGCGCCCGCGCCGGAGCAGGTCGAGCAGACCGTCGAGCAGCTCGGCGGCGCGCCGGTCGAGGAGACCGCGCCGCTGTTCAGCGACTTCGACGTCCACCCCGACGTCGTCGCGGCCCTGGCCGAGGCGGGCATCACCCGCACCTTCGCCATCCAGGAGCTCACGCTCCCGCTCGCGCTGGCCGGCCACGACCTCATCGGCCAGGCGCGCACCGGCACCGGCAAGACCCTCGGCTTCGGCGTCCCGATGCTGCAGCGCGTCGTCCCGCCGGGTGAGGGAGGCGACGGCGTCCCGCAGGCGCTGGTCGTCGTCCCCACCCGCGAGCTGTGCGTGCAGGTCGCCCGCGATCTCGGCACGGCCGGCGCCAAGCGCGGCACCCGTGTGCAGGCCATCTACGGCGGCCGAGCCTTCGAGCCGCAGGTCGCCGCGCTGCAGGCCGGCGTCGAGATCGTCGTCGGCACCCCCGGCCGGCTGCTCGACCTGGCCCAGCAGGGCCACCTGATCCTGGGCAAGGTCCGCGTCCTGGTCCTCGACGAGGCCGACGAGATGCTCGACCTCGGCTTCCTGCCCGACATCGAGCGGATCCTCGCGATGGTCCCGACGCAGCGCCAGACGATGCTGTTCTCGGCCACCATGCCCGGCCCGATCGTCACGCTGTCGCGGTCGTTCATGACCCAGCCGACCCACATCCGGGCGCACGGCAACGACGAGGGCTCGACCGTCCCGCAGACCACCCAGTTCGTCTACCGGGCGCACAACCTGGACAAGCCCGAGCTGCTCTCCCGCGTGCTGCAGGCCCGCGGCCGCGGCCTGGCGATGGTGTTCTGCCGCACCAAGCGCACCGCGCAGAAGGTCGCCGACGAGCTGGTCGACCGCGGCTTCGCCGCCGCCGCCGTGCACGGCGACCTCGGCCAGGGCGCCCGCGAGCAGGCGCTGCGCGCCTTCCGCAGCGGCAAGGTCGACGTCCTGGTGGCCACCGACGTCGCCGCGCGCGGCATCGACGTCACCGGCGTCAGCCACGTCGTGAACTACCAGTGCCCCGAGGACGAGAAGACCTACGTGCACCGGATCGGCCGCACCGGCCGCGCCGGCCGCGAGGGCGTCGCCGTCACGCTGGTCGACTGGGACGACATCCCGCGCTGGCAGCTGATCAACAAGGCGCTCGACCTGCCGTTCGCCGACCCGCCGGAGACCTACTCCACCTCGCCGTGGGTCTACACCGACCTCGACGTGCCCGAGGGCGCCACGGGCCGGCTGCCGCGCGCGCAGCGCACCCGCGAGGGTCTCGACGCCGAGGTGCTCGAGGACCTCGGCGAGACCGGCAAGAAGACGAAGGGCGCCGGCCGCGGGTCCGCCCGCGGTGACTCCGCCACCGAGTCCCGCACCGACGCCGAGCGCCCGGCCCGGTCCTCCCGGCCCCGTCGCCGCACCCGCGGCAGCGGAGCCGCGGCCGAGGCCGTCGCCGCTGCGCACGACGTCCCCGCCGAGGCCGGCACCGAGGCTCCCGAGGCTCCCGCCGGGGACACCGCCGGGGACACCGCCGGGCCCGGCGAGGGCGCGCCGCGCCGGCGCCGCCGCCGCCGCGGTGGCCGGGGCCGCTCCGGCGCCGCCGTCGGGTCCGACCCGGCCGGCTCCGGCCGCGAGGACTCCGACGGCTCCGGCGACGGCGGCTCCGAGTCCGCCGCCTAGTCCCGGGTGGCCGGCTCCTGGTGACGCCGCACCCCCCACCACACTGCATCCCCCATGACACTGCGTCCCCCGCCGCTGCGGGTGTGGGCCTGGACGGCGGCCACGCTCGCGCTGGCCGTCGTCGCCACCCTGCTGTGGCGGGGGTCGAGCGTCGCGGCCACCGACAGCACCACCGCGGCCGCGCCGGAGGCCCCCGCGGGCGCTCCTGACGGGGTCCTGGCGCCGGCCTGGTCGGTCGACGTCGAGGTCCCGCTGCCGCCCGGCGTCGTCGAGGGCGGCCGGGTGGTCGTGCCCGCCGCCGACGGCGTGACGGCGCTGGACCCGGCCACCGGCGAGGAGGCGTGGCACTACCGGCGTGCCGACGCCGCGCTGTGCGGCCTGAGCGCCAGCAACGGCCTGGTGGTCGCCGTCTTCCGTGCCGGGGACCGCTGCGACGAGGCGCTGGCGCTCACCGCCGCCACCGGCGTGCGCGCCTGGACCCGCAACCTCAGCCTGCGCGGGGACGCCACGATCACCGGCACCGACCAGGTGGTCCTCGCCAGCAGCGACACCGGGATCGTCGTCCTCGACCCGGTGGGCGACAACGTCCGCTGGCGGGCGGCCGCCGAACCGGGGTGCACGCTCCTCGACACCGCCGTCGGCAGCGCCGGGGTCGCGGTGCTGCAGCGCTGCGACGGCACGGACGCCGTCGCGCTGCGGCTGTTCGACTCCTTCTCCGGCCAGGCCCGCTGGACCCGCGACCTGGCCGTCTCCGAGGGCACCGGCGTGCGGCTGGCCGGCGTCGACCGGCTCGTCGGCGTCGTCGCCGGCGACGCCCTGCTGGTCTCCCGTCCCGACGACGGCGCGCAGCTGCAGGAGCTCGCGCTCCCGGCCGCCACCGACGGCGGCGCGGAGGGCGACCCCGTCCTGCAGGCCGGCGTCGGGGACGTCGCGCTGGTCTGGGCGCGCGGCACCCTCTCGGCACTCGACCGCACCACCGGAGCTCAGCTGTGGCAGGTGCCCGCCCTCGGCCTGCCCACCCCCTCGGCCGTGGGCAAGGGCGAGGGAGCGTCGGTCGGCGTGTGGGTCCCCGAGTCCGACGGCCTGGTCCTGCGCGACCCGTCCACCGGGGCGGAGACCGCCCGGGTGGCGGTCGAGGAGGCGCCGGCGCCCGGCGGGCGGGCCGCGGTCGTCGGGGCGGTCCTGGTCTACGCGCTCCCCGACCGGGTGGCCGGCTGGTCCTGACCCCCGGGCCGCGGCGGCGCGGTCCCGGACGGCGGGGTTCACTGGGGACCATGGTCCTGCCCGGTACCTCCGACAGCCCCGACCTCGCCATCGCCCCCGACGACCTGCGCCAGCTGGCCGACCACGACGCCTCGCCGCGGACCCTGCCGGGCCGGGCCGGGCCCCTGGCCGCGCTGGACACCGGCGGCGACGGGCCCAGCGGCACGGTGCTGATGGTCGCCGGGTACACGGGCAGCAAGGAGGACTTCGCCCCGCTGCTCGCGCCGCTGGCCGCCGCGGGGTACCGGGTCGTCGCGATCGACCAGCGCGGGCAGTACGAGTCCCCCGGCCCCGACGACCCGGCCGCCTACTCGGTCGCCGAGCTCGCCGCCGACGTCGTCGACGTCGCGCACCTGCTGCGCGGGGAGACCGGCACCCCGCACCTGCTCGGGCACAGCTTCGGCGGGCTGGTCACCCGGGCCGCCGTCCTGGCCGACCCCGGCGCCTTCCGGTCGCTCACCCTGCTCGGATCGGGTCCCGCGAGGCTCGAGGGGGCGCGCGCCGCCCTGCTCGAGCACCTCGGCCCGCTGCTCGAGCAGGGCGGCGTCGAGCTGGTGCACGCCACGCTCGAGCAACTGGCCATGACCGACGAGCGCGCCCAGGTGGTGCCCGAGGCCACCCGCGCCTTCTACGCCCGCCGGTTCCTCGCCAACACCGCGGCCGGGCTGCGCGGCATGGCCGACGCCATGACCTCCGAGCCCGACCGGGTCGCCGAGCTGGCCGCCACCGGGATCCCGGTGCTGGTCGCCCACGGTGCCGCCGACGACGCGTGGATGCCGGCCGCGCAGGCGGAGATGGCCCGGCGACTGGGCGCCCGCCACGAGGTCATCGCCGGGGCGATCCACTCCCCCGCCGTCGAGAACCCACCCCGCACGCTCGAGGTGCTGACGACGTTCTGGTCGTCGGTGCAGACGTCGGAGCCGTCGGACGACGCCCGGTGACCGGTGCCCGGCCCTCGGCCCGCGACTGGTCGGCCGAGGAGGACCTGCTCGGCTTCTTCGGACCCGACAGCGTCACCTGGAAGGTGCACGCCGACCCGGTCTACAGCGTCGGCGGGCTGCGCGCGCTGCTGCTGCAGACACTGCACCCGGTCGCCATGGACGGCGTCGCCCGCAACTCGACGTTCCGCGAGTCGCCGTGGCAACGGCTGGTGCGCACCGCCGAGTACGTGGACGTGCTGACCTTCGGTACCCGGCGGGAGGCGGTGCGCGCCGTCCGGCGGGTCCGCGGGCTGCACCGGCGCCTGGGCGGCACCGAGGAGACCACCGGGCGCAGCTACCGCGTCGACGACGCCGACCTGCTGCTGTGGGTGCACAACTGCGAGGTCGACTCGCTGCTCGACGTCGCCCGCCGGGTCGGCGTGGTCACCGACGCCGAGGCCGACCGGTACGTGGCCGAGCAGGTGACCGCCGCCGAGCTGATCGGCGTCGACCGCGCCGACGTCCCGGCGTCGGTGGCCGAGCTGGCGGACTACTTCGAGCGGGTCCGGCCGCAGCTGGCCCTGACCCCGGCCGCCCGCGACGCCTGGCGCTTCCTCGTCGTCCCGCCGATGCCGCGCTGGGTGCAGTTCCTGACCCCGGCCCGTCCGGCGTGGGGCTCGCTCGCCTCCCTGGGGGTGGCGACGCTGCCCCCGTGGGCGCGCAGGCTCGCCTCGCTGCCCGGCCTGACGCTCACCGACGCGGCGGCGACGGCGGCACTGCGGGCCTTCCGCGCCGGGATGCTGGCGCTCCCCGAGCGGGCCCGGCACTCGCCGGTCCGGCGCGCCGGGTTCGAGCGGACGGCGTCCGCGGTGGCGGTGAGCGCCTAACCGGCCTCCGGCTGCTCCTGGTCGGCCGGCAGGAAGCTCCACGTCTCGCGCGGCGGGGTCGCCGCCTGGCCGGCGGGGCAGCTGGGCCGGAAGTCGCACCAGCCGCACTGCCGGCCGGTCACGGTGGGGAACGCCTCGTCGGGGTGCACGCCGTCCTCGACCGCCTGCGTGGCGACGGCGATGTCGGCGGCGACGTCCTCGGCGCGGCGCACGTGGTTGGCCAGCGACCGCTCGGTGTGCTCGAAGGAGGCCACCGTCCCGCTGGGCAGGTGGTGCAGCTCGACGCGGCTGCACGGCCGGCGCAGCGTGCGCCGCACGCCGAGCACGTAGGCCGCCAGTGCCGCCGACCCGCGCGCCTCGTCGTCGGTGCTGGGCACCCGGCCGGTCTTGTAGTCGACGACGACCAGCTCGTCGCCGCGCTGGTCGATGCGGTCCACCCGGCCGGTCAGCGCGAGCCGCTCGGTGGTGCACGAGACCTGCCGCTCCAGCCCGACCGGCTCCTCCGCGGGGTCCAGCGACTCGACGTAGCCGGTGATCCAGCCGGCCGCCGTGGCGCGCCACCGGGCGGCCTGCTCCTCGTCGCGGAACCCGTGGGCGCTCCAGACGCCGTAGAGCAGCTGCCGGGCCGCGACGGCGGTGCGGCGGGCGCGCGGCAGGTCCCACCAGGAGCGCAGCGCGGCGTGCACCGCCGAGCCGACCGAGTTGTGCGCCCACGGCGGGCCCTTGGGCGGCGTCGGCCGGTCGACGTAGGCGTACCGGTAGCGGCGCGGGCAGTCGGCGAAGGTGGCCAGCTTGCTCGGCGTCGCGGGGAAGAGCCGGCGCGGCATGCCGGGCATCTCGAGCTGCGCGCCGTCGGACTGCCTCACGCGACCACGCTAACCGGCGGCACGGCCTCAGCCGGCCAGTGGCACGCAGCCCGTGGACGCGGCCACCAGCGCCTCGTACTGCGCCGGGTCGGTGGTGCACGCGCCGATCGGCGTCGCCTTGTTGGCGCCGTGGTAGTCGCTGGACCCGGTCACCAGCAGGCCGAGGTCGGCCGCCAGGCCGCGCAGGTGCGCGCGCTCGGCCGCGCTGTGGTCGGGGTGGTCGACCTCCAGGCCGACCAGCCCGGCACCGGCCATCGCCGCGATCGCGTCGTCGTCGACCACCCGGCCGCGCCGGGTGGCCAGGCCGTGCGCGAAGACCGGCACGCCGCCGGCGGCCCGCACCATGCGGATCCCCTCGAGCACGTCGGTGTCGGCCTTGGTCACGTGGAAGGGGCTGCCCTGGTGCAGCAGGGTGGTGAAGGCCTGGTCCACCGACTCGACGACGCCGGCCTCGACCAGTGCGCGCGCCACGTGCGGGCGGCCCACCACCGCGCCGCCGGAGGCGTCGAGGATCCGCTGCCACTCGACCGGGTAGCCGGCCGCGGCGAGCGCGGCGACGATCCGCTGCCCGCGGGTCAGCCGCTCCTCCCGCAGCCGCCGGCGCTCCTCGGCCAGCTCCGGGGAGTCGGGGTCGAACAGGTAGGCCAGCAGGTGCACGCTGACCGGCCGCCCCTCGGCGGGGAACCAGCGGGTCGACAGCTCCATGCCCGGGACGACGGTCAGCCCCTCCGGCCGGGCCGCGGCGGCGGCCGCCCACCCGTCGGTGGTGTCGTGGTCGGTGAGGGCGACGACGTCGAGGCCGGCGGCGCGGGCGGTGGCCACGACGGTGGCCGGGTCGTCGGTGCCGTCGGAGACCGACGAGTGGGTGTGCAGGTCGATGCGCATCGACCGCCAGCCTCCCCCAGGCCCGGGGCGCGTGCTCAGGTCGTGCCGGGCAGCCGCGGGATCGGCTGGGTGTCGCGCCGCTGCCCGGTGGGGGCGGCGTGCCCGTTCTCCGGGTTGCCCTCGTCGTCGCCGGCCGCCGCTCCGCCCCAGTCGCTGCCGAACAGGAGCTCGCTCACCTCGCGGTAGAGCAGGTCCGCGCGCGGCAGGAAGGTGATCTGGGACAGCGCCTGCTGGGACCCGGCCGACTCGAAGCGGAACGTGCCGTAGCCGAGGACCTGCCCCGGCACGGTCTCCTTCCAGGTCAGGTCGGTGATCCGGCGCAGCGGCAGCAGGGTGACCGTGCGCGCGACGATGCCGGAGGTCAGCAGCACCCGGCGGCGGGTGACGATGAAGTGCCGCATCCACCACTCGCCGGCCCGCAGCGCGAACCAGCCGAGGGCGCCGACGACGACCAGCAGCCCGAGGCCGGCGCCGAACCGGTTGTCGGGGTCGAGGGTGAGCACCCACAGGCCGGCGGCGAGGACGAGCAGGGCCCTCGCCCCCGGCCACAGCAGCACCGCCCAGTGCCGGCGGGTGGCCACCACGGCCTGCTCGCCGGGGAGCAGGTACTTGGCGGCGTCCTTGGCCCACCGCGGCGGGCGGCCGCCGGCCGGGCCGCTCACGCCGGCCTAGACGAGCGAGCCGACGAAGGCCGCGATCGAGGACGCGGCGCTCCCGAGTGCCTCACCGGCGCTCTTCACCATGTCGGCGGACGCCTCGGGCTTCTGGATGACGTAGAAGACGACGAAGGCGACGGCCAGCCAGACGAGGACCTTCTTCACGTTCACGGCCACCTCCGGGAGCTGCACTCGGACCGGCGGGCACGACGCCCGCGCGGGTCGGCCCGGAGGCCGGTCCCATGGGTAACACAGGCCCCAGGGCCGGTCCGCCGGACACGCCGGGCGGAACCGGACCGGTCACTCCCCCGGCAGGAGGTGCTCGCTGGGCGGGCCGAGCGGGAGGTCGGGGTAGAGGCGGTCGCGCAGGTCGAGCAGGCGCAGCTCCTCGGCCAGCAGCCAGCCCGCCGACATCGGCCACATGACCAGCCACAGCCACACGCCGTACGCCTCGCCGACGAAGGCCGCCCGGTCGTCGGAGGTGGGCACCGCCCACAGGGGTGCGCGCTGGCCCGCCGCCTCGACCGCCGCGGAGGAGGGACCGGTGATGACGTCGCCGGGGTCGAGCCCGGGCAGTCCCGCGTAGCCGCAGCCCACGCCCATGCCCGGCTCCTCGGCCACGAGCACCAGTTCGGCCGACCCGCCCAGCGGCGCCGGGCCGGCGCAGCCCACGACGATCGCCCGCGCCCCCGGCTCACCGCCCCAGGCCAGGCCGGTGACCGACCAGCCCGACGGCACGGGGTCGGGCACCCACGCGGGCACCCGGGCGTCGACGGTGACGGCGGCGATCGCGTCGTGCGCGATGAGCGCGGTGTGGTGCAGCGGGGTGACGACGCCGTGCACGTGGCACCAGGCCACCGCCGAGTCCCCCGGGCGCACCACCAGTGGCTCGCCGCAGCGGGGACAGACCGGGGAGGCGCTCATCGGATGACACCGTCCTGTCACGCGGGGCCGACGTCAAGCGCAGTCGGACGGTGCCGGGTCGCGCCACCGTACCCTGCGGCCGTGGCGCCCGACTCCCCCGGCGGACCGTTGCCGGTGCAGGCCTGCGTGGGCGCGGTGGTCCTCGACGCGCGGGGGCGGCTGCTGCTCGTCCGCCGTCGCAACGCCCCCGGGCGCGGGCTGTGGTCGGTGCCGGGTGGGCGGGTGGAGCCGGGCGAGACGCTGCCCGCGGCGGTCGCGCGGGAGGTGCGGGAGGAGACCGGGCTGGAGGTCCGGGTCGGTGCGGAGGTCGGGCGCATCGCCATCCCCGGCGACGGCGTCGTCTACGACGTCGCGGACTTCGCCTGCACGCTGGCCGAGCCGTCCGCGGTGCCCGTGGCCGGCGACGACGCCGACGCGGTCACCTTCGCCGACGCCGCCGACCTCGACCGGCTGTCGTGCACGCCCGGGCTGGTGGCCACGCTGCGCGGCTGGGGCGCGCTGCCGGCCTGACGACCGGGCAGCGCGCCCCCTCCTCAGGAGCGCGGCCTCGGCTCCGGGCGGCCGGGCTGCTCGCCGCCGCGGGCCTCCCCGTACGAGCGCTTGGGCACCATGACCTTGCGCCGGAAGACGCAGACGACCGTGCCGTCCTGCTTGTAGCCGATCGTCTCGACGTACACGACGCCGCGGTCGTCCTTCGACCTCGACTCCGTCTTGTCCAGGACGGTGGTCTCGCCGTAGACGGTGTCGCCGTGGAAGGTCGGCGCCACGTGCCGCAGCGACTCGATCTCCAGGTTGGCGATGGCCTTGCCCGACACGTCCGGGACGCTCATGCCGAGCAGCAGCGAGTAGACGTAGTTGCCGACGACGACGTTCCTGCCGAAGTCCGTGGTCTCCGCCGCGTAGTGCGTGTCCAGGTGCAGCGGGTGG
The DNA here is from genome assembly GCF_003182485.1 of Geodermatophilus normandii. Classification (NCBI taxonomy): domain Bacteria; kingdom Bacillati; phylum Actinomycetota; class Actinomycetes; order Geodermatophilales; family Geodermatophilaceae; genus Geodermatophilus; species Geodermatophilus normandii. Next base: position 2,148,638 of record NZ_QGTX01000001.1, on the reverse strand, counting down.
TGGTTCATCGTGATGAGGCAGAACAGGTGGTCGTCGTACTCGGTGACGGTCTTGCCGGGCCAGTGCTTGTAGACCGCCCCGACCTCGAACTCCTCGTAGTACCGACCGAACTGCACGTTGACTCCCGTTCCTGCAGGCCAGCGCGCTGCTGCCTGCTGCGATGGCACGGTGATGGCGCACCACGCCCCGTCCACCGGCCGCCGGGTGCGGCCTTCCGAGTCCGGCACGAGGTGTCCGTGTGTCTTCAGGACCAGCGTGGCGTTCTCATGGCCGAGACGTTCGGCGACCGCCACCACCGACTGACCGGCCGCCAACAGCACACTCGCACAGTGGTGCGGCAGGTCATGCCTGGTGGTCCCGGCCCGGCAGCGGGCTCGCGTGACCGCCGCCCCGTAGTGCTGGCGGCCGCACACCGTTTCGGCACTGGTGGTGAACAGCGGGCCGTCAGCGCCAAGGGGACGGGCCTGCAGCCAACTCGAGCTGCCGGAGCGCCTCCAGCGCGTCATCGGCCGATGCTCGGCGTCCGCTGTGGTGGGCGAGCGTCGCCTCGCCCTCCGCGCCGAGTTCCGCCACGCCGCTCCAGCGAGGCGATCGGCCGCCCCGTCCTGCGGACGGCATAGTCAGGGGACCGCAGAGCTTCACCTGAACGATCTGCAGGAGACCATGGGGGCTTCGTTGACTGTGCGCGCCGATCAGATGGCGAGACGATCGCGCAGCGCGCGAAAGCTCCTGCTGCTGGGGTTGGTCGCCACATCGACGGCCTGCTCGCCGTCCACGTCTCCAGAACCTCAGGCACAACCGACGACTGCGCTCGAACCCTCTTCCACCAGCCCTGAGACCACCGCGGTGGAGTCCTCCGCGGAGCACCCGTGGCCTGGCGGTTCTCCGTGCGACTATCTGTCGGACCTCCTCCGCGGCGAGTTGGAGGGCGCCGGAGTCAGTGTTCTCGCCAGCGTGGGAGAGGCCAACGACCCAGAGTTCCGTGGGTGCAATTGGCAGCGCATGAGCGTCAATGTCTTCTGTGGCGACATGGCAGATGTAGCGCTCAATGACACGTACGCTCGGGCAACTGCCCTTGCGGATGGGCCCGAGGGAGCCCGGGAGTTGGCGTCGAGCAGCAGAGTCATCCTCTACGCACCCCAAGACGACTGCCTCTTCGAGGTGCGGAACGAGGCGCCAGCCGTTGTAGACCACCAACGACATCTGGCGGTCCTGAACGCCGTCCACAGCCGTTACCCGCTGTGACGCAGCAGCGGAACCCACGACACGTAGCGCCAACGAGGTGGTACCAGCCCCTGGTCAGTGACCGACCAGCAGTGCTGTGGCCGCAAGGGCGACCAACCGAGCGCCGATGAGCAGAAGCAGCCGAGAGTCGCGGAGGGCGGTCCGAGCCTCGTCGTACGCGAGTTGCAGCACCTCGTCAGGCAGGAGCCATCGTGCCGCTTGAGGTTGAGGCTCGAGTCCCTTGGCGGGGTGAGCGCACCGGACGAAGCCGTTCGGCTCGTACTCGGTTGCAGACGTGTGCACCACCAGTGGGCGGCACGTCGGAGGCACAGGACGTCGAACGCCACCAAGTGACAACGGTTAGGCACGGGATGGACAACCGCAGCTCAGTCCCCTGACAGTGACATGACCACAACTCAGGGCAGGCGCCGGTGTCAGTGCCGACCGGCCAGCAGGTGCGCTCTCCCGACGTCGTGGGGTGGACGGGCGCGGCGCCGCACGCAGGCAGGGCCGTCCCGGGCCGGGCAGGCCAGTTGCCCACCACGCGGCGTCGGTGACCCATCTGGACGGCCGCCGATCCTACGATGCCCGGGTGGTCCAGCCGTCCCGCGCCGGCGACCCCGCCGAGGCGGACGTCGTCGTGCTCTCCCCCGGCGGGCGCCGCGCCCGCCTCGCCGCCAGCCTGGCCGTCCTGGCGCTCGTCCTCGCCGGGACGCTGTGGGGCACCGACGCCTCGTTCCCGTTCGGGCCGTTCAAGATGTACTCGACCCGCGCCGACGCGAACGCGCCGGTCGTCTCCACCCGTGTCGTCGGCCTGACCGGCGCGGGTGAGGAGGTGCGCCTGTCCGGCGGCGAGGTGGGGCTGCGCCGCGCCGAGTTCGAGGGGCAGCTCCCCCGGATGGTCGACGACCCGACGCTGCTGGTGACGCTGGCCGAGACCTACACCCGGCGCCATCCGGACGCCCCCTCCCTCGTCGAGGTCCAGGTGGTGCAGCGGCACTTCGAGCTCGCCGACGGCCTGCCGACCGGCGAGTGGACCGACCGGGTCCTCGTCGAGCAGGACCTGGGGGCCGGCTCGTGAGCGCCCCGGTCGTCGCCGCCCTCCGGGGCCTGCGCGGCTTCTGGACCCGCCCCGTCCCGCTGGCGCGGATCGCGGTGTTCCGCACCATCGCCTACCTGTTCGTGCCGGTCGACGTCTTCCTCACCACCGCGTGGGTGCGCGCGCACGCCGAGGTGCCCACCGTCTGGTACCAGCCGCTCGAGATCGCCCGGGTGCTGCACCTGCCCACCCCGACGTCGACCGTGGTCCACGTCGTGCAGTGGGCACTGGTGGCCGCCGCCCTGGCCGCGGCCACCGGCCGCGCGCCCCGACTGCTGGGGACCGCGGTCTTCGTGCTGTACCTCGAGTGGATGGTCATCGCGATGAGCTACGGCAAGGTCGACCACGACCGCATCGCCTACCTCGTCGCGCTCGCGGTGCTGCCCACCATCGGCCGGGTGCGGTGGCGCGACCGCCGCCGGTCCGAGGCGGCCGGCTGGGCGATGGCGGCGGTGATGGTGACCGTGATGCTCACCTACTTCCTCGCCGCCTGGGCGAAGATGCGCTTCGGCGGGTGGGACTGGGCGACCGGCTCGACCATCACCCGGGCGGTGATCCGCCGCGGCACCGGCCTGTCGGAGTGGACGCTCGACGTGCCCGGCCTGCTCGTGGCCGTGCAGTGGGCGATGCTCGTCCTCGAGTTCGCCGCCCCGCTGATGCTGCTGGTCCGGTCCGACCGCGCGCGCGTGGCGCTCGTGGTCTTCCTGCTCGGCTTCCACCTCATGGTGTTCGGCGGCCTGCGGATCATCTTCCTGCCGCACTGCGTGGCGATCCTGTCGATCCTCCCCTGGGAGCGGGTGCCCGAGGCGCTCGCCGCGGCGCGCCGCCGGCTGCAGCCGGCGCGCGCCGCCGCGCTGGCCGCGGGACCGCCCGGCTGAGCCGGCGCTCAGACCAGCGCCCCGATGCGCGCGGCCACCTCCGCCTCGTGCTGCTGGTAGGAGGCCGCGACCGCTGACAGCAGGGCACCCATCCCGGTGAGCGCGTCGCTCACGCCCTGGGCCGAGATCCGCCACTGCTCGTAGAGCGCGCTGAACTGCACCGCGGCCTGGCTGTCGGTCCAGCCGTCGAGCACCGAGCTCGTGACGGTGCTCGACAGCGTCGTGTGCCGGGAGGCGGTCTCGGCCGCCTCGGTCTGGCAGCGTCCGGCCATCGACTGCAGGGTGGCGATGTCGACCTTCATGGCTCCTCCTGTCCGTCCCGGGCACCTCCCGGGTGGCTGCGGACGCTAGGCCGGATCCGCGCCGGGAGCGCTCCGGCGTCCACAGCGCCGCCGACCGTCCACAGCGGGCGGCCGCGGTCCCCCGGGCCGCGGTCGCGGGCGGGAGCGTCGCCCCCGTGTCCGCTCCCCTCCCCTCCGGCGCCGGGACCCGCTGCTGGACCGTCGTCGGTGCAGAGGGTGCCGCCGACGTCGAGGTCCGCGCTCCCGACGACGCCCGGCTGGACGTCGTCCTGACCGAGCTCGTCGCCGTCCTCGGCGCCACGCCGGACGGGCTGTGGTCGGGCAGCACCCGGCTGCCCGGGGACCTGCTGCTGGGCGACGACCGGCTCCTGCACGGCGCGGTCCTGGGCCTGGGCCGGCCGGTCCCCCGCACCGGGGAGCAGGCCGCCAGCCCGCTGGAGCTGCACGTCGTGGGCGGCCCGGCAGCGGGGACCACCGTTCCGCTGTCCTCCGGCCGCCACGTCCTCGGCCGGGGCGCCGGCGCCACGCTGTCCCTCCCCGACCCCGGCGTCTCCCGCCGGCACGTCGCGCTCGAGGTCGGTGCCGGCGGGATCACCGTGTCCGACCTCGGGTCCAGCAACGGCAGCCGGCTCGACGACGCCGACCTCGTCGGCACACCGCAGGAGTGGCGGCCCGGCGCGGTGCTCCGGCTGGGTGCGAGCTCGGTGACCGTCACCGGCCCGCGGGACGGCCGGGCCGGCTCGCGGCCGGCACCCGGCGGCCGCCGGCTGGTGCGACCCGGCGCCCCTCCCCCGGGGCACCGCCCGGAGGTGGAGGTACCGCTGCCCGACCCGCCCGCGCCTCCTCCGCGACGCCGGCTGGGCTGGGTGGCCGTCGTGCTGCCCGCCGTCGCCGGCGTGGGGCTGGCCGTACTGCTGGCGACACCGACCTTCCTGTTCTTCGCCCTGCTCGGCCCGCTGGTGGCGGTCGGGTCGTGGGCCTCGGACCGGTGGAGCGGGTCGCGCACCGGGCGCGAGGCGGCCGAGGTCCACGCGCGGGAGCTGCGGGCGGCCCGCGGCCGGCTGGCCGAGGCCGTGCGGTCCGACGTGCGGGCGGCCCGGGCGGAGGCGCCCGACCTCGCGGCCGTGGCCGCCGCGGCGCGCCGGGGCACGACGCTGCTGTGGTCGCGTCGCGGCGGGGACCCGACCCTGGCGACGGTGCGCCTCGGCACCGGCACCGGGGCCACCCGGGTGGTGCGCGTGGAGGAGGGCCGGCGGGTGCCCGAGCCGGCGGCCGACCTGCCGGTGACCGTGGACCTGCGCCGCACCGGCGGGCTAGGCGTGACCGGTCCGCGGGAGCCGGCGCTGGGCGTCGCGCGGGCGCTGCTCGCGCAACTGGCCGGCCTGGCCGCCCCCGGCGAGGTCGACGTCGCCGTGCTCACCACGGCCGAGCGCCGCGCGGACTGGGCCTGGGCACGGTGGCTGCCGCACCTGCCGGCCGGAGCCGTCCACGTGCGGCCACCCTCGGGACCGGCCGCCGCCGCGGCGGACACGGCGCTGGCGGCCTGGCTGACCGGGCTGGCCGAGGGGCGCGCGGCGTCCGATCCCGCCGCGGGCGCGCTCGTGCTCGTCGTCGACCGGACGGTCGACGCGACGCTCGGGGAGCTCCTGCGCGCGTGCCGCGCCCGGGGTGTGGTCCTGCTGGTGCTCGCCCGCCACGGCGAGGACCTGGGCGGCTGCGTCCGCGCGGTGCTCGAGGTCGGCGGCGAGACGGGGGACACCGGGCTGCTGGCCCGGGGGGACGGCGCAGCGCCGGACGAGGTCGTCGTCGACCGCCTGCCGACGGCCGTCGCCGCCCGGCTGGCCCGCGACCTGGCTCCGCTGGCCCCGGCCCGGCAGGCCGCGGGGCTGCCGGTCACGGTCCGCCTGCTCGACCTCCTCGGGGACGGCGCCACGGACGTCCCGGTGACGTGGTCGGGCACGCGGTCGTCGCTGCGCGCCCCGCTGGGCGTGACCGCGGACGGCGTCGCCGAGGTCGACCTGGTGCGCGACGGCCCGCACGCCCTGGTGGCCGGCACGACCGGGTCGGGGAAGTCGGAACTGCTGCAGACCCTGGTGGCCGGGCTCGCCCTGGCCCACCCACCGGACCGCTGCTCCTTCCTGCTGGTCGACTACAAGGGCGGAGCCGCCTTCGCCGACGCCGTGGCGCTGCCGCACACCGTGGGGCTGGTGACCGACCTGGACGGCGCGGCCACCGCCCGGGCGCTGCGGTCGCTCACCGCGGAGCTGTCCCGCCGCGAGGCGCTGCTGGCGGCGGCCGGCGTCCCGGACGTCGCGACGCTGCCGGCGGCGGTCGAGCTCGCCCGGCTGGTGATCGTCGTCGACGAGTTCGCCGGCCTCGCCGAGGAGCTGCCGGAGTTCGTCAGCGGGCTGGTCGGCATCGCGCAGCGCGGCCGCTCCCTCGGCGTGCACCTCGTGCTGGCCACGCAGCGCCCGGGCGGGGTCGTGTCGCCCGAGATCCGGGCCAACTGCTCCCTGCGGCTGTGCCTGCGCACCACCGACGAGGCCGACTCGCGCGACGTGCTCGGCAGCGCGGTCGCCGCACACGTGCCGGCGGACCGCCCGGGACGCGGTCACGTCCGCGTCGGCGGCGCGGTGCCGGTGTCCTTCCAGGCGGCGCGGGTGGCGCTCGGCCCGGACGCATCGGCGGCGGGCCCGACGGTGACCCGCTGGTCGTGGCCGGCGACGTCGGGGCCGGCCGTCGCGGGACCCGGCACCGGTCCGACCGACCTGGCCCGCATCACCGCCGCCACCACCGCCCGTGCCGACGCGGCGGGCCTGTCCCGGCCACACCGGCCGTGGCAGCCGCCGCTGCCCGACCGGCTGGACGCCGTGGGGCTGGCCCCCGGGGAGGACCGGCCGGCGACCCGGCTGCTGCTCGGGCTGGTCGACCGTCCCGACCGGCAGTCCCGCGAGCCGCTGCTGCTCGACCTCGCCCGCGGGGGTGGCTGGCTGGCCGTCGGCGGACCCGGCAGCGGACGCACCACCCTGCTGCGCACGGTGCTGGCCGAGGCGGTCGAGCAGCTGCCGGCCGCACGGCTGCACGTGCACGTCCTCGACCACGGCGGTGGCGCCCTGGCCGCGGAGGTCGGCGGACTGGCGCACACCGGCACGGTCGTGGGGGCGGCGGACGCGCTGCGCACCGTCCGGCTGCTGTCCCGGCTGACCGAGCAGGTGGCCCGGCGGCGGGCCGGACCGGACGCGGACGGCCCGGCGGTCCTGCTCCTCGTCGACGGCGTGGACGCGCTCTTGGCCCAGCTCGACGAGGCAGTGCCCGGCTCCGGATCCGCCGACTTCCTGCGGCTGGTCCGCGACGGCGGCGCAGCCGGCCTGACCTGTGTCTTGACCGCCGACCGGGCCGTCCCCGGCGGGCGGCTGGCCGCGGCGGCGGGGACCCGCCTGGTCCTCCCCCTGCCCGACCGAGCCGACTACGCGGTCGCCGGGGTCCCGGTCCGCGCGGTCCCCGGCTCCCGCCCGCCGGGCCGGGCGCTGCTGGGCGAGGAGGCGCGCGAGTGCCAGCTCGCCCTGCCCCGGCCGCTGCGGCGTACGGCTCCGGCCGCCGCGCCGGGCACCGGGCCGCTCACCATCCCCGAGCTGCCCGCGGACCCGACACCGGCACCGCTCCCCGCCGGGACCGGGGTGGCCGACCTGCTGCGCGGGGTGCCGCTCGGTCCTGGCGGCGACGAGGCCGACGTGCTCACCGTGGACCTGGCCCGCGCCGGCGGGCTGCTCGTCGTCGGCCCGCCGCGCAGCGGCCGGACCACCACCCTGGAGACCCTCGGCGCGACGCTCGCCGCGGCCGGCATCCCGGTGCTGCGCCTGGCCCGCTCCCGCCGCTCGACCGGCCGTGGTCTGCCGGCGCTGCCCGGCGACGACGTCGCCGGCTGGCGGGCGTGGTGCGCGGACCTGGCGGGGCGTCCCGGTGCGGTCCTGCTCGACGACGCGGGCGCGCTCGCCGACTCCCCCGTGGCCACCGCCCTGGCGGCCGGGGACCGCGGCGACGGCGAGGTCCTCGTCCTCGCCGCCGGAACGGCGGGTGAGCTGGGCACGGCCTTCCGCGGCCCGGTCGCCGAGCTGCGCCGCAGCCGCAGCGGGGTGCTGCTGTCACCGGGTCCCGGGGACGCCGACCTGCTCGGGATCCGGCTGCCCCGGACGCCGGTGCCGGTCCGGCCGGGCTCGGGCTGGCTGGTCACCGCCGGTGTCCCGCAGCGGCTGCAGGTCGCCCGGCGGGCGGGGCCGTGACCGTCCGGTCAGAGCAGGTCGAGCGCCGGGCCGATCTCCTGCGTCGCGTACCAGGCCAGCTCGTGCCCCTCGGCCTGGTCGACGAGGAACTGCGCCTCCTCGCTGCCGAGGTCGGCCTCGAGCACCACGGCCACGGCGGCCCGCACGTCGTCCTCGGCCTCGGCACCGTCGACGTGGGCGCTGGCGACGTCGGCGAGCGGGACGTCGGCGGTCACCCGTACCGCGCCGGGGTCGGTGTCGGCGTCGTCGACCGGGTCCACCGCCGTGTCCGGTACGTCGGCGGCGAGCACGACCCGGCGGCGGGCGGCGGTGGGGTCGACGTCGACGAGGCGCAGGCTGGCGCGGGCCGCCGCGAGCAGCGCCGCGTACTCGAGCTCCTCGACGTCGGCCGCCGCGTCGCTGAGCGCGTAGTGCTCCCGCAGCTGCGGGGTGACGGCGAAGCCGGTGTGCGGCCCGGAGAGCCGGCCCTCGTCCACCAGCGTCCGCAGGACGCTCGTCGTCGCCGGCAGGTAGATCCGCACCCGGCCGCTCCTCTCCCGTCGCGAGGGGCGACCGTATCCCGCGCGACCGGCACCGAGCCCGCCGCCGGGTCAGCGCACGGACTCGGCGAGCGCCGCGACCTCCTGCTCCACCAGGTCGGCCAGCACGTCCACGTCCCCGACCCCGTCCCGGTCGGCGTTGAGCCCGACGTAGACGTGCCCGTCGTAGCTGGTCATCCCGACCGCCAGCCCCTGGCCGCCGGCCAGCGGCACGACGGGGAACACCTCGAGCATCCGGCTCCCGGCGGCGTACAGCGGCACCTGCGGGCCCGGGACGTTGGTGACGACGAGGTTGAACATCCGCCGCGACAGGCCGCGGGCCGCGCGGGCGCCGAGCGCGTGCAGCGTCGGCGGGGCGAACCCGGTCAGCGCGATCAGCGTGTCCGCGCGCACCGAGCGGCCCGAGCGGGTCACCCCGCGCATGGCGTAGCTGAGCCGGGCCAGCCGCACCCACGGGTTGGGCTCCCCCACGGGCAGGTCGACCAGGTAGGCGGCGACGCTGCTGCCCGGCGCCTCCTGTTCCTCCCCCTGCACCGACACCGGCACCAGCGCCCGGACGGCGGTCGAGCCGAGGACCGGCTCTCCCCGGGAGAGCAGCCAGTCGCGCAGGGCGCCGGTGAGCACGGTGAGCAGGACGTCGTTGACCGTGCCGCCGTGGGCCTTGCGGATGGCCTTGAGGTCCTCCAGGTCGGCCCGGGCGACGGCGACCCGCCGCTGGTCGCCGACGGTGCGGTTGAGCGGGCCGTGCGGTGCCGGGACGACCGCCGAGCGGGCCGCGCGCACCAGTCCCCCGGCCACCCCGAGGGCCCGGGTGGCGGTGGAGCGCAGGTCCCCGACCGCCGAGCGAGCGGTCTCCAGCACCGCCGTCGGCCGCTGCACGTAGTCGCCCAGCGCCTCGGCGACCAGCTCCACCCGGCCCGGCACGCGGCCGGGAGCCCACCGGTCGGCCGGAGGCACCGGCGCGTCCGGCGAGGAGTCGAGCAGGACCTGCGCGATGTCGACGGCGCCCAGCCCGTCGACCAGCGCCGGGTGGGTCTTGGTGACCACCGCGACCCGGCCGCCGGACAGCCCCTCGACGAGGTAGACCTCCCACAGCGGCCGGCTCCGGTCGAGGGGCCGCGAGGTGACCCGGGACACCAGGTCCAGCAGCTGGGCCTCGGTGCCCGGGCGCGGGACCGCCGAGCGCCGGACGTGGTAGTCGACGTCGAAGTCCGGGTCGTCGGCCCACACCGGGTTGGCCAGGTGCCCGGGCACCGGCACGATCCGCTGCCGGTAGCGCGGCACCAGCGGCAGCCGTGCCTCCACCAGCTCGGCCAGGGTGTCGAGTCCGCCCTCGACCGGCTCGAGGACCAGCACGCCGGAGACGTGCATCGGCGCCCCGGCCTCCTCGAGGTAGAGGAACGACGCGTCCAGGGTGCTCAGCCGCTCGGCCATCGTCCTCCTCCGGATCGGTGGCCCACGGTACGTCGCGTGCGGGAGCGCCTGCACTCGCGCGGGGAGGGACCGCCCGCCCCTGCTGCGGGTCTCATCCCGCCCTGCGGCGCGCGCGGCCCCGGCGACGGGCGGCCGGCTCGGGCACCCGCGCCAGTTCCGCGGCGAGGGACCGCAGGGCCGTGCGCAGCGGGGAGCCGGGCGCCACCTCGGCCAGCGTCCGCCCGGAGGCGAGCGCGGCGTCGGTGGCGCGGCGCTCGGCCGGCAGGAAGCTGCGGACCCGGCGTCCGGTGAACCGCTCGAGCGCGCCGGCGATCTCCTCCCGGGGGTCGCCGGGCACCGGCCCGCGGCGCACCTGGTTGACCACCACGGCCGGCTCGACCTCCGGCAGCAGGTCGCGCAGCGAGCCGAGGGCGCGGATGGTGCGCTGCAGAGCGACCGGGTCGGCGCCGCTGACGCAGAGGACGTCGTCGGCCTGCTCGAGGACGGTCACGGTGGCGCCGTTGCGCCGGGGCGCGGCCGTGTCGAAGGACAGCTCCTCGTCCTCCTCGAGGTTGAAGGCACAGTCGACGACGACGAGGTCGGCGCTCCGGCGGGCCTCGGTGAGCACCGTGGCGACCGCGCTGGGCCGCAGCTCCGGCCAGCGGTCAGCCCGAGAAAGCCCGGTGAGCACGGCCAGGTGCGGGCGGACCGACCAGGCCAGCCGGGTGAGCGCGGCCTCGTCGAGGGTCCCCGCCGTGGCCTGCCGTGCCGCGCCGGCCAGGCCCGGCGACTCGTCGAGCAGCCCCAGCACCTGCGCGACCACACCCCCGTACACGTCGGCGTCGACGAGCAGGGTGGGAACGCCGAGGCGGGCGGCCTCGTCGGCCAGGCCGACGGCCACCGTCGTCCGGCCCGGGGCGCCGGTCGGGCCCCACACCGCCACGACCCGGCCGCGCGGAGGCCGGTGCTCCCCGGGTGGCGGAGCCGACGGGGCCGACGGGGACGGCAGTGCCGCACGTGGGTCGGCGACGTCGTGCCCGCCTCCGGGGACGCCGTCGACGGCGTCGCGCAGCGCACGGACGACGTCCTCGGGGGAGGCGTCGGCCGGCAGGACGGTGGGCACGCCGAGGGCCCGCAGCCGGTCACCGGCACGCGCGTCCGCGGGGTCGGCCAGCCCGACGACCGCCACGCCCGCGGCGGTGAGCCGGGCGACGGCGTCGCCGTCGAGCCGGTGCAGGTCCGCCGACAGCAGCGCGGCCTGGGCGGTGCCGGTGGCCGCGGTGGCCAGCAGGTCCGAGGCGTCGACGCACCGCCGCACGACGGTGACGCCGTGATCGGCGCGGTCGAGCGCGCCGACCAGCGCCGCCTCCCACGCAGCACCGGTGACCGCGGTGACGACCTGCAGCGCCATCAGGCGGCGGGGACGGCGGGCACGCCCGCCGCGGGGTCGGCGGGCGGGGCCGCGGGATCGACGGGCGGGGTCGCGGGATCGACGGGCGGGGCCGCCGGGTCGACGACGAGGGGCGGGACGACGGGCTCGACGGGCGGAGGGGACGGCGCCGTGCCCGGCAGCGGTGGCGGGGTGGGCGACGAAGAGGGCGACGAGGAGGGCGACGAGGAGGGCGACGAGGAGGTGGTGGCGGGAGCGGAGGGGGAGGACGCGGCTCCGGACCGCGGTGCCGACGTCGGCGCGGCACGGTCGACCGAGCCGTGCACGACCACCACGAGCGGCCGGCCACCGATCGCGGCCAGCACGTCCGGCGCGTCGGCCGCGGGCACCGCGACCACCACCTGCACGGTCGTGGTCGCCGTCGACAGCACGCCCTCGGCGCGGCCGCTGACCGCCTGCACCGGCACCGCCCCGGCCACGAGCACGACGCCCTCGCCGGTGGCGGTGCCCGCCGGGTCGGTGACGCCGTAGACGTCGACGACCGCACCGCGGACCAGGCCCGGCGGCACGTAGCCGGCCTGCACGGGCAGCGCCACCTGCACCAGGTCCCCGGGCTCCTCGAGGACGGTGCGCGGCAGCAGCTCGCCGGCCCGCACCGCCCGGGCGAGCGTGCGGCCCGCGGGATCGGTGCCGGTGGAGAGGTAGGCGCCCGCGGCCTCCCCGAGCCGCACGTCGACGGCGGCGAGGTCCTCGGGGCCGAGCACGGTGCCGGCGGCGAGGTCGGCGGTCACCGACCACACCGGCACCGTCGCGTCGGCGCCGGCGAGCACGCGCGCGCCCAGCAGGACCGAGCCGAGGACGAGGAGGACGCCGAGCACCAGGCGCAGGTCCAGCCACCGCGGGGGACGCACCCGCCGCGGGACCGGACCGGCCGGTGCCTCCCCCGCCGGAGCCACCGGTCCCGTGCGCGTCGCAGCGCTCACCGCAGTGCTCCCCTCCGCCGGCCGGGGGCCGGCCCCGGCGGCCCGCCGATCCGTCGGGCGTCCTGTCCGACCGGCGCGGCGAGGCGCGGTCGGACGCAGATGATGCGGTACGGGCACGGATGCGTGCACCGGTTGTCCACACGTTCGGGTGTGGACGGGAGGCGTGCGGGTGAGTGCGTCCTGACACACTGGCGGGGACCGGACGGAGAGCCCATGCCCACGCCACGCTTCCTGACCCTCGACGACGTCGCCGAGATCCTCAACGTCTCGTGGTCCCAGGCCTACGCCCTGGTGCGGCGACGGGAGCTGATCGCCATCCAGATCGGCGGCCGGGGGCAGTGGCGCGTCGAGGTCGACGAGCTCGAGCGCTTCATCCAGCAGAAGTACGCCGAGGCCCGCGCCGGTGCGGTGTCTCTCCCCGAGGAGCCGGCAGAGGTCCCCCCGGACGACGACGCCGCCGTGGAGGCCGCGCCCGCCGGCACCGCGTCCCGCGGGCGGCGCCGCAGCCGCTGACCTCAGGGGGCGCCGGGCGCCAGCGTCCGCACCACCGCGACCGCCGACAGCACCACCGCGCGCACGCCGCGGACCGAGCCCGCCCTGCGGAACTCGTCGGGGGCGTGCTCGGCGAGCTCGACGAAGTCGGCGCCGACGCGGTCGACCGTCCCGTTGAGCACGCCGCCGTCGTCCAGGACGACGGCCACCGCGCTGCGGTCGCGCGCCAGTCCGCGCAGCGCGCGGCGCAGGTCGAGTGCGGCCCGCACGGCCGAGGCCGGCGCCACCGTCGCGGTCGTCCGCACCAGGCCCGTCACGGCGACGACGGCCGGTAGCGCCACCAGCACCTCCCGGCCCCGACCGTCGTCGAGGAGCGCCCAGTCCGGGCCCACGTCGGTCAGCACGCCGCCCACCTCCCCCGCGCCGCGGCAGCGCAGGGAGACCCGTCCGCCGACCGCGCCACCGAGCCGGTCGGCCAGCCGGAGGGTCCCGAACAGCGCCCGGGATCGGGCCGGGAGCTGCGCGCGCTCCTCGGCTGCCTCGGCCTCCTCGAACTCTCCCTGCAGATCGGCGAACAGCTGCTGCCAGCGCATGCCGCAGAGCCTAGATCCACAAGGACCCTTGCGTTTGGTTGCGTTTGCTTGCTTCAGTACGTCGACGTCATCGAGAGGAGGGCACGTGTCGGTACGACGGCTCGTCGTCACGACGGCGGTCATGGCCGCCCTGGCCGCGGTCCTGCGCGCGCTGACCCCCGACCTCGCGGCGGTCCTCCGCACCGGCGGGGACCTGCAGTCCCTCGTCGACACCGCCGGGCCGGAGGCGCTGCTGCTCGCCGGGGTCGCCGCCGTCGCGTGGGCCGTCTGGGTCTGGGGAGCTCTCGGCCTGGCGCTCACCGCACTGTCGGCGCTGCCCGGCCTCGCCGGGGACGCCGCCGGCCTGCTGCTGCGCCGCGTCGTCCCCGCGTCCGGGCGGCGGGCCGCCGCGCTGGCCCTCGGGGTCGGCCTGGCCGCGGCACCGGCCCTGACCGGCTGCACGACCGCGGGACCGCCCTCCCCCGCCGTCGTGACCGTCGCGGCGGAGACGCCGGTGCCGGCGCCGGCGGGACTCCCGGACCGGTCCGTGGCGGCACCGGCCGACGCCGCACCCACGCTGCCCGACTGGCCGGCCCCCGCGCCCGGCGAGCACGTCGTCCTGCGCGGCGAGTGCCTCTGGGCGATCGCCGCCGCCGACCTGCGCGCCCGCACCGGCGCCGAGCCGGCCGACGCCGAGGTCGCCGCCGCCGTCGGGCGCTGGTGGTCGGCCAACGCGGCCGTCATCGGCCCCGATCCCGACCTGCTGCTCCCCGGTCAGGTCCTGCGCCCGCCGCCCTGACGCCCCGACGTCCCCCACCCGTCCGGCCGCTCCCCCGGCCCGCGTCGTCCCCGCCACCGACCCGACCCCCGGGAGCCCCCGTGACCGCGTCCCCCGAGCCCGCCGTGCCCGACCCGGTGTCCACGCCGGCGCCCGCCATCCCCCTGCGGACGCTGCGGCTCAGCATCGTCCCGGCCCTGCACCCGCCCCTGACCGGACCCGCCGCCGCGCTGGTCGACCCGGCGACACCGCCGCCGCGGCCGCCGCACCGGCCCGGTCCCCGCCCCACCCCGGAGGGGCGGCGCGGCCGGTCGCAGGACCTCTTCGGCCCGGCCTGGTCGCTGCGGGACGACCTGCCCGATCCCCGCGCCGCCGGCCGGCTGCTGTTCACCACCGCGCTCGAGGCGCTGGCGGGCAGGCGGCCACTGACGCAGGTGCAGCGGCTGACCTCCCCCGGCGTCTACGCCGCGGTGGTGTCGGGACGGCGGCCCGCGTGGTGCGCCGCCGGCACCACGCCGCTGCTGGTCGGGCCGGTGCACGTGTGCGAACCGGTCGACGGCGTCGCGGAGGTCAGCGCGGTGGCGCGCCGGAGCGGCCGGGCGCACGCGGTGGCCGCCCGGCTGGAGGGGGTCGGCGGCCGGTGGCGCTGCACCGCGCTGTCCATCGGCTGAGACGGCGGCGCCCCGCCGACCACGCGGGTCGGCGGGGCGCCGGGGCGGTGCGGCGGGGTCAGCGCGAGGGCGCCCCGTGGCAGGCCTTGTACTTCCTGCCCGAGCCGCAGGGGCACGGGGCGTTGCGCGACGGCTCCTTGGTGCCGGTGACCGTCGCGGACTTCGCCGCCTTCGCCGGGCCGCTCTCCTTCGGGGAGGCGTCCAGCGAGGGCGCCGAGTAGCTCAGGTCCTCCGCCGGCCGGCGCGGCTCGTCGAGGCCCTTGACCGCCAGCTGCGGCCCGGTACCCGACGGGGTCGGCGTCTCCAGCTCCGTGGCGGGCGCGGCGGGCGCCGCGTGGCGCGGACCGGTCTTGCGGGCCGTCGGCCGCCCGGCCGGGGCGCCGGTCGAGGGACGGGCCCCCGGACCGCCGGCGGGCTTGGCCGTCGACACCGGCGCCGGGCCGTCGCCGTCGGCGGAGACGGCGGGAGCGGCGGCAGGAGCGGGAGCGGCGGCAGGAGCGGGAGCGGCGGGGGCGTCGGCGGCCGGGGCCGGAGCGGCAGCGGCGGCCTGGCGGGCCGCGGCCTCCTGCGCCCGCTGCCGGGCGAGCACCCGCGCGGTCCCCTCCTGCGCGGCGGCCAGCGCCTTGGCCTCGGCCTCGGCCTGCTGGGCCCTCGCCTCGGCCTCCTGCTGCTCCTTGGTCTTGACCTCCAGGTTGAACAGGAAGCCGACCGACTCCTCCTTGATGCCGTCGAGCATGGCGTTGAACATGTCGTAGCCCTCGCGCTGGTACTCCACGACCGGGTCGCGGTTGGCCATCGCGCGCAGGTGGATGCCGGCCCGCAGGTAGTCCATCTCGTAGAGGTGCTCGCGCCACTTGCGGTCGAGCACGCTGAGCAGCACGCGCCGCTCGAGCTCGCGCATGACCTCCGAGCCCAGGGCCGTCTCGCGGTCGGCGTAGGCGCGGTGCGCGTCGTCGAGGAGCTCCTGCTTGAGCACCTCGGCGGTCAGCGCGGCCTGCTCGCCGTCGGCCACCCGGTCGAGCAGCTCGGTGCGGTCCAGGCCGACCGGGTAGAGCGCCTTGAGGCCGGTCCACAGCACCTCGAGGTCCCAGTCCTCGGCGTAGCCGGTCTCGGTCGCGCCGTCGACGTAGGCGGCGACGACGTCGTCGAGCATGTGCTGCACCTGCTCGTGCAGGTCCTCGCCGTCGAGGACCTTGCGGCGCTCGTCGTAGATGACCGTGCGCTGGCGGTTGAGCACCTCGTCGTACTTGAGGACGTCCTTGCGGACCTCGAAGTTCTGCTGCTCGACCTGCGTCTGCGCCGAGCGGATGGCCCGGGAGACCATCTTCGACTCGATGGGCTGGTCGTCGGGGACCCGCAGCGTGGTCATCATCGACTCGAGCATCGGGCCGTTGAACCGGCGCATCAGGTCGTCGCCGAGGGAGAGGTAGAACCGCGACTCCCCCGGGTCGCCCTGCCGGCCCGACCGGCCGCGCAGCTGGTTGTCGATCCGGCGGCTCTCGTGCCGCTCGGTGCCGAGCACGTACAGCCCGCCGGCCTCGGCGACCTCCTCGTGCTCGGCCCTGACCTGGTCCTTGGCCGCGGCGATCGCCTCGTCCCAGGCGGCCTCGTACTCCTCCGGCGTCTCCGACGGCGACAGGCCGCGGGCGCGCAGCTCCTCGTCGGCGATGAACTCGGGGTTGCCGCCGAGCTGGATGTCGGTGCCGCGGCCGGCCATGTTGGTGGCCACCGTGACCGCGCCGAGCCGGCCGGCCTGGGCGACGATCGCCGCCTCCCGGGCGTGGTTCTTCGCGTTGAGGACCTCGTGCGGGATGCCCCGGCGGAGCAGCAGCTTCGCCAGGACCTCGGACTTCTCGACGCTCGCGGTGCCGACGAGGATCGGCTGCCCGGCCTCGTGCCGCTCGGCGATGTCGTCGATGACCGCGTCGAACTTGGCCTTCTCCGTCTTGTAGATGACGTCGGAGCGGTCCTCGCGGACCATCGGCCGGTTGGTCGGGATCGGGACGACGCCCAGCTTGTAGGTCTGGGAGAGCTCGGCCGCCTCGGTCTGGGCGGTGCCGGTCATCCCGGAGAGCTTGTCGTAGAGCCGGAAGTAGTTCTGCAGGGTGATCGTGGCGAGCGTCTGGTTCTCGTCCTTGATCTGCACCTTCTCCTTGGCCTCGATGGCCTGGTGCATACCCTCGTTGTAGCGGCGGCCGGCCAGCACCCGGCCGGTGAACTCGTCGACGATGAGCACCTCGCCGTTGCTGACGATGTACTGCTGGTCGCGGTGGAAGAGCTCCTTGGCCTTCAGCGCGTTGTTCAGGTAGCCGATCAGCGGGGTGTTGACCGCCTCGTAGAGGTTGTCGATGCCGAGCTGGTCCTCGACGAACTCCACACCCTCCTCGGTGACGGCGACCGTGCGCTTGGCCTCCTCCACCTCGTAGTGCGTGTCACGCTTCATCAGCGGCACGATCCGGGCGAACTCGACGTACCACTTGCCGGCGGACTCGGCCGGGCCGCTGATGATCAGCGGGGTGCGGGCCTCGTCGATGAGGATCGAGTCGACCTCGTCGACGATCGCGAAGTGGTGGCCGCGCTGCACGAGGTCGGCCTTGCTCCAGGCCATGTTGTCGCGCAGGTAGTCGAAGCCGAACTCGTTGTTCGTGCCGTAGGTGATGTCGGCGGCGTACTGCTCGCGGCGGTGCGCCGGCTTCTCCCCGGAGAGGATCGTGCCGACCGACAGGCCGAGGAAGCGGTGCACCCGGCCCATCCACTCGGCGTCGCGCTTGGCCAGGTAGTCGTTGACCGTGACCACGTGCACGCCCTCGCCGCTCAGGGCGTTGAGGTAGGCCGGCAGCACGCCGGTCAGGGTCTTGCCCTCACCGGTGCGCATCTCCGCGATGTTGCCCAGGTGCAGCGCGGCACCGCCCATGAGCTGCACCCGGAAGTGCCGCTGGCCGAGGGTGCGGGTGGCCGCCTCGCGGACGACGGCGAAGGCCTCCGGCAGGAGCGCGTCGAGCGTCTCGCCGTCGGAGTACCGCTCCCGGAACTCGTCGGTCTTCGCCCGGAGCTCGGCGTCGGTGAGGGGGGAGACGTCGTCCTCGAGGGACTCGATCGCGTCGGCGATCCGGTCCAGTCGTCGGAGGACCTTGCCCTCACCGGCTCGGAGGATTCTGGAGAACACCACGCCACCAGCGTAGGCGGCGTGTCCCCTCCCCCGGGGACGCCGCACGCGGCCGCCGCCGGACGGCCGGGGCTCAGCGGACGACCAGCCGCCCGGCCCGCGGGTCGACGACGACCTCGCGCGCGCCCCGCCGCATCCCGTCGAGCACCGCGCGCACCACCTCGTCACGGTCGTGACCGGCGGGCAGCCGCGGCGGGGCCCCGGCCGGCGCGCGGTCGACCGGGCCGGTGTCGACGTGCGGCGGCCGGACGTCGAGCACGGCCACCGGCCGCCCGTGCAGCTCCCGGCGCAGCACCGACGCCCACGCCGACAGCGCCGCCTCGCTCGCCGAGTACCCCGCCGTGCCCAGCGTCGGGGCGTCGGCCACCACCGCCGACGGCAGCACGACCGCGCCGCCGCCGGCCAGGTGCGGCAGCGCGGCGCGGACCAGGCTCATCGGCGCCGGCGTGTTGACGGCGAACAGCTCCTCGGTGACCGCGTCGTCGGCGCCGGCCGCCGGGCCGAGGGCCACCACGTCCCACGCGACGACGACGGCGTCGAGCCCGCCCAGCGCCGTGGCGGCGGCGTCCACGGCGGTCGCGACGGAGTCGACGTCGACCGCGTCCGCGGCCAGCGCGGGGACGCCGCCGAGCTCGCCCGCCAGCGCCACGCGCGGCCGGTGCCCGGCGCGCGAGCGACCTAACCTCCTCCCCGTGGCCCACGACCCGCACGACCTCGCACCCGGCGTGCTCGCCTTCCTCGGCGAGCGGCACCTGGCCACGCTGACCACGCTGCGCGCCGACGGCTCGCCGCACGTGGTGCCCGTCGGCGTCACCTACGACCCGGAGACGCGCACCGCCCGCGTCATCACCTCGGGGAGCTCGGCCAAGGCCCGGCACGTCCGTGCCGGCCGGTCCCGGGTCGCGGTCTGCCAGGTCGACGGCCGCCGCTGGCTGACCCTCGAGGGGACGGCGGTGGTGCGCGACGACGCCGCCTCGGTGGCCGAGGCGGAGGCGCGCTACGCGCAGCGCTACCGCACGCCCCGGGAGAACCCGGCGCGGGTGGTCCTCGAGATCTCGGTCGACCGGGTGCTCGGCAACGCGTGAGCATGGGTCCGTGGAGCTCTCCGGCACCGACCTGACCACCGAGACGGTCCGCACCGCCCGCCTGGTCCTGCGGCCGTTCACCGACGACGACGTCGACGCCGTGCACCGGGCCACCCAGGACCCCGAGGCGCAGCGCTGGATCACCGGCGCGCCCGTGCCCTACACGCTCGCCGACGCCCGCGCCTTCGTGGACACCGTCGTCCGGCAGCGCGCGGAGGGCACCGGCCTGTCGGTGGTGGCCGACGACGGCGGCCGGCTCGTCGGCACCGGCGGGCTGCTGTTGGGCGGCCGGCACCTCGGCCCCGAGATCGGCTACTCGGTGGCGCCGTGGGCCCGGCGCCGCGGCTACGCCACCGAGATCGCCGACGGCCTCGCCCGGTGGGCGTTCGCGCACGGGGCGCCGCGGGTGCACCTGGTGGTCGACGTGGACAACGGCGCCTCGCAGGTGGTGGCCGCCCGGGCCGGGTTCACCCGCGAGGGCGTCGTCCGTGCGGCGCTGCCCCGGCGGGACGGCACGCGCGGCGACGCCGTCCTCTTCGGCCGGCTCGCCGGCGACTGAGGTCCCGGCCCCGGACACGGCGGAGGGGCCGCGCCGGTGCGGCGCGGCCCCTCCCCGGTGCGGTCAGCGCGGGACGACGGCGGGCTCGGCCGGCGCCCCGCTGTGCGCGTCCATGGTCCCCAGCGGCGGCTCCACCAGCCGGATCAGGCCGTAGTCGAAGGCGTGCCGCCGGTAGACGACGGTCGGCTTGCCGGTGTCGGCGCACTGGAAGAGGAAGAAGTCGTGCCCCACGAGCTCCATCTCGTGCAGGGCCTGGTCGACGGTCATGGGCACGGCCGGGTGGTGCTTCTCTCGCACCACGCGGCCGGGCAGGTGCTCGTCGAGGTCGGTGACCAGTGGTTCCCCGGCGAACTGCTGCTCGACGTCGGGGATGCCCAGCGCCGGGGTCTCCAGCGGCGCAGCGGTGGTGCCGGACACCCGGACGGTGGGTGGGGTCCGGCGGCCGTGGTGCACGCGGCGGCGGTCGTTGGCCCGCCGCAGCCGGTTGTCGAGCTTGCCGCAGGCCAGGTCGAGCGCGGCGTGGAAGTCAGGCGCGCTGGCCTCGGCACGGACCACGGGGCCCTTGCCGCGGAGGGTGATCTCCACGCGCTGACAGTTGGCGGACTGGCGGGGGTTCTTCTCGTGGAACAACTCGACGTCGATGCGGGACAGCTTGCCGTCGAACCGTTCGAGCTGGCCGACCTTGTCCTCGACGTGCTGCCGGTAGTGATCCGGCACTTCCACGTTGCGGCCACGGACCACGATCTCCATAGGACCTCCCGGTCGTCGGGTGTGACCAATGGCACGCTAGTCGCTGTCACGTGGACCGGACAGTCGATCGAGACGCCTCGTCGGGGCCCGCGCCAGCCCGGCCGGGAACCGCCCAGGTGGGGCCGCGGGGGTGCCCGGCCGGGGCGTGGCGGCGACCACCGCGGCGAGCACCGGCGCGTCGTCGGCCCGGCGTGTCGCCCGCACGACGGCGGCCGCCTCGGTGAGCGTGGCGCCGCTGGTGACGACGTCGTCGACCACCACGAGCAGCGCCCCGGCGGGCAGCGCCCCCGGGCGGACGGCGAAGGTGCCGGCGAGGTTGGCCCGCCGCTGCGCCACCGACAGTCCCGCGGAGTCGCGCACGCGGCCGGCCCGGGTCAGCAGCCGCGCGCAGCCGGCGTCGACCCCGGCCGCGCGCAGGTCCGCGACGGCGGCCGTGGCCAGTTCCCGCACGCAGTCGCGCCCCCGCGCCCGCAGCGCCGCCCGCGACGGCGGCACCGGGACCAGCAGCACCGGCCGCCCGGGCAGCAGCACGGCGTGCACCCCGACGGCGAGGGCGAGGGCCGCGCCGAGCGGGCCGGCGAGCTCCGCGCGGCCGTGCTCCTTGAAGGCGGCGACCGCCGGGCGCACCGGTCCGGCGTAGGCGCCGGCGGCCACGGTGGGCGGCATGGCCCGGGGCGGCCGGCGGGGCGTCGCCTCGCGGGGGGAGCCGAGCGCGGCGGTGCAGCGCCGGCACAGCGCGGACCCGGGGACGCCGCAACCGGCGCAGGTGCGCGGGAGGACGAGGTCGGCCAGCGCCGCACCCAGTCCGCCCACCGCCCCAGCGTGCGGCAGGCCCGGGTGCCGCGGCCGGTCGCGGCCGGATCTGTGGAGGACCCGGTCCTCGGGCCAGGCTGGGTGGAAGGGCCAGGCGGGGTAGGAGGGCTAGGCGGGGTAGAAGGGCTCGGTGCCGGGCACCGGCGCCTGGCCGCGGACGAGCGTCACCCAGGTGCCGCCGGTCAGCTCCCACACGGTCCCGCCGGCGCTGACCAGCGCCTGCTGCCCGGGCGCGGCGGCCAGCGCGGTCGGCGGGCTGGGCAGGCCGGAGGTGGGCACCGTGGACAACCCCCACCCGTCGACCCCCACGACGTAGGGCACCACGGCGTCCTCGCCGCCGTCGGCCAGCACCATGAGGCTGCCGGCCGTGCGCCAGCCGACGTCCACGACCGAGGTCAGCGCCGGTGCCACCTCCCGCAGGTCGCGCAGGGCCACCGGCCCCTCGTCGGAGCGCACCACCGTGCCGACGAGCAGCACCGCCGCGTCCCCCCGGCTGACCACCACGGCGGCGCGGACGCCGTCGGGCGAGAGCTGCAGCGCCGTCGTCCGGCCCTGGCCGGCCAGCGTCGGGGCGTTCACCGGCTGCGGCGAGCCGGTGGCGGGCACCCGGACGACGGTGCTCTCGTCGCGGACCACCCAGAACTCCGGGCGGGTCGCCGCGACCGTCGGGACCGACAGCCGGCTCGCGGGCACCACCGGGGCGAGGTCGCCGCCGTAGGGGCCGAGCAGCAGGGACGCGGTCCCCCCGGCGACGGAGACGCCCGCCATCGTCGTCAGCGCGCTGGTCCGCGGGTCGGCCGAGACCGCCGCGCTCGTCAGCCCGTACACGCCCGACCCCGCGGGCCCCGGTGCCGGCTGCCCGTCGACCGTCATCAGCCGGCCGGCGTCGAGGTAGTGGCCGGCGGCGTCGGCGGGAACCGAGTCGGGGCTGAAGGAGGCCCAGTCGTCGGCGCGCTGGGCGGTGGGCACGCCGTCGATCGTGACCGGCTCGCCGTTGCTGCGGACCTCCACCGAGTTGGTGCCCTCGACCTGGTCGAGGGTGAACACCAGCTGCGCCGACAGCTGCCCGAGCTGCTGCGGCGAGAGGTCGTCGAGACCGGCGAGGTCGACGACGACCGTGGACCCCGAGACGGTGACCGCCCGGGTGAGCGTGACGCCGCCCAGGGCGTTGCCGACGCCGGCGGCCAGGGCCGGCGAGGGACCCTCGACCAGCCGCTGCACCAGCGTCGTCGGCTGGGCCTCCCCGGAGATCAGGTAGCGCGGGTCGGGCACCACGCGCGTCTGCGTCGGGTCGACGAAGTAGACGGCGAGGTCGTCGTAGAGGCGCTCGAAGTCGGGCACGAGCATGACCAGCCCGTCGGGCGGGTTGGTGATCCGCCACTCGCCGTCGACCTCGGCCAGCGTGAACTCGTGGGTGAAGACCGTGTCGCTGGCGGCCGTGAAGACGCCCCGCGGGTCCACCGTGCCGACCTGGTCGCCGGTCATGACGACCGTGCCGGTGCCGGTGGCCACCGTGGCGTAGTCCGGGCCCACGAGGGTGATGCCGGCCTCGTCGCTCCAGGTCGCGCCCGCCTCGGGGGTCAGGTGCTCGACGGCGACGGGGTGGCCGTTGACCGTGCTCGCGGCGGCGTCGACGAACCCGCGGACGATCTCCTCCGTCGTCGCGTCGGCGCGCGGCCCGAGCGGCTCGATCCCGACGTCGCCGGTGGGCCGGGCCTCGGCGTCGGTGATCGCCTGCGGCGCGGAGCCGGTGGGCACGGTCGAGCACGCGGTCAGCAGGGCCAGCAGGAGGGCGGCCAGCGCCGCGGGGAGCCGCCTCACGGGCGCACCCCGGGACGGCGCACGATCGTCGGCCGCAGCGGGAGCGGCGAGCTGGTGAGGTCGGCGCCGGCCACGAGGGGGACGGTGAACCGGAACTGCGCCCCGAGCCCGGGCTGGCCCCACACCTGCAGCCAGCCGCCGTGCAGCCGGGCGTCCTCGAGGCTGATCGACAGGCCCAGCCCGCTGCCGCCGACGGTGCGCACCCGCGACGGGTCGGCCCGCCAGAACCGGTCGAAGACGTGCTGCGTCTCGGCGGAGGAGAGCCCGACGCCGTGGTCGCGGACGGTGACCGCGGCCGCCGTCCGGTTGGCCGCCAGGGTGATCTCGATCGGCCGGCCGCTGCCGTGCTCGACGGCGTTGCCGACCAGGTTGCGCAGGATGCGCTCGACCCGCCGCGCGTCGACCTCGGCGATCACCGGGTCGGCCGGGCCGGTCACCCGCAGCTCGCAGCCGTGCCGCTCGGCCAGCGAGCTCATCCCGTCGACCACCCGCCCGACCAGCGAGCCGAGGTCGGTGGGCGCCCAGTCGAGGACGGCGGCGCCGGCGTCGTAGCGGCTGATCTCGAGCAGGTCCGACAGCAGCCGCTCGAAGCGGTCGAGTTCCTCGTGCAGCAGCTCGGCCGAGCGCGCGACGTGCGGCGGGAAGTCGCCGCGCGACTCGTGCAGCACGTCGGCGGCCATCTGCACCGTCGTCAGCGGGGTGCGCAGCTCGTGGCTGACGTCGGAGGTGAACCGCTGCTGCAGCTGGGACAGGCCCTCGAGCTGGGTGATCTGCCGCTGCAGGCTGTCGGCCATCGCGTTGAAGCTGGTGGCCAGCCGGGCGAGGTCGTCCTCCCCGCGGACGGTCATCCGCTCCTCGAGCTGCCCGTCGGCCAGCCGCTGCGCGGTGCCCGCCGCGCGGCGCACCGGGTCCACCACCAGCCGGGTCACGAGCACGCCGATGCCGGCCACGAAGAGGGTGAGCGCGATGCCGCTGATCGCCACGGTGCTGCGGATCAGCGAGAGCGTCTCCTCCTCCTGGTCGAGGGGGAAGGCGTAGTACAGCTCGATCTCCTCGGGCGAGGAGACGTCGCCGGGCACCGGGGCGCCGACGAGCAGCGTGGGCCGCGGCTCGCCGGCGTCGTCGGGCACCAGCGCGTACTGCGTGTACTGGCCGCCACCCTGCACGCCGGCGCGCAGGTCGTCGGGCAGCGCCGGGTAGACGCCGGGCCGGCTGACCGCCGGCGGCCGCTCGGTGTTGCCCGTCCGGTAGACCATGACGACGTCGAAGTCGCCGGCCGAACCGCCGCGGGTGAGCAGCCCGTTCACCGTGCGGCCCAGGGTGGCCCGCACGCTGGCGGCGTCGCCCGCGGCGATGCCCACCACCTCCGACCGGGCGTAGACGACGCCGGCCTGCGCCTGGTCGATCGCCGCCTGCTCCTTGACCGACAGCAGCTGCGTGCGGATCTGGCTGAACAGCACCAAGCTGACGATGACGACGACCGTGCCGGCCACGACCATCGTGATCGCGCCGATGCGGACGTGCAGCGACTTCCGCCAGGCGGAGATCCCCCGGCCGACGAGCCGGCGGGTGCGGATGCGCGCCCGGACCGCGCGCCGGCGCAGGCCGCGCCGCACGGTGCGCAGGTCCCGCGGGCGCGCCCGGGAGCGGGCCGGGGCGGGAGCGCTCCCCGTCCCGCCCGTCGCGGTGGCCGGCGGCGCCGGGTGGGTGGTGCTCACCCTCGCCTCGCGCCGCCGATCACGGCGGGCCGGCCTTGTAGCCGACCCCGCGGACGGTCAGCACGATCTCGGGCTTCTCGGGGTCGCGCTCGATCTTGGCGCGCAGCCGCTGCACGTGGACGTTGACCAGCCGGGTGTCGGCGGCGTGCCGGTAGCCCCACACCTGCTCGAGCAGCAGCTCGCGGGTGAAGACCTGCCGCGGCTTGCGGGCGAGGGCCACCAGCAGGTCGAACTCCAGCGGGGTGAGCGGGATGGGCGTGCCGTCGCGGGTGACCTGGTGGGCCGGGACGTCGATCTGCACGTCACCGATCGCCAGCGTCTCGGCCTGACCGGTCTCGCCGCGGCGCAGCTGGGCGCGCACCCGGGCGACGAGCTCGACGGGCTTGAACGGCTTGGTGACGTAGTCGTCGGCACCGGCCTCGAGCCCCTGGACGACGTCGATGGTGTCGCCCTTGGCGGTGAGCATGACGATCGGGACGGCCGACTGGTTGCGGATGTCCTGGCAGATCTGCAGGCCGTTGCGGCCGGGCAGCATCAGGTCGAGCAGCACGATGTCGGGGCGGGTCTGCTGGAAGACCGAGAGCGCCCGGTTGCCGTCGGAGACGAAGGCGGGGTCGTAGCCCTCGCGCCGCAGCACGATGCCGAGCATCTCGGCGAGGGCGGCGTCGTCGTCGACGACCAGGACGCGGCCGCGACTGGGCCCGTTGTTCGCTGCGGTCGGAGGCACGTGACCATTCTGCGACGTCACGGGCGGATAACGGTGGCGCCGGACCGGTGGACCCGGTCCGGCGCCATCGGAACGTGCTGGAACAGGCCCTGGCGAGAGCCTGGAACGGCCCCTCTGCAGCTCCCCGCCCCGAGCCTGCGAGGGGTGGGGAGCTGCAGAGGGGTCCTCTCAGTACCGGTAGTGCTCGCTCTTGTACGGACCCTCGACCGGCACGCCGATGTAGTCGGCCTGCACCTTGTTGAGGGTCGTCAGCTTCACGCCGAGCGCGTCGAGGTGCAGCCGGGCCACGTGCTCGTCGAGCTTCTTGGGCAGCACGGTGACCGTGGGGGTCTGGCCCTCGTAGGCCGCGCGGTTGCGCCACAGCTCGATCTGGGCGAGCACCTGGTTGGAGAACGAGGCGCTCATGACGAAGCTCGGGTGCCCGGTGGCGTTGCCCAGGTTCAGCAGCCGGCCCTCGGAGAGCAGGATGATCGTGTGGCCGTCGGCGAAGCGCCACTCGTCGACCTGCGGCTTGATCGTCGTCCGCTCGATGCCCGGGGTGCGGGCCAGGCCGGCCACGTCGATCTCGTTGTCGAAGTGGCCGATGTTCCCGATGATCGCCTGGTGCTTGGTCTGCCCGAGCTGCTCGGCGGAGATGATGTCGCGGTTGCCGGTGGCGGTGATGATGATGTCGGCCTTGCCGATGACCTCGTCGAGCGTGGTCACCTCGTAGCCGTGCATCGCCGCCTGCAGGGCGTTGATCGGGTCGATCTCGGTGACGATGACCCGGGCGCCCTGGCCGCGCAGCGACTCCGCGCACCCCTTGCCGACGTCGCCGTAGCCGCAGACGACGGCGACCTTGCCGCCGATCATCACGTCGGTGGCGCGGTTGATGCCGTCGATGAGCGAGTGCCGGCAGCCGTAGAGGTTGTCGAACTTGCTCTTGGTCACCGAGTCGTTGACGTTGATCGCCGGGAACAGCAGCCGGCCGTCGCGGGCCAGCTCGTAGAGGCGCATGACGCCGGTGGTCGTCTCCTCGGTGACGCCCCGGATGCCCTGGCCGATGCGGGTCCAGTAGCCGGCGTCGGAGGCCAGCGAGCCGCGCAGCACGTCGAGGATGACGCCGTACTCCTCGGAGTCGGCCTCGGTGGTGTCCGGGACGGCGCCGTCGGCCTCGAACCGGGTGCCCAGGTGCACGAGCAGGGTGGCGTCACCGCCGTCGTCGAGCAGCATGTTCGGGCCGACGACGTCGCCGCTCCCGTCGCGGAACTCGAAGAGCCGCTGGGTGCACCACCAGTACTCCTCGAGGGACTCGCCCTTCCAGGCGAAGACCGGCACGCCGGCGGGCTCCTCGGCGGTGCCCTCGGGCCGACGACGATCGCCGCGGCGGCGTGGTCCTGGGTGGAGAAGATGTTGCAGGAGACCCAGCGGACGTCGGCGCCGAGCGCGACGAGGGTCTCGATGAGGACGGCGGTCTGCACGGTCATGTGCAGCGAGCCGGCGATGCGGGCGCCGGCCAGCGGCTGCTCGTCGCCGTACTCCTCGCGCAGTGCCATCAGGCCGGGCATCTCGTGCTCGGCGAGCTGGATCTCCTTGCGGCCGAACGGCGCCAGGGAGAGGTCGGCGACCTTGAAGTCGGCCTCGCCGTGCGGGGTGGTCAGGGGACGGGTGCCGGTAGAGGCGGTCATGTCGCTCCAGGGTCGATGCCCCTGCCGCGGGCGGCGGGGGCTCGGGGTCACTGAGATGAGCGAGCATGCCGAGGCTTCGGCGGGGCTCGTGCCGTCGTCCAGGATAACCGGACGGTCCACCCCGGGCGGCCGGCCCGGGGCTCAGCCCTCGCAGCCGACGCCGTCGCCGTCGCCGTCCAGTGCGGGGTTCCAGCCCGGGTCGCCCTCGCGGACGGGAGCGGCGCCCGCGGCTCGCGCCGCCGCGCAGTCCGGATAGGGCGTCGCCGGGGCGGGCGGCACGGACACGGGCAGCTGAGGGGCCCGCAGCGGGTCGCGCGAGGGCAGCGGCTGGTCCGGGCAGGTGCCGAGGACAGCGGCGACGGCGTCCCGCTCGGCGCGGGTCATCCACAGCCCGTAGGTCACCTTGACCGCGACCTGGCGGGCGACGTAGGCGCACCGGTAGGACCGGGCCGGGGGCAGCCAGGTGGCGGCGTCGGAGTCGCCCTTGGACTGGTTGAGCGGACCGTCGACGGCGAGCAGGTTGAGCGGGTCGTTGGCGAACTCGGTGCGGCGGGCGTCGTCCCACTGCCGGGCGCCCTTCTGCCAGGCGTCGGACAGGGCGACGACGTGGTCGATCTGCACCGCCTCGCTGGTCCCCTCGCCGCGGCGGAACTCGATGGTGCGCCCGGAGTAGGGGTCGGCGAGGGTGCCGCTGACGACGACGCAGTCGCGGGTGCCCGGCTCGAACACCTCGCCGGTGAGGTCCCGCGCGAGGACGTCGTTGCGGGTGTCGCAGCCGTTGTGGTCGGTGTCGACCCACCCGTCGCCGAACTCCTCGCGCGAGTAGCCGGTCTGCGGCGCGCGGCCGCGGACCGGCACGGAGCCCAGCGCCTCCAGCGCGCTGCCGGCGGACGGGACGGCGGGTGCGTCCCCGAGGAGCTCGGCGCAGCCCGCGGTCAGCGCGGCCGCGAGGCCCAGGGCCAGCGCGGCACGCAGCGGAGCCGGGCGGAGGAGCACGACCGACGCTACGTCCGCGCTCGCGCCGTCCCCGGCCGCGACACGCGGCCCCGGGTCAGCGCAGGTCGGTCTCGGTCAGCGCAGGTTCGTGGTGGCCCGGTAGAGGACGGCGGGGCCCGGGCGCTGACCGGGGCACCGGCCGGCACGAAGGCCGACTGGCCCTTCCGCAGCCGGACCTCCCCCTCCGCGGACTCCAGCACCGCCTCGCCCTCGGTGCACAGCAGGACCTGCGGGCCGCGGGTGCCCAGCGACCCGGCCAGCTCGTCGAGCTGGCAGCGGGTGAGGTCGAAGTCGTCGACGGGCACCGGGTAGCGCAGGCCGCCGGGGCCGAGCACCGGGTGCAGCACCGGGACCTTGCCGTCGGAGAAGTCGAGCACCTCGATGAGCGCGGCGAGGTCGACGTGCTTGCTGGTCAGCCCACCGCGCAGGACGTTGTCCGAGCTGGCCATCACCTCGACGCCGGCGCCGGACAGGTAGGCGTGCAGGTTGCCGGCCGGCAGGAACACCGCCTCGCCGGGCGCCAGCTTGAGGTGGTTGCACATGAGCGAGATGACGACGCCGGGGTCGCCCGGGTACGCCTCGGCCAGCGTCGTGGCCCAGCGGTAGGTGTTGATGAACTCCGGGTCGTGGGCGGCGACGAAGGACGCCGCCCTCTGCGCGACGACCTCGACCAGGTGGGTGCGCCGCTTGCCCGACAGCGCCAGCAGCTGGGGGATGGCCGCCTGCAGCCCGCCGCGGGCGAGCGCGGCGATGGTGGGCTTGAGCTCGGGCAGCTGCAGCTTGGCCAGGCAGTGCAGCGACTCCTCCACCGGGCGGAAGCCGCACAGCGCCTCGAAGGTGGTCAGCGCCAGCAGCAGCTCCGGCTTGTGCCACGGGTCCTTGAACGTCCGCGTGGGGTCGTCCTTGGGGACGCCGGCGGCCTCCTCGGCGGCGAAGCCGGCCCGGGCCTGCGCCATCGTGGGGTGCGCCTGCAGCGACAGCGGCGTGTCGGCGGCCAGCACCTTCATGAGGAAGGGCAGCCGCGCGCCGAAGGCCTCGGCCACGTCCGGTCCGAGCAGGTCGGCGGGGCGCTCCGCGATCGCCTTGTCCAGCGGGTCGCCGGTGGACAGGACGCTGGGCTGGTCGGGGTGGCCGCCCAGCCACAGCTCGGCGTAGGGCCGGTCGGCGGGGACCGGTTCACCGAGGAGGTCGGGGATGACCGTCCGGGAGCCCCAGGGGTAGTGCCGGACGGCGTTGCTCATCTGCCACATCGCCCCGGAGGCTACCGGCGGGCACGGGCGGGGCGGAGCGCGTCGTCACCCTGCCGGGGTGGCAGGGACGCGCGGGAGGGGCGACCGCCGCCGGGTCAGTGCGCCTGCGCGCCGGCCTTCCGGCGGTGCAGCGTGAGGCTCAGCACGAGCACGACCAGCGCGCCGACGACGAGCCCCACGATGGCGCTGGCCACCGTGTTGACCAGCCAGCCCACCACCCCGCCCAGGGCACCGGTGGCCTCGTGGGCCGCCTCCTCCAGGTGGTGCACGAGGCCGTACACGGCGTGCAGCCCGAGCTCGTCGCTGCCCACCAGCAGGATGTGGCCGCCGACCCACAGCATCGCGGCCGTACCGATGACGGTCAGGGCGGTGAGCAGCTTCGGCATGCCCTTGACCAGGCCGCGGCCCAGCCCGGCGACGCCCTTCTTGTCCGACCGCGACAGCCGCAGACCGGCGTCGTCCATCTTCACGATGAGGGCGACGACGCCGTAGACGAGGACGGTGATCAGCACGCCGACGACGACGAGGATCGCCAGCCGGGACCAGAAGCTCTCCTCCGCCACCTCGTTGAGCGAGATGACCATGATCTCCGCGGACAGGATGAGGTCGGTGCGCACGGCCCCGCGCACGAGGGAGTCCTCGTCCGGCGGGTGCTCCTCGGCGGAGCCGTGGGCGGCGGAGTGGCCCTTGAGGCGGTGCCACACCTTCTCCGCGCCCTCGTAACAGAGGTAGGCGCCGCCGACCATGAGGATCGGCGTCAGCAGCCACGGGAGGAACTCGCTGAGCAGCAGGATCACCGGGAGGATGACCAGCAGCTTGTTGCGCAGCGACCCCTTGGCGATCCGCCGGATGATCGGGATCTCGCGCTCGGCGCTGATGCCCTGCACGTACTGCGGCGTGACGGCGGTGTCGTCGACGACCACGCCCGCGGCCTTGATGCTCGCCTTCCCGGCGGCGGCCCCGACGTCGTCGATGGAGGCGGCTGCGGCGCGGGCGATCAGCGCCACGTCGTCGAAGAGGGCTACGAGTCCACCGGCCACGGGGAGGTCCTTCCGGTCGGTCAGCAGTCGTGGGTGCGCGCGGTCGGGTCGGGCGCGTCCGGGAGCGGTACCCCGGGCCGGCGGGTCGGACACCGGCCGCCGGGTCAGCGTCGCAGGGCCCGCTCCTGGTCGAGGGCCAGCGCCAGGTAGACGGCGCTGAAGTCGGCGACCGCCAGCTGGCGGGCGAGGCGGGGCAGCCGGCCGTAGCGGTCGGGGTCGCCGTGCTCGGCCAGCCCGCTGACCGGCACGTTGCCCGCCACCGCGGTGCGCAGCACCTCGCTCATCGCCTCGTTGGCCGAGCGGGGCTCGCGCTCGCCGGCGCCGTCGTGGTGGGCGGCGTCGGTGTCGCGGATGGTGAGCAGCCGCAGCCGGCGCCCCTCGTCCTCGGCGCGGTCGCGGAAGAAGTCGTCGGCGTCGCGCGGCGCCAGCGGGCCGCCCAGGACGGCACAGGCGGCCACCCGCTGGTCGGGCAGCCGGAAGCCGCTGGTGGGCAGGCCGGCGAGGGTGGCGAGCTGGTCGGCGAAGCGGGCGGCCGCGGTGTCGGCCAGCGGGCCCTCGGCGGCGATGACGGGGAAGGCGTCGAGCAGCTCGAGGGCCAGCGTCTTGGCCGGGTTGGTGAACGACTCCCGGGCCGGGCCGCACTCCGCGGCGACCTCGTCGAGGGCCGCGGCGACCGCCTCGAGGTCGGCGGCCTCGGGGCGCACCAGGCCGAGGTCGGTGGCCAGCCGCAGCAGCGGGGTGAGCAGCGACCACAGCGTGGTGTGCCGCACCCGGGAGCGCGGCAGCGGGACGTAGGGCATCCGCGCGGTGGAGCAGGCCGCCCGCAGCGGTGCGTCCTCGGCACCGATGCCCAGCAGGGTCACGCCGCGGCGGGCCGCCTCGTAGGCCGGGGTGACCGCGTAGCGGCCCGCGCCGGTCCGGGTGGCGACGACGGCGATGTCGGTCGGTCCGGTCCACACCGGCAGGTCCGGGCCCGGGACGACGTCGACGGTGACCGGGCTCGACGGGCCGAGGAGCGCGCGCAGCACCGACGCCGCCACCGCACCCTCCCGCCGGGCGACGATGACCAGGCCGCGCGGGCGGCCGCCACCGGTGACGCGGTCCAGCCCCGCCTCCTCGGTCAGCCGGGCGGTCTCGCGCACCTGCGCACCGGCACCGGCGACGGCGGGCAGCAGGCCGCGCGGATCACGGGC
The DNA here is from genome assembly GCF_003182485.1 of Geodermatophilus normandii. Classification (NCBI taxonomy): domain Bacteria; kingdom Bacillati; phylum Actinomycetota; class Actinomycetes; order Geodermatophilales; family Geodermatophilaceae; genus Geodermatophilus; species Geodermatophilus normandii. The sequence goes on along the minus strand of NZ_QGTX01000001.1, from coordinate 2,117,232 downwards.
GCGCAGCACGTCGAGGTCGTCGAGGACCTCCTCGGCCAGCTCGGGTGAGGTCACGGCGTGGCCGTTCCCGTCCCGCCGCGCCGTCGCGCCTCGTCCAGCAGCAGCACCGGGATGCCGTCGCGGACGGGGAACGCCCGGTCGCAGGTCGCGCACAGCAGCTCGCCGGCGGCCTCGTCGACGGTGAGCGGGCTGTGGTGGGTGTCGGGGCAGGCGAGGACCTCCAGCAGCAGCGGGTCCAACCCCAACGGTCCCGACGTCGTCCCCTGCGTCATGCGCGCACCATCCCCAGCACCCGGTCCCTGAGCCGTTCCATCCGCGCCCGGTCGGGCGCCTCGACGTTGAGCCGCAGCAGCGGCTCGGTGTTGCTGGCCCGCAGGTTGAACCACGACCCGTCGGGCAGGTCGACGGTCAGCCCGTCGAGCTCGTCGAACGTCGCGCCCTCGGCGTCGAAGGCCTCGCGGACCGCGGCGGTGCTCGCGGCGGCGTCGGCCACCGTGGAGTTGACCTCCCCGGAGGCGGCGTAGCGGCTGTAGGCGGCGGTCAGCTCCGACAGCGTCCGGCTCTGCTCGCCGAGTGCGGCCAGCACGTGCATCGCGGCGAGCATGCCGGTGTCGGCCCGCCAGAAGTCGCGGAAGTAGTAGTGCGCCGAGTGCTCACCGCCGAAGACGGCGTCGGTGCGGGCCATCTCGGCCTTGATGAACGAGTGCCCGACCCGGGTGCGCACCGGCTGCCCGCCGTGCTCGCGCACGATCTCGGGCACCGCCCGCGAGGTGATCAGGTTGTGGATGACCGTCGTCCCCCGGCCCTTGGCCAGCTCGCGGACGGCGACCAGGGCGGTGATCGCCGAGGGGCTCACCGGCTCCCCGCGCTCGTCGACGACGAACACGCGGTCGGCGTCGCCGTCGAAGGCCAGGCCGATGTCGGCGCCCTCGCGGCGGACCGCCTCCTGCAGGTCGACCAGGTTCGCCGGGTCCAGCGGGTTGGCCTCGTGGTTGGGGAACGTGCCGTCGAGCTCGAAGTACAGCGGGACGACGTCGAGCGGGAGGCCGTCGAGCACCACCGGGACGGTGTGCCCGCCCATGCCGTTGCCGGCGTCGACGACGACCCGCAGCGGGCGGATCCCCGACAGGTCGACCAGCGAGCGCAGGTGGGCGGCGTAGGCGGACAGCAGGTCGCGCTGGCCGACCTCGGCGACCCGCGCCGGCGCGCGGTCGTAGCTGTCGCGCTCGGCCCACTCGCGGATGGTGACCAGCCCGGACTCCTGGCCCACGGGGGCGGCGCCGGCGCGGCAGAGCTTGATGCCGTTGTACTGCGCCGGGTTGTGGCTCGCGGTGAACATCGCGCCGGGCACGTCGAGCGAGCCGGCGGCGAAGTAGAGGAGGTCGGTGGAGCCCAGCCCCGCCTCGACGACGTCGACGCCGCGGGAGAGGACGCCCTCGGCGAAGGCGCGGGACAGGGGCACCGAGGAGGGGCGCATGTCGTGGGCGGTGACGACCGCGGTGGCGCCGCTCTCGGCGTGCACGAACTCGGCGAAGGCGGCGCCGATGCGCCGCGCGACGTCCTCGTCCCACTGGTCGGGGACCACGCCCCGGACGTCGTAGGCCTTGATGATCGCCGACAGGTCCGTCACTGCCCACCCTCGCCTGGACTGGCCGGGGGCGGTCCCCCGGTCCGGACGACCCTATCGGCGGGCGCGGGACCCGGCTCCCGGGAGGGCGTTACTCGAGGTCGGGCAGGACGCGGAGGTGCCCGCGGCGGGTGCCGCGGCCGTCGTCGGCGGGAGGCCGCGGCGGCTCGGGACGGGCCGCCTCGCGGACGGCGTCGGCGAGCGCGAGCAGGTCGTCCCCGGTCGGGCCGGAGTCCTCGACGTCGATCTCGTGCCGGACGACCTCCCAGCCACGGGGCACGGTGAGCCGCTCGGCGTGGAACTCGCAGAGGTCGTAGCTGTGCGGCTCGGAGAACGTGGCCAACGGACCGACGACAGCGGTCGACTCGGCGTAGACGTAGGTCAGTGTCGCCGCCGCCGGTTGCGCGCAGCCGCTGCGACTGCAGCGACGTGACTGCCTCACCACCGGTTCCTCACGCTGGGCACAGTAGCCGCGTACCCCGGGAGTCGGCGACAGACTCACCGAGCGGGAGTCCCTCGGTCCCCATCCAACCCGACGTCCCCGCGTGCCCCGTCACCGGGGTGACGAGCCGCGTGCCCCGGGAGTTCCGCTGACCGCCTCCCGGGGGGCGCCGTACGCTCGCCCCGCCATGAGCCGACCCGTCCGCCCCGACCGTTCCCGGCCCGCCCGGTCCCGCCGCGACCGGCACGGCCGGGGCCTGCGCGGGCGTCTCGTCCCCGACGAGGTCCCCCTCGCGCGCAGCCGCGCGGAGCAGTTCGACGACCTCGTGCTCGACGTCGTCGAGGACCTCGAGCGCCGCTGGGAGCGGGAGCTCGCCGGGGTGGAGTTCGCCGTCGAGGACGTGCCCTGGGTCGACCACACCGACCCCGACGAGGTCGTCCTCGACCCCGACGTGCTCGACGACGGCACGGTGCCGCTGGCGCGCGTGCTGCCGCCGCACCGCGAGGACGGCCGGGAGGTGCCGGCCCGGATCGTCGTGTACCGGCGGCCGCTGGAGATCCGGGCGCACGACCGCGACGACCTCGCCGACCTGGTGCGTGACGTCGTCGTCGACCAGGTGGCGGTGCTGCTCGGCCGCGACCCGGAGGAGATCGACCCCACGGGCTGAGCGGCTCAGCCCTCCGACCCGCACTCCCGACGTCGGTCGGAACGGTGGCGGGTCGTGGTCCGGATCGCCCGGGGGTGGTGGCCCGGTGTCCTCGGCCGGTGGTGGTCGCGTGCCCGGTGGCCGGGTGGTCCGGGTGATGCCCGAGGGGGTCGTCACGGTGAGGACCCCGATGGGGCTCATCTGGAAGCGCCAGCCGCGGGCGAGGGTCTTCAGCCGGTGGTGGCTGCGGCACAGGCAGCACGGGTCGGCGCAGTCGACGGCCGGATGGTCGCGGCAGCCGCGGCGGGCCAACCGGCGGAGCTGCTCCAGCGTGCTGGTCGCCCCCAGCGTGCCGTCCTCCTCGGTCAGCGCGAGGGTGACCGATCCGCCCTCCGGGGGGCGCACACCCAGCGCCTCCAGCTGCTGCAGCAGCTCCCGCAACTGGGCGGCGGTGAATCGGCAGGCCGTCGACCTCACCGGCCTCCTCCGAGCGGCCGGCCAGGGACGCCAGCGTGGCAACGACCTGCAGGTGCGCGGTCACCGGCGGGCGACCGTCGTCCCACGGGCGCTGCAGCAGATCGGCCAACACCAGCGTGCGCAGCTCGCCGATCGGGCGGGGGTCGCCGTCGGCCTCGAGCAGCCGCGCCAGTTGGTCGACCAGCGCGTGGCAGGCCGCGGCGACGTCCGCGGGCAGGTCCGCGGCGAGCGTGGTCATCCCCTCCTGCGGCGAGGGATAGACGCGCACGTCCGCGCGGCGCCTGGCCTGCTCATGACGGCGGTCGGCGGCCTCGGCATCCAGCTCCAGGAGGAGCGCCAGTGCCTTCTTCTTGAGGCGGCCCACGGTCAGCTGCGCGGCCTCGGGCAGCAGCCGGCTCTCGACGCGGCGGGCGATGACCGGGTCGGTGTGCTCCAGCACCTCGACCAGGGTCATGGCCCGGTACTCGTCCAGCTCCCCGGCGGCCATCGCCGCCCAGGTCGCCGGCAGGTGGCTGCGGTAGGTCCACGCGCGGTGGGCGAGCTGACCGGCCGACAGCCGCCCGCAGTTGAGGACCACCGCCAGCTCCGCGGGGAAGAACTCCGACACCCCCGGCAGCTCGGGATCAGGCTCCCACGACCGCGCCCCAGGCGTCCCCGGCGGCGGGTCGTCGTCATCGGGAGAGTCGTCGGCCAGGCCGAGGACCAGCTCGGCCTCGTAGGCGGCGTCCATCGCTCTGCGGGCCTGCAGGCGCTGCACCTCGGCCGCCTTCTGCTGCCGGGTCAGCAGGGCGACCGGCAGCCGCTGAGCACGGACGGGCTGCTCCACCAGCCAGCCCGCCAGCGCACGCTCGACGAGCGACCCGGCGACCTCCCGCACGACCCCGAACCCACGCACCGGGTACGACAGTTCCCCAGGGCAGACGCCCGGGGATGCCCCGGGACCCCGGACGTCGGAGGCCGCACCGTGCGCGGGCGCCGTCCATCCGCCGGTCCGCAGGGTCAGTCGCGGTCGACAGGGCTGCCGAGCTCGCGCGCCATCGCACGCGCCTCGTCGAGGCGGGCGCGGGCGAAGGCCGTGTCCAGGCCGTCGCCGCGGTCCGCCCGCGTCAGCCGGGCGACCAGCTGCTCGAGGGCGACGGCGTGCCACAGCAGCCCGACGTCGGGCTCCTCCCAGCCGGCGGTCCGGGAGAGCACCACCTCGCCGATCTGCGCGCGGTCCTGCGGGTCCGGGGTGGTGGCCCACAGCGTCAGCAGGTCGCGGTGCCGGGGCGCGGCGCGCACGCCGGACCACTCGAGGACGACCAGCCGCTCCTCGCCGTCCCCGTCGCCGGTGTCGACGACGACGTTGGCCGCCCGCAGGTCGCCGTGCGCGACCTCGGACAGCGGCAGCTGCGCCGCGGCCGCCCGCACCGCCCGCAGCTCACCGATCCGCACCCCGGCGCGCACGAGCCGGGAGCCGTCCTGCAGCGCGCCGCGGCCCGGCGCAGCGACCCGCCCGACGGCGGCTCCCACGGCCGGCCGGCCGGGCCGGCAGCGGCGCGATGCGCACCGCGGCCTCGACCGCCGCGGCGGTCCAGCGGGCCCGCCGGAGGGGCGGGGTGGACGCGGCGGGAGAGCAGCCAGCGGCCGTCGTCGGCGGCGGCCACCACCTCCGGGACGCCGACCTGCCGCTCCTCGGCCCAGCGCCGCCCGCGCAGCTCCGCCAGCAGCCGCCCGCGGCCGCTCTCGGTCACCGCGAGGTCGAGGACGCGGTCGGCGAGCACGCCCTGCACCACCCCGAGCCGGGCGGACAGGTCGGCCACGGCGACGACCGGCTCGCCCACCCCGAGTTCGGCGAGCAGCGAGACCACCCGCTCGCGAGCGGCCGGCGATGTCCCCGACGAGGTCGACCCTGCTCCGCTCTGCACCACCCCGGGATCCTGGCAGGAGCCCCGGCGTGCCGCACGGAGCCCGGCCGCGGGGACCCCTGGGATGCTGCTCCGGATGGACTCCCCCGCGCCGCTCGCCGCCTGGGTCGTGCTCGGCGCGGCCCTGCCGGCGCTCGCGGCGGTCGTCGCGGGGCTGCTGCTCACCCGCGGGCGCGGCGGACCTCCGCCGCCCCCGGCGGCACCTGCGCCGCCTCGCTCCGGCCCGCGCTGGGCCGTCGACGACCTCCCGGGCTTCCTCGAGGCGCCCCCGGGCACCCCCGGCCCGCCGCCGCGGGCAGCCGCCCCGCCGCCGGCGGCCCTCGCCTCCGCCGGGCCGGACCCGGCGCCGCGCACCCTCGCCGTCCTGGTCGCCGCGGGGCTGGCCCTGGTCGCCGTCCTCGCCGGCGTCGCGCTGGGCACCGACGCGCCGGAGCGGGCGGTCGGTGCTCCCCCGCCGGCGAGCGCGCCGACGTCGTCGGCACCCCCGGCCGCCCCGACGACGGCCCGCCCGGAGCTGCCACCCGTCCCCGACGACCCGCTGCCCGGAGAGCGCGGCGCCGGCCTGCTCGCCACGCGGTCGGTGCCGCTCGGCCGCGACGGGGTCACGGCGCGGCTGGCCCTCGGCGGCCTGGTGCTCGAGCAGCGCGCGGTCGGGGTCACCGTCGGCTACCCGTCGGTGAGCGTCAGCGTGGGGACCGACGGGACGGCGCTGGCCCACCTGCGGCTGCCGACCTGGAACTGCCTCGGGACCACCGCGCCGGCCGACCCGCGCGCGGCCGGGTGCGCCCCCACCGGCACCGAGTACGCCGACCTGCCCTCCCCCGCGCTCCGGGTGACGCGGGACGGGGACGGGCTCCGGCTCACCGGCCGCTTCCCCACGTACGCCCGCCCCTCGGGGACGCCGCCGGCCTACACCGGCCGGGTCTACGACCTGACCGTGACCGTCGCCCCGACCGGCCCGGCCGAGGACGGCGAGGCACCCGCGGGCGGCGCGCTGTTCCTCGGCACCGCGCGGGCCGAGGCGCTGCCCGACCCGCTGCTCAGCCGGATCCGCGTCGCCGGCTGACCGGCACGGCCGGGACGAGCCGCGCCGCCCCGTCGAGCACCGGCCGCAGCGCCCGGCCCCGGCCGGAGACGGTGACGCCCACCAGCGGGGCGCCGCGCACGGTCCCCAGCCCGCCGACGTCCGAGCGGCCTCGCCACGGCAGCCGGTCGGCGCCGTCGACGAGCGTCAGCAGCCCGGCGCGGAGCCGCCCGCCCGCGCGGACCGTGGCGACCTCGACCTGCCCGAGGACGGCGTGCAGCCGGGCCGCGGCGCGGACCAGGTCGCGGGCGCGGGCACCGGGCTCGGCGGCGAGCAGGTCCGGCAGCACCCGCTCGAGCGCCCGCGGGTCACGGGTGCGCTCGACCGGCCCGGCGTCGTCGAGGCGGTCGACCAGCAGCAGGCTGCGGGCGGTGGCCACCCGGGCGTCGGGACGCCGCCGCGCCAGCGCGCGCACCACCGGGTCGCCCAGCGGCAGCCCCGCCAGGCGCAGCCGCCACGGCCGGCGCAGCCCGGTGAGCAGGTCGAGCACGCCCGCGGCCAGCCGGTCGGCGGCGTCGTCGTCGCGGGCGAGCAGGCGGGCGTGCGGCCGGCCGCCGGGCACCGGCAGGCCGTCGCCGAGCAGGGTCGCGGTGACGACCGGTCCGGCGCCGGCCAGCGCCAGGACGGCCAGCCCGTCGAGCCGGCCGGACCCGGGCGGCCCGACGACGACCGCGGCGGGCAGACGCCGGGGGCGGGGACGGGCCGCCTGCACCGAGAGGACGGCGGTGAGCCAGGGCGCCGCGGCGGTCACGGGGGCGGCGAGGTCGCGGGCGAGCGGGACGGCCGCGCGGACCTCCGCGGCGACCCGCGCCCGGCCCAGCGCCGTGCGCGTGCCCCGGTCCCCGTCGGTCACCCGGCCATCCGACCACACGGACGCCGCGCTCCTGACACGGCAGCCCCCGACGGCGGTGCCGTCGGGGGCTGCGGTGGTGGACTGGGGGGTCGCACGCCGGTGTGCGGGACGTCCCGGTCGGCCCCTCGCGGGGCCGTCGTCTCAGATGGCGCGGCGGCGCAGGCGGCGGCGCTCCCGCTCGGACAGGCCGCCCCAGATGCCGAAGCGCTCGTCGTTGGCGAGGGCGTACTCGAGGCACTCGGCCTTCACCTCGCAGCCGGTGCAGATCTTCTTCGCCTCGCGCGTGGAGCCGCCCTTCTCGGGGAAGAACGCCTCCGGGTCGGTCTCGGCGCACAGTGCGCGCTCCTGCCAGGACTGCACGTCGTCGGTCAGGCCCATGCCGAGCATGCCCATCAGGCCCTGGTCGGCCGGCCCGCTCTCACGGGAGACCCGCTCCGACCCGCCGACGTAGTCGCTCAGCCACGAGACCTCTGCCATGACGATGCGTCCCCTCTCGCTCTCGTCCCTCGGCGCGAGGTTCTCCGCGCCGCACACCGCGGGAATTACACGCGTGTCGTTGCCCGAGCGTCAACTTCGCCCGGTGTAAGCGGTTGACCACACGGGCCCCACCCGTCACACCTCGTTCGTCACTTCTCGTGCACTCCCCCGACACGCCCGTCGAACAGTGGACAAGTGCCCATGGGGCACGATGACTTTCGTGGAGATCGTCGTGCTCGCCGGTGGTGTCGGCGGGGCCCGTTTCCTGACCGGAGTGCGGGAGATCGCACCCCCGTCGTCGGTCACCGCGGTGGTCAACACCGGCGACGACGTGACGATGCACGGGCTGCGGATCTGCCCCGACCTGGACACCGTCGTCTACACCCTCGGCGGCGGCATCGACCCCGAGCGCGGCTGGGGCCGGGCGGGTGAGTCCTGGACGGTCAAGGAGGAGCTGGCCGCCTACGGCGCCGAGCCCACCTGGTTCGGCCTCGGCGACCGCGACCTGGCCACGCACCTGGTCCGCACGCGGATGCTCGACGCCGGCTATCCGCTCTCCGACGTCACCGCGGCGCTGGCCGACCGGTGGCAGCCGGGGGTCACGGTGCTGCCGATGAGCGACCAGCGGGTCGAGACGCACGTCGTCGTCGACGACCCCGCCACCGGCCGGCGCAGCGCCGTCCACTTCCAGGAGTGGTGGGTCCGCCACCGCGCCGAGCCGCAGGCCCACGCCTTCGTGCAGGTCGGCGCCGAGCAGGCCCAGCCGGCGCCCGGCGTCGTCGAGGCGCTGGCCCGCGCCGACGCCGTCGTGCTGGCCCCGTCCAACCCGGTCGTGTCGATCGGCACGATCCTCGGCGTGCCCGGCCTGCGCGACGCGCTGCGGGCCACCCCCGGCCGCGTCGTCGGGGTCTCCCCCGTCGTCGAGGGCGCCGTCGTGCGCGGGATGGCCGACCGCTGCCTGCCGGTGCTCGGCGTCGAGGTCAGCGCCGAGGGCGTCGGCCGGCACTACGGCGCGCGGTCCGACGGCGGCCTGCTCGACGCGTGGCTGGTGCACACCGGCGACCCCGCGCAGGTGCCCGGCGTCGAGGTGCACGCGGTGCCGCTGCTGATGAGCTCCCCGGAGGCCACGGCGGCGATGGCCCGGGCCGCCCTGGACGCCGCCGGTGTCTGAGAGAGGACCCTCCCGCCCCCCGCCGCTCGCGAGCTCGCGGCGGGACCCTGCAGGAGGGCCGAGCAGCGGCGTGCACGTCCACCCCGTCCGCGGGCTGCCGGAGTTCACGGCCGGCGACGACCTGGCGGCGGCGATCGCGGGTGCCGCGCCGTGGCTGGCCGACGGCGACGTCGTCGTCGTGACCTCCAAGGTCGTCTCCAAGGTCGAGGGCCGGGTCGTGCCGGTGCCGCCGGGCGCCGACCGCGAGGCCGTGCGGCAGCGGGCCATCGACGAGGAGACGGTCCGCGTGGTGGCCCGCCGGGGGCCGCTGAAGATCGTCGAGACGCGGCACGGCTGGGTGGTCGCCGCGGCCGGCATCGACGCCTCCAACGTGCCCGGCGACTCGCTGGTGCTGCTCCCCGCCGACGCCGACGCCTCGGCCCGGGCGCTGCGCGAGCGGCTGCGGGCGCTGCTGGGCGTCGAGGTGGCGGTGGTCGTCAGCGACACCTTCGGCCGCACCTGGCGCGAGGGCCTGACCGACGTCGCGGTGGGGTCGGCGGGCATCGCGGCGCTCACCGACCACCGCGGAGCCGTGGACGCGCACGGCAACCGGCTGGAGACCACGCAGGTCGCCGTCGTCGACGAGGTCGCCTCCGCCGCCGACCTGGTCAAGGGCAAGCTCGACGGCGTCCCGGTCGCCGTCGTCCGCGGGCTGGCCCTCGAGGTCCCGGACGACGACACCGGCACCCGGCCGCTGGTGCGGCTGGGCCCCGGCGACCTGTTCCCCTACGGCAGCCGCGACCTGGTGCCCGGCCGGCGGCCCGCCGCGGACCTGGTCCCCCGCGACGGCGACCGCGAGGCCGTCGCCGAGGCGTTCCGGGTGGCGAGCGCCGCGCTGCCGGAGTTCCCGGTGGTGCTGCGGCACGGCGGCGAGGGCGACGGCGTCGTCGACGTGCACCTGCCCGAGCGGGCCACCACGACGGCGGCGCTCAACCTGGGGGCGCTGCTCGGCGCCGTCGTGGTCCAGCTGCACGCGGAGGGCTGGACGACCCGCTGGGAGCCGGTGGGCACGCCGGGCGGGTCGTCACTCGTCGGGAGGTTGTGGCTCGGCTCGCCGCGGGACTGAGCAGCCGGGTCTCGGTAGCGTCCGCCCCATGCGGGGGATCATCCTGGCCGGGGGCACGGGCAGCCGCCTGTTCCCCATCACGCAGGCGGTCAGCAAGCAGCTCATGCCGGTCTACGACAAGCCGATGGTGTACTACCCGCTCTCGACGCTGATGATGGCCGGCGTCCGCGAGGTGCTGGTCATCACCACGCCCGGCGACCAGGCCGCCTTCCGCGCCCTGCTCGGCGACGGCGGCCGGCTCGGGATGCGGATCGAGTACGCCGTGCAGGAGCGGCCCGAGGGGCTGGCGCAGGCCTTCCTCATCGGCGCCGGTTTCGTCGGTGATGAGTCGGTGGCCCTGGTCCTGGGCGACAACATCTTCTACGGCGCGGGCCTCGGGACGGCGCTCGGACGGCTGCCCGACCCCGAGGGCGGGCACGTGTTCGCCTACCACGTCGCCAACCCCCAGGACTACGGCGTCGTGGAGTTCGACGGCTCCGGGAAGGTCCTCTCCATCGAGGAGAAGCCGGCCGCGCCGAAGAGCTCCTACGCCGTGCCGGGGCTGTACTTCTACGAGTCGTCGGTGGTCGAGGTGGCCCGCGGCATCCGGCCCAGCGCCCGGGGGGAGCTCGAGATCACCGCGGTCAACGAGCACTACCTGCGCGAGGGCCGGCTGACCGTCACCGTCCTCGACCGCGGGACGGCGTGGCTGGACACCGGGACCTTCGCCTCGTTGCGTCAGGCGACGGAGTTCGTGTCCGTGGTCGAGGAGCGGCAGGGCCTCAAGATCGGCTGCATCGAGGAGGTCGCCTGGCGGCAGGGCTGGCTCGACGACGACGGCCTGCGCCGCGCGGCCGAGCCGCTGGCCAAGAGCGGCTACGGCGACTACCTGCTCGGCCTGCTGGAGGACGGCCGGATCGCGCGCTAGAGGCGGCGGTAGTTGGTCGGCGCGGTCCGGGGGCCGCGGCGGGGCGGCATGCTCCCGCCGAGGTGCAGCAGGCGCACGACCCGCTGGCGGTGCCCGCGCCACGGCTCGAGCAGCTCCATCATCCCGTCGTCGTCGGTCCTGCGGCCGGCGAGTGACCAGCCCACCAGGTTCTTCAGGTGGTAGTCGCCGTAGCTGACGGTGTCCGGGCAGCCCAGCGTGCGCTGGACGACCTCCGCGGCCGTCCACACGCCGATGCCGGGCACGGTGCGCAGCCGGCGCTGCAGGGTCGGTGAGTCGCAGCCGCCGTCGGGCTCGAGGGCGTGGGCGACCGAGGCGACGTGCAGCAGCGCCCGGCGGCGGGCGCCGTCGAGGCCGCAGCGGTGCCACTCCCAGTCGGTGATCTCGCGCAGGCGCCGCGGGGAGGGCAGCACCCGCATGCCCTCGGGCGCAGGCCCGGGCGCGGGGTCACCGGCCAGCCGCAGCAGCGCCCGCCAGACGCGGTGCGCCTCGACCACGGTGACCTTCTGCTCGAGCACCGCGGGGACGAGCGCGTCCCACGTGCGCCCGGTGCGGCTCAGCCGGAGGTCCGGCGTCCGCCGCGCGATCTCACCGACCAGGCGGTGGTGTCCCGGCTCGAAGCCCTCCGGGTCGTCGTCGGCGCCGAGCCAGCCGGGCACCGCCGTCCCCGCCCACTGCGCACCCGGCCCCCACGCCTGCACCCGCACCTCGCCGCAGCGGGAGGTGATGCGCACGGTGGCCGGGCCGCAGGGGGTGGTCGTCGTCCGCCAGACGGCGTCGCCGTCCCACTGCATCGCCGGGTCCCCCGCGCTGCGCTGGTGCGGCCGCAGCACCGCCCGGAGGTCGACGACCCAGTCGGGCCGCCAGCAGTCGGTGAAGTCGGCACCGTCGAGAGCGGGCGGGGCCGGTGCAGGCGGGGCCGGGGCCGGCGGGGTCGGGGCCGGCAGTGCAGTGGTCACGCGGGGTCTCCGGGGAAGAGGGAGCCGTCGGGTCGGCCGGCGGTCGGGTCAGCGCGGCGCCATGCGCAGGGCGCCGTCCATGCGGATGACCTCGCCGTTGAGGTAGCCGTGCTCGATGATGCCGAGCGCCAGCTGCGCGAAGTCGTCGGGTCGGCCGAGGCGCTTGGGGAACGGGATGCCGTCGGCCAGGGCCGTGCGGGCCTCCTCGGGCAGGCCGCCCAGCAGCGGGGTGTCGACGAGCCCCGGCGCGATGGTGCACACGCGGACGCCGACGGCGGACAGGTCGCGGGCCGCCGGCAGCGTCATGCCCACGATGCCGCCCTTGGAGGCGGCGTAGGCGACCTGGCCGATCTGGCCGTCGTACGCGGCGATCGAGGCGGTGTTGACCACCACGCCGCGCTCGCCGTCCTCCTCCGGCTCGGTGGCGGCCATCGCCGCGGCGGACAGGCGCAGCACGTTGAAGGTGCCGACCAGGTTGACCATCACGGTGCGCAGGAAGGGGTCGAGGTCGTGCGGGGCGTTGCCCCTGCCCACGGTGCGCTGCGCCCAGCCGATGCCGGCGCAGTTGACCGCGATCCGCAGGGGGCGGTCCTTGCCCGTGGCGTCGGCGACCGCGGCGGCCACCTGGCCCTCGTCGGTGACGTCGGTGCGGACGAACGTCGTGTGCCCGCCCAGCTCGGCGGCCAGCGCCTCGCCGCGCTCCTCGTTGAGGTCTAGGACGGTCACCGCGGCACCGCGCGCGGCGAGCGCGCGGGTGGTGGCCTCCCCGAGGCCCGAGGCCCCACCGGACACGACAGCTGCGACGTCGAAGTTCTGCATGAGCGGCATCACACCACGCCCGGCGGCCGTCATCGCCGCGGGTCAGCTGAAGCGCAGGCCGAACCGGCCCTCGACGGCGGCCAGCAGCTGCTTGACCCGCTCGGCGTCGGACACCGGGCACACCATCGTGACGTCGGCGGTGGCCACGACGACGCTGTCCCGGACGCCGACCAGGGCCACCAGGTGCTCCGGGTCGTCGCTGAAGACGATGTTGCCCGCGCTGTCGAGGGTCACCGCCAGCCCGCCCACCGCGTTGCCGTCGGCCGCGGCCAGGGTCTGCGCCAGGGCCGGCCAGGACCCGACGTCGAGCCAGTCGACGTCGAGGTCGGCGACGAGCACCCGGCCCGGCTCGGTGGCCGCGGGCTCGAGGACGGCGTAGTCGACGCTCGTCTTCGGCAGCGCGGGGAACACCTCGGCGAGGACGGCGTCGCGCTGCGGCCCGGGAGGGGCGGCGACGACGCGGTCGAGGCCCTCGGCCGTGGCGGGCAGGTGGTCGGCGAGCGCGTCGAGCACGGTGCGCGCCCGCCAGACGAACATCCCCGAGTTCCACAGGTACTCGCCCGAGGCCAGGTAGCCCTCGGCGGTGGCGCGGTCGGGCTTCTCCTTGAACGCGGCGGCCTCGGCCACCCCGGGCACCCCGGTGGCCGCGCCGCGGCGCACGTAGCCGAAGCCGGTGGCCGGGGCGGTGGGCCGGATGCCGAGGGTGACCAGCGCCCGCGGCCGCGCGGCCAGGGCGTCGAAGGCGGTGGTCAGCGCCGCGGCGAACCGCTCGACCGGCCGGATGACGTGGTCGGCGCTGACGACGGCGAGCTCGGCGTCGGGGTCGGCCTCGGCCACCAGCGCCGCGGCCAGCCCGACGGCGTTGGCGGTGTCGCGGGCGACCGGCTCGAGCACCAGCCGGTCCGGGCGCAGCCGCGGCAGGGCGGCCTGCACCTGCGCGCCGTAGCGGGCGGCGGTGCACACCCAGATCCGCTCGGCGGGGAGCACCGCCTCCAGCCGGGCGAACGCCTCGGCCAGCAGGCTGTGCGCGCCGGCGCCCCCCGCCCCGTCCTCGTCGTCCCGGATGACGTCGAGCAGCTGCTTGGGCCGGGCGGCGCGCGACAGCGGCCACAGCCGCGTGCCCGACCCGCCGGCCATGACCACCGCGTGCCTCATGCCCGTGCCTCCCGGTCGGTCCGCCCGACGCCCTCGGCGCGGCGCTGGAAGCGGGCTCCGGCGGCCACCCGCCCGCTGACGTGGGAGAGGAGCATCCGCGCGCCCAGACCCGCCCGCAGCGCCGTGCGCAGCGGCGCGTGCCGCCGGCCGGGGTACTGGCCGGAGAGGTAGCGCAGCGCGCTGGTGTGGTGCACCCGCTGCATCCGGTGCGGCTCGCGGCGGGTGGCGTGGCCGCCCTCGTGCACGACGACGGCGGTCGGCGCGTACACGTGCAGGTAGCCGGCGCGGCCGAGCCGCTCGGCGAGGTCGACGTCCTCGAAGTACATGAAGTAGCCCGGGTCGAAGCCGCCGACCGCGGCGAACGCCTCGAGGTCGACGAGGAAGCAGGAGCCCGACAGCCAGCCGGCGGTGCGCTCGCGCGGCGCCTCGCGCTCCCGGCGGTAGCGCGCCGTCCACGGGTTGCCCGGCCAGGCCCAGCCGAGCAGCGCGTGCCCCGCGCCGGTGGACAGCCGCGGCAGGTCGCGCGCCGAGGGGTAGAGCTCGCCCTCCGGGGTGCGGATGGCCGGACCGACGGTGGCGGCCCGGGGCCACCGGGCGGCGACGGTGAGCAGCTCGTCGACGGCGCCGGGCTCGAAGCGGACGTCGGGGTTGGCCACCAGGGCGTACCGGCCCGGGGCCCCGGCCAGGCCGGCGTTGACGGCGGCGCCGTAGCCGACGTTGCCCCCGGTGCGCAGCAGACGCACCTGCGGATGGCGCGCGGCGACCTGCTCGGGGACGCCGTCGGTCGAGCCGTTGTCGGCGAGGACGACGTCGACCGCCCGGGTGGTCGCCTCCGCCAGCGAGGTGACGAAGCCCTCGAGTGCCTCCCCCGGCGAGTACGTCACCGCCACCACGCGCAGCGGGAGGACGTCAGGGGAGCCGGGCACGGTGCGACTGTAGGAGGCCCGCCCGGGGCCGGTGCGCGGCGGCGGGGGCGCGGCGGGCCGCGTGTGACCCGTGGGACGTGGGGGACGGTCCCGTCACGAAAAGCCGGGGCGCACCCGTCGAGGGCCTGAGCCCGAGGGTCCCCGCCGGTACAGTCGCCAGGCGTGACCTCAGCGAGACCTGACCTCGTCGTCGTCGGCTCCGGCTTCTTCGGACTGACCGTGGCCGAGCGGGTGGCCAGCCAGCTGGACAAGCGCGTGCTCGTCCTCGACCGACGCGACCACATCGGTGGCAACGCCTACTCCGAGCCCGAGCCGGAGACCGGCATCGAGATCCACCGGTACGGCGCCCACCTGTTCCACACGTCCAACGAGCGGGTGTGGCGGTACGTCAACCAGTTCACCGAGTTCACCGGCTACCAGCACAAGGTGTACTCGATCTACTCCGGCAAGACGTACTCCCTGCCGATCAACCTGGCCACCATCTGCCAGTACTTCGACAGGAGCTACTCCCCCTCCGAGGCGCGTGCGCTCGTGGCCGAGCAGGCCGGCGAGATCGAGACCGCCGACGCGCAGAACCTCGAGGAGAAGGCGATCTCCCTGATCGGCCGGCCTCTCTACGAGGCCTTCATCCGCGGCTACACCAAGAAGCAGTGGCAGACCGACCCCACCGAGCTGCCCGCCGCGGTCATCGCCCGCCTCCCGGTGCGCTACACGTTCGACAACCGGTACTTCAACGACACCCACGAGGGTCTGCCGAAGGACGGCTACACCGCGTGGCTGCAGAAGATGGCCGACCACCCGAACATCGAGGTGCGGCTGTCGACGGACTACTTCGACGTCCGCGACGAGCTGCCGGCCGACGTGCCGACGGTCTTCACCGGCCCGATCGACAAGTACTTCGACTACGAGGCCGGTGAGCTCGGCTGGCGCACGCTGGACTTCGAGACCGAGGTCCTGCCGATCGGTGACTTCCAGGGCACCTCGGTCATGAACTACGCCGACGAGGACGTGCCCTTCACCCGGATCCACGAGTTCCGGCACTTCCACCCCGAGCGCGACTACCCGGCCGACAAGACCGTGGTGGTGCGGGAGTACTCGCGCTTCGCCGAGACCGGCGACGAGCCGTACTACCCGATCAACACCCCCGAGGACCGCGCGAAGCTCGAGCGCTACCGCGAGCTGGCCAAGAACGAGGCCGCGGAGAAGCGCGTGCTCTTCGGCGGCCGGCTGGGCACCTACAAGTACCTGGACATGCACATGGCGATCGGGTCGGCGCTGAGCATGTTCGACAACCGCATCCGCCCCTTCTTCGACGAGGGCGGCTCGCTCGACGGCCGCCTGGAGGACTGACTCCCCCATGACGACGACACAGCAGCCCGCCTCCGTGTCCCCGGAGCGCGTGAGCGAGCCGGCCGCCACGGACCTCGTGCCGGACAAGGCCATCACGCTGTTGCAGCGGGTGATCCTCCCCCGGCCCGGCGACCCGCTGAAGGTCCGGTCGCTCTACCTCGACGAGAGGTCGACCAAGCGGGCCAAGTCCGCCACGCGAGCCGACGCCACGGTCGCCGCAGGCAACGAGGTCTCGTTCGCGACCTACTTCAACGCCTTCCCGGCGAGCTACTGGCGCCGCTGGACGGTCCTCAAGAGCGTCGTCCTCGGGATGACCCTCTCCGGCCCCGGCCGGATCGACGTCTACCGCTCCAAGGCCGACGGCAGCATCATCCACGTCACCGGCGCGACCACGACCGGCGAGGACCGCCGGCTGGAGTTCGAGCTGGACCTGACGCCGTTCGAGGACGGCGGCTGGTACTGGTTCGACCTCACGGCCGACGACGCGCCCCTCACCGTGCGCGACGCGTCGTGGTCGGCCGCGCAGGCGCCGGCCCGCGAGACGCGGCTGTCCATCGGCATCTGCACCTTCAACCGTCCGGACGACTGCGTGGCCGCGCTCCAGGCGCTGGCCGGTGACGACGTGGTCCGCGAGCAGATCTCCACGGTCATCGTGGCCGACCAGGGCAACAAGAAGGTCCGCGACGCCGCGGGGTTCGCCGCGGCCGAGTCCGGGCTGGAGGGTCGGCTCCGGCTGGTCGAGCAGGGCAACCTGGGAGGCAGCGGTGGCTTCTCCCGGACGATGTACGAGATGGTGACGGCGACCGACGCCACCCACCACCTGCTGCTCGACGACGACGTGCTCATCGAGCCGGACAGCATCGCCCGGGTCTTCGCCTTCGCCCGCTTCACGAAGAAGCCGATGATCGTCGGCGGGCAGATGCTCGCGCTGCAGGACCGCTCGGTGCTGCACACCATGGGTGAGGTCGTGGCCCCGGACAAGTTCTTCTGGCGGGCCGCGCCCAACACCCAGTACGCGCACGACTTCGCCAGGAGCAGCCTGCGCAACTCGCCGCAGCTGCACCGCCGGATCGACGTCGACTACACCGGTTGGTGGATGTGCCTCATCCCGCGTGAGGCCCTGGAGTCGCTCGGCTTCGCGCTGCCGGTGTTCATCAAGTGGGACGACGCGGAGTACGGCATCCGCGCCGGCGAGAACGGCTTCCCGACGGCGACACTGCCCGGCGTCGCGGTCTGGCACCTGTCCTGGAGCGACAAGGACGACACGGCCGGGTGGCAGGCGTACTTCCACACGCGCAACCGGCTGGTCGCGGCGGCCCTGCACACCCAGTACAAGCACGGCGGCACGCTGCTCAGGGACACGTTCAAGTTCGACCTGAAGTTCCTGATCATGCTGCAGTACGCGACAGCCGCCCTCCACCACCGGGCGTACGACGACTTCCTGGCCGGGCCGGAACGTCTCTTCCCGCTCCTCCCGACGGCGCTGCCCACCGCGCTGGAGCACCAGGGCGACTACCCCGACGGCCGGGTCGTGTCCTCCTCCTCGGACCTGCCCCTGCCCTCGATGGGAGCGGTCAAGGCGGAGAAGTTCATGAAGCCGCCGACGAAGCCGTGGACCATCGGCCGCACGCTGCTGGCGGCGCTGGTGCACAACCTGCGTCCCCCGAAGCCGGAGTCGACCGACCGGCCGGACCTGAACATCAGCGCGCAGGACGCGCGGTGGTTCCTGCTGTCGCGGCTCGACAGCGCGACCGTGGGCACGGCGGACGGCCGCGGCGTCACCTTCCGCCGCCGTGAGCCGCAGACCTTCTGGAGGATGCTGCGGCACTCGATCCGGGTGCACGCGAAGCTCTACCGGGAGTTCCCCGCCCTGGCCGAGCAGTACCGTGCCCACCTCGAGGAGCTCACCTCCGCGGAGAGCTGGGGCAAGACGTTCGCCGGGGACGCCACCCGCTGACGTCCGCACGCACGCAGAGGGCCCCGCACCGTTCGGTGCGGGGCCCTCTGCGTGCGGGCGTGCTGGGTGTCGGTGAGGGGACGAGACGGCCCCGGCACCGGTCGGTCAGGGCCGGGTGAGGCGCTCACGCCGGCCGGCGCGGGTCAGCCGCAGCCACTCGCGCCAGCCGGCGCGGTCGCGACGGGAGACCAGGAAGAACCAGCCGAAGCGGATCGTCTCCAGCGGCCGCAGCCAGCGCATGCCCGGCTGGGCCATGAGGTAGCCGCGGTTGCGGTAGGTGAAGTACCGCTTCACCTCGTCGGCCGGGTACTGCGCGGACAGGCGCCCGCCGAGGATGGGCGCGAACTCCGTCGTCCCCTCCGGGTGCAGGTAGGCCGCCCGCGGGCAGGTGCCGAACCGCAGGTCCGCCCGCAGCATGCGGCGGTGGATCTCCGTCTCGTCGCCGCGGAAGAAGAGCCGGTAGTCCGGGACGCCGACGACGTCGAGCGCCTCGGCCCGGAAGAGGGCTCCGTTGAACAGCGAGGCGTAGTTCGGCAGCAGGTCCAGACCGTCGAAGTCGCTCCGGCGGCGGCGCCAGGTCAGGCCGCGGCGCAGCGGGAAGGCCAGCCGGTCGGGGTCGGCGAGGTCGGTGACCAGGGGGCTGACCTCGGCCAGCCCGTGCCGCTCGGCGGCGTCGAGGAGGGTGGCGAGCACCGTCTCGTCGGCGGGCCGGCCGTCGTCGTCGGCGCACCACACCCAGTCCGCGCCCATGGCGAGGGCGTGCAGCATGCCGTAGGCGAAGCCGCCGGCGCCGCCGAGGTTGCGCCAGCTGGGCAGGTGGGTGGCCGGCAGGCCGCTGGCCGCGACGACGTCGGCAGCCGACTGGTCGGGTCCGTTGTCCACGACGACGACGTGGTCGACGCGGCGATCCTGCGCGGCGATCGCGGCCAGGCTCTCGGCGAGCAGCTCCCGCCGGTGCCGGGTGACGACGACGGCGACGACGCACTCCCCCGTCCCCGGCGTCGCGGCGGCACCCGTCGATGCGGCCGTCGCCGTCACGCGGTCTGGCCCTTGTAGGCGCGCAGCACCTCGTTGAGCTCGCCCTGCTGCTTGATCTGCCCGTGCTCCATCCAGATCGCGGTGTCACACAGCTCGCGGAGGAACTCGTCGGAGTGTGACGCGAAGACCAGCAAGCCCGAGCGCTCGACTAGTGAGACCAGCCGCTGCTTGGACTTCTCGAGGAACGCCGCGTCCACCGCGCCGATCCCCTCGTCGAGCAGCAGGATCTCCGGGTCGATGCTGGTCACCACGCCGAGCGCGAGACGCACCCGCATGCCGGTGGAGTAGGTGCGCAGGGGCATGCGGAGGAAGTCCCCCAGCTCGGTGAAGTCGGCGATGTCGTCGACCCGCTGCTCCATCTGCTTGCGGGTCATCCCGAGGAACAGACCGCGGATCATGATGTTCTCGAGGCCGGAGATCTCGGGGTCCATGCCGACGCCGAGGTCGAACACCGGCGCGACCCGGCCGCGCACCTCGGCGACGCCCCGGGTCGGCTCGTAGATGCCCGACAGCAGCCGCAGCAGGGTGGACTTGCCGGCGCCGTTGTGGCCGACCAGCCCGACGCGGGCCCCGTGCTCGAGGCTGACGGTGATGTCGCGCAGCGCCTCGATGACCGGCACCTTGGCGCCGCTGTCGATGTTGCCGCCCACGAGACCCATGACGGTCTTCTTCAGCGACCGGCTCTTGGCGTCGAAGATCGGGAAGTCGACGCATGCGTCCTTGGTCGCGATGCTGACCGGACCGTTGCTGCTCTCGGACACGTTCACACCCAGTAGGAGACGCGGGACCGGTAGCGGCGCAGCACGAGCATCGTGAACGCCCACCCGACCACCGTGATGGCGAGGACGACCACCCAGTACCGCATCTGCTGGTCCTGGCCCAGCAGGGGTCGGCGGATGATCTCCAGGAAGTGCAGGAAGGGGTTGAACTCGGCCAGCCGGGCCCGCTCGGCGATCGCGGGGTTCGGGCTGTTGACGAGCTCGTCGTAGATCCACACGATCGGCGTGAGGAAGAACGCCAGCTGCACGACGCTCTGCGTGATCGGCAGGATGTCGCGGAAGCGCGCGGTGATGACGCCGACGGCGAGGGCCACCCAGGCGCCGTTGATGGCGAGGACCAGGAAGGCCGGGATCGCGTAGACCACCGTCCACTTCAGCGGCTGCGGGAAGACCAGCAGCATGACGAGGTAGACGACCATGTTGTGGGCGAAGAAGAGCGTCTGCCGCCACACCAGGCGGTAGACGTGCACCGACAGCGGCGCGGGCAGGTGCTTGATCAGCCCCTCGTTCGCGATGAACACCTCCGAGCCCTCGGTGATGCAGCCGCTGATGAAGGCCCAGACGATGAACCCGACGAGGACGTGGGGCAGCAGCCGCTCCAGCGGGATGTCGAACAGCCCCGAGTAGAGGATCCCGAGCGCGATGGCGGTGACCGCCATGCTGATGGTGATCCAGACGGGGCCGAGGACCGAGCGCCGGTACCGCTGGCGGATGTCCTGCCAGCCCAGGTGCCCCCACAGCGCCCGCTGCTCCCAGCCTCGCCGGAGATCCGCGACAGCCGCGTGGAGCGTGCGTCCCGCTGGTTGTGCAAGTGCCACGGCGAGCCACGCTACCTGCCGCGCCCCACGCTCCGCCGGAGCGCGAGAGACTGCCGCGCTCCGGCGGATGGGTGGGACGGGAGGGGTCACCGGGACAGCGATCCGCCCTGGAAGTCGACCCGCTGCAGACCGTTGTGGGCGTAGGTGTCCGACACGGGGTAGCCGTAGGACGACGTCGTGCCCCCGGCGTCCAGGTAGGCGCTGTTGACGGCGGTCCGCACCCAGTGGGCACCGGTCGCCGCCGACGAGTAGACCGACCCGCCCTGGAAGTCCACGACGGAGCCGGCACCCCCCGGCGCCACCGTCTCGTCGGTGGTCGGGAGGCCCAGGACGCCGGTCGCGCCCCCGGCGCGCTGCCACGCCGTGAGGACGTCGCCCCGCAGGACGTGGGCTCCCGTGGCCTGCGACCAGGCGATGTCGCCGTTCCGGAACCCGGTGACCGTGCCACCCGTCCCGGGGACGGCGGCGGTGTCGCGGGTGGGGTAGCCCAGCGGCGACGCCGGCCCACCCAGCTCCCGGTACCGCTCCAGGGCCGGTCCGCGCACCGTGCGCATGGACGTCGCCTGCGACCAGTAGATGGACCCGCCCTGGAAGTCGCTGACGTAGCCGCCGTCGGGCAGCGCCTGCTCGTCCGCCGTCGGGTAGCCCAGCACCCCGGTCGCACCGCCGGCCTGCTGCCACGACCAGAGGATCCCGCCGCGCACGAAGTGCGCGCCGGTGGCCTGCGACCAGGCGAGGTCGCCGCCCTGGAAGCCGGTGACCGAGCCCCCGGGACCGGCAGCGGCGGTGTCGCGGGTGGGGTAGCCCAGCAGCGACGCCGGCCCACCCAGCTCCCGGTACCGCTCCAGGGCCGGTCCGCGCACGATGCGCATGGACGTCGCCTGCGACCAGTAGATGGACCCGCCCTGGAAGTCGCTGACGTAGCCGCCGTCGGGCAGCGCCTGCTCGTCCGCCGTGGGAGCACCGAGGAACCCGCCCGACGCCCCGACGTTCTGCCAGTACCAGAGGATCCCGCCGCGCACGAAGTGCGCGCCGGTGGCCTGCGACCAGACCACGTCGCCGCCCTGGAAGTTGGAGTAGTACACCCCGGACGCGAACCGGTCCCGGCCCTCCTCCCCCACGGGGTAGCCGAGGAAGGCCGGGCCGCCGGCCTCGCGGTACTTGGCCAGGATCGCCCCGCGCACCGCGCGCGCCCCGGTCGCCTGCGACCAGTAGATCGATCCCCGCTGGAAGTCGGTCACCGCGCCGCCGCCGGCCGCGCCGACGTGGTCACCGGTGGGCAGACCCAGGTAGCCGCCCGCGGCGCCCACCGCCTGCCAGGCCCGCAGGATCGCCCCACGCACCACGTGCGCACCGGTGGCCTGCGACCACACGACGTCGCCGTCCTGGAAGTTGGAGTAGTACACCCCCGGCGCGTTGCGGTCCTGCCCCTCCTCCGCGACCGGGTACCCCAGCGCGGCCGGGCCGCCGGCCTCGCGGTACTTGGCCAGGATCGCCCCGCGCACCGCGCGCGCCCCGGTCGCCTGCGACCAGTAGATCGATCCCCGCTGGAAGTCGGTCACCGCGCCGCCGCCGGCCGCGCCGACGTGGTCACCGGTGGGCAGACCCAGGTAGCCGCCCGCGGCGCCCACCGCCTGCCAGGCCCGCAGGATCGCCCCACGCACCACGTGCGCACCGGTGGCCTGCGACCACACGACGTCGCCGTCCTGGAAGTTGGAGTAGTACACCCCCGGCGCGTTGCGGTCCTGCCCCTCCTCCGCGACCGGGTACCCCAGCGCGGCCGGGCCGCCGGCCTCGCGGTACTTGGCCAGGATCGCCCCGCGCACCGCGCGCGCCCCGGTCGCCTGCGACCAGTAGATCGATCCCCGCTGGAAGTCGGTCACCGCGCCGCCGCCGGCCGCGCCGACGTGGTCACCGGTGGGCAGACCCAGGTAGCCGCCCGCGGCGCCCACCGCCTGCCAGGCCCGCAGGATCGCCCCACGCACCACGTGCGCACCGGTGGCCTGCGACCACACGACGTCGCCGTCCTGGAAGTTGGAGTAGTACACCCCCGACGCGTTGCGGTCCTGCCCCTCCTCGGCCACCGGGTAGCCCATGTACGCGGGTCCGCCCATCGCGTAGTACTTGGCCAGGATCGCCCCGCGCACCGCGTGCGCCCCGGTCGCCTGCGACCAGTAGATGTCGCCGTACGTGTACCGCTGACGGCACCCGCCGTTCGGCTGGTCGCACCAGACGTCGTTCAGGGCCGGCCCGAGGTCGACCCCCGCCGCCTTCAGGGCGACGTTCCGCTCCCAGATGGCGGCGGCGCCGGCGGACTGGGGTGAACCGAACCAGTCGACGAAGTAGTTGTAGAAGTTCCGGTTCCCGTAGGCGGAGCAGGCATCGCCCTTGCCGTAGCCGGCGGCCAGCGCAGCGCTGTTCGGCACGTACGGCGTGTAGTTGTAGAGCCCCGCCGTGGCCTGGTTCTCGATGTAGACCGAGGCGCGGCCGCAGTCACGGTCCATGTGGTTGAACCGCGTGGGGTCCGCGGGAGCCACCTGGTAGCCGATCGAGTTCGTCCGCCCCGCGACGTAGCCGTAGCGGGTCGGGTTGGCCCGGTAGTTCTTGAACTGGCGGGCGGCCATGTAGACCTGGTTGTAGAAGCCGTTGTAGGTGGCGTCGCAGCCGGCCGGCGTGTCAGGGCACCCGTACCCCATCGCCTTGCGCAGCTGGTCGTACGTCGGCGTGGCCGCGCTGATGAGCCCCTGCTCCTTCTGGAGCATGACCAGCAGGACCTGCGGGTTGATCCCGCACGCCTGGCCCACCTTGTAGACGATCGTCGCGGCCGTCTCCTGCGCGGCGCCGGCGTAGGCGCCGCACCGGCTGTCCCCCGATCGGCTCCAGGTGTCCATCCGGTAGGACCGCAGCCCCGAGCCGTTCCGCTCGAGGAAGGACTGGATCGACTGCACCGACATCGTCGAGGAGTCGTAGAAGGCCCCGTCGGAGATGATGTTGCCCGGGTTGAAACGGCTCAGGTCGGCCACCGTCTCGAGGTCGGTGGAGGACTCGGTCGGCGCGCTGGCACCGATGCCGACCGCCACCGCGCACACGAAGAGCCCGACGAGGACCAGCCGCAGGCGCCGCATCACGGGACCACCACCGTGAACTCCGGGGACGCGCCCTCGGCGGTGCCCGAGCGGTAGCTGAGGACCGCCGACCAGTTCCCCGCCGCCAGGTCCCCACCCGGGATGCTCACCTGGCCGCAGCTGGTGGTCCGGACGTCGGCGACGGACTCGGACGTCCCCGCGACGACGACGCCGCCCCGGCTCAGCGTGAGGGTGCAGGTGCCGCCGGGTTCGATCAGGCCGTCGATGAAGCCGCCGGTGACGACTGAGGAACTCGACTCGTCCCACCCGCTGTAGGTCGTCGAGACGGTGACGCTGCGGGGCCCGGACGCGCCGGCGTCCCCACCACCCGGTGCACCGGCGCCGCCGTCGTCCGGGGCGCCGGCCGCCGGCGTGGAGGTCGCCGCCGTGGAGGTCGCCGTGACGGGAGCGGCCACGCCTCCGCTGTCGGCCGAGCCGTCGTAGGGAGGGTCGGTCGCCGTGGCGCCGGCGGCTCCCGACCCCGCTGCCGGCGCCCCTGCGGCGTCGGTGCCGTCGGGCGCGCGCAGCGCGTACACGAGCAGGCACGCACCGGCCAGCAGGACCAACCCGAGGGTCAGCACGAACGGCCGCCACGAGCGGCCGGAGGATCGAGACATCGGAGTACTCCCAGGAGACCGACGAAGAGCCGGCCGAACGGCGTCAGACCGGGACAGCACCGCTCGCGCTGGTGCGCGACCGGCGGTCGTTCCCGCGCGAGGTTACTGAGGGTCCATCGCCCGTGACGGGCAGCGACTCACCTGCCGTGACGAATGAGACGGGTGGTCCTCCCGAGGAGCCGCTCGGGCGCCGCGCGCCTCCCCCCGTCTCCGGGAGTCGGCCCGCGGGGCCCGCAGCGGGCCCCGCCGGGACGTGGCAGGTGCGGCCCGTGTGGCGGACGGGAGGGGACGGGCGGGAGGTGTCAGGCGGGCAGCAGGCGCGTCGAGACGGAGCGTTCCGCCGTGTCGCGGGCCTGGCAGAGGTCGACCCCGCCCCTAACCTCGTCCGTGTGAGTCGAGACCGCAACGAGCACGGCGCCGCCGCGGGCCGGCCGCTCCCGGCACGACTGGATCCGCGCGCCGGCGCCCCTGCCCGCTCGCGGAACCGCGGCGCCCCGGCCGACGAGGCCGGGCACCGCGCCCCTCGCGAGTCGCGCCGCCGCACCGGCCGCGCCGCCGTCGTCGCCCGCAGCGTGGCCGCCGTCCTGTCGGTGCTCCTGCTGGGTGCGAGCGGCTGGGGCTGGTACCTCGGGCGGGTGGCCGAGGCGACGGTCAACCGGACCGACGCGATCCCGACCGCGGGCAACTCGGAGTCCGGCGACGCGGCCGAGGCGATGAACCTGCTGCTGGTCGGGAACGACAGCCGCGCCGACCTGACCCCCGAGCAGCTCGCCGAGCTCAACGCCGGCACCGACTCCGGGGTCAACACCGACACGATGATCCTGGTGCACGTCCCGGCCGACGGGTCGCGCGCCTCGTTCGTCTCCTTCCCCCGCGACTCCTACGTCGAGATCCCGGGGTACGGCATGGACAAGCTCAACGCCGCCTACGCCTACGGCTACAGCGAGGTCGACGACGCCGCACCCGAGGCCGACAAGCAGGCCGGCGGCGCCCAGCTGCTCGTGCAGACGATCAGCCAGCTGAGCGGCCTGCAGATCGACCACTACGCCGAGGTCGACCTGCTCGGCTTCTTCAACCTCACCAACGTCGTGGGCGGCATCGAGGTCAACCTCTGCGCGGCGGTCGACGACTCCCGGTACTCGGGCGCGGTGTTCCCCGCGGGGCCGCAGACCATCGCCGGGGCCGACGCGCTGAAGTTCGTCCGCCAGCGGCACGGTCTCCCCCGCGTCGACCTGGACCGGATCGTCCGCCAGCAGGTCTTCATCGGCGGGGTCCTGCGCAAGCTGCTCTCGCAGGACGTCCTGCTCGACCTGGGCAAGCAGCGCGAGCTCATCCAGGCGGCGTCCGAGTCGCTCACCATCGACCGGGACCTCGACCTGCTCGACCTCGCCCAGCAGATGCAGTCGGTGACCCCGGACAGCATCCAGTTCCAGACCGTGCCGATCGTCGACCCCGACGGCCGCGACGAGAACGACCGGTCGATCGTGGAGCTGGCCGACGAGGACACGCTGCACGACTTCTTCGCCGAGCTGTCCGCCGAGCCCGAGGCACCCGCCTCCGAGGCCCCGGCCGCGCCGGCCACGGTCGCGCCGTCCGAGGTCTCGGTGGAGGTCTACAACGGGTCGGGCATCTCCGGTCTCGCCGCCGAGGCGAGGGACCAGCTCGAGGCCGCCGGCTTCACCGTCACCAGCACCGGGAACGCGTCGAGCAACGACTTCGAGCAGACGACGATCCGCCACGCCGCGGGCGACGAGGCGCTGGCCGCCACGCTGGCGACGCAGATCCCCGGCGCCGTCACCGAGGTCAGCGAGGACCCCGCCACGGGCACGGTCCAGCTGGTCCTGGGCTCGGACTTCAACGGCATCGGCCAGGCGACCACACCGCCGGCGCCGTCCACGGACACCGCGGCGGAGCCACCGCGGACCGCGGCCGACACCAGCTGCATCAACTGACCTGGCCTGCGCTCGGGCCCCCTCCCCTCCGGGAGGGGGCCCGAGTCGTCTCCGGGGGTCTGCACAGCCGTCCCGGCGCGGCCGTCGGGGCGTGCGGACCGGGGCCGCGGTGGGTCCTGCGGCCGGCCCGGCCGGGACCCGGCCGGGCCGGCCTCCCGAGCAGGCGGCCCCGCACCCGGGGCCCGCCCTTGCGCCCGCAGGAACGCCTCCAGCCGGCCCGTCGGGTGGGTCCCGAGCCCGCACGTGGCGGCCGAGGACGCCGGGGAGCCGTCCTGCCCGCGGTCGGTCGAGCCGCCCCTGCCCGACCGGTTGGACGTCGGCACGGCCGCGTGCGGACGCGTGACGCTCGGGACGCCACCGTCGGGGTCCCAGGACGGGCCCGACCGCCACGAGGCCCGACCGGTGCACGGCGGGGTGCCGGAGGACACGCCGCGGATCGGCGGACGCAGGCGACCCGGTCGCCGGTGGGCACTCCTCGGACGCCGGCGGCGTCCTCGTCGACGAGCGAGCCGAGCCGAGCGCACGGGCGCCGTGGCCGGGCGTCACGTCCCGGGCAGGCCGGCTCGGCTCGACGCCGGGGCGGGTCCGGGCACCCGGGGACACGACAGCGCCCCGCCCGGCAGGTGCCGGACGGGGCGCTGGGACCGCGGGGGGATCAGCGGGTGTAGATGCCGATCCCGACGAGCGCGGCCCAGAGCAGACCGAGCACGAGCAGGACGCGGTCGCCGAGGACGATCTCCTCGGGAGCGCCGGCGGCACCCTTGTCGACGTCGCGGGCGTACCGCAGGAACGCCATCACGAACGGCGCGATGGAGATCGTCGACCACGGGACGTCGCCGTCCTGGGTCCGCCCCATCTCGAAGGCCCACAGGCAGTAGGCGGTGCAGGCGACGCCGGCCGAGAGGCTCCAGACGAAGCGCAGGTAGCTCGCCGAGTACTCCTGCAGGGTCTTGCGGGTGGCCGCGGCGTCACCGAGGACGACCAGCTCCGAGTACCGCTTGCCGGCGACCATGAACAGCGACCCGAAGGCAGCCACGAGCAGGAACCACTGGGAGAGCGCCAGGCCGGCGGCGACACCACCGGCGATGCCCCGCAGCAGGAAGCCCGAGGCCACGACCGCGAGGTCGATGACGGGCTGGTTCTTGAGGAACAGGCAGTACGCGAGCTGGATCACCACGTAGGCGCCCAGCACCCCCGCCAGCGCCGGGCGGGTCAGCAGGACGGCGGCAGTGAGTGCCACGGCGAACAGCACCACGGCCAGGGCGACCGCCAGCCACCGCGGGATGATCCCCGCGGCGATCGGGCGGAACCGCTTGCGGGGGTGCCGCCGGTCCTCCAGGACGTCGATCGTGTCGTTGACGAGGTACACCGCCGACGACGCGAGACAGAACAGCACGAAGGCGACCGCCGTCGGGCCGAGCACCTCGGGCCGGTGCACCACACCGGCTGCCATCGGCGCGGCCAGCACCAGGACGTTCTTCACCCACTGGCGCGGCCGCACCGACCGCACCAGCGCCCAGGCGAAGGTGCCGCGCCAGCCGGGCAGCCGCGGCGGCAGCGGCGGGTCGTCGAGACGCCGCCCGGGACGGGACTCCGCTGCACCGGCCGCGGGCACGGAGGGCTCCGGCGACGCGTCGGCCGGGCGCGGGTGCGGGGACAGGGTCACGGTCATGCCTTCCAGCCTTCGGTACGGGTCAGGCGACGCCGGACCACGGAGCCGACCCCGGCGCCGAGCAGGGCTCCGGTGACGACGTCGGACGGATAGTGGACACCCAGCAGGACCCGCGAGACGAGCATGAGTCCCGTGACCGCGCTCATGGCGGGACGGCCGACCATCGGGCCGAAGCCGACGGCCGCCGCAGCGGTCGAGCAACTGTGCGCGCTGGGGAAGGACAACCGGCTCGGCGTCCCCACGAGCGCCGGGATGTCGGCGAAGGCGGGGCGCTCGCGGCGCACGACGCGCTTCACGACGACACCGGCGGCGTGCGCGGCCAGCACGCCGGCGGCACCGGCGGCCCACTCGTCCCGGCGCCGGCCGGTGAGCCAGCCGGCAGCGCCCACGGCCAGCCAGCCCAGTGCGTGCTCGCCGAAGTGGGACAGGGCCTGGGCGACGGGCACGGCAGGTGTCCCGCCCAGACGCCGACGGGTGGCACGGAGGAGGTGGGCGTCCAGACGGGCCAGACTGTCCACGGGGATCGCGGTCATCGGGGATCGACTGTAGGGGGCTGCCGACCGCCCGCGGGGGAGGCGCGAGCCGGACTGTCCCGTCACGGTGTCACTCTCGTCGCGTGCCTCCCACACGACCCACCAGCCCGTCCGACCTGCTCGCCGCCGCCCTGCGCCGCGACGCCGCTGCGCCTCTGGTCACCGCCTACGACGACGCGACCGGTGAGCGGGTGGAGCTGTCGGCCACCACCCTGGCCAACTGGGTGGCCAAGACGGCGAACCTGCTGCAGGACGAGTTCGACGTCGGCCCGGGCAGCACCGTGGCGCTCGCGCTGCCGGTGCACTGGCAGACGGCCGCGGTGCTGCTCGGGGTGTGGAGCTGCGGCGCCACCGTGCTCGACACCGCCGCCGAGGACGACGGCCGTCTCGACGCCGCCGACGTCGTCCTGGCCGCCCAGGACCGGCTGGCCCCGCTGGAGGAGCAGGACCTGCCCGACCTGCTGGGACTCTCGCTGCACCCGCTGGGCCTCGGCATGACCGGCTACCGCGGCCCCGCCCGCGACTTCGCCCTCGAGGTCCGCGGGCACGGCGACGTCTTCTCCCCCTACGCACCGCCGGACCCGGCCACGCCCGGCCTGCTCGCCGGCGGCCTCGAGCTCACCCTCGGCGGGCTGGTCGCCGCGGCCACCGAGCTGGCCGGGCGGCTCGGCATCGCCGAGGGCGACCGGGTGCTCGTCGACGACACAGCCGCCGCCGAGGCCGGGCCGGTCGCCTGGCTGCTCGCGCCGCTGGCGGCCGGCGCCTCCATCGTGCTGTGCCGGCACGCCGACCCCGCGGCCCTGGGCGGCCGGGCGGCGGCCGAGCGGGTCACCGCTACGCTCGGCGTCCGGATCGAGGGCTTCCGCGAGCTGGGCCGTCCCGCCTGAGGGACGTGCACCGCCGCGCCGGGGAAACGGTGGTCGACGGATGGACAAGGTCGTGGCGAGCGCCCGGGAGGCGGTGTCCGACGTCGGCGACGGCGCGGTGCTCGCCGTCGGCGGGTTCGGGCTGTGCGGCGTGCCGATCGCGCTGATCGACGCGCTGCTCGAGCAGGGCACCAGCGGGCTGACGACGATCTCGAACAACTGCGGGGTCGACGACCAGGCGCTGGGCGTGCTGCTCTACGCCGGCCGGATCCGCCGCACGATCAGCTCGTTCGTGGGCGGCAACAAGGAGCTCGCGCGGCTGTACCTCTCCGGCGAGCTGGAGGTCGAGCTCACGCCGCAGGGCACGCTGGCCGAGCGGCTGCGCGCCGGCGGGGCCGGCATCCCCGCCTTCTACACGCCCACCGGCGTGGGCACGATGGTCGCCGACGGCGGCATCCCGGTGCGCTACGACGCCGACGGCACCGTCGTCGAGACCAGCGCACCGAAGGAGACCCGCGTCTTCGACGGCACCGAGTACGTGCTCGAGACCGCGCTGACCGCCGACTTCGGCCTGGTCCGCGCCGCGGTCGGCGACCGGCACGGCAACCTGGTCTTCCACGAGTCGGCCATGAACTTCAACCCGCTGGCCGGGATGGCCGGGCGGGTCACGATCGCCGAGGTCGAGGAGCTCGTCGAGCCCGGCGAGATCCGTCCCGAGCACGTGCACCTGCCCGGGGTCTTCGTCGACCGGGTGGTCCTCGTCGGCCCCGAGGGCAAGAAGATCGAGCGGCGCACCACGCGCCCACGGCCGACCACTGCCGAGCAGTCCGCCGCACCGCTGGCCGCAGCCGGCGAGGAAGCCACGGAGGAGCAGGCCCGATGACCCTCACCCGCGACCAGCTCGCCGCCCGCGTCGCCCAGGAGCTCGAGGACGGCGCCTACGTCAACCTCGGCATCGGCATGCCCACGCTGGTGCCCAACCACGTGCCCGACGGCGTGCACGTGGTCCTGCACTCGGAGAACGGCGTCCTCGGCGTCGGGCCCTACCCCTACGAGGGCGACGAGGACCCCGACCTCATCAACGCCGGCAAGGAGACCGTCACGATCCTGCCCGGCGCCAGCTTCTTCGACTCCGCGATGAGCTTCGGGATGATCCGCGGCAAGCACCTGGACCTCGCCATCCTCGGCGCGATGCAGGTCAACCCCCGCGGGGACCTCGCCAACTGGCTCATCCCCGGGAAGATGGTCAACGGCATGGGCGGGGCGATGGACCTCGTCCACGGCGCCCGCCGCGTGGTGATCATGATGGAGCACGTGGCCCGCGACGGGTCGCCGAAGCTGGTCGAGGAGTGCTCGCTGCCGCTGACCGGCAAGGCCTGCGTCGACCGGGTCGTCACCGACCTCGCCGTCGTCGACGTGACGCCCGAGGGCTTCGTGCTGCGTGAGGTCGCGCCCGGCGTGACCGCCGACGAGGTGGCCGAGAAGACCGGCGCCCCGCTGAGCGTGCCCGCCGACGTCCCGACCATGGCGCTGCCCGCCACGGTCTGACCGCGGCACCGCTCCCCCGGTGACGTTCTCGGTCGTCGCCCACGACCCGGACACCGGGGAGATGGGCATCGCCGTCTCCTCCTGCATCCTCGCCGTCGGCCGGGCGGTGCCCAGCGCCCGGCCGGGCGTCGGCGTCGTCGCGGTGCAGGCCCGCAGCCCACGGGGCACGGGGCACGTGCTGCTGTCCGGGCTGGCCGAGGGCACGGCGCCGGCGGTGCTGGTGCGCCGGGCCGCGCACGCCGCCGAGGACCAGGACCGGCAGATCGCGGTGGTCGACGCCGGCGGTGCGGTCGCCGCGGACACCGGTCCGGGCTCGTTCCCGGTCAGCGGTCACCTGCTCGGCGCGGGCTGGAGCGTGCAGGGCAACATGCTCACCTCGCCGGAGGTGCTGCCGGCGATGGCGCAGGCCTACGAGGCAGCCCGCGGCGGCCTGGCCGACCGGCTGCTGGCCGCCCTGAGCGCGGGCCAGGACGCCGGCGGCGACCTGCGCGGCCGGCAGTCCGCGGCGCTGCTCGTGGTCAGCGGCGAGCCGGCCACCGAGGAGGACGACGGCGTGCGGACGGACCTGCGGGTCGACGACTCCGGCGATCCCGTCGCCCAGTTGCGGATGCTGCGCAACCTGCAGCGCGCCTACGACGAGCGCGACTACGAGACCCTCGCCCTCTTCGCCCCCGAGGGCGCCCGCGACCTCTACGCCGCGCTGGCCGCCTCCCGGCGGGGCGACCGGGCGGCCGCGCGGGAGGCGCTCGAGGCGGTGCGCGCGCGGCCCGGCTGGTCGGCCTGGCTGGCCTCGATGGCCGGCGACTCGCGCCTGTCGGCGGTCTCCCGCCTGCTGGGCTGACGGGACAGCTCCCCCTCCTCCGCCTCGCGCGGCGGGCCGGACCGCACGACCGCGCCCCCCACCGCCACGGGGCGATGGGGGGCGCGGTCGTCGATCACCGGCAGGTCAGGGCTTCTCCCAGCCCCAGCGGGTGACCCGCTCGGGGTCGAGCGTGTACGCGACGTCCACGTACGGGTTCTGCACCGAGTAGGCCTGGAACGACGTCGGCTCGGGGTGCGTCGGCGCCACCGCGTCCAGCTTGGTCAGCGACGAGGA
This sequence comes from Geodermatophilus normandii, assembly GCF_003182485.1. NCBI lineage: Bacteria > Bacillati > Actinomycetota > Actinomycetes > Geodermatophilales > Geodermatophilaceae > Geodermatophilus > Geodermatophilus normandii. The sequence continues at coordinate 2,085,308 of NZ_QGTX01000001.1, read as the reverse complement.
CCGGATCGTCGGGTACATCAGCCCACCGCGTCCGCGGGTGAAGATGTTGTCCCCCAGACCCGAGAGGCCCGGCGTGCCCGAGGCGAACACATAGTCGCTCTGCTCGGTGATCCCGAACACGGTCTCCGGGAGGTCGGCGCAGGGGAACAGGAACGAGAACTGCCAGGCGACCGCCAGCGTGGCATCGGCCGGGATGGTCCGCTCCAGGGACTCGACGCGGGCCTGCAGCGGCGCGCTGACGGCCAGCCAGCCGCCGGGGGCCGAGCCACCGTCGGCGGCCAGCAGGCGGACGACGTCGGGACGCTCGCCGGCGGGCGGGACCAGCCGGATCTGCCGCCAGTAGGTGCTGTCGATGCCGTCGTCGACCGACTGCTCGGCGACCGGGCTGATGGTCGAGCCGGACCGGGTGCCCCACTCGACGGCGAGCTCGTTGTCGAAGCCGAGGCGTCCGGAGACGAGGACCAGCATCTCCTCACCGTCCTCGGCCGGCGGCACCGTGAACCAGTCGCTGGTCATCTCGCCCTGGTTGGCCTCGCCACCCAGCTCCGGGTAGCTGCCCCACACGGTGGGTGCACCCGTCGCCGCGTCCGGCGGCGGGGAGGTCGGGTGGTAGCCGTCCGCGCCGAAACCGGTCGCCGTGGCGCCCTCGCTGGAGGCCACCGGCAGCTCCGTGGCGGTGTCCATGGCCGGTGCGCTGAAGGCGTGCTGGGCACCGCAGTTGCGGGCCAGCGGGTCCTGCACCGTGTCGGCCCACGGCGAGTAGCCGTCCCAGGTGCGCACCGTCGCCAGACCGAACCCGCCCACCAGGTAGGCGAAGCCGGCGACGAGGAAGACGACCGTCACGGCCGGGAAGGTGCGTCCGGCGATCCGGCCCCAGCTGCGCCGGTCCCGGCGGGTGGTCAGGGTGACCACCGCGGCAGTCAGCAGCAGCACGACGAGCCAGACAACCGGGCTGTCCAGCGACACCCCGCCGATGAACGGCGAGACGACGGTGTGCGGCAGCCCCATCAGCCAGGAGTAGGCCCAGGTGTTCGGTCCGTGCATCGCCAGGGCGAAGGCCAGCACCAGCGACACGGCGGCGAGCACCACGCCGGGCGCGATGGTCCGGCGGCCACGCTGGGCGGCCACCGCCACCCGCACCCCGTGGACCAGGACGGCGGTCACGAACACGGTGCTCAGGCCGGACACCGCGCCGAAGTGGTGGGTCCACTTGCTGGGCGCGATCCAGAACATGAGCAGCGACAGGCCGTAGGACCAGCCGGCGAGCGCGACGAGCGGGGGCCACGCCCGCTTCACGCGGCCGCCGGAGCTGAGCTGGAGCACCACGAACCAGAGGAGGCAGACGATGCTGAGCAGCACCGTGATGCGCTTCGCGTAGGCCCCCATCGGGCCGTCGCTGAGCAGGAACTGGTACCGCAGCCACTCGTCGTACCACTCGGCGTTGGGGTTGACGTCGAAGATCTCACCGCTGCGCTTGAAGTCGTTGAGCGAGCCGTCGAGGAACCCGGGGATGGCGGCCAGGGCCGCCGGGGCGATGACGCCGGCGGCGCGGGCGAGGGTCCGCCAGAGGCTCGAGGAGCGCACCAGCCGCCAGATCTGCGGGATGCTCAGCAGCCAGGGTGTCAGCGCCACCAGGCCGGTGGGGTGACAGGTGACCGCGATGCCGGCGATGAGCAACGCGACGGCGAACCAGGCCAGGCTGTCCCGGCGGCGGGCGACGACGACCGCGCCGAACACCAGCACGGCCAGCAGCGCGACGATCGACTCCGGCCGCACACCGAGGCAGTAGGGCAGCCATGCCATGGCGAAGACCAGCGCGGCCACGGCGGTCGCCGTGAAGCGCTGCATCCGGGACCGGAGCCGGGGCAGGCCGATCGAGTTGAGCAGCGCGCGGGCGACGGCCCAGGTCAGCAGCCCGGCGACGAGTGACGGGATGCGCAGCAGCACCGGGGCGTGCCCGAGCTGGTCCCAGTAGCCGAGCAGTTGGTAGAACCAGGTGAACGGCGTGTAGCCCTGGTTGTAGAGCTGGTAGTAGTTGCCGACGTACCCGTTGTCCATGGAGGCCCGGGCCATGGCGGCGTAGTAGCCGTCGTCGTCGGTCATCGGGGCGATGAACAGCCACACCAGCAGCAGCGCGACGACGCCGGCGTCGACGATCGACAGGTGGCGGTACCACGGCAGCCGGCCGGTGTCGGGTCGTACCGCGCCCGGTCGCAGTGCCCGGCGCCGCCGGTCCCAGCGCGTCAGCAGCACGAGGCAGGCGATCGCCGAGACCAGCAGGATCGCGGTGAGGACCCACTTGACCGCGGTCGGGCTGGTCGAGAACTGGTCGTCGACGCGGATGCTCACCGACAGGTCGTCGGCCGACCCGCCCGGCAGCCCGGTGAAGGAGGTGGCGAGCACGTCCACGTCGGGCAGCGCGCGGCCGAGCTGCGCGACCTCCTGGCCGTCCAGCGACAGCCGGGTGGAGTCCCCGTCCATGGTCAGCGCGTACTCACAGGCCCCGGAGGACAGCGGGCCGCGGTAGATCTCGGTGCCGTTGCTGCGCACCAGGACCGAGCCGTCCTCGACGCGGACCTGGAGACCGTTGTCCTCGGTGGGGCGGTTGGGGAGCACGGTCGACAGCAGCCGCCCGTCGCCGCCGGCCACGCTGTCCAGCGCGGCGCAGCTGAAGCGGACGTCGACGGCCAGCGGCTGCTCGGCCGTCAGCTGCAGCGAGGTCGACACCGGCTGCGTGGGGTCCTGCGGCCAGGACACCGTGGGCATGCTCATCGACACCGGCGCCAGCGGCAGGGCCGCAGCGCAGAAGAGCGCGATCAGTGCGGTGACGAGGATCGCCAGCTCGGTACCGATCCGCCCGCGCCGGCCGCCTGCCCGCTCAGGGCGCTCGTCGCCGGGGTCGAGTCTCTGCCGTTCGATGACCGAAGGTGCTCCCACGGGACGCCAGTGAACACGTTCCGGCGCATGATCGGTCGGAGCGACGAGCCGGTCCGTCACATCTCACTAGTCCCGCCCCACGTGTCACACGGTCACGTGCGGGCACGGTCGGCCCCGGCCAGCCTCCCACCACGGCGACGCCGGAGGTGGGAGGCCGCTCCGTCCGGGCGTCAGCGGAGCAGCGAGCGGGCGATGACCATCCGCTGGATCTGGTTGGTCCCCTCGTAGATCTGGGTGATCTTGGCGTCGCGCATCATCCGCTCGACCGGGAAGTCCTGCGTGTAGCCGGCCCCACCGAAGAGCTGGACGGCGTCGGTGGTGACCTTCATCGCGACGTCGGAGGCGAAGGCCTTGGCGGCGGCGCACAGCCGGCCGAGGTCGGGGTCGGCCTTGCCGCCGTCGTGGGCGGCCTCGCCGCGGGCGGCGGCCACGTAGACCAGGTGCCGGGCGGCCTCGATCTGCATGGCCATGTCGGCGAGCATGAACTGCACGCCCTGGAAGTCGCTGACCGCCGTGCCGAACTGCCGGCGCTCGCGGGTGTACTCGACCGCGGCGTCGAGCGCGCCCTGGGCGACGCCCACGGCCTGCGCGCCGATGGTCGGGCGGGTGAAGTCCAGCGTCCGCAGCGCGGTCTTGAAGCCGGTGCCGGGCTCGCCGATGACCCGGTCGGCCGGGATGGTGCAGTCGGTGAGGTAGAGCTCGCAGGTGGGCGAGCCCTTGATGCCCATCTTCCGCTCCTTCGGGCCCACCGCGAAGCCCGGGTCGTCGCGGTGGACGACGAAGGCGGAGATGCCGTTGGCCCGCTTCTCGGGGTCGGTGACGGCCATGACCGTGTACCACTCCGAGACGCCGGAGTTGGTGATCCAGGCCTTGGTGCCGTCGAGCACCCAGCTGTCGCCCTCGCGGCGGGCGCGGGTCTTCATGGCGGCGGCGTCGGAGCCGGCCTCCCGCTCGGAGAGCCCGTAGCTGATCATCGCCCGGCCCTCGGCGATCGACGGGAGCACCCTCTGCTTCAGGTCCTCGGACGCCGACAGGATGATCGGCATCGAGCCCAGCTTGTTGACCGCCGGGATGAGCGACGCCGAGACGTCGACCCGGGCGACCTCCTCGATGACGATGCACGTGGCGATCGCGTCGGCACCCTCGCCGCCGTAGCTCTCGGGGATGTGCGTGGCGTGGAACCCGGCCGCCGTCAGCGCCTTCTGCGCCTCGACCGGGAACCGCGAGTCGGCGTCGACCTCGGCCGCGTACGGCGCGATCTCCCGCTCGGCGATGTCGCGGACCGCGGCCCGGATCGCGTCGTGCTCCTCGGTCAGCTGGTACAGCCCGCTCGTACTCACGGGTAGATGCTAGGACGTCCCAGCAGTTCCGGAGGTGTCGCTCCCGTCACCGGCCAGTCGGGCGCGCAGCGCCGCGTCGCGGGCGACGACGGAGTCGGCCAGGTCGGCCTGGAAGCGCTCGACCGCGGCCCGCAGCACCGGGTCGCCGGCGGCCAGGACGCGGACGGCGAGCAGCCCCGCGTTGCGGCCGCCGCCGATCGACACCGTGGCCACCGGCACGCCGGCGGGCATCTGCACGATCGACAGCAGGCTGTCGAGGCCGTCGAGCCGGTCCAGCGGGCGGGGGACGCCGATCACCGGCAGCGGCGTGGCCGCGGCGAGCATGCCCGGCAGGTGCGCCGCTCCCCCGGCCCCGGCGACGAGCACCCGCAGTCCGCGCCCGGCCGCCGCCGTGGCGTAGTCGAGCATCCGCTGCGGCGTCCGGTGCGCCGACAGCACGTGCACCTCGTACGGGACGCCGAACTCCGCGAGGGCCCGCGCGGCCGGCTCCATCGTGGGCCAGTCGGAGTCGCTGCCCATGACGATGCCGACGAGGGGCGTGCCGACCAGTGGGTCCACGTCAGTGCTCCTCGGGGAAGGCGAACGCGGGGTCGACGTCGCCGTCGGCGAGGTAGCGGGCGGCGGCGAGGGCCCGGGCGCGCACCTCGGCGAGGTCCTCCCCCAGCGCCGTCACGTGCCCGAGCTTGCGGCCGGGGCGCTGGCCCTTGCCGTACCAGTGCAGCTTGACGTCGGGCCAGTGCGCCATGAGGTGGTGCACCCGCTCGTCGATCCCCGGGCCGGTCCACCCCGCCTCGGCGGCGCGGCCGCCGAGGACGTTGGCCATGACGACGACCGGCGCGGCCATCGCCGTCGACCCGAGCGGGTAGTCGAGCACGGCGCGCAGGTGCTGCTCGAACTGGCTGGTGCGGGCACCCTCGATCGTCCAGTGCCCGGAGTTGTGCGGGCGCATGGCGAGCTCGTTGACCAGCACGCCGCCGGGGGTCTGGAACAGCTCGACGGCCATGACGCCGACGACGCCGACCCGGTCGGCGATCCGCACGGCGAGCTCCTGGGCGGCGCCGGCGGTCTGCTCGTCGAGGTCGGGGGCGGGGGCGAGGACCTCGGTGTTGATGCCGTCGCGCTGCACCGTCTCCACGACCGGCCAGACGGCGACCTGCCCGAACGGCGAGCGGGCCACCAGCACGGCGAGCTCGCGGACCAGCGGCACGCGCTCCTCCACGAGCAGGCTGCCGTGCGCCTCGAGCAGGGAGGCCGCCTCCTCCGCCGCCTCGACGACGAAGACGCCGCGGCCGTCGTAGCCGCCACGCGGGGTCTTCACGACCACCGGCCAGCCCACCGAGTCCGCGAGGTCGGTGATGCCCTGCAGGGTCGCCACCTCGGCCCAGGCCGGTTGCGGCTCACCGGCGGCGGCCAGCGCCCGGCGCAGGACGAGCTTGTCCTGGGCGTGCACGAGCGCGTGGGGGCCGGGGGCGACGCGCACGCCCTCGGCGGCCAGGGTGCGCAGGTGCTCGTTCGGCACGTGCTCGTGGTCGAAGGTCAGCACGGTGGCGCCCTCGGCCACGGCCCGCAGCGCGTCGAGGTCGCGGTGGTCCCCGATCCGCACGTCGGCGGCGACGAGGGCGGCCGACTCGCCGGGGTCGGTGGCCAGCACCCGCAGCGACTGGCCGAGCGCGATCGCGGCCTGGTGGGTCATGCGGGCCAGCTGCCCGCCGCCGACCATGGCCACGACGGGGAGGCCGGTACGCGGGTCGAGTGAGGTCATCGCGCGGCCGAGGCTAGTGGCCGCGCGCCGGGCTCCAGTCACCGGCCGCCCGGGCGAGGACGGCCGACCGGAGGGCGGCCCCCACCGGGCGGCCACCTCCGGGGTGGGATGGGTGCCGTCGGCGCTGTCACCGGGCACCCACTCCTCACCCTGCCGGGCCGTCTGCCACGGATCGACGAAGGCCCACCCCTGCTCGGCCGCCATGCGCCGGAGTCGATCCGCAGTGTGCGGGCGAGGGCGAGGACGTCGTCCCGGCTGGACTCCCGGTCGGCACCCTGCAGGACGTCGTTGGTCCCGGCCATCACCACCAGGACGTCGCCGTCGGCCTGCCGCACGCCGCTGCGCATGTCCGCAGTGGTGGCCCCGGGGGACCGCCCACCCGCCACCGAGGACCAGCGGGTCCCCGAGCGCCGCGGGCACCCACGAGCCGTCTGCCGCCGCCAGGCCCTCGTCCGGTGCCCCGGAGCCGGCGGTGAGGGAGTCCCCCACGACGACGAGGGCGCCACCGGGCATCGCGTCGTCCTGCTATTCGTCCGGCTACACCTCCGGCTGCCCCCGGTGTCGCCGTGCACGCGGTCAGGAACAGCGCCACGAGCACCACGGCCGGGCCGAGCCGCCGCGCCAGGTCCCATCGGAAGGAACAGGAGCGGTGAGGCATGGCGCGATCGTCGCGCGTGACATCCCCGGTCCCCGGGACCGTGCGTCGCACGGCGGCACCCTGATCGTCCGTACAGTTGAACCCCGTGCCATTCCTCCCGGCCCTGCGCCGCCGTGTCGGGAGCACGTGGCACCTGCTCCTCAAGGAGCTCGGCGCCTTCGGGGCCGTCGGCGCGGGCTGCTTCGTCCTCGACGTCGGCCTGTTCCAGCTCCTCTACGCCTCGGGCACCGGCGCTGTGACGGCGAAGCTGGTGTCCACGGTGGTGTCCACCACCGCGGCCTACGCCGGGCACAGGTTCTGGTCGTTCGCCCACCGCGGGCGCACCGGCTACCGGCGGGAGTATCTCGCCTTCGTACTGGTCAACGGGCTCACGCTGCTCCTGGGGCTGGCGGTCGTCGCGCTGGTGCGCCACCCGCTGGGTCAGGAGCACGCGCTCGTGCTGCAGACGGCCAACGTCGCCTCCATCGGGCTGGGCACGGTGGTGCGCTGGTTCGCCTACCGCCGCTGGGTCTTCCCGCCTGCGACGGAGCACCCGGCCGCCGGGCCGGTCCCGGCACCCGTCCGCCCGCGGGTCCGTGCGGCTCGCCGGCTGTCCCGCGCCGACCCGGCCGCCACCGAGACCTGACGGTCGTGGCCGCACGCCGTTCGCCTCAACCGGCCAAGCGTGACCCCGACCGTCCGGCGACGACCTCGAGGCGGGTCGGGATGCGGGTGCGCAGCTCCTCGAGGTGGCTGATCACCCCGACGGTCCGCCCGCCGCGGCGCAGCTCGTCGAGCACGCCCATGACCGCGTCGAGCGCCTGCGCGTCCAGGGTGCCGAAGCCCTCGTCGACGAAGAGGGTGTCCATCTGCACCCCGCCGGCCTCGGCGGTGACCACGTCGGCGAGTCCGAGGGCCAGGGCCAGGGAGGCCATGAAGCTCTCGCCACCGGAGAGGGTCTTGGTCGGCCGCCGCACGCCGGTGTACTCGTCGAGGACGTCGAGACCCAGGCCGCCACGGGCGCCGTGGCGGCCCATCGCGTCGCTGTGCAGGAAGGTGTAGCGCCCGCGGGACATCTCCCGCAGCCGCCGGCTGGCCACCTCGGCCACCTGCTCGAGCCGCGCGGCGAGCACGAACGACTGCAGCCGCATCCGCAGGGTGTTGGCCCCTCGGCCACCGACCAGGTCGGCGAGGCCGGAGACCTGCTCGGCGCGGGCCCGGCGCTCGGCCAGCTCCACCTCGGCGGAGACGACGTCGCCGGCGAGCGTGTCGAGCGCCGCGGCGCAGCGGCGCGCCTGGTCGAGGGCGGTCACCGCCTCCTCCCGGCGCTCCGTCAGCTCGGCGCACCGCCGCTGCTCCGCCTCGACGTCAGGGCACTCCCCGAGGTCGGCGAGCTCCGGAGCGGCGAGGGTGGCGGCCAGGACCGTGCGGTCCTCGTCGTGCCGGCGCAGCCGCCGGTCCAGCGCGGCCAGCTCACCGTCCTCGAGCAGGGCACCTGCCGCGTCGAGGACGTCGGCGAAGCCCGCCTCGGCAGCCCGCTTCCCCGCGGCCTCGCGGGCCTCGTCGGCGGCCGCGAGCGCGCGGCGCTCCTCGTCGGCGGCGGCCACGGCGGCCTCGCAGCGGCCCGCCGCGGCGGTGAGACGGGCGATGCGGGCCGGCAGGTCGCGGTCGGCGCCCCGGGCGGCGTCGAGGCGGGCGGCGAGGTCCGCGTGCGCCTCCGCACGGGCAGCGCGCTCGGCGGTGACGCGCTGCAGCGCCTCCCGGTCGGCGGCCAGGGCGGTCCCGGCGGCGTCGCGCCGCTGCACGGCGGCGGCCAGGTCACGGCGGGCGGGCTCCACCCCGCGGGCCGCGGCCGCCGCGCCGGCGAGCTCCGCGGCGGCGGCCGCCGCCCGGTCGGCCAGCTCGGCGCCCGGCAGGTTCCCGGCCCGTGCGCGGAGCACGGCGAGCTCCCGCTCGAGCTCCTCCACCGCCCGGGCGGCAGCGGTGCGCCGCTCGTCGGCGGCGTCGACGGCGGCGCGGGCGCGCTCCTCGTCGTCGGCGGTGACCGCGGCGCCGGACGGCACCGCCGGGCGCGGGTGCTCGGCGGACCCGCACACCGGGCAGTCGGCGCCGTCGGTGAGCCCGGCGGCGAGCTCGGCGGCCATCCCCTCGAGCCGGGCCGCGCGCACGTCGACCAGCCGCTCGCGTGCCCCGATCCAGGCCAGCCGGGTGGCGTCGGCGGCGGCCCGGGCGCGGTCGAGCCGGCCGGTCCCCGCGGCCGCGGCGGTGGCCGCCTCCAGCGCGGCGCGGGCGGTCTGCTCGGCGGCGGTGAGGCCGGGCAGCCGGGCCTGCGCCGCCAGGGCGGCGTCCAGCCGCTCCTGCGCCGCGGTGACGCGGGCCGGCTCCTCCTCGACGGCGCGAGCACCCCGCGCGACGCGCTCGGTCAGCCGCTCGGCCTCCCGGGTCAGGCGGGTGACCTCGGCGGCGAGATCCGCGGCGCGGTCGGCCTCCGGCAGCAGGGTCCGGGCCGCGGCGACGGCGTCGCGCAGCTCCCGGGCCGGACCGGGACCGGCCGGGCGTCCGTCGCCCACGGCGGCCCACGCGGCCTCGGCGGTCCGCCGGGCGGCGGCGGCCTCCTCGGCGGCCCGCGCGGCGCGCCCGGCGGCCCGCAGGACGTCGCGGAGGACCTCGGCGCGTCGGCCGGCGTCGGCACGCGCCCGCAGCGGGGCCAGCTCCGGCTCGCGGGCGGTGAGCCGCTCGAGCCCGGCACGGGCGCGGTCGCGGCGGGTGTGCCGGTCGGCCAGCGCCCGTGCGGCGGTGAGCTGCGCGTCGACCCGGGCGCTGTCGGCGGCGGCGGCCTCCGCCTCGGCGCGGGCGAGGGCCAGCCGCTCGGCCGCCCGGGACCGGACCTCACGCACCCAGGCACCGACCGAGGCCCCGGGGCGGGCGCCGACCAGCTCGGGCGCGAGCTCCTCGGGCACCTCGACGTCGGCGATCTGGGCGACGCGGTGCAGCAGCGTGCTCACCCGGTGCCGGTCGCCGCGCAGACCCTCCTCCGCGGCCCGCCGCTCGCCGGCCAGCCACTCCTCGGCGCGGGCGAAGCGGTCGACGTCGAAGAGCGTGCGCAGCAGCCGGCCGCGCTCCTCGGGCTCGGCGCGCAGGAAGCGCGCGAAGTCGCCCTGCGGCAGCAGCACCACCTGGCAGAACTGCTCGGCCGTCAGGCCCAGGCGCACCCGCAGGTACTCCGAGCCCTCGTCGATGCGGGTGCTCACCGGCGCCCAGCCCCCGGCGGTCCGGCGCTGCACGGTGAGCTTCGCCTGCTCGGTGGTCTCGCCGGCGCCGCGCTTCTTCGGCCGGGTCTGCTCGGGACGGCGGACGACCAGCAGCCGCTCGCCGGCCAGGGTGAGCTCGCAGGAGACCTCGGTGCGGGTCGCGGCGTCGGCGTGGTCGCTGCGCAGCCGTCGGGCCTCACCCCGGGCGCCCGGGACGGTGCCGTAGAGCGCGAAGACCACCGCGTCCAGCAGCGTCGTCTTGCCCGCGCCGGTGGGGCCCCAGAGGAGGAACAGCCCGTCGCGGGCGACGTCGTCGACCCGGACGGTCTCGGTGCCGGCGAAGGGGCCGAAGGCGGTCAGCGTGAGGGTGTGCAGCCTCACCGGGCGAGCTCCTCCCGTCCCGCCGCGCCGAGCGCCCGGGCCAGCAGGTCGCGCTCGGCGGCGGTGACGCCGACGCCCCCGCGGACGTGGGCGACGAACTCACCGGCCACGTCGAGGTCGTCGCGGCCGTGCAGCCGCTCCTGGTAGCTGCGGCCGTCCCCCCCGCCGCTGCCGCCGATCCACTCCAGGTGCACGCAGTGCGCGAACCGGGCGCGCAGCGCGCGCATCGGGTCCGCGGGGCGGACCGGGTCGGTGAGCCGGGCGGACACCCAGGCCTCCTCGGCTGCGGTGTGGGCGGGGTCGGCGAGCAGGTCGTCCAGCGTGCCGGTGAGGACGGTCAGCGGGCGGGGGGCGGGCAGCGGCACGGACCGGACCCCGGCCAGCCCGCCGGCGTCGAGGTCGACCAGCCACACCTGCTTGGCCTGCCCCGCCTCGCCGAAGGAGTACCCCAGCGGCGAGCCGCTGTAGCGCATCCGGTCGCTGAGCGTCTGCGGGCGGTGCAGGTGGCCCAGCGCCACGTAGTCGACGCCGTCGAACACCGAGGCCGGCACGACGTCGACCCCGCCGACGCAGATGTCCCGCTCGCTGTCGCTCGCCACGCCGCCGCCGACGAAGGCGTGCGCCATCACCACCGAGCGGACGCCCGGCCGGAGGAACAGGTCGGCACGCACCCGGTCCATCGCCGCGCGCAGCACGCCCTCGTGGCTGCGCGCGTCGGTCACCCCCAGCTCGTGGCGGGCGATCTCCGGCTCCAGGTAGGGCAGCCCGTAGACGGCCACCTCCCCGTGCGCGTCGGCCAGCAGCACCGGCTCGTCCAGCCGCGCGGTCTCGGCCCGGACGTGCAGCCCGGCCTTGGTCAACAGCGAGGAGAAGGTGCCCAGCCTCCGGGCCGAGTCGTGGTTGCCGGGGGTCAGGACGACCGTGGCGCCGGCGCCGACCAGGCGGCCGACCACCCGGTCGAGGACGGCCTGGGCGTCGGCCGAGGGCACCGCCCGGTCGTACACGTCGCCGGCCACCACGACGGCGTCGACCCCCTCGGCGGCCACGACGCCGGCCAGGCCGGACAGCACCGCCTCCTGCTCGGCGACCAGGTCCGCCCCGTGCAGGGACCGGCCGATGTGCCAGTCGGAGGTGTGCAGGAGCCGCATGGGCGCGGAGGGTAGGTCGGAGGTCCGACAGAACCGGCCAGGCTCGCCCTGACCGATCGGGTCACACCGGGCGACCACGGGGCACCGGGGACTCCGGGGGACGACCGGTCAGCGGTCCCCGACCGCCCGCCGGGCGGTCCTGACGGCGACCGCACCGTCCGGCACAGGCACCCCGCCCACGGGCACCCGCGGGCGGAGGGGGACGGGACCGAGCGGCCGCTCGCCCACCCGGCGGTCGACGGCCGCTCCGGTCCGCGGTGCGGACACCGTCAGGCGGGCCGCACCCGGCCCCGGCCGCCGGACGGGCAGCGCGACGGTGGCCGGTCCGGCGACGGCGGGAACCGGTCGGACGGGGGCCGCGCCGGGGCCCGCCTCCCGCCGGGTCCGACGCGGCGCAACCAGCGCCGGGCCGGCTCCTCGACGCCGCGCCACAGGCCGTAGGACAGCGCCAGGCACACCAGGACCAGGCCGGGCTGGACGAGCGTCCACAGCGGCGAGCCGGGCTGCAGCGCAGGCACCCGCTGGAACAGGTCGTCGGTGATCTCGAAGACGCACCCGTGCACCAGGTACAGCGCGAAGGAGATCCGTCCGCCGACCACGGCGGTGTCGCTGGACAGCAGCGTCGCCAGGCCGCGCGGCGCCAGTGCCAGTGCGCCGACCAGCACCGGGAAGAAGAGTGCGGCCACACCCGAGTAGTCACCGAGCTGCTGGTCGGACCGTGTGGCCGACCACCAGCACACGAACACGACGTAGACCAGGCACAGGGAGGCCGCCAGGGGGCTCCAGCGCGAGGCGGTGGCCGATCCTCCGATGCGGCGCACCACGAGGCAGGTCAGCATGCCGCTGACGAACGCGCCGCCGATGCGCACCTGCCAGGGGAGGACGTCGTTGTCCATGCCCGTGCTGAAGGACAGGTACGCCAGCGGCACCATCACCCCCACGGCCCCCGAGGCGAGCAGGACCACGGGCAGCCGGCGCAGGCGCCACACGACGAGCACCAGCACGGGGAAGCAGACGTAGGCCAGGAACTCGACCGACAACGACCAGCCCGCGAGGACGAACGTCGAGCCCCACAGGCTGTCCCGGTGCCACATCTGCACCATGAGCACCTGCTCGAGCAGCGCCAGCGGGGTGACCACCCGCTGTTCCTCGACAGGGCCGGCCACACCGCGGCCGCTGAGCAGCAGCCAGCCGGCGAACAGGCACGTCAGCAGCACCCACAGCGGCCACACGCGGCACAGCCGGGCCCACAGGAAGCGGCCGGTTGCACGCCGGCCGAAACGCGGCCCCATGTCGTCCAGGTAGGTGAGGGCCATGACGAAGCCGCTCAGCACGAAGAAGAGGTCCACGCCGAGCCAGCCGGCCCGCAGTACCGGCATGACCGGGTCGAGGTACCGGCCCGCAGCCGCCCCGATCCCGGCCTGCAGGTGGTACACGAGGACCCACAGAGCCGCCACCAGGCGCAGACCGGTCAGTGCACGGATCTCCCCGCGCGGGGCGGAATGGGACTGCACTGGCACGAGGACCCCTTCGCCGGGTCCCCTGAAGGACCGGTTCGGTGACGACGTGTCGACGCTAGGACCACACAACGTGATCTCGAGCCGAAGACACGACGAGATGCAGGCCGCCTGCCGTCAGATCTCGCCGAACGGGCAGATCAGGGCCGCGGCCGGTCGGCCCAGCCAGTGGCCCGGCCGCCCCTCGGCGTGTCCTCGTCCGTGCGCCCCGGGCGGTCGCCGGGGAAGGGGCCGGGGAAGGGGCCGGGGCCCGCGTACGCCCACCTCTCGGCGTCGTCCTGGACCAGCTGGGCGAGGAGCGCCTGCACGGCGTCGCTGCGGGGGACGCGCCGCAGCACCAGCGGGCCACCGTCGCCCACCGACTCCACGGCGATCGTCCCCGAGCGCACGAACCGCTCCGGGAGCGTCTGCCGGCAGGAGACGTCGGTGATCCGGGAGAGCCCGACGTCGCGGCCGCGGCGGGACAGCACGCCCTCGCGGACGAGCACCCGGTGCGTCGTGAGGACGACGTGGGTCGTCCACCAGCGCAGCACCGGCCGGACGACGGCGACGGCGAGCACCCCCAGCACGACGGCGAGCAACGCCATCCGGAGCACGCCCTGCTGTCGCCCGTCGGGGACGAGGGCGGCGAGGTAGGACCCGGCGCCCACGACGACCAGGAGCCGGACCACCGGCCAGAAGAGCGTCGTCCAGTGCGGGTGCAGGTGCTCGACGACCTCCTCGTCGTCGGCGAGCAGCTTGTCTGGGTACGGCACGCCGCCAGGATGACCGAGGACGACCCGGATTCAGCCGCGCACCGGTACCGGCGCGTCGGCCCCGAACCGCTCCCCACCTCGCGGTCCCGTCGTGCCGAGGCGGTCGGCCCGGCGGGTGGGATCGAGGAGGAGCAGACGCCGGCGAGCGGGCTCCTCCACCAGGCGCCAGAGCACCCACGCCGCCGGGAGGGGCAGGCCCGCCACCGCCAGGGAGAGCAGGGTGGCCACCGGTGAGGGCCCGCTCACGGGGACGACGTCCAGGAGCGTCCAGCAGGTCTCGAAGACGCCCATGTGCACGAGGTAGAGCGCGAAGGAGATGCGTCCGCCGAGGACCACCACCGGCCTCGACAGCCATCGGGCCGGCCCCCGGTCGCTGAGCGCCAGCCCGCCGACGAGGACGGGGAAGAGCAGCACGGCCACACCGCCACGGTCGGCGCCGGACGCATCGGCCTCCCAGACGGCCACCAGGGTGAGCACCGAGGCCGCGGAGGTGGCACGAGCGGCCGCCCGTGCCACCGTGGCACGCCCGCGCAGCCGGTCGACGCACAGCGCCACCAGCGCACCGGCGAGGAAGCCACCGGCCAGCCGCAGCAGCCAACTCCACGCCCAGTCGTGCGTGCCGAGCGTCAGGCACCGGTAGGCGAAGGGGGTGACCGCCGCCAGGGCCAGGACCGCCAGCGTGGTGGGCCGGAACCGACGGAGCCGGTGCAGCACGAGTGCCAGCACGGGGAACGCCAGGTAGGCCAGCCACTCGGCGCTCAGCGACCAGCCCGGCCCCACGGGACCGGTGGCGGAGTGGTCCGGCCGGTCCCACACCTGGACCAGGAGCACCTGACGCAGCACGGTCGGCGCGTCGAGCGGGGACCCGGGCTGCTCGCCGAGCACCTGTCGCTCGACGAGCAGCCCGGCGGTGACCGCGGTCAGGACCACCATCCACGTCGGCCAGATGCGGCTCAGCCGGGCCCAGTAGAAGCCGGCGGTCGCGCGGATCCCCGGCCGGTCGCCGAGCACCGCGACGTGGTTGTGGGCGAGGACGAAGCCGCTGAGCACGAAGAAGAGGTCGACGCCGAGCCAGCCGTTCCGCAGCAGGGGTCCCACCGGTTCCAGGTGGCGGAGCCACGGCTCGGCCGGCGCGAAGAGCCAGAAGTGGTGTGCGACGACCCAGAGCGCGGCGACGGCCCGGAGGCCCGTGAGCCCGCGGATCTCGCCGCGGGCCCGCCGCTGCTCCTGGCTCATGCCCCGCCCCCGACTGGTCACCATGCGTGACTGGTCGTTCACGCTAGATGCCGGGGCGGTGGTGGAGCCGGAGTTCGGCCGACGCGACGGGGTGGCGGACCCCACCGGTCACACGGGTCCCGTGCGCGCCTCCGGCGCGCGGTCAGGCGGGACGGACGTGCTGCACGTCCCCGCTGGCCAGTTCCACGGTCCCGCCCTCCGTGCGCAGGACCAGGCGGCCGTCCCAGTCGACACCGGTGGCGGTGCCGGCGAGTGTCGAGCCGTCGGGCAGCGTGACGGTCACCTCCGTGCCCACCGTGGAGCACCACGCGAGGTAGTCGGCGGCCAGTCCCGTGGACACCGGGTCACCGAGCGCGGCGGTCCAGGCGAGGTAGCGCCGCTCCAGCGCGCGGAGGAAGGCCAGGAGCACCGGCCCGCGGTCGACCGGAGCACCGGTGACCAGCGTCAGTGACGACCCGGTGGGCGGCAGCTCGTCGGCGCGGGTGGTGACGTTGAGGCCGGTCCCGACGACGACCGCGGTGCCGGCGGCCTCGGCGAGGATCCCGGCCAGCTTCGCGCCGTCGACGGCGAGCAGGTCGTTGGGCCACTTGAGCGAGCTGCGCACCCCGGCGACCTCCCCGACGGCCTCGGCCAGCGCGATGCCGGTGAGCAGCGGCAGCCACCCGCGCCGGGCAGCGGGGACGTCGGGGCGCAGCAGCACCGACACCGTGAGCCCGGCGCGCGGCGGGGAGGTCCAGGTGCGGTCGAGCCGGCCGCGGCCGGCGGCCTGGTGCTCGGCGACGAGGACCGCCCCCTCCGGGACGTCGTCGGCGGCCCGGGCCGCCAGGACGGCGTTGGTGGAGCCGACCTCGGGGACCACGTCCAGCGAGCGCCAGAGCCGGCTGTCGCGGACCAGGGCCGCCTGCAGCGCCGCGGCGTCGAGCGGCGGGCGGTCGAGGTCGGACCAGCGGCCGGAGGGCGTGTGGGGCACTCGCCTACGCTACGGCTCCGTGAGTGCGGCTGAACTGGAGAGCGCCGGCGAGCACGTCCCCGGTGACATCGACATCCACACGACCGCCGGCAAGCTGGCGGACTTCGAGCGGCGGGTCGAGGAGGCCGTGCACGCGGGCTCCCAGCGTGCCGTCGACAAGCAGCACGCCGCGGGCAAGATGACCGCCCGCGAGCGGATCGAGGCGCTGCTGGACCCCGGCTCGTTCACCGAGCTCGACGAGTTCGCCCGCCACCGCTCGAGCAACTTCGGCATGGACGCCAGGCGCCCCTTCGGCGACGGCGTCGTCACCGGGTACGGGACGGTCGACGGCCGCCCGGTGTGCGTCTTCTCCCAGGACGTCACCGTCTTCGGCGGCAGCCTCGGCGAGGTCTACGGCGAGAAGATCGTCAAGGTCCTCGACCTGGCGATCCGCAACGGCTGCCCGGTCATCGGGATCAACGAGGGCGGCGGCGCGCGGATCCAGGAGGGCGTGGTCTCCCTCGGCCTCTACGGCGAGATCTTCCGGCGCAACGTGCACGCCTCCGGCGTCATCCCGCAGATCTCGCTGGTGATGGGCGCCGCGGCCGGCGGGCACGTCTACTCCCCCGCGCTCACCGACTTCGTCGTCATGGTCGACAAGACCAGCCAGATGTTCATCACCGGCCCGGACGTCGTGAAGACGGTGACCGGCGAGGACGTCACCCTCGAGGAACTCGGCGGCGCGCGCACGCACAACACCAAGTCCGGCGTCGCGCACTACCTCGCCGAGGACGAGACCGACGCGCTGGACTACGTCAAGGCGCTGCTGTCCTACCTGCCGAGCAACAACCTCGACCCGCTGCCGGCCGTCGAGGTCGCCCCGGTCGACGCGACGCCGACGGGGGTCACCGACGACGACCACGCCCTCGACACGGTGATCCCGGACTCGGCCAACACGCCCTACGACATGCACACCGTCATCGGGAGCGTGCTCGACGACGGCGAGTTCCTCGAGGTGCAGGCCCTGTTCGCGCCCAACATCCTCGTCGGCTTCGGCCGGGTCGAGGGCCGGCCGGTGGGCGTGGTGGCCAACCAGCCCACCCAGTTCGCCGGCACGCTGGACATCGACGCCAGCGAGAAGGCCGCCCGCTTCGTGCGCACCTGCGACGCCTTCAACGTCCCGGTGCTCACCTTCGTCGACGTGCCCGGCTTCCTCCCCGGCACCTCGCAGGAGTGGGAGGGGATCATCCGCCGCGGCGCCAAGCTGATCTACGCCTACGGCGAGGCGACGGTCCCGAAGATCACCGTCATCACCCGCAAGGCGTACGGCGGCGCCTACGACGTGATGGGGTCCAAGCACCTCGGGGCCGACCTGAACCTGGCCTGGCCGACCGCCCAGGTCGCCGTCATGGGCGCCCAGGGCGCGGTCAACATCCTCTACCGGCGGGAACTCGCCGACGCGACGGACCCCGACGCCCGTCGCGCGGAGCTCATCACCGAGTACGAGGACGCGTTGCTCTCCCCCTACGTCGCGGCCGACCGCGGCTACGTCGACCAGGTCATCCGGCCGTCGGAGACCCGCATCGAGATCACCAAGGCCCTGCGGCTGCTGGCCAACAAGCGCCAGACCCTGCCGCCGAAGAAGCACGGGAACATCCCGCTGTGACCGGGCCGACCGAGCAGCGCCCGCTGCTGCGGGTTGTCCGCGGCGAGCCCACCGCCGAGGAGCTCGCCGCGCTGACCGTCGTCGTCGCCGCGGTCTCCCGGCGCCGGCCGCGGAAGCGCCCGGTCCCGGTGGGCGCGTGGGCCGCGAACGCCGACACCCACCGGCGGCCGCTGCAGCCCGGCCCCGGCGGCTGGCGCGCCTCGGGGCGCTTCGCGTGAGCAGGAGGCTGGTCCTCGCGTCCGCGTCGCCGGCCCGGCTGGCGCTGCTGCGCCAGGCCGGCCTGGCGCCCGAGGTCGTCGTCAGCGACGTCGACGAGTCCACCGTGACGGCGCCGCGGGTGGCCGAACTGGTCGCCCTGCTGGCCGCGGCCAAGGCCTCCGCGGTCGCGCGGCGGCAGGATGACGCCCTGGTGGTCGGCGCCGACTCGCTGCTGGAGTTCCGCGGCCAGGCGATGGGCAAGCCCGCCGACGCCCAGGACGCGCGCGAGCGCTGGCGGCGGATGGCCGGCCGCTCGGGCGTGCTGCACACCGGCCAGGCGCTGTTCGACGTGCGCGGCGGGGCGATCGAGGCCCGCGACGTCGTCGTCACCTCGACGGTCGTGCACTTCGCCACCCCGACGGCCCACGAGCTCGAGGCCTACCTCGCCACCGGCGAGCCACTGGCCGTCGCCGGCGCCTTCACCCTCGACGGCCTGGGTGCGCCCTTCGTCCGGCGGGTCGAGGGCGACCCGGCGGCGGTCGTCGGGCTGTCCCTGACGGCGCTGCGCGAGCAGCTGGGCCGGCGCGACCTGGCCATCACCGACCTCTGGCGGCGCTGAGGCGCCTGTGACAGCGGAGGCGGGACAGCACTCTTGAGGCCCCCCGTCGCCGACACGTTGTGACGGTCCCGTCACGGCTGGTCCTGACTCGCTATCCATACGGGGATGAACACCACCGCTCGGGTCCTCCTCCACATCGGCACGCCCAAGTCCGGGACGACCTACCTCCAGGATCTGATGTGGGACCACCGCGGGACGCTGGCCGACGCCGGTGTCCTCTACCCCGGCGACCGGCCCGACGCCCACTTCCTCGCCTCGCAGGACCTGCAGTTCGGGGAGTACCAGGGCTGGCAGGACCCCGAGGTCGACGGCGCCTGGGCGCGGCTCGTGCAGGCGGCGCGCGAGCACCGGGGGACGACGGTCATCTCCCACGAGCTCTTCGGCGACCTCACCGAGGAGTGGGCGGCACGCGCTCTCGCCGACCTCGACTTCGCCGAGGTCCACCTCGTCGTGACCGCACGGGACCTGGCCCGGCAGCTGCCTGCGGTCTGGCAGGAGGACCTCAAGCACCGCCACCACCTGTCGCTGCGCGACCTGGTGGAGGTGGTCCGCCCGGGCACGGACCGTCCCGACGTGATGCGACCGGGAGGCATGACCCCCGAGGGCCACGCCGAGACGTTCTGGCAGCGCCAGGACCTCGGTGCGGTGCTGCGCCGCTGGGGAGCGCAGGACCTGCCGGCCGACCGGGTGCACGTGGTGACGGTGCCGCAGCCCGGCTCGGCGCCGGACCTGCTCTGGCAGCGCTTCGCCTCCGTCATCGGCATCGACCCGGCGGTCCTGCCCGGCGGCGCGCGGCCACGCAACAGGTCCCTGGGGCACGTGGAGGCCGAGTTGCTGCGCCGGGTCAACGAGCGGCTCGCCTACGGCGTCGACTGGCCGGTCTACGGCCCGCGGGTCACCCATCTCCTCGCCCCGGTACTGGCCGACCGCGCCGCAGCGGTCCCGCTCCGGCTGCCGGCCGGCGCCGAGTGGGTCCCCGCGCACGCGGAGCGGATGATCGCGGAGGTGCGGTCGCTGGGCGTCTCCGTCGTCGGCGACCTCGACGACCTGCTGGTCACGACCGACGGCCCGGCCCCCGAGCCCGAGCCGGGGCCTGCGGAGCTGCTGGAGGCGGCCATGGACGCGATCGTCGCGCTCCTGCCCGGGGTGGCGCCGGTGCGCGAGGCCGTGCGGGTCGAGCCCGAGGTCCCGTTCGAGCCGGCCGTCCCCGAGGTCCAGGCGCCGCCGGCGCCGGCCGGGTGGCCGTCGTGGCGCACCTGGGTGCGGGCGGGTCGTGGTCGGCCCGCGCGCGCGACGACGGTGGCCGAGCCGGAGTTGGCCGGCGTCTGACCCGTCGGCGGCCCCGTCGCGGACGACCTGCGGCGGGGCCGACCGGTGGCGCTGGCTACTCTCCGGGGCGGGTCGTCATCCGAGGGAGTGCGCCGGTGCAGAAGGTCCTGATCGCCAACCGCGGCGAGATCGCCGTCCGGGTGGCCCGTGCGTGCAGGGACGCCGGGCTCACCAGCGTGGCCGTGTACGCCGAGCCCGACCGGGATGCGCTGCACGTCCGCGCCGCCGACGAGGCCTTCGCCCTCGGCGGGACGACGCCCGGCGACTCCTACCTGGTCATCGACAAGATCCTCGACGCCGCCAAGCGCTCCGGCGCCGACGCCGTCCACCCCGGCTACGGCTTCCTGTCGGAGAACGCCGGCTTCGCACAGGCGGTGCTCGACGCCGGGCTGACCTGGATCGGGCCCTCCCCCCAGGCGATCATCGACCTCGGGGACAAGGTCGCCGCCCGGCACATCGCCACCAGGGCCGGCGCGCCGCTGGTGCCCGGCACCAAGGACCCGGTCGGCGGCGCCGACGAGGTGCTCGCCTTCGCCCGCGAGCACGGCCTGCCGGTGGCCATCAAGGCCGCCTTCGGCGGTGGCGGGCGCGGCCTGAAGGTCGCCCGCACCGAGGAGGAGATCCCGGAGCTGTTCGAGTCCGCCGTCCGCGAGGCGGTCGCCGCCTTCGGCCGCGGCGAGTGCTTCGTCGAGCGGTTCCTCGACAAGCCGCGGCACGTCGAGGCACAGGTCCTGGCCGACACGCACGGCAACGTGATCGTCGTCGGCACCCGCGACTGCTCGCTGCAGCGGCGCAACCAGAAGCTCGTCGAGGAGGCCCCCGCGCCGTTCCTCACCGACGAGCAGCGGGCGCGCATCCACTCCTCGGCCAAGGCCATCTGCAGGGAGGCCGGCTACCACGGCGCCGGCACCGTCGAGTACCTCGTGGGCGTCGACGGGTCGATCTCCTTCCTGGAGGTCAACACCCGGCTGCAGGTGGAGCACCCGGTCAGCGAGGAGACCAGCGGCATCGACCTGGTCCGCCAGCAGTTCCGCATCGCCGACGGCCTGCCGCTGGAGATCACCGAGGACCCGGCGCCGCGCGGGCACAGCATCGAGTTCCGGATCAACGCCGAGGACGCCGGCCGCAACTTCATGCCGGCGCCCGGCCCGGTCACCCGGCTGGAGATCCCCCAGGGCCCCGGTGTGCGCTGGGACTCCGGCGTCGAGACCGGCGGTGAGGTGGCCGGCGCGTTCGACTCGATGCTGGCCAAGCTGATCGTCACCGGCGCCAGCCGCGAGGAGGCGCTGCAGCGTGCCCGTCGCGCGCTGGACGAACTGGTGGTCGAGGGCATGCCCACGGTCGTCCCGTTCCACCGCGCCGTCGTCCGCGACGAGGCCTTCACCAGCGAGCCGTTCACCGTGCACACCCGCTGGATCGAGACCGAGTGGGACAACCAGGTCCCGCCCTACAGCGCCGCCCCGGCCGACGCCGAGGAGGAGGCGCCGCGGCAGACCGTCGTCGTCGAGGTCGGCGGGCGGCGGCTGGAGGTCTCGCTGCCCGCGGGCCTGGCCGCCGGAGGCGGGGCGGCACCGGCCGGTGGCGGGGCCAAGCCGCGCAAGCGGGGCTCCGGGCACGGTGGCTCGGGAGCGTCCGGCGACTCCCTCACCTCGCCGATGCAGGGCACGATCGTCAAGGTCGCCGTCACCGACGGCGCCTCGGTCCAGGCGGGCGACCTCGTCGTGGTCCTCGAGGCGATGAAGATGGAGCAGCCCATCACCGCGCACAAGGCGGGCACGGTGACCGGCCTGTCGGCCGAGGTCGGCGCCACGGTGACCAGCGGCGCGGTCCTCTGCACCATCGCCGACTCCGCGGAGGCACCGGCCGCCTGAGCGGCGTCGCGGGACCCGGGAGGGGCCGTCGCGGGTGTGCCCCGGCCGGCCCCTCCCGCGTCACGCGGTACGGGAGATCGTGACCCGCCCGCTGCCGTCGGTCTGGACGGCCCCGTACTGGAAGTCCGTCCGCTCACCGCCCGGCACGGCGGTCGTGTCGCGGACCGGGTAGCCGAGGCTGGAGGTGGTCCCACCCTGGGCGCGGTAGGCGGCGTCGTGGGCGCCGCTCACCCGGCGGGCGCCGGTGGCCGGTGACCAGTAGATCGTCCCGCGCTGGAAGGTCACCAGGTACCCCGCGCCACCGGGCGCGACGGCGTCGCTGGTGACCGGCAGGCCGAGTGCACCGCCTGCGGCCCCCACGGACTGCCAGCTCCAGAGGATCGCCCCGCGCACCACCTGCGCACCGGTGCCCGCCGACCAGACGACGTCGCCGTACTGGAAGTTGGAGTACCAGACCCCCGGCACCCGGTCGACCCCCTCACCGGCCACCGGGAACCCGAGGTAGGCCGGGCCTCCGGCCGCCCGGTACTTGCCGTTGATCGCCCCGCGCACGTCGAAGGCACCGGTGGCAGGCGACCACCAGATCGACCCTCCCTGGAAGTGCACCACCCACCCGCCGGTCCCCGGCACGGGGGCGTCACTGCTCACCGGCAGCCCCAGCACACCCGCGGAGGCACCCACCGCCCACCACCGGTGCAGGATCGCCCCGCGCACCACCTGCGCACCGGTGCCCGCCGACCAGACGACGTCCCCGTACTGGAAGTTGGAGTACCAGACCCCCGGCACCCGGTCGACCCCCTCACCGGCCACCGGGAACCCGAGGTAGGCCGGGCCTCCGGCCGCCCGGTACTTGCCGTTGATCGCCCCGCGCACGTCGAAGGCACCGGTGGCAGGCGACCACCAGATCGACCCTCCCTGGAAGTGCACCACCCACCCGCCGGTCCCCGGCACGGGGGCGTCACTGCTCACCGGCAGCCCCAGCACACCCGCGGAGGCACCCACCGCCCACCACCGGTGCAGGATCGCCCCGCGCACCACCTGCGCACCGGTGCCCGCCGACCAGACGACGTCGCCGTACTGGAAGTTGGAGTACCAGACCCCCGGCACCCGGTCCGGGGTGTCGTCGCTGGTCGGGTAGCCGAGCGCGGCGGGGCCGCCCCAGGTCTCGTACCGGTCGAGGATGGCCCCGCGGAGCCGGTGGACGCCGGTGGCCGCGGACCAGTAGAGGGCACCGTGCTCGAACCGCTGGGAGCAGCCCCCGCCGGCCAGTCCGCACTGCTCTCCGGACACCGGGGCACCGAGCGGGCCGTTGCGCCCGCCGGAGGCGGACCACGCGGCGCCGATCGGCCCGGCGCCGACACCCCAGGGGGTCACTGCCCCGCTGGGGGCGCTGGCCGGCCCGGTCCCCGCCGCGTTCGTCGCCGTCACCGTGAACGTGTACGGCGTCCCGTTGGCCAGGCCGGTGACCGTGGCCGACGTCGCGCCGGTGGTGCGCGCCGTCGCGCCGCCCGGGGCGGCCGTGACGGTGTAGCCGGTCACCGGGCTCCCGTCGGTCGCCGGCGCCGACCACGACACCGTGGCACGACCGTCACCCGCCACGGCCGTCACCGCGCCGGGTGCGCCCGGGACGGTGGTGGGCGCGGTGTCGGGAGAGGTGACCGTCACGCTCGACGCGGGACCGGGCTGTCCCCAGGCGTCGACCGCGGCGACGGAGTAGTCGCGCGACGTGCCGGCGGGCGGTGCCGCCAGCGATGCGCCCGCCGTCTGCGGTGAGGCGACGACGGCGCCCCCGGCGCGCACCTCGTAGGTGGTCGCCGGTCCGAGGTCGTCCCAGGTCAGCAGCGTCTTCGACCCGTCGACGCGGCCGGTGAGACCGCTGACCGCACCGGGCGGCGCCGGACGGCCGCTGCCGGCGACCACGGCGTTGGACACGGCACCGAGGCGGCCGTAGCCGGTCACCGGCCGCACCTGCCAGCGCGTCTCGCTCGCCGGCACCGTGCCGACGGTGATGCCGACGGTGGCCGGCGTTCCCGACAGGGTGAAGCCGACCGTCCCGAGGGTCACCCCGTCCCGGATGAGCCAGTAGCTGCCCGAGGTGGGCCCGGTCGCGCCGGGGAGCGACGCCGACAGGTCGAGGACGGCCCCGCCGGGCGAGGACCTCAACGTCCCCGAGTGCAGTACCGGGGTCGGAGGCACCGGGGGGCCGACGTCCACGACGACCGGCCTGCTGCGCTGCCCGTTGCTCGGCTGCACGTCGACGGCGACCTGGTTGCCGTCGACCAGCCCGCTGACCGTCGTGCTCGTCCCGGCGGTCGCGGCCCGCTGGATGCCGTCGACCCGGAGCGTGTACCCGGTGGCGCCGGGCACCGGTGCCCAGCTCACGGCGACCGACTGCGAGGACGGCGTCGCGGCCGGCGGGTCGCCCGCACGGCCGGCCGCGGCGAACGCGGCCGGCACGTCGAGGCGGCCGGCACCGTAGCCGCGGTCCCACGTCCCGGAGCTGTCGGCACCGGCCTGCAGTGCCGCCTGCACCTGCACGGGAGTGGTGCCCGGGTGACCGGCCCGCAGCAGGGCGACCGCGCCGGCCACCGCCGGGCCGGAGAAGGACGTACCGTCCGCACGGACGTGACCACCCCCCGGCACGGGGACCAGGACGTCCTCGCCGACGGTCGAGACGTCGACCTGCCAGCCGTGCACCGCCCAGTCCGAGGGGGCGCCATCGGGCGTCGTCGACGAGACCGCCACGACCCCGCTGTTGGCGGCCGGGTACATCACGGGGTTGCCCTCGAGGCCGTCGTTCCCGCTGGAGGCCACGACCGAGACGTCCCTGTCCAGCGCGTACCGGACGGCCACCGCGGTCACGTCGGAGTACCCGGCGCCGCCCAGCGACATGTTGATGACGTCGGCGCCGTGGTCGGCGGCCCACAGGATGCCGCGGGCGACCGCGGCCGAGGCGCAACCACTGCTCTCGGCGCACACACGGACCGGCATGACCCGGGCCTCCGGCGCCATCCCGGCGCTGCCCTCCCCGTCGTCGGCCCGCGCGGCGACGACCCCGGCCACCGCGGTGCCGTGCCACTCCCGGGTGTCCGCGGGCAGACCCGTGGTGTCCGTCCCCGGCACGGAGGCGCCGGCGAGGTCGGGGTGCGAGGTGTCGACCGCGGTGTCGAGGACGGCCACGACCTGACCCGCGCCCCTGGTCCGCGGCCAGACCTCCCGGACGGAACTCACCGCCTGCGGGTCGTCCGCCTCCCAGTGCGGGTCGGGGCTCCCCTGCACCTCGTACGTGACGGCCGGGCTGACGCTGACGACCTCGGCCCGCGCCTCCAGGCGCTCCTCGGTCGCCGACGCGGTGCTCGCGGCGACCGACACGGTCTCGACGACGTACTCGCCGTCCACGACCTTGAGCACGTCGAGCACCACCTGCTCGTCGGCCGCGTGCGCGGGTGCGGCGGCGAGGACGAGCAACGTGCTGACGGCCGCCCCGGTCAGGACGGCGCCGAACCGGTGGGGACGGGAGCGCGACATGGCACGCACATCGGCACCCACCGGTGCGGAGTTGAGCCGCGGTGCGGGCGCCGACCCGGCGGGGGGCCGGCCGCGCGAGCGGGTGCTCAGCGGCGGCGCAGCCGCGGGAGGACGCGCCGCGTGGCCAGCGCCGTCCCGCCCAGACCCAGGACGCCGCCCGCGGCCAGCACCGGGGTGGTCCAGCCGCTGCCGGCCGGCTCGGTGGCGGCGGCCTCGACCGGGGCGCCCCCGAGCGGGGCGGCGTCGACCGGGGTGGTGTCGACCGGGGTGGCGTCGACCGGGGTGGCGTCGACCGGGGCGGCGTCGACCGAGGGGGTGTCGACCGGGGCGGCGTCCGCGGCGACCGGGGCCGCCTCGGCGGGGACCGACGGCGCGGCCGCGGCGCGGCCGGTGGCCGGCAGGACCGCGGGCGCCGGTGCGGCCGGGGCCTGGGCGGGGGCGGCGGCCGCCGGGGCGTGCGGACGACGGTGACCGCGGCGCCGGCCGGGGTGACGGCGTCGACGGTGACGGTGAGCTCGCCGCCGGCGACGGTCACCGGCACGCCCGGCCGCAGCGCGGTCTGCAGGTCGTCCTCCCAGCCGCCCGCCGCCGACGGGCTGCCGTCGAGCAGCAGCGAGGTGTCGGGCAGGTCGCCGGCGCGGTGCAGCAGCACGCCGCTGTCGAGCCGGTAGCGGTTGTCCGAGGCCAGCCAGGCGTCCCGGCCGACGGCGGTGCGGTACTCCAGCCAGTAGTCGGTGCCGGCCGCGTCGGTGAGCCGCAGCGCGCGGGTGCCGGCCGCGCTGCCGACGGGCGCGAGCGTGGCCGTCGTCGTCCCGGTCCCGGCGGTCTGCGTGGCGGCGGCGGGCAGCACGCCGAGCCGCTGCGCCTGCGCGGCGGTCAGCGTGCCGATGCGGTCCCAGGAGACGCCCATGACGTCGTAGAAGTCGCGGTAGGCGGCGGTGCGGCAGGTCCCGCCCTCCACGGAACCGTCGCACTGCAGCCCGCTGGAGTGGCCCAGGCCGAAGTTGTGCCCGAGCTCGTGGGCGATGACCGAGGCCAGGTCGTCGCGGACGTAGAGGCGCCCGCCCGAGGCGGTCCCCGTGCCGACCTGGCCGAGCGCGTAGGAGCAGCCGGGCAGGTCGCGCGGCTGGCTGCTCACGTAGAGCAGCAGGTGGCGGCCCGGGCCGGGCTCGAAGCCCACGCGCGCGGCGACCTCGTCCCACAGCGCGGTGGGGTCGGCGCAGCCGGCGGCGGTGGTCATCCAGTCGGCGGCGGCGGTCACGCCGACGGTCACCGCGCCGCCGGTCTGCTCGGACCAGAAGCCGGCGACGTCGTCGTTGACCGTGTCGACGACGTCTGCCAGCGCGGTCCCGTCCGGGACCCCGCCCTGCGGCGCGACCATGGCGACGGTGACCTGGTTGGTGACCGAGCCGGCCGGGACGGTGGCGGCCGGCCGCGCGGCGCGCACGACCTGCGTGTCGAGCACCTCGAGGGCCGGCGCGTAGCCGTCCGCGGCGGCGGCGTCCTCGGTGGTGCCGCCGACGGTGACCTCGACCGTGCTGCCGACGTCGACGCCCGCGACGGCGCCGGTCGGGACCCGCACCGAGGTGCCGTCGGCGCCCTCGACGAAGGTCAGCGGCTCCTCGTGCGACTCCCCCGCGTGCTGACCCTCCAGCGAGGTCTCCGGCCAGGCCTGCACGAGCTCCCCGACCACCGTGGTGGTGCCGTCCTCGGCGTGCGCCACGGCCGCGGGGCCGGCGCACAGCGCGACGACGGCACCGGTGAGGGCGAGCGCCCGGGACAGGGACCGCGACAGGACTCGGGAGGCGTGCATCCCTCCCGGCATCGGCGGCCCGGTGTCCCAGGTGCACCAGCCCGGACCCGTCCTGTCACACGGGTCCCGCGGGTCCCGTCCCGCGGGACCCGCGCGTCACACCCGTCAGGCGAGCGCGTCCGCCCTCATCAGCCTCCGGCCGGCCTCGGTGATCGAGCCGGACATGGACGGGTAGATGGCGAAGGTCTGCGCGAGGTCGCTGACCGTCAGGCCCTTGGTGACCGCCAGCGCGATCGGCAGGATCAGCTCGCTGGCGCCCGGCGCCACGACCACTCCCCCGACGACGACGCCGGTGGCCCGGCGCGCGAAGAGCTTGACGAAGCCGGCGTGCAGGTCGCTCATCTTGGCCCGCGCGTTGGTGGCCAGCGGCAGCCGGACGACGTCGAGGTCGTGGTTCTCCGGCAGCGTCTTCTCCTGGACGCCGACCGTGGCGATCTCCGGGTGGGTGAAGACGTTGGCCGCCACGGTCTTGAGCCGGATCGGCTGGACGGCCTCGCCGAGCGCGTGCCACATCGCGATCCGGCCCTGCATCGCCGCGACGCTGGCGAGCTGGAAGACGCCGGTGACGTCGCCGGCGGCGTAGATGCCGGGCACGTTGGTGCGCGACACCCGGTCGACGACGACGTGGCCGGAGTCCCGCAGCTCCACGCCGCACGCCTCGAGGTTGAGCCCGGCGGTGTTCGGCACGGTGCCCACCGTCATGAGCGCGTGCGAGCCCTCGACGGTGCGCCCGTCGGTGAGCTCGACCAGCACGCCCTTCTCGGTGCGGGTGACGCTCGCGGCCCGGCCCCGCTCGGCGATCCGGCCGCCGCGGGCCTGGAAGACCTCCTCGAGGACCTCGGCGGCGTCGGCGTCCTCGCCGGGCAGCACCTGGTCGCGCGAGGACACCAGCGTCACCGGCACGCCGGCCTCCAGGTAGCCGGAGGCGAACTCGGCGCCGGTCACGCCCGACCCGACGACGACGAGGTGCTCGGGCAGCTCGCCGAGGTCGTAGAGCTGGCGCCAGTCGAGGATCCGCTCGCCGTCGGGCTCGCTGCCCGGCAGCACGCGGGGGTCGGCGCCGGTGGCGATGAGGACGACGTCGCACTCGAGCGTCTCCTGCACGCCACCGTCACGGTCGACGACCTCGACGCGGTGCTCGACCAGTCCACGGACGTCGTCGGCGAGCCGGCCCTGGCCGGGGACGAGGCGCACGCCCTCGGCCTCCAGGCGGGCGTGGATGTCGGCCGACTGCGCCACGGCCAGCCCCTTGACCCGGGCGTTCACCGCTGCGAGGTCGAGACCGACGGTGGCGAGGTCGGTGCCGCGCAGGCCGAGGACGCTGGAGTCGCGGACCGAGGTCATCGTGCCGGCGGCGGCGATGAGGGTCTTCGAGGGCACGCAGTCGGTGAGGACGCTGGCCCCGCCGAGGCCGTCGCGTTCGACGACGGTGACCTGCGCGCCGAGCGAGGCGGCCACGAGCGCGGCCTCGTAGCCGGCCGGGCCGCCGCCGATGATGACGATGCGGGTCATGGGGTCTCCTGCGTCGTGGTGCGGGTGCCGACCCATCCTCCCAGCCCGGGCGCCCTGTGTCGGCAGACTCACGGGGTCGTACCGGCCACACCACCCGTAGGCTCGGGCGGCCATGGTCCTCTACGCCGCCTACGGGTCCAACATGGACCCCGCGCAGATGCTGCGCCGCTGCCCGGCATCGCCGCACGTCGGCACCGGCTGGATCCGCGGCTGGCGGCTGGCCTTCGGCGGCGAGGAGTTCGGCTGGGAGGGTGCGCTGGCCACCCTCGTGCCGGCCGAGGACCGCGAGGCGCCCGGCGTGTTCGTCGCGCTCTACGACCTCACTCCCGCCGACGCGGGCGAGCTCGACGCCTGGGAGGGCGCCGACCGCGGGCTCTACCGGAAGCTCAACCTGCGGGTGCACACGCTCGGCGGCGACGTCGTCGCCTACGTCTACGCGCTGGACGCCTTCGAGGGCGGGCTGCCGTCGGCGCGGCACCTGGGCGCGATCGCCGACGCCGCCGAGGCCGCCGGCGCCCCCGACGACTACCTCGCCGAGCTCCGCGCCCGCGACTGCCGCTCCGCCTTCTGACCCGGCGCCTCGCTCCCCTGCCCTCCCCCGCGATCATGGAGCTGCGGTGGCGACACGCTGCCGCGAGTCCGGCGTGTCGCCACCCGGACTCCATGATCACCGCCGGGCGGGCATCCGCAGTGCTCGCGCCACCTCCGCGACCATCCGCCGGTGCTCGCGGTAGACGTCAGCGGCCGTGACGTGGACCAGCGTCCACCGGTGCTCCGTGAGCCAGTCGTGCCGCCGCCGGTCGTCGCGCAACTGCTCCGGCGTCATGTGTGCGACGTGGCCGTCGAACTCCGCCGCGACCCGCTGCTCACGCCAGCCGGTGTCGAGGTACCAGCTGCGACCGTCGCCGAGGACGCGCACCTGGACGTCGGGTGCCGGCAGTCCGCCGTCGATGAACCGCCAGCGCATCCGCGACTCCATCGGCGACTCGGCCAGCCCGTTCGCGTGCGGGACGAGGCGCCGCAGCCGGATGACCTGCCGGAGCCCGCGCTGCCGCTCGACCTCCGCGGCCAGCTCCGCCCGGGTGCACTCCCTGGTGGCCAGGGCGGCGTCGAGCGTGGCCAGGCCGTCGATCGGCGCCGTCGCGCGGACGACGTCGCAGGCCGTCCGCGCCGGCGGGGTGCACCAGACGCCGTTGAGGAGGACGGCGTCCTGCGTGCCGAGGACCGACGGGTGCACCCGGATGCCCGGTCGGCTCCGGTTCGCCACGGACGGCGGGCCGAGGAAGTGCAGCACGTCGTCGCCGAGGACGTCGAAGCCCCACAGCGCCGCGGCGGTGGAGTGGCAGGCGACCAGGTCGGCGCCCACCACCAGCGCGGCCGCGAGCACCTGCACCCCGAGGGAGTCCGGGAGCTCCGCGTCGGCCAGGACGCCGCGCCAGCGGGTCCGCCGCCATCTGCCGGAGGCGACCAGGCGCCGGATCTCCCAGGCGCTCAGGCGCTCACGGGCCTGCTCGGTGGTGAAGACGCCCCCCTGGCGCGCGATGGTCCGGTACAGCGCGAAGTCCACGCCAGGAGGTTCGGTCGCGCGCCCGACGCACGAGGCTCCCGGACGGCGTCCGTGGAGTGCGGGCCGGCTGTGGACCCGCCGCGATCATGGAGCCGGGGTGGCGACACGCCCACCATGGACGGCGTGTCGCCACCGTCACGCCGTGATCGCGGGAGGGAGCGGCCGGGCTCAGGCGCAGGTGTCGAACCACCAGTCGGTCAGCGCGTCCTGCGCGTCGGTCACCTCCTGGCCCGGGTTGAACAGCGCCGCGTCGGTGACCGTGCCACCGGCCGGCGCGGCCTGCGCCGCGGCGAGGTACTGCTCGAGGTGGGCCTGCGCGGTGGCCCACGCGTCGGCGACGTCGGCCGCAGGATCGGACCGCTGCAGGGGCGTCAGCTTCTCCTGGATGGTCTCGACCAGGTCGTCCTTCGGCAGCGCCGCCTGCACCGGCCCGAAGCTCGCTCCGGTCGCCCCCGCCGCGCGCAGCTGCTCGCAGGTGTCGCCCTCGACCACCGGCTCGGCCTCCTCGGCAGCGGACGACGAGCCCGACGACGAGGAGCCCGGCGACGGGGCCGCCGACGAGGTCGCGTCGTCGGACCCGCACCCGGCGAGCACGAGCGCGGTCGCGGCGGTGACCAGCAGGGGACGGAGGGTGGAGATGCGCACCGGAGGAGGCTAGTCAGCCGCCGCGGCGTCCCCGAGGAAGGTCTCGAGCAGCTGCCCGGCGGCCAGCGCCGGGGTCAGCTCGCCGGCCAGCACCGCCTTCTCCAGCTCCGGCGCCGACGCCCGGACCGCCGGGTGCGCGCGCAGCCGGTGCTCGAGCCCGTCGCGCACCAGCTGCCAGGTCCAGCGCACCTGCTGGGCACGGCGGCGCTCGTCGAACGCGCCCGACGCCCGCGCCCGGTCCTGGTGCTCGACCAGCCTGGCCCACACCTCGGCCAGCCCCTCGCCGGTCAGCCCGGCGCAGGTGAGCACCGGCACGTCCCACTCGGAGTGCCCGCGCAGCATCCGGATGGCCCCGGCCAGCTCGCGGGCGGCCTTGCGCGCGTCGCCGGCGGCGGGCCCGTCGGCCTTGTTGACGGCGATGACGTCGGCGAGCTCGAGGATGCCGCGCTTGATCCCCTGCAGCTGGTCCCCGGTGCGGGCCAGCGTGAGGAACAGGAACGAGTCGACCATCTCGGCGACGGTGACCTCGGACTGCCCGACGCCGACGGTCTCCACCAGCACGACGTCGTGGCCGGCCGCCTCGACGACGACCATCGACTCGCGCGTCGCCTGCGCCACCCCGCCGAGCGTGCCCGACGTGGGCGAGGGACGGATGAAGGCGTTCGGGTCCACCGACAGGCGCGCCATCCGGGTCTTGTCGCCGAGGATCGACCCGCCCGACCGCGCCGACGACGGGTCGACGGCGAGCACCGCGACCCGGTGACCCCGCGCGGTGAGGTCGACGCCGAGTGAGTCGATGAACGTCGACTTGCCCACGCCCGGCACGCCGCTGATGCCCACCCGCCGGGCCGAGCCCGCGTGCGGCAGCAGCTCGACCAGCAGCTCCTGCGCGCGCTCGCGGTGGTCGGCCCGGCGCGACTCGACCAGCGTGATCGCCCGGGCGAGCGACCGGCGGTCGCCGGCGAGCACCCCCTCGACGAGCGCGGGGACGTCCGGAGCGGGCATCAGTGACCGAGGCGCTGTGACAGCGTCCGCAGCAGCTCCTGCGCCGCCTCGGCGATGACCGTGCCGGGTGGGAACACCGCGGCCGCGCCCATCTCCCTGAGCGCCGGGACGTCGTCGGGCGGGATGACCCCGCCGACCACGACCAGGACGTCGTCGGCACCGAGCTCGGCCAGCGCGTCGCGCAGCGCGGGCACGAGCGTGAGGTGGCCCGCGGCCAGCGAGGAGACGCCGACGACGTGCACGTCGGCCTCGACCGCCTGCCGGGCGACCTCCTCGGGCGTCTGGAACAGCGGGCCGACGTCGACGTCGAAGCCGAGGTCGGCGAACGCGGTGGCGATGACCTTCTGCCCGCGGTCGTGGCCGTCCTGCCCCATCTTGGCGACCAGGATCCGGGGACGCCGGCCCTCCGCCTCGGCGAACGCCTCGGTCATCCGGCGGGTCTCCTCCACCGGCCCGGAGCTGCCTGCCTCGTCGCGGTACACACCGGAGATGGTGCGCACCTGCCCGGCGTGGCGCCCGTAGACCTCCTCGAGCGCGTCGGAGATCTCCCCGACCGTCGCCTTGGCCCGCGCGGCGTCGACGGCGAGCTTGAGCAGGTTCGAGTCGAGGTCGCGTCCGCGGCGGCCCTCGGCCGCGGCGCGCGCGGCGTCGGTGAGCCGGCGCAGGGCCTCGGTCACCGCCCCGGCGTCGCGGGACGCCCGCAGCTCCGCCAGCCGCGCCTTCTGCTGGGCGAGCACGTCGGCGTTGTCGACGCGCAGCACCTCGATCGCCTCGTCGGCCTCGACCCGGTACTTGTTGACGCCGATCACCGGCTGGCGGCCGGAGTCGATGCGCGCCTGGGTGCGGGCGGCGGCCTCCTCGATGCGCAGCTTCGGGATGCCGTCGTCGATGGCCTGCGCCATGCCGCCGTGCTCGGCGACCTCCTGGATGTGCGCCCAGGCGCGGCGGGCCAGGTCGTAGGTCAGCTTCTCGACGTAGGCCGAGCCGCCCCACGGGTCGATGACCCGCGTGGTGCCCGACTCCTGCTGCAGCAGCAGCTGGGTGTTGCGGGCGATCCGGGCGGAGAAGTCGGTGGGCAGCGCCAGGGCCTCGTCGAGGGCGTTGGTGTGCAGCGACTGGGTGTGCCCCTGGGTGGCGGCCATCGCCTCCAGGCAGGTGCGGACGACGTTGTTGTAGACGTCCTGCGCGGTCAGCGACCAGCCGGAGGTCTGCGAGTGGGTGCGCAGCGACAGCGACTTGTCCTCGGTCGCGCCGGCCTCCCGCACCAGCCGGGCCCACAGCAGCCGGCCGGCGCGGAGCTTGGCGACCTCCATGAAGAAGTTCATGCCGATGGCCCAGAAGAAGGACAGCCGCGGCGCGAAGGCGTCGATGTCCAGGCCCGCGGCCCTGCCCGCGGCCAGGTACTCGACGCCGTCGGCGAGCGTGTAGGCCAGCTCCAGGTCGGCCGTCGCCCCGGCCTCCTGGATGTGGTAGCCGGAGATGGAGATCGAGTTGAAGCGGGGCATCCGCGCCGAGGTGAAGGCGAAGATGTCGCTGATGATCTGCATCGACGGCTTCGGCGGGTAGATGTAGGTGTTGCGGACCATGAACTCCTTGAGGATGTCGTTCTGGATGGTCCCCGTGAGCCGGTCCGGCGCCACCCCCTGCTCCTCGGCCGCGAGGACGTAGAGCGCCAGCACCGGCAGCACCGCGCCGTTCATGGTCATCGAGACGCTCATCCGGTCCAGCGGGATGCCGTCGAAGAGCTGCCGCATGTCCAGGATCGAGTCGATCGCCACCCCGGCCATGCCGACGTCGCCCACCACGCGCGGGTGGTCGGAGTCGTAGCCGCGGTGGGTGGGCAGGTCGAACGCGACCGACAGGCCCTTCTGCCCGGCGGCGAGGTTGCGCCGGTAGAACGCGTTGGACTCCGCCGCGGTGGAGAAGCCCGCGTACTGGCGGACCGTCCACGGCTGCGTGGTGTACATCGTCGGGTAGGGGCCGCGCAGGTAGGGCGGCAGGCCGGGGTAGGTCCGCAGGAAGTCCAGCCCCGCCAGGTCGGCCGGGGTGGCCAGCGGCGGGACGGCGATGCCCTCGGGGGTCTCCCAGGTCGCCTCCTCCACGCCGCGCCCGGTCGTCTCCTTGAACGCCTTGGCCCAGTCGTCGGCCGTCGTCCGTGCGGCCGGGCGGCCCAGCTCGACGCCGCCGAAGTCGGGGATCCCGCTCATGCCCGCTCCTCCCGGGAGCCGATAGCGCCACGAAGGCCCAACTGGTCGTGCACCGTGCGGAGCACGTCGAGCGCGTCGCACCCGGCGTACACGTACCCGTCGACGCCGTCCACTCCCAGCGACGGCTTGCCGGCCAGCCAGACGTGCCGCGCGCCGGCCGCCCGCAGCTCCGCGGCCAGCGCGGCCGCCGACTCCGCGTAGTCGCCGTCGGTGCCGCAGATGCAGGCCACCGTCGTCCCCGCGTCGGCGAACCCGGTGGCGCGGTCACCGGCGGGGGTGGCCACGCCGCCGGCCTGGAACAGGTTGCCGGCGAAGGACGCCCGCGCGGTGTGCCGGGCGACGGAGCCGAGGGTCGCCAGGTACACCTGCGGCCGTTCCCCCGCCGCGTCGGCGCGGTCGCGCAGCGCCTCGTACTCCTGCGCGGCCCGCACGCGCGGCAGCCCGCCGGTGGGGTGCAGCTCGGCAGCCGGCTGCCGCTGGGGCAGTCTCTCGGCCAGGTTCGGGAACTCGCTGACCCCGGTGATCGCGTCGGCGCGCGTCGCCAGCCGTGCCGCCCGGGCGTCCCAGGCGGCGGCCAGCCGGTCGCGGACCAGGCCCGACGACAGCGCCGCGGCCAGCCCGCCGGCCCGCTCGACCTCGGTGAACCACGCCCACGCGGCCTGCGCGAGGTCCTCGGTCAGCGACTCGACGTACCAGGAGCCGCCGGCCGGGTCGAGGACGCGGGCGAGGTGCCCCTCCTCGACCAGCAGGCTCTGCGTGTTGCGCGCGATCCGCCGCGAGAACGCGTCGGGCAGGCCGAGCGCGGCGTCGAAGGGCTGCACCGTGACCACGTCGGCGCCGCCCACGCCCGCGGCGAAGCAGGCCACCGTGGTGCGCAGCATGTTCACCCACGGGTCGCGCCTCGTGGTCATCACCGACGACGTCACCGCGTGCTGGCGCTGCGCGCGCACGTCGGGCGAGGCGCCGCTGACCTCGCCGACCCGGTCCCACAGCCGGCGCGCGGCGCGCAGCGCGGCGATGGTCGTGAACTGGTCGGCGCTCGCGGAGTAGCGGAACTCCAGCGCGGCGAACGCCTCGTCCACCGACAGGCCGCCGTCGGTCAGGGCGCGCAGGTAGGCCACCCCGGCGGCGAGGGAGCAGCCCAGCTCCTCGACCGCGGTGCCGCCCGCGTCGGCGTACACGGTCGCGTCGACGACGACGGTGCGCCAGCCCGCGGGGGCGCGCCGTGCGACGCCGGCCAGCCCGGTGAGGTCCTGCTCCTCCCCCGAGGCCGCGTGCACGCCCAGCGGGTCCAGGCCCAGGGAGCCGCCCGGCGCGAGGTCGGTGCGGCCCTCGACGAGGGAGAGCAGCGCCTCGGCGGCCGGCAGCCCGCCGGAGACCGCGACCGGCGCGAGGTCGAGGTAGACGTCGGCGAGCACGTCGGGCAGGGACCCCACCGGCACCGCGCCCTCGCCGAGGTGCAGCCACAGCGAGGTGACGCCGTTCTCCAGGTCGGCCGCGATCGCCTCCCGGGTCCCGGCGACGTCGGGGTGCGCGTGCCGCTGGCGGACGTCCCAGCCGGCCGGCACGCCGCTGTCGGGGGCGGCACCCGCGCGGGCGCCGCGCACGAAGGGCGGCAGGCCGGGTACGCCGACGGCCGCGGGGAGGTCGCCGGCGTCGTCGGCGGTGTGGAGCGGCGAGACGTCCACCCCGGTGGCCACCGTGCGGCGCAGGGCGTCCTCGACCGGGTCGGGCAGCTCCTCGCGGCCGGCCTTCCGCAGGACGCCGGCCACCAGCTCGCGCCACCGGTCGCGGTCGGCGGGCGCGAAGCCGCCGGCCAGCGACAGCTGGTCGGGGACGGCGTGCTCGGCGGGGACCTCGTCCTCGCCGGGCGTCGCGGTGTCGGTGGCGCTCATCGTCGAACTCCCGGCATCGGATCCTCGGTCGAGGACCGTTCTACCGGCGCTCCCCGGACCGCGGACGCGCGGGGTGGCCCGCAGCGGGCGCACCGGCGGCGGGCGCGGAGCCGCCGGCGTCGGCGGCCAGCGCCTGCAGCGCGGTGCGCACCATGAGCCGGACGCCGACGCCGATGGCCCGCTCGTCGACGTCGAAGGTGCCGCGGTGCAGGTCCAGCGGCGGGCCGCCGCCGTGCGTGCCCAGCCGGGCCAGCGCGATCGGCAGGACGTCGGCGAACCAGCCGAAGTCCTCCCCGCCCATGCTCTGCGGCGACTGGCGGACGTTCTCGGCGCCCACCGTCTGCATCGCCGCCGTGCGGAACAGCGCCACCGCCCGCGGGTCGTTGACCACCGGCGGGACGCCCGGCACGTACTCGACCTCGACGTCGGCCCCGGTGGGGGCGACCACCTGCTCGACCAGCCGGCGCAGCAGCTCCTCGGCGCGCTTCCACTCGTCGCGGTCGAGCACCCGCACGGTGCCGCGCAGGGTGCCCCGCTGCGGGATCGCGTTGGCCGCGACACCGGCGTTGACCGCGCCCCACACCAGGGAGAACCCCGCGCGGGGGTCGACCTGCCGCGACAGCAGGCCGGGCAGGCCGGTGACCAGGCGGCCGAGCGCGTCGACCAGGTCGACGGTCAGCTGCGGGCGCGCGGTGTGCCCGCCGGGACCGGTCAGCGTGACGTCGATGCGGTCGCAGGCCGCGGTGATCGAGCCGGTGCGCAGCCCGACCGTGCCGACGGGGATCGCCGGGTCGCAGTGCAGCGCGAACGCCCGCGAGGCGCCGTCGAGGACACCGGCCGCCAGGACGTGCGTGGCGCCGCCGGGGACGGTCTCCTCGGCCGGCTGGAAGACGCAGCGCACGGTGCCGGGCAGGTCGTCCGTGCCGGCCAGCGCCAGCACCGCGCCGAGCGCGACGGTGGTGTGCACGTCGTGCCCGCAGGCGTGGCACATGCCCTCGCGGGTGGAGGCGTACGGGACGTCCTTGAGGTCGGCCAGCGGCAGCGCGTCGATGTCGGCGCGCAGCACCACGGTCGGCGACCCGGACCCGACCTCCACCACCAGTCCGGTGCCGCTGGGCAGCCGGTGCGGCGCGAGCCCGGCCTCGGTGAGCCGCTGCTCGAGGTAGGCCGTCGTCTCCACCTCGGCGTAGGCCAGCTCCGGGTGCATGTGCAGGTGGCGGCGGACACCGACGAGCTCGGGGAGGTGCTCGTCGACCCAGGCGTCGAGCCCGGCGGCCAGCTCCTCGGGAGTCCGTGTCATGCGGCGTGCCCGCCGGCACACGCCGCCGGGCCGGGGACGGGACCGTCAGGGCCGGCGGCCGGGCCGGAGGTGGGCAGGCCGTTCTGCAGCTCGGCCAGCAGGCAGTCGACGACGGCGCGCAGGTCCCCGCCGGACTCCAGCGCCGCGGCCCGCTGCCGCTGGTAGGAGGCGCCGACGGCGAGCACCCGCTCCACCCCGGCGAGCTCCGCCTCGCAGCCCAGCCGCCTGGCCGTCGGCGTGAGGTCCTCGGCGAGGTCGAGCAGCGCCTGCCGCACCGGCCGCACGGTGCCCTTCTCGTCCACGACGACGTCGGCGTCGAGGCCGTAGCGGGCCGCCCGCCACTTGTTCTCCCGCAGGATCCAGCTCGGCGGTGTGGGCAGCGTGTACCCGCGGTCGAGCTGGGTGTCGAACTGCTCGACCAGGCACTGCGAGAAGGCGGCCACGACGCCGATCTCCTCGAGGGTGGGCAGGCCGTCGCAGATCCGGAGCTCCACGGTGCCGAAGCCCGGGTGCGGGCGGATGTCCCACCACACCTCGCGCACGCTCTCGATGGAACCCGTGGAGATCAGCGTCTCCATGTAGGTCTCGAAGCCGCCCCAGTCGGGCAGCTGGGTCGGCAGCCCCGCCGTCGGCATGGCCTCGAAGACCTTGCTGCGCGAGGAGGCCAGCCCGGTGTCGCAGCCGACCCAGAACGGCGAGGACGCCGACAGCGCCAGGAAGTGCGGCACGTACTGGGTGAGCGCGTTGACGATCGGCATCGCCTTGTCCGGCGAGCGGACGCCGACGTGCACGTGGACGCCGAAGATCTGCAGCCGCCGGGCCAGCCACTGCATCCGCTCGACCAGCTGCAGGTAGCGCTCCTTGGGCGAGATCAGCTGGGTCTGCCAGTCGGTGAACGGGTGGGTGCCCGCGCACAGCAGCCCGAGGCCGTGACGGTCGGCGGCGGCGGCGACCTCGGCGACGGTGCCCGCGAGGTCGGCGGTGGCCTCCTCGACGGTGGTGCACACGCCGGTGATGACCTCGACGGTGGACTGCAGGAGCTCGTGCTTGGCCTTCGGGTGCTCCTCGGCGCCGTCGGGGCGGATCTCCTCGAGGATCTCGATCGCGCCGGCGGTCAGCTCCCGTGTCTGCCGGTCGACGAGTTGCAGCTCCCACTCCACACCCAGGCTGGAGCGCTCCGAGGAGGCGAACGGGATCTGCACGCTGTCGAGGATAGGGAGATCGCGCGCTCCGCACCCCTCAGAGCGGCGCCGTCCTCCCGCAACCGGGCCACAACCGGTCGCGGCCCCCACCGCAACCGCCCCCGGGTGCGCTGGTGCCCCGCCGGGAGCAGCCCGGCACCGCACCGGGAGGTCCCACGATGAACGTCCGCACCCGTTCCGCCCTCTGCGCCCTGACGGCGGGACTCGTCGTCCTCGCCCCGTCCGCGGCCGTCGCCGATCCGCCCGCCGGCGACGACCGCACCCCGTCCTGCAGCCAGCTCCACCGCCGGGTCCTCGAGTGGCCGGGTCTCGGTCACGGCGGCCAGCGCGTGTTCTCCGACGCCTACGAGCTGTCCCTCCTGTCGCAGCCCGCGTGCACCGATCCCGACAGGTGAGAGGAGACCCGTGTCCACGACCGCGCGCCGCCGAGCCCTCGCCCCCGGCGTCCTCGCCCGGTCGTCGTCGTGGGCGGTGCTGCCGCACCTCGCCGCCCCGGTCCCCGCAGGCCGGGCGGCGCGCAGCCCGATGTCCCGTGGCGGTCCGCCGCTCAGGGGAGGTCGGTGCACGTGGGCCGCCACTCCCGGCCGGGCAGGTACTGCTCCCACTCGGCCGGGGTCAGGTCACGCCCGACCATCCCGCAGACGGCGGCGAGCCAGTCCTCCGGCCGGAGGGGATAACGCCGACCCGGGTCCTGCCCGCTGAGGGCGAGGAGCTCGTCACCGGCCGTCAGGAGGTGCAGGGAGCTCTCCGCCGTCCCGCTCGAGACGGGCAGGGGTGGTCCGCGCAGCAGCCCGCGCTCGGCACCGACCAGGGTGACCGACCCGTCCAGGGCCGAGACCGCCACCGTCCGCCCGTCGGGGAGCCAGTCGGCCTGGAGCACGGGAACCCCGACGCGCACCGGATCCCCCGCGGGCTCGCCACGTCCGGTGTCCAGGACCTGGACGACGCCGGTGCTGTCGACCACGACGAGGCGCTCCCCGTCCGGGCTGAACGCCAGGTCCTCGATCCGGCCGGGACCGTCGAGCCGTGTGATGTCCACGAGCTCGAACGTGTCTGCGTCCAGGATCCGGACCACGGCCCGGCTCCCGCTGCCCACGGCGAGGAGGCGGCCGTCGGCGCTGACGGCCGACACGCGTGCGTCGCTCATCCCCGTCGGACGGCTCTCGACCCGGCCGGTCGCGGCGTCCACGACCGCGAGTCCCGGTCCGCCCTCGATGGCCCAGCCTGCTCCTGAGCAGAGGAAGAGGTGCGACCCGTCGGGGGCCCACTCGGCGCAGGACACCACCGCGGCGGGCAGCGGTCGCCCGTCGTCGTCCACCTCTCCCCTCCACGGGAGCCGGATCGGGCTCCCCGGCCTCCGGGTGCGCGTGTCGACCACGGTGGCGGCCAGGCCGCTGGTCACGGCGACACGGCCCCGGTCGGGGCTCACGGCGACGGAGACGGGAGGGAAGACGGGGACGGGAGGCCGGCCGGCCACGGAGGAGTAGGCGGGCATGGCCGGCAGCTCCCCCACGGGCACGACCTCGAGCACCTCTCCCGTGGCCGGGTCGAGGAACGCCACCGCGACCTCGCGGGTGTCGACCGGGGGTTCGAGGACCGTGCCGCCGCCCGTGACCGACTGCCGGCGCACCGGGACGACGGCGAGCCGGCCGGGGTCCACCACCTCCGGACGGCCGGCCACCCACCACCCCGCCATCGCGGGGAACACGCTCCCGAACCCCCCGTCGGGCCGGACGTCCCAGACGACCACGGTGTCGTCCGGCGCCGCGGTGAACAGCCGGTCCCCGTCCGGGGCGATCCGTGCCCACGTCACGGCCCCCGGGTGCCCGCTCAGCGCCTCGCGCTGCGTCCACAGCCCGGTGACCGGGTCCACGCCCCACAGGAGCGCGCCGGGCGCACCACCCACGGTCACCGCCCACGAGCCGTCCGGGGACAGCTGCACGTCGGACACCCCGCCCTGGTGGGCGTCGACCTGCTGCCGGACCGCGCCGTCCCGGTCGTAGAGCGTGACCGCCCCGTCGGCCCACAGCTGCGCAGCTCCTGAGGGGAACGCCCGGAAGTCCGCGGTCGCCGCCGTCCGCCGCGGCACCTGCAGCGGCACCTGGCGCGCCGAGGCCAGGTCGGTGAACGTGACCTCGCCGGCCGGGCCGGACCCCGGGGCCCAGGTGACCACCGCGGCACCGTCGGAGCTGACGCGCGCGGCGAAGGGGTCGGCCCCCGACGGCACGGGGCCCCCGACCGCCAGGTCGCTGGCCGACCCACCGTCCCGGTCGACCTCCACGACGCCCCAGCGGCTCCCGCCGGCGGGGTCCGGTCCCGGCCGCACCACGACGACGCGGATGCGCCGGCCGTCGGGGGTGAAGGCCATCCCGACCGGGAGACCGTCGAGGGCGTCGTCGGGGAGGAGCCGCTCGTCCGTCTCCGCGGTCACCAGGCGCAGCCAGGCGCCCAGCTCGTCGACTCCGGCGACGGCGGCCAGCTCCTCCGTCGGCGAGCCGGCTACGACACCCGCGCCCCGGACGTCACCGCCGTGCCGGACCACCCGGGGCGCCGGGTCACCCGGCGACCACCACGACCACTCGGACCCCTGCAGCAGCAGCGCCGCCCCGCCCGTCACCCCGTCGACGGGTCCGCCCTGGGTGTGCAGCACGCGCTCGACACGGCGGCGCTCGACGAGTGAGGTCAACAAGCGGTCCTCGGTGTCCGGGGTCCCGGCCAGCCGGACGGCCTGGGCGGCCAGGAGCAGCGAGAGGTCCAGCCGTCCGGCCTGGGTCGAGAGCGTCGCCAGCCGGTTGGCGTCGGCCACCAGGGCTGCTCGACGGGCCTCCTCCGCCCGCACCTCGGCGCCGCGCTGTGCCCGGACCGCCACCCCCGCCGTCACCAGCGCCACGAGCAGCACCGCGGCGAGACCGACGGCCAGCCCGCGGGTCCGCCGCCGGGCCGCCGCCTCGCGGTCGGCGCGGCGGTGTGCCGTCGCGAGCTCCGCGTCGGCGGCGGCGCGGGAGGCCTCGAGGAAGGCCCGCTCGACCGGCGTCGGGTCGGCGTCGGGCCGGTCGGCCCAGTCCAGCGCGGCGGTGAGCCGGGCACCGCGGTACAGCTCGTCGCCCGGGCGCCCGGCGGCGTCCCAGTCGTGCGCGGTGGGACCGAGACGCCGGCGCACCGCGCGCCCGGCCGCGTCCTCCTCCAGCCAGGTCGCCAGCCGCGGCCAGGCGGTGAGCAGCGCCTCGTGGGCCACCTCGAGCCGGTCGCCGTCGAGGGAGAGCAGCCGCCGGGCGACGAAGACCTCGACCACCTCCCGCCGGGCGGGGTCCCCGTCGTCGAACTCGGCACGCGGCACGGGACGCCGGACCAGCGCCCCGCCGTCGCCCACGTCGGCCAGGCGCACCAGCAGGCGGCGGGCCAGCGCCTGCCCGCGGGCGTCGAGCTGCGCCCAGGCCGCCTCGGCCGTGCGGGTGAGGGCTCCGGCGACGCCCCCGGCGGCCAGGTACC
This sequence comes from Geodermatophilus normandii, assembly GCF_003182485.1. Classification (NCBI taxonomy): domain Bacteria; kingdom Bacillati; phylum Actinomycetota; class Actinomycetes; order Geodermatophilales; family Geodermatophilaceae; genus Geodermatophilus; species Geodermatophilus normandii. Next base: position 2,043,549 of record NZ_QGTX01000001.1, on the reverse strand, counting down.
CGGCCAGGGTGAGCGTCCCGTCGCGGCGCCGCTCCCAGGTGCCCACGAGCGCGGTGGACAGCAGCGGGAGGGCCGAGGGCCGGCCCAGGACGTCGGCCACGACGGCCTCCACCAGGTAGGGCTCGACGGTCAGTCCCACGGCCGTCGCCGGTTCCCGCACGACCTCCCGCAGCTCCGCGTCGGTGAACGCCGGGACGAGCACGACCCGCCCGTCGAGCCGGGCCGTGAGCCCCGCGTGCTCGGTCAGCCGGCCGACCGCGTCCCCGCGCAGGACGAGCACGCAGCGGGCGGCCACCCCGTCGTCGAGCAGTCCCAGCACCGCGTCGAGGAACGCGGTGCGCTCGGCCGGGTCGCTGCCCGGTGCCCACAGCTCCTCCGCCTGGTCGACGACCAGCAGCACCGGCCCGTCGTCGTCCGCGAGCGGGGCGAGGACGTCGACGGGGCAGCGGCCGGGCGTGACGACGACGGGCCGCCAGGCCGAGCTGCCGGGCAGTGCCCCGGCGCCGAGCGCGGGGACGAGGCCGGCCCGGACGGCCGAGGACTTCCCGGCACCGCTGGGACCGGACACGACGGTCAGCGGCGCGTCGACGAGGCGGGCCACCAGCCCGGCGACCAGGCGCGCCCGGCCGCGGAACAGCGGGGCGTCCTCGGCCTGGTAGGCGGCCAGGCCCTTGTAGGGGCAGCGGGCGGCACCGGGAGGCGGACCGTCCGGTGCCGCCGGTGGCGGCGCCGGGAGGTCGAGGACCGGGTCCTGGGCGAGGACCGCCGCCTCGATGCCGCGCAGCGCGGGTCCGGGCGCGGCGCCCAGCTCCTCGGCCAGCAGCGCCCGGACCCGGCGGGTGGCGGCGAGCGCGTCGGCCTGCCGTCCGGCCCGGTAGAGGGCGAGCACGAGCAGTCGCCACCAGTCCTCGCGCAGCGGCTCCTCGGTGACCAGCCGCTCGACCTCGGGCAGCACCAGGGCGTGCTGCCCGAGCGCCAGCCGCGCCTCGTGCAGCCCGGTCAGGGCCCCGGTGCGGACCTCGGCCAGCCGGCGCCGCTCCCCCTCGGCGAACCCCGCGTCGGGCCAGTCGGCGTAGGGGTCCCCGCGCCACAGCGCCAGGGCGGCCGAGAGCTCGGTGACCGCCTCGGCGGGTGCGCCCGCGAGGAGGTGCGCCCGGCCGCGGGCGGCCAGGTCACCGGCGTGCAGGGCGTCGAGGTCGGCCCGGTCGACGGTCAGCGCGTAGCCGGGCCCCCGGCGGGCGACGTACCGCCCCGGGGAGCCCCGCGGGCGGCCCGGCTCCAGGGCGCTGCGCAGCCGGACGACGTGCGCCTGCAGCGACTTGCGGGCGGTCGGCGGCGGGGTGCCGTCCCAGAGCACGTCGGCGATGCGGTCGGTGGACACGGTCCCCGGCGCCCCGGCGGCCAGGACGGCGAGCAGCAGCCGCTCCTTGGCGCCGGGCACCGGCACCGGCACGTCGTCGTCCCCCCGGACCTCCAACGGTCCGATGACCGCGATCCGCACCGGGTCACGGTAGGGCGGGTCCCGGCCGGGATCCGGGGCAGCGGCGCGGGGCGCGGACGCCTCGCGCGGCGCCGTCCTGCCGTACCGGTCCGGTACCCGTCCGTGAGGACGTCAGACGGCGGCGTACTCCGGCGCCCCGCTCGCGGGCCGGCGGAGGAGGGCGGCGGCCGGTGCCCGCTCCAGCACGGCCGCGACCGCCCGGGGGCCGTACAGGTCGGGGTGCACGCGCACGCAGCACAGGTCGCGCCCGACCACCGAGAACCCGCGGCCGTCGTCGGAGGGGACCACGGCCTCGACCCGCGACCAGGGGATGCCGTGCACGTCGCCGTCGGCGTCGGCGTGCGCGAGGCCCTCGGCGGAGACGAGCAGCGCCACCCGCGCCGACGGGTCCAGCAGCCGGCGCACCAGAGGCGGGCGGAACAGCGTGCCCTCCGGCAGCTCCGGGCGGGTGCCGCACAGCGGACGGCGGGCGACCCCGGCCGGCCCGTCCCACGGCGCGGTGTCGGGGACGGCGAGGACGGCGGTCGGCTCGGCCCGGCGCAGCGCCGCGGTGACCTGCGCGGGCGTGACCGCGCGCCAGGCGGCGAGGGTGTCGGCGGCCGGGCGGAACGGCAGCCCGGTGGCCGCGCAGTACGCGGCGTCGGCCAGCTCCGCGCCGACGGCGTCCTCGTCGTCGAGCTCGGCCTCGAGGCCCTCGACGGCGTGCGCGACCTCCGCCGGCGTCGGACCGGTGGAGCACAGCTCGGCGAAGACGTCCCAGAGCAGCCCGGCCACCTCGGCGTCGTGCCCGGTCCGGGCGTCGACGACGACGGCCACCTCGCGGCGGGCGGGGGCGAGGTCGAGGGTCAGGGAGTCGACCGCGTAGGACAGCCCGCGGTCGTGCCGGGCGCGCTCGCGCAGCCGCTCCTGCACGACGTCGACCCCGAGGGCCAGCGCGGCGTCGGCGGGGACGTCGCCGGCCAGCAGCAGGCCGACGCCGGGCGCGTCGGTGTGCGTCCAGACCGGCCCGTCCTGCGGGCGCGGCACCGGCAGCCGGCGCACCGGGCGCGGCCCGTCGGGCAGGGGCAGCCGCAGCCCCTCCGGCAGCGGGCCGTGACACCACAGCGCGGCGTTGGAGCGCACGAACCAGCGGGCCGCGTGCGCCCGGACGGTCTCCTCGTCCAGGTACTCGGCGCCCGGCCCCGCCGAGACGGTCAGCCCCGGCCCGGCCAGGCCGTAGCGGGCCGCCCACAGCGCGCTGACCGTGGAGGAGCCGCTGCTGCAGCCCTCGGCCTGCAGGACGCCGACCTCGGCGGCCATCCGCTCGGTGGGCAGGTCGGCCAGCGCCCGGCAGACCCCCTCGAGGAAGGCGCCGACGGCGGCCGGGCGGCCGGTGGCGAAGAAGGCGGTGCTGTCGACGTCGGTGACGGCGTTGCAGCGCAGGTGCGTGCGCGGCAGCGCGGCCATCGCCAGGTGCTCGACGAGGTGCGTGACCTCGATGGTCGCGAACGTCTCGTCGCGCAGGCCCACGCCGAAGACCAGCGCGGCCGTCGTCCGCTCCCGCCCGCCGGCGCTGAAGACCGGGACGCCGTCGATCCGCGTTCGCTGCACCGCGCCATGGTCGGGGAGCGCACCGCCGCCGTCCCCGGCCGACACGCGGCCGGGGACGGCTGGGACGGATGGGTCAGCGGCGGGGAACGCCGGCGCGCTGCGTTAGCGTCGCCGGGTGAACGCACCCGATCCCGCGGCCACCGCCGCAGCAGCAGCCGCCGACCTGACCGCAGCCCTCGGGAACGGCCACGACGTCGCCGTCGTCATGGGCTCGGGGTGGGCGCCCGCCGCCGACGCCTTCGGCGAGCCCGCGGCCTCCGTCGGCATCGGCGACCTGCCCGGCTTCGCCGCCCCGACGGCGGTCGGCCACGGCGGGCAGGTGCGCTCGGTGCGCGTCGGCGACCGCAGGGTGCTGCTCTTCCTCGGCCGCACCCACCTCTACGAGGGCCGCGGCGTCGAGCCGGTCGTGCACGGGATCCGCACCGCGGCGGCGGCCGGCGTGCGCACCGTCGTCCTCACCAACGCCGCCGGCGGGCTGGCGCCCGAGCACCGGGTCGGCCAGGCGGTGCTGATCAGCGACCACCTCAACCTCACCGCCCGCTCGCCGCTGGTCGGGGCGACGTTCGTCGACCTCACCGACCTCTACTCCGCCCGGCTGCGCGAGCTGGCGCGCTCGATCGAGCCCGACCTGGCCGAGGGCGTCTACGCCGCGCTGCCGGGCCCGCACTACGAGACCCCGGCCGAGATCCGCATGCTGCGCACCCTCGGCGCCGACCTCGTGGGCATGTCCACCGCGCTCGAGGCGATCGCCGCCCGCGCCGCCGGCATCGAGGTGCTGGGCCTGTCGATGGTCACCAACGCCGCGGCCGGCATCACCGGCGAGAAGCTCGACCACGAGGAGGTGCTCGCCGCGGGGAAGGCCGCGGCCGGGCGGCTGGGGCAGTTCCTCGTCGAGTTCATCGGCCGGCTGCCGTGAGCCTGCCCGACGCCCTCCTCGACACCGCCCGCGCCTGGGCCGCCGACGACCCGCACCCCGGCGACCGCGCCGAGATCGAGGCGCTGGTCGCGGCCGGCGACACCGCCGAGCTCGAGCGCCGCTTCGCCGGGCCGCTGACCTTCGGCACCGCCGGGCTGCGCGGGCCGCTGCGGGCCGGGCCGGCCGGCATGAACGCCGCCGTCGTCACCCGGGCCGCCGCGGGCCTCGGCACGTGGCTGACCACCGCCGGCTCCGGCGGCGGGGGCGTCGTCGTCGGGTTCGACGCCCGGCGGCGCTCCGACGAGTTCGCGCGCGTCACCGCGGCGGTGCTGGCCGCCGCCGGCTTCGCCGTGCAGGTGCTGCCGCGGCCGCTGCCCACGCCGGTGCTGTCCTCGGCCGTGCGGTCGCTCGGCTGCGTGGCCGGCGTGATGGTCACCGCCAGCCACAACCCGCCGCAGGACAACGGCTACAAGGTCTACCTCGGCGACGGCGCCCAGCTCGTGCCGCCGGCCGACCGCGAGATCGAGGCCGCGATCGCCGCCGTCGGCCCCGCGCGGGAGGTCCCCACCTCCGACGACTGGACCACCCTCGGCGACGACGTCGCGGCCGGCTACGTGGCCGCCGTCGTGCGGGCGCTGCAGCCGGACCGGGTCCCGGCCGCCGACCGCGCCGCCGTGACCGTCGCCTACACCGCGATGCACGGCGTCGGCGCGGACACCACCCGGGCGGTGTTCGCCGCCGCCGGGTTCGCCCCGCCGGTCAGCGTGCCCGAGCAGGACGCGCCCGACCCGGCGTTCCCGACGGTCGCCTTCCCGAACCCGGAGGAGCCCGGCGCGGTCGACCTGCTGCTGGCGCTGGCCGGGCGCACGGGCGCCGACGTCGCCATCGCCGAGGACCCCGACGCGGACCGCTGCTCGGTCGTCTGCGACGGGCGGCAGCTCACCGGCGACGAGGTCGGCGCGCTGCTCGCCGACTGGCTGCTGCGCCGCGGCGTGCGGGGGACCTACGCGTCCTCGCTGGTCAGCGGCTCGCTGCTGCACGCGCTCACCCAGGCGCACGGCGTGCGGTTCGCCGAGACGCCCACCGGCTTCAAGTGGATCATCCGGGCCGGCACCGACGACGAGCCGCTGGTGTTCGGCTACGAGGAGGCGCTGGGGTACGCGGTCACCCCCGAGGTGGCCCGCGACAAGGACGGCATCTCCGCAGCCCTCGCCGTCGCCCTGCTCACCGCCGAGCTGAAGGCCACCGGCCGCACGCCGGTCGACCGGCTCGACGAGCTCGCGCGCGAGCACGGTCTGTTCGCCACCGGCCAGCTGTCGGCGCGGGTCGAGGACCTCACGCTCATCTCCGAGGCGATGGCGCGGCTGCGCGCCGACCCGCCGTCGCGGCTGCTCGGCCGCCCGGTCACCGCCACCGACCTGCTGACCGAGGACCCGCCGGTCGACGCCGTCCGGCTGCTCGGCGACGGCGTCCGGGTGGTGGTGCGGCCCAGCGGCACCGAGCCCAAGCTCAAGGCCTACCTGGAGACGGTCGTCCCCGTGCACGACGACGCGGGGGTGATCGCCGCCCGCGGCCGCGGCGAGGACGAGCTCGACCAGCTGCGCGGCGAGATGGCGCACGCGCTGGGGCTGTAGGGGACGCCGGCGCGCCGGTCCTCGACGTCTCCGGGCCGCGGCTGCCGGCGCTGCCGCCGTCGGAGGTGCCGGTGGTCGCCGCGCTCGGCTGCTGAGGGTCAGCGCCCGTGCCGTGGTCTCCGCTTCGGCACGCCGCGGCGGGCGACGGCCACCGACAGCCCGGCGGCGACCCCGGCGGCGACCAGCCAGCCGATCCCGGCGAGGACGCCCTGCCCCTCGCCCTCCTCCAGGGTCCGGACCCAGGTGACGACGAGGGCGGTAGCGAGCACCCACAGCAGCAGCGGCAGCGGCCGCCAGCGCCGGAGGTCGGCCATCACGACCACGGGCGCCAGGACGACGGCCCCGACCAGCGCGACGATCACGCCGGGAGTGTGCCGGACGGGCCCCTCACCTGCGACGTCGCCCCGCGTGCCGAGCGGGGACCAGGTCGGCCACCGGACGCCGGTGGGCCAGCCGGGAGGAGGTGATCCGCACCCCTCCGGGCTGGCCCGTCCGGTCGACCGGTGTCACCAGGTCGCGAGCTGCGGCTCCCGCCGGCCCGGGTACGCGGCGCCGTCGTACTGGTTGCGGCCGGGCTCGCCGGGGAGGCAGCCGACCACCACGAACAGGACGATCGGACCCGCGATCGGGACCAGGCCCCACAGCAGGAACCAGCCCGAGCGACCGGTGTCGTGCAGCCGGGTCACCGCCGCGCTGATCGACGGCGCGAACAGCGCGAACGTGACCAGCAGGGTGAACAGCCCGCCCGCGAAGCTCGTCCCGGTGCTGTAGGAGTAGTAGCCGTAGGACTCGTAGGACGTCCGGTAGAAGGCCGTGCCCAGCGCGAGGTCGGCCCAGATCGCCGCCACGCTGGCCGCCCACAGCGGCAGCGCGTAGTGCAGCCAGTAGGTGCGCCGGTCGATCCGGCCGCGGCGGACGTACCAGCTGCCCTCCATCGCCGGACCCGGCGCGGTGCGGCCGCCGTGGCCGTTCCCGTTGCCGTAGCCGAGGTACGAGTACTCGCTCATGTCGTTCTCTCCCGTGTCCGGCCCGCGGTCGGGGCTCCAGGACGTCGGGACCGAGACTGGCGGGGCGGCCTTGGACGGCGGTTGTGCGGAACTGGCGGCCGACCTGCGGACGGGCTCAGGCGGGGACGGACTCCCGGCAGCCCGAGGCCAGGGCCCGCTCGGCGGTCGCCAGCACGACGACGACCTCGCGCCCGAAGCCGACGTCGCAGGGGTGGGCGCCGCCGGTGAGCGCCGCGGCGCCGAGCTCGTCGACCGCCGCGGACAGCGACGCGACCGGGCTCTCGGTGTCGGGGAGCAGCACCAGCCGGCCGGCGTCCCCGTGCACGGTGAACTCGATGCCCGTGGCCAGCGGCGCCACGGTGTGCGACAGCGTGACGGTGGAGGCGACGCCGGGGGTGGCGTGCTGGAGCACCAGGTGCACGGTGTCGCCGGCCCCCGCGCCCGCCTGCACCGAGACCACCGGGCCCAGGGCCGGGACCAGCAGCGACAGGGCGTGCGGGCCGATGTCCCACAGCGCCCCGTGCTGCCGGCGCCAGGCCGAGTCGAAGGGGCTGCCGGCCAGCGCGGACAGCCACGAGGCGGCGCCGCCGGCCAGCCGGGTCCGGCCCGCCTGCGCCAGCCAGGTCGTCGTCGCGGTCTGGAACCGGAAGGTGAAGAACACGACCGAGGCGACGCCCGCGGACCGCACCGCGCCCACCACCCGGTCGGCCTCGGCGACGGTGAGCCCGATCGGCTTCTCCAGCAGCAGGTGGCGGCCGGCGGCGGCCGCCTGCTCGGCGAGGGGCACCTGGACGTCGGGCGGGACGGCGATCGACACCGCGTCGACCTGCTCGAGCAGCGCGGCGAGGTCGTCGGTGCCGGGGACGTCGAACGCCGCGCCGGCCTCGGCGGCCTTCGCGGCGTCGCGGCCCCAGATCCCGGCCAGCTCGGCCGTCGGGTGCGCGGCGATGGCCGCGGCGTGCACCGTGCGGGCCCAGTGACCGGTGCCCAGGACGGCGAAGCGCACGTCAGACCGCGCCGAACTGGCGGTCGCCGGCGTCACCGAGGCCGGGGACGATGTAGGCCTTGTCGTTGAGGCCCTGGTCGACGCTGGCGGTGAAGACCCGCAGCGGCAGCCCGCTCTGCTCCAGGCGCTCCAGGCCGACCGGCGCGGCCAGCGTGCAGAGCACGGTGATCTCGGTGGCGCCGCGGTCGGTGAGCAGCGTGCAGCAGTGCACCAGCGAGCCGCCGGTGGCCAGCATCGGGTCGAGGACGAACACGTGCCGGCCGACCAGCGACTCCGGCAGCGAGGCCATGTACGCCTCGGGCTGGAACGTCTCCTCGTTGCGCGCCAGGCCGACGAAGCCCATCTGCGACTCCGGCAGCATCCCGTGCGCCGTGTCGGCCATGCCCAGGCCCGCCCGCAGCACCGGGACGATCAGCGGTGGCGCGGCCAGCCGGTAGCCGGTCGTCGTCGTCACCGGGGTGGTGATGGGCTCCTCGGCGATCTCGAGGTCGCGGGTGGCCTCGTAGACCAGCATCTGGGTCAGCTCGCGCAGCGCCGCGCGGAAGGCGGCGTTGTCGGTGCGCTCGTCGCGCATGCGCGACAGGCGGGCACGGGCGAGCGGGTGGTCCACGACGGTCAACTGCACGCGCGACACCGTATCGGTCGGACTCCCCCGCTCAGGGCGCGACGGCGAGGAAGAGGAAGCCGGCCAGCAGGACCAGGTGGACGACGCCCTGCAGCCGGGTCGCCCGGCCGGGCACGACGGTGAGCACCGCGACGACGACGGTGACGGCGAGCAGCACCATCTGGGTGGAGCCCAGGCCGAGCAGCAGCGGCCCCTCCAGCCAGATCGTGGCCACCGCGATCGCCGGGATGGTCAGCCCGATGCTGGCCATCGCCGAGCCGAGCGCGAGGTTGAGGCTGGTCTGCAGCCGGTCGCGCCGGGCGGCGTTGGCGGCCGCGAGCGTCTCCGGCGCGAGCACCAGCAGGGCGATCACCACGCCCACGAACGACTGCGGGAACCCGATGGCGGCCACGCCGTCCTCGATGGCCGGCGACTCCACCTTCGCCAGCCCGACGACGGCGACCAGCGCCACCACCAGCAGGCCGAGGCTGGTCAGCGCCGCCCGCGACGACGGGGGGTCGGCGTGCGCGTCCTCGTCCTCGAGCACGGCTCCGCCCGGGCTCACCGGCAGGAAGAAGTCCCGGTGCCGGATCGTCTGGGTGACCACGAAGGCGGCGTAGAGCACCAGCGAGGCCAGGGCGGCGAAGGTCAGCTGCGCCGTGGAGAACTCCGGCCCCGGCCGGCTGGTGGTGAAGGTGGGCAGCACCAGGCACATCACCGCGAGGGTGAGGACGGTGGCCAGCGCCGCGCCGGCGCCCTCCCGGTTGAACTCGACGACGTCGTGCCGCAGCGCCCCGAGCAGCAGCGACAGGCCCAGGATGCCGTTGCAGGTGATCATCACCGCCGCGAAGACGGTGTCCCGGGCCAGGGAGGCGGCCTCGTCCCCGCCGGAGACCATCAGCGTCACGATCAGCCCGACCTCGATGACGGTGACGGCGACGGCGAGCACCAGCGACCCGAACGGCTCACCCACCCGGTGGGCGACCACCTCGGCGTGGTGGACGGCGGCCAGCACCGCGCCCACGAGCGCGGCGGCCACCACGACGACGAGCACCGGCCCGGGGTCGCGGCCCCAGGAGAGGGCGAGCACGACGAGCGCCAGCACCGGCGCGACGGTGGTCCAGCTCAGCCGGGGCGGTCTCGTCGTCGTGCCCACGCCCCACGCTCCCACGGGCGGGGGGACCCCCGGTCGACCGTGGTCCCGGAGTGGCCGATCGCACTGGGAGGATGGCGGCATGACCCACGTGCTCGACCCCGGGACCCTCGAGGCCGGGACCCGGCCCGCCCCCGGGTCCGGAGCGCCGTTCGACGACGTGACCCGCTCGGACGCCGCCCTCCGCGCCTTCCTCCACGGCCTGCCCGGTGTCGACCAGGTGGGCGCCGAGCAGCGCGCCGCCACCCTCGGCACCCGCTCGATCAAGACCACGGCCAAGGCCTGGGCGATCGACACCGCCATCTCGATGGTCGACCTGACCACGCTCGAGGGCGCCGACACCCCCGGCAAGGTCCGCTCGCTGGCCGCCAAGGCCCGCCGTCCCGACCCGACCGACCCCACCGCCCCCGCGGTCGCCGCCGTCTGCGTGTACGGCGACCTCGCCGGCGTCGCGGTGGAGGCGCTCGAGGGCTCCGGCATCCACGTCGCCGCCGTCGCCACGGCCTTCCCCAGCGGCCGGGCCAGCCGGGAGGTCAAGCTCGCCGACGTCCGCGACGCCGTGGGCAACGGCGCCGACGAGATCGACATGGTCATCGACCGCGGCGCCTTCCTCTCCGGCCGCTACCTCGAGGTGTTCGAGGAGATCGTCGCGGTGAAGGAGGCGTGCGGGGCCGCGCACCTCAAGGTGATCCTCGAGACCGGCGAGCTGGTGACCTACGACAACGCCCGCCGCGCCTCCTGGCTGGCGATGCTGGCCGGCGCGGACTTCATCAAGACCTCCACCGGCAAGGTGTCCCCCGCCGCCACGCTGCCGGTCTGCCTGGTGATGCTCGAGGCGGTCCGCGACTTCCGCGCCGCCACCGGCCGCCAGGTCGGCGTCAAGCCGGCCGGCGGCATCCGCACCACCAAGGACGCGGTCAAGCACCTGGTGGTGGTCAACGAGACCGTCGGCCCCGACTGGCTCTCCCCCGACTGGTTCCGCTTCGGCGCCTCCAGCCTCCTCAACGACCTGCTCCTGCAGCGGCAGAAGCTGCGCACCGGCCACTACTCCGGCCCCGACCACGTATCGGTGGACTGACGTGTCACAGCTCTTCGAGTACGCCCCCGCCCCCGAGTCGCGGTCGATCGTCGACGTCGCGCCGTCCTACGGCCTGTTCGTCGACGGCGAGTTCGTCGACGGCTCCGGGGAGCCGATGAAGACGGTCAACCCGGCCACCGAGGAGGTGCTCAGCGAGATCGCGGTGGGCACCGAGGCCGACGTCGACCGCGCCGTGCGGGCCGCCCGCCGCGCGTCCACCCGCGTGTGGGGGCCGATGCGCCCCGCCGACCGCGGCAAGTACCTGTTCCGGATCGCGCGGATCCTGCAGGAGCGGGCCCGCGAGTTCGCCGTCCTGGAGTCGCTGGACAACGGCAAGCCGATCCGCGAGTCCCGCGACGTCGACGTCCCCCTGGCCGCGGCGCACTTCTTCTACCACGCGGGCTGGGCCGACAAGCTCGGGTACGCGGGCCTGGGCCCCGACCCGCGCCCGCACGGGGTGGCCGGGCAGGTCATCCCGTGGAACTTCCCGCTGCTGATGCTGGCGTGGAAGGTGGCGCCGGCGCTGGCCACCGGCAACACCGTCGTCCTCAAGCCGGCCGAGACCACCCCGCTGAGCGCGCTGCTGTTCGCCGAGGTGTGCCGCCAGGCCGACCTGCCGCCCGGGGTGGTCAACATCGTCACCGGCGCCGGTGACACCGGCCGGGCCGTGGTCGAGCACCCCGACGTCGACAAGGTCGCCTTCACCGGCTCGACCGAGGTGGGCCGCTCGATCGCCCGCGCCGTCGCCGGGACCCGCAAGGTGCTGACCCTGGAGCTGGGCGGCAAGGCGGCCAACATCGTCTTCGACGACGCCCCGATCGACCAGGCCGTCGAGGGCATCGTGCGCGGCATCTTCTTCAACCAGGGTCACGTGTGCTGCGCGGGCTCCCGGCTGCTGGTGCAGGAGTCGGTGCACGACGAGGTCATCGCCTCGCTGCAGCGGCGGATCGGCACGCTGCGGGTGGGCGACCCGCTGGACAAGAACACCGACATCGGCGCGATCAACTCCGCCGAGCAGCTGGCCCGCATCCGGGAGCTCTCCGACATCGGGGAGGCCGAGGGAGCGCACCGGTGGCAGCCGGCCTGCGAGCTGCCCGACCGCGGCTTCTGGTTCCCGCCCACGGTGTTCACCGACGTCTCCCCCGCCCACCGCATCGCCCGCGACGAGGTGTTCGGCCCGGTGCTGTCGGTGCTGACCTTCCGCACCCCCGACGAGGCGGTGGCCAAGGCCAACAACACCACCTACGGGCTCTCGGCCGGGATCTGGACCGAGAAGGGCTCGCGGATCCTCGCGATCGCCGACCGGCTGCGCGCCGGCGTCGTGTGGGCCAACACGTTCAACCAGTTCGACCCGACGTCGCCCTTCGGCGGCTACAAGCAGTCCGGCTACGGCCGGGAGGGCGGCCGGCACGGCCTGGCCGCCTACCTGAAGGAGAGCTCCTGATGTCGGACCGGCTGGCCGTCCGCAAGACCTACAAGCTGTACGTGAACGGGGCCTTCCCGCGGTCGGAGTCCGGTCGCACCTACGAGGTCACCGACGCCCGGGGGACCTTCCTCGCCAACGCGGCGCACGCCTCCCGCAAGGACGCCCGTGACGCCGTCGTCGCCGCGCGCGGCGCCTTCGGGAAGTGGTCGCGGGCCACGGCTTACAACCGCGGGCAGGTGCTCTACCGGGTCGCGGAGGTCATGGAGGGCCGGCACGCGCAGTTCTGCGAGGAGGTGGCCGCGGGCGAGGGCCTGTCGGCCGGCCGGGCGCGGGCCGCCGTCGACGCCGCCGTCGACCGCTGGGTCTGGTACGCCGGGTGGACCGACAAGCTGGCCTCCGTGCTCGGCAGCGCCAACCCCGTCGCGGGGCCGTTCTTCGACTTCTCGCTGCCCGAGCCGACCGGTGTCGTCGCGGTCCTGGCGCCGCAGCGCTCGTCGCTGCTCGGCCTGGTCAGCGTGCTCGCGCCGGTGCTCGCCGGCGGCAACACCGCGGTCGTGGTGACGTCGCGGGAGCGGCCGCTGCCGGCGGTCACCCTCGGCGAGGTGCTGGCCACCAGCGACGTCCCCGGCGGCGTGGTCAACCTGCTCACCGGCGACGCCGGCGAGATCGGCCCGTGGCTGGCCGAGCACGACGACGTCGACGCCGTCGACCTCACCGGCGCCCCCGCCGGGCGGGCCCTGGAGCTCGAGCGGCTGGCGGCCGGCAGCATCAAGCGGGTGCTGCGCCCGCCGGCGGAGGAGCCGGACTGGACCGCCGACCCGGGCACCGGGCGGATGACGCGGTTCCTGGAGACGAAGACCGTCTGGCACCCCAAGGGCGTCTGAGCACCGTCCGGCCGCCTGGGGGTGCGCTCCCAGGCGGACCGGGCAGGATGGGGCCGTGCCCAGGCCCAGCATCGTCCCCATCGCGCTCACCGTCGACGACCGCACGGGGTACACCCTGTGGGCACCGCCGTGGGAGGAGGACGGCGAGGAGTGGCAGGCCTTCCTCGGCACCTCCGAGGGGGAGACCGCCACGGTGCACCTCTTCCCCACCCCCGCCGCGCTCGCCTCCTTCTGCCGTACCAGCACCGACCACGACCTCGCCGACCACCCGGTCTGGCCGGTCGTGACCGGGCTCGGCGCGGAGGACCTGACGCCCGACGACGACCACCGCTACGACCTCGACGGCGTCTACGACATCGCCGCCGAGAACCCCGACCGGTGGGCCGTCGAGGAGCTCGCGGCCACCATCGACATCGTCAGCCGGCTGGCCGAGTGCCTGGACACCGCCGGCGTCGAGGACGAGGACGGCGTGACCCCGGCCCGCTCGTCCCGGGACGCGGGCGCCGACACCGACGCCGACACCGACGCCGACACCGACGAGGACGCCGACGAGGACCTGGCCGACGACGACGAGACCGAGTTCCCCGCGCTGGCCGAGCTCGTGGCCCGGCCCGAGATCGGGTCGCTCGGCCTCGGGGTGGAGGCCTTCGTCGGGCGCTCCGGCGAGGACGCGTGGATCGGCGTCGGCGGCGCGCTGGACGACCTCTGGGAGGACGTCATCGAGGAGCTGTCGGCGCACCTGGACTGGACCGGCGCCGGCACCACCACCCTCGAGGCCTACCCGTCGGCGAGCGACGAGGACGTGGAGGACGACGACGTCCCCGACGAGGACGCCGACGCGGCGCCCGTCGCCGGCGGCGCCACGACCGGCGGCGCCACGACCCGCGGCGCCACGACCCGCGGTGCGGAGGCCACCGTCGCGCGCGGCTCCGACGGCTCGGGCGACCGGCCGGCCGCCGGCTCCACGGCGGCCGCGCCGGAGGAGGCGGCGACCGCCGGGGTGAGCACCATCCGCGGCGGCAGCCGCATCACCGCGACCCCCGCCGCCGTGGCCGCGGCCGCGGAGTTCTGGGAGGCCGTCGGCATCCTGCCGGTCGAGCTGGTGGTCCCCGAGGGCGCCGGTGTCACCCTGCGCTGCTACGTCGACGACGTCGCCCGCTTCCTCGGCCGGGACGGGGAGGTCTACCTGTTCGACACCCCCGCCGACCTCGCCCGGTTCTGCGCCGGCGACGAGCAGCACGACCTCACCGAGATCGCGTCCTGGCCGGAGGTCGCCGACACCGACACGATGCCGCTGCCGGCCGAGCAGGACCGCTACGACCTCACCGAGCTGTCGGAGGTGCTCGCGGAGGTCGCCGACGGCGCCGCGGGCCTGGTCGACCACCGGGCGTTCGCCCAGCCGGTCGAGGGCGTGCGCGACGTCGCCGAGTACGCGGGGCTGACCCGTGTCGACGAGCTGCTGGCGCCCACGGAGCCGCTGGGCCGCGCCGTGGCGCGCGCCGAGCGGGAGCCCGGGGCCACGCTGCGCGCCGAGGACGCCGCCCCGCTGCGGGCCGCGTGGGACGAGGTCGTCGCGCAGGTCAGCGGGGCGCTGGTCTTCCGCTCCTGACGCCCGTGCTCTGCCCACGGGGTGGAGGCAGAGCACGAGCGGACCCCGCACGGCACAGCGGCCGGCCCCCGGGAGTCCCGGGGGCCGGCCGCTGTGCCGTCGGTCCCGTCCCGGATCCCGCCCTGAGCGTGCGAAGGGTGGGGAGGACGGGGTCCTTCCTCAGTCGCGCGCGGGCGCGGGACGGTCGGACCGCCCGCCGCGGGAGCCCTCACCGGGACCGCGGTAGCGGTCGCGCTCACCGGAGGGACGACGCGGGCGGTCGTCCCGGCGACCGCGGTCGCCCTCGCCGTAGGGGCGGCGGGGACGGTCGCCGTCGCGGCGCGGACGCCGGCCGCCGGGGCCGCCGTGCGGACGGCGCGACTCGCGGGCCGGCCGCTCGACCGGCTCGACCGGCACGCCGCTGGCCACCAGGTCGGTGATCGGGGCGTCGCCGGGCCGGATGCGGTCGACGCGCGGGTCGACCTTCGCCTGCCGGAACCGCCGCTTGGCCTGACCGACCTGGTCGGGCAGCAGCAGCGAGACCACGACACCGGCGGCGCCGGCGCGGGCGGTGCGGCCCGAGCGGTGCAGGTAGGTCTTGTGGTCGGCCGGCGGGTCGTAGTGCAGGACCAGCGAGACGTCGTCGACGTGGATGCCGCGTGCGGCGACGTCGGTGGCGACGAGCACGGGGCTGCGGGCGTCCGTGAACGCCTCGAGCGCCCGCCGCCGGGCCGACTGCGGCAGCCCGCCGTGGATCGCCTCGGCCTTGATGCCGACGGCCTGCAGGTTCTCCGTCAGCCGGTCGACGCCGAGCTGGGTGCGGGCGAAGACGATCGTGCGGCCCGGGCGCGCGGCCAGCTCCTGGGTCACCGGCACCTTGTCGCGGAAGGCGACGGTGTAGGCGAGGTGCTCGGCCGGCGGGGCGTCGTCGCCGGCGCGCTTGACCTCGTGCCGCGCCGGGTCCTTGAGGTAGCGGCGGACCAGGCTGTCGACCTCGCCGTCCAGCGTGGCCGAGAACAGCAGCCGCTGGGCGTCGGGACGGGTCTGGTCGAGCAGCTCCTGCACGACGGGGAGGAAGCCGAGGTCGGACATGAAGTCGGCCTCGTCGATGACGCTGATCTCGACCTCGGCGAGGGTGGCCTCGCCCTGGCTGATCAGGTCCTGCAGCCGGCCGGGGGTGGCGACGACGACGTCGACGCCGCGGCGCAGCTGGGTGATCTGGCGGTACATCGAGGCGCCGCCGTAGACGGTGGCGAACTGGACGCCGATGGCCTGGCCGAGCGGGGCCAGGTTGTCCGACACCTGCTGCGCCAGCTCGCGCGTGGGCACGAGGACCAGCGCGCGCGGGGCGCGCGGGCCGCGGCGGGCGGTGAGGCCCAGGCGGGCCAGCATCGGCAGCCCGAACGCCAGCGTCTTGCCGGAGCCGGTGGCGGCCTTGCCCAGCACGTCCCGCCCGGCGAGCGCGTCGGGCAGGACGGAGGTCTGGATGGCGAAGGGAGCCCGGATGTCGCGCCGCTCGAGGGCGGTGACGAGCGGCTGGGGCAGGCCCAGCCGGGCGAAGGTGGGACCGGTCGGCTCGGGAGCCGGCGCGGGGGTGTTCTCGGGGTCGATCTGGGTGTCGAGCTGGGTGTCGACGACGTCGACGGGGTCGATCAAGGACATGCGGGTGTGGGACTCCGATACAGCTCGGGCGCGTCCCGTGGTGGTGGGCGGGCGCCACCCCTGCGACAGGGCTCGGCGTCCTCACGGCGGCCACCGGCCCGGACGGGGCGGTCGGCCTGCACGGATGCGCTCATGCCCGGACGGACCGTCCGGGAGGATGTCCGGCGAGTGCCGGCACCTCCACGGTAGCAGCGCAGCTCACGCCGCCATTCCGGCTCCCGCGGTGGCCGTGATCACCCCGCGCGCAGGGCCTCGAACCCCGGCCGGACGACCTCGGTGAGCAGGCGGGTGCGCTCGGCGTCGCCGAGGAAGGCCGCGGCCAGCGCCCGCTCGGTCACCGTCTGGACGTCGTCCCAGCCCCAGCCGTGGACGGCGGCGACGTCGGCGAGCTCGCTGGTCACCGACACGCCGCTCATCAGCCGGTTGTCGGTGTTCACCGTGACGGCGAAGCCGAGCGCGTGCAGCCGGGCGACCGGGTGCTCGGCGAGGGAGGGGTAGGCGCCGGTCTGCACGTTCGACGACGGCGCCACCTCCAGCGGCACGCCCTCGTCGAGGACCCGCTGCGCCACCGGGCCGAGCGGGCCGCCCTCGGGCACCTCGTCGGCGATGCGGACGCCGTGGCCGAGCCGCTCCGCGCGGGCCCCGTCGAGGGCGGCGCGGATGCTGTCGATGCCGGCGGCCTCCCCCGCGTGGACGGTGCGGTGCGCGCCGGCCCGGTCGAGCAGCGCGATGGCACCCGGGAGCCGGTCGGGCGGGAAGCCGAGCTCGGGCCCGGCCAGGTCGAACCCGACGACGCCGGCGTCGCGGTACCGGACGACGAGGCCGGCGACCTCCTCCCAGCGGTCGTCCTGGCGCATCGCGCACAGCAGCGAGCCGACGCGGATCGGCGTGCCCGCCGCCGCGGCGTCGGCGCTCCCGGCGGCGAACCCGTCGAGGATGGCCTCCACGGCCTCCTCGATCGGCGTCCCCCCGGCGGTGAGCAGCTCGGGGGCCATGCGGACCTCGGCGTAGACGACGCCGTCGGCGGCGAGGTCGAGCGCGCACTCGCGGGCCACCCGGCGCACGGCCTCGGGCCGCTGCATCACGCCGACCGTGTGCGCGAACGTCTCCAGGTAGCGCACCAGCGAGCCGGAGTCGGCGGCCTCCTGGAACCAGGTGCCCAGCTTCGCGGCGTCGCCGGCCGGCAGGTCGCGGTAACCGGTCTCGTCGGCGAGCTCGAGCACCGTCTGCGGCCGCAGCCCGCCGTCGAGGTGGTCGTGCAGGAGGACCTTGGGAGCGCGGCGGATCGAGTCGGCAGTCAGCGGTGCAGGCACCCCGAGACGGTATACAGCCGCCTCCTCACCGCGTGCCGCGCTCCTGCCAGCGGAAGGTCAGGACGCACAGCACCAGGCCGGCCAGGCACCAGGCGCCCAGCACCAGGGCCACCCGGCCGAGCTCCCAGGTGCCCGCGGGCTCCTGGGCGGCGAGCGCGTCGGGCAGGAACACCGAGCGCAGCCCCTGCGCCATCCACTTGAGCGGGAAGAACGAGGCGACCGTCTGCATCCAGACCGGCACCTGGCTGAACTGGAAGAAGACGCCGGAGATGAACTGCAGCACCAGCGCGATCGGCGTGACGGTGGCCGACGCCGACCGGCCGTTGCGCGCCAGGCTCGACACGGCGATGCCCAGCAGCGTGCACGCCGCGGCGCCGAGTGCGGTGACCCAGGCGAAGGTCGGCCAGTCGGCCCCGGAGGGCAGGTCCACGTCGTAGAAGACGACGCCGACGAGCAGCAGGATCGCGATGATCAGCACGGTGACGGCGAGGACCTGCACGACCTTGCCGACGAAGTAGGCGCTGCGCGGCATCGGCGTGCCGTAGAGCGACTTCAGCGTGCCGTCGGCGCGCTCGGTGGCGATGGAGATCGCCATGTTCTGCAGGCTCGCGCCGAGGATGCCCGCGGCGATCACCCCGGCGACGAAGTACTGGGTGAAGGTGACGCCGCTGCCGAGGTCGTAGTCGAGCACCGCCCCGAACACGACGAGCAGGAGCACGGGGAAGACCAGGGTGAAGACCACCGACTCGCGCTGCCGGAAGAACTCCTTGAGCTCCACCCCGGCGCGGGATCGGTAGACGGCGGACAGCGAGGGCAGCGCGGTCCGGTCCCCCGTCGTCGTCCCTGTCGTGGCGGCGCTCACGCGCGGTCCTCCCCGATCATCTGCAGGTACACGTCCTCGAGGGTCGGCCGGGCCACCGCCAGGTCGGGCACCTCGCCGGGGAACCGGGTGGCCAGGTCGCGGACGAACGCCGTCGGGGTCGCGGTGGCCTCGGAGCGCCGCACGCCGTCCTCGCTCCAGGTGACCACCGCCGGTGCCCGGCCCCGCCCGCCCAGCTCCGCGGGGACGGCGACCTCCGCCAGCCGGCCGCGGGCGATGACGCCCACGCGGTCGGCCAGCGCCTCGGCCTCGTCGAGGTAGTGGGTGGTCAGCAGCATCGTGGTGCCGAGGTCGCGCAGCGAGCGGATCAGCGACCAGAACTGCCGCCGGGCCTCGGGGTCGAAGCCGGTGGTCGGCTCGTCGAGGAACAGCAGCGTCGGGCGGCCGACGATGCCCAGCGCCACGTCGAGCCGGCGGCGCTGGCCGCCCGAGAGCGACCGGCCCCGCGACCGCGCCTTCTCCGTCAGGCCGACCAGCTCGAGCACCTCGTCGGGGTCGCGCGGGTCGGGGAAGTAGGACGCCTGGGCGCGCAGCAGCTCGCGGCAGGTCAGCTGGCTGTCGCCGGCGCCGGACTGCAGGACGATCCCCAGCTGCGCCTTCCAGCGGCGCCCGCCGGTGGCCGGGTCGGTGCCCAGCACGCGGACCTCGCCGCCGTCCCGGTCGCGGAAGCCCTCGCAGATCTCCACCGTCGTCGTCTTGCCGGCGCCGTTGGGGCCGAGCAGCGCGAAGATCTCGCCGCGCCGGATGTCGAGGTCCAGGCCGTCGACGGCGGTCGCGGCGCCGTAGCGCTTCACCAGCCCCCGGACGGAGATGGCCGCGTCCGGGTCCGGCTCCCTCCCGGGTACCGCCGCGAGCCCGCGAGTGGTGGGGAGGAGGGAGTCCTGCTGCACGAGGGTCCAGTGTGCTCCCCGGTTGCGGAGCGGCGCCGACCGCCTCCCTCAGGCCGAGATGCGGTCCAGCAGCAGCGGCAGCGGCTCGTCACCGGTGTCGATGCCGACCGCGCCCTCCAGCGCCTCCAGCGCCCGCGGGATGCGGGCGGCGTCGTCGGTGTGCAGCTCCAGCAGGGGCTGCCCCTCGGTCACCTGCTCCCCCACGGTCGCCGTCCAGGTGACGCCGGCCGCGGCCGAGACCGGGTCCTCCTTGCGGGCCCGGCCGGCGCCGAGCCGCCAGGCGGCGACGCCGAGGGCGTAGGCGTCCAGGCGGGTCAGCGTGCCGGTGGCGGGGGCGGTCACCACGTGCCGCTCGGCCGGCCGCGGCAGCGGCGCGTCCGGGTCCCCGCCCTGCGCGGTGATCATCCGGCGCCAGACGTCCATCGCCCGGCCGTCGCGCAGCGCGTCGGCGGGGTCGACGTCGGGGCGCCCGGCGCCGGTGAGCATCTCCCGGGCCAGGGCCAGCGTGAGCTCGACGACGTCGGCCGGGCCGCCCCCGGCGAGCACCTCCACCGACTCGGCCACCTCGACGGCGTTGCCGGCGGCGCGGCCGAGCGGGCGGTCCATCGCGGTCACCAGCGCCACCGTGTTGACGCCGGCCGCCCCACCGAGGCCGACCATCGTGCGGGCCAGCTCCCGGGAGGACTCGGGGTCCTTCATGAACGCCCCGGACCCGGTCTTGACGTCGAGCACCAGCGCGTCGGCGCCCTCGGCGATCTTCTTGCTCATGATCGAGCTGGCGATCAACGGGATCGACTCGACCGTCGCGGTGACGTCGCGCAGCGCGTAGAGCTTCTTGTCCGCCGGCGCGAGGTCGTGGCCGGCCGCGCAGATCACCGCGCCGACCTCGGCCAGCTGCCGCAGGTAGGCCTCCTCGTGCACGTCGGCCCGCCAGCCGGGGATGGCCTCGAGCTTGTCCAGCGTGCCGCCGGTGTGGCCCAGGCCCCGGCCCGACAGCTGCGGCACCGCGACGCCGCAGGCGGCGACCAGCGGCGCGAGCGGCAGGGTGGTCTTGTCGCCGACGCCGCCGGTGGAGTGCTTGTCGGCGGTCGGCCGGCCCAGCGGGGAGAGGTCCTTCCGCTCGCCGGAGTCGATCATCGCCTGCGTCCACACCGAGAGCTCGCCGGCGGACATGCCCCGGAAGAACACGGCCATGAGCAGCGCGCTCATCTGCTCGTCGGGGATCGTGCCGTCGGTGTAGGCGCCGATCACCCAGCGGATCTGCTCGTCGGTGAGCCGGTCGCCGTCGCGCTTGGCGCGCAGCACGTCGATGGCGTCGAACGCGGCCATCAGCCCTGCCCCCGCTCCGCCGCGGCGACCAGGTCGTCGGGGCCGAAGGCGTCGGGCAGCACCTCGCGCATCGGCACGATGCCCAGCGACACCGTCTCGATGAGCATCTCGGCGCCGCCGTGCTCCCACAGCAGCTGGCGGCAGCGGCCGCACGGCATCAGCGGCTGCCCGTCGCCGCCGACGCAGGCCACCGCGACCAGCCGGCCGCCGCCGGTGCGGGCCAGGTCGCTGACCATCCCGCACTCGGCGCACAGGCCCAGGCCGTAGCTGGCGTTCTCGACGTTGCAGCCGGTGACCACCCGGCCGTCGTCGACCAGCCCGGCCACGCCCACGGGGAACCGCGAGTACGGCGCGTAGGCGTGCGTCATGGCCTCCCGGGCCGCGCCGCGCAGCGCGTCCCAGTCGACGTCCGCCATCTAGTGCTCTCCTCTCCGGTAGACGAGCCCGTCGGCCTTGGGCATCCGCAGCCGTTGGGACGCCAGCGACAGCACCAGCAGCGTGGTCAGGTGCGGGGTGAAGAAGACGATCCCCTCGGGCAGCCGGTCGATGGTCAGGAACCCGACCAGCGAGGCGGCGGCGAAGACCCCGGCGATCCCGGCGACCAGCCACCTCCCGCGCCGGGCCTGCACGACCGCCAGGACGGCGAGGAGGACGGCGATGAGCAGCAGCAGCGCCACCACCGCGGTCTGGCTGCGCAGTTGCAGGGCGTCGGCGAACCCGAACAGGCCCGCCCCGGCCGCCAGGCCGCCGGGACGCCAGTTGCCGAAGATCAGGGCGGCCAGGCCGATGAACCCGCGGCCGCCGGTCTGACCCTCCCGGTAGATGCCCGCGACGAACACCAGGAAGACGCCGCCGAGACCGGCGAGCGCGCCGGAGACGACCACGGCGAGGTACTTCAGCCGGTAGACCGGCACGCCCAGGGAGTCCGCGGCCGCCGGGTTCTCGCCGCACGAGCGCAGCCGCAGGCCGAAGGCCGTCCGCCACAGCAGCAGGTAGGAGACCGGGACCAGCAGCACGGCGAGCAGGGTGAGCAGCCCCACGCCGCTGGTCAGCCCGCGCAGCAGCCCGGCCAGGTCACTGACGAGGAACCAGTGCTGCCGTTCCAGGTCACCGAGCAGGTCCGGTCCCGAGGACAGCACCGGCAGCGAGAAGGACGGCGGGTCGCTGCCCAGGGACGGCGACTGCGTCGGGCCGCCGCCGGTGTCCTCGTTGAACAGCAGCTCGGAGAGGAAGCGGACCACGCCCTCGGCGAGGATGTTGATCGCGACGCCGGAGACCACGTGGTCGACGCCGAACGTCACCGTGGCGATCGCGTGCAGCAGACCGCCGGCCGCGCCGAAGACCACGCCACCGATGACCGCGCCGGCCCAGCCCCACTGGTAGCCGGCCCAGCCCGCGCCCCAGGTGCCGAGGATCATCATCCCCTCGAGGCCGATGTTCACCACGCCCGCGCGCTCCGACCACAGCCCGCCCAGCGCCGCCAGTCCGATGGGGACGGCGAGCAGCAGCGCGGCCCGGAGCGTCGAGGACGAGGTGAGCTCCTGCTCGCCCGAGACGACCCGGACCAGCGAGAACAGCACCCACAGGCCGACGAGCACCCACAGCACCCGCCGGGCCCGGCCGCCGCCGGTCAGCAGGTCGGTCAGCGGGCCGCGGCTGGGCTGACCGGTACGGGTCGGCGCCGTCGTGCTCATGCTCGTGCTCCCTGCTGGTCCCCGGGCACACCGGTGCGGACCTGCTGCCCGCCGTCCGGGCCGGGAGGCGGTGACGCTGCGCCGTCCCCGCCGCCGTCCGGCCCCGGACCGGCCGAGGCGCCGGCCCGCTCGGCCGAGCGCAGTGCCAGCCGCCGGGCGATCTCGTTCGCGATCACGACGGCGAGCACGATCGTGCCCTGGATGATCGTGACGACCGAGGACGGGATGTCGGCGAACTGCAGGGGCAGGGCCGCCCGGTCGAGGAAGGCGAACAGCAGCGCGGCCAGCGCGATCCCCACCGGCGTGCTGCGGCCCAGCAGGGCGACGGCGATGCCGAGGAAGCCGAGGCCGGCGGTGAACTCGGTGCCGTAGTCGTACTGCGACCCGAGCAGGTCGGGCAGGCCGATCAGGCCGGCGATCGCGCCGGAGATCAGCATGGTCTTCACGACCATGCGCCGGGCGTCGACGCCGCTGGCGGTGGCCGCGGAGGGCGACAGGCCGGTGGCGCGCAGGTCGAACCCGAAGCGGGTCCGCTTGATCAGCACGGCGACCACGACCCCGACCACGATCGCGACCAGCAGGAAGCCGTAGAGACCGCTGCGCGGCGCGGCCAGGCCCAGCCCGGTGAGCAGCCCGTTGAGGCTCGGGAAGCGGCCGGACTCGGGGATCTCCGCGGTCGTGATGATGGAGGCGCCCGGCGGGCTGCCCCGCAGCGGGCCGGTCAGCAGGAACGACGCCAGGCCCAGCGCGATGAAGTTCAGCATGATCGAGCTGATGACCTCGCTGACGCCGCGGGTCACCTTGAGCACGCCGACGATGCCGGCCCACAGCGCCCCGACCACCATCGCGACGACCACGACGAGCAGCACGTGCAGCGGGCCGGGCAGCACGACGGCTGCGCCGACCGCGGCGGCCAGGATGGTGGCCAGCCGGTACTGACCCTCGACGCCGATGTTGAACAGGCCCATCCGGAACGCGACCGCGACGGCGAGGCCGGCGAGGAACAGCGGCACCGCCCGGTTGAGGATCACGACGATCGACTGCACCTGCTGCGACGGGGTGGTGCCGAGGTCGACCATCACCCCGAACGCCTCGAACGGGTCCTGGCCGATGAGGGCGATGACCACCGCGGAGATGACCAGGGCCACCAGGACGGCGAGCACCGGGCCCAGCAGGGAGAGCCCCACCCGACGGAGGACGCCGTTCACGCCGCACCCGCCGTCGTCCGCGCGCCGGTCATGTGCCCGCCGAGTTCCTCGGGGGTCACCCGCCGCGGGTCGAGGGTGGCCACCAGCCGCCCGCGGAGCATGACGTGCAGCGTGTCCGACAGGCCGATGAGCTCGTCGAGGTCGGCGGAGATGAGCACGATCCCGAGTCCCTCCGCGCGCGCGTCCTTGAGCAGCTCCCAGATCACCGACTGGGCGCCGACGTCGACGCCGCGGGTCGGGTGGGCGGCGATCAGCAGCCGCGGTGAAGCGCTCATCTCGCGTCCGACGATGAGCTTCTGCTGGTTGCCGCCGGAGAGGGCGACGGCGAGCGTGTCCGGACCGGGGGCGCGGACGTCGTACTCCCGCATGATCCGCGCGGTGTCGGCCCGGGCGCCGCGGCGGTCGATGAACGGGCCCTTCACGGCCGGCGGGCGGGTCTGGTGGCCGAGGATGCGGTTCTCCCAGAGCGGCGCGTCCAGCAGCATGCCCTGGCGGTGCCGGTCCTCGGGGATGAAGCCGACACCGGCCTCCCGGCGGGCGCGGGTGCTCCACCCGGTGACGTCCTCGGTCCCGAGGACGACCGACCCGGCAGCCAGCGGGCGCAGCCCCATGATCGCGTCGACGAGCTCGGCCTGGCCGTTGCCCTCGACACCGGCGATGCCGACGACCTCGCCCTCCCGCACGGTGAGCGTCACGTCGTCCACCACGGGGCGCCGCCCCACGTCGGTGACCGTGACGCCGGCCAGCTGCAGCACGGGCGTGGCGCGGACGGTGGACTCGCGGGTCTCCGGGGTCGGCAGCTCGGCGCCGACCATCAGCTCGGCCAGCTGCTTGGCCGTCGTCGTCCTCGGGTCGGCCGTGCCGACCGTGGTGCCGCGCCGGATGACCGTGATCGAGTCGGCGACACGGCGCACCTCGTCGAGCTTGTGCGAGATGAAGATGACCGTCAGGCCCTCGCGCTTGAGCTCGGCGAGGTTGGCGAACAGCTCGTCGACCTCCTGCGGCACGAGCACGGCGGTCGGCTCGTCGAGGATCAGCGTCCGCGCGTTGCGGTAGAGGACCTTGGCGATCTCGACCCGCTGCCGGTCCCCGACGCCGAGGTCCTCGACCAGCGCGTCGGGCCGCAGTCCGAGGGAGTAGCGGTCGGAGATGTCGGTGATCCGACGGCGCGCCTCGGCGAGGTCCAGCCGGCCGCGCCGGGTGGGCTCGCTGCCGAGGACGACGTTCTCCAGGACGGTGAAGTTGTCGGCCAGCATGAAGTGCTGGTGGACCATGCCGATGCCCGCCGCGATGGCGTCGGCCGGGCTGCGGAAGGCGACCTCGCGGCCGTCGACGAGGACCTGGCCCTCGTCGGGGCGGTGCTCGCCGTAGAGCGTCTTCATCAGCGTCGACTTGCCGGCGCCGTTCTCGCCCACGATGGCGTGCACCTCGCCACGACGGACCCGCAGTTCGATGTCCCGGTTCGCCACCACGCCGGGGAAGCGCTTGGTGATCCCGCGCAGCTCGACGGCGAGGGGGACGTCGCCCGCCGCCGGACTGTCTGCTGGCGAGTCCGCTGGTGCCATGCCGGCATCTCCTCGCTGTGGCCCGCCGGTGGGCGGGAGGTCACTTCGGACGGCGCCGGCGCGCGGGATCCGCCGCTGCGCCGGGCTCCGGGCCCGGGGGCCGTGCGTATGGTGCCCTACCCGCCGGGCTCCGTCCGCGCCTGGGGCGGCACCGGTGCAGCGCGGGCCCGGGCGTCTGCCGCCCGGGCCCGCGTCGCAGGGTGGATCAGTCGTGCGGGGAGACCCGCACGAGGGTCACTCGATCGTCGTCGGGACCGTGATGGTGCCGTCGATGATCTGCTGCGCGTATCCGTCGATGTCCTGCTGGATGTCGTCGATGTAGCCGCCCGACGTGGACAGGCCCACGCCCTCGCCCTCCAGGTCGTAGCGGACGTCGGCGGCACCCTCCACGGTGCCCTCGGAGAACTCGTTGATGAAGGCCTCCACCGCGTTGTCGACCCGCTTGAGCATCGAGGTCATGATCACGGCCTGCAGCGCCGGGTCGTCGACCGTCTGGTACTGGTCGGAGTCGACGCCGATGGCCCGCTTGCCGGCGCTCGCGGCGGCCTGGAAGACGCCGATGCCCGAGCCACCGGCCGCGTGGTAGACGATGTCGGCCCCGGCGTCGTACATGCCCTGGGCGACGATCTGGCCGCGGGCCGGGTCGTTGAAGCCGCTGAAGTCACCGGCCGGCGAGATGTACTGGCGGTCGATGACGATCTGCGGGTTGACCGCCTGCGCACCGGCCACGAAGCCGGCCTCGAACTTCTCGATCAGCGGGCTCTCCACGCCGCCGACGAAGCCGATGTGGGCGCTCTCGCTCTTCAGCGCGGCGGCGACGCCGGCCAGGAACGACCCCTGCTCCTCGGCGAAGACCAGCCCGGTGACGTTGTCGCCCTTGGCGCCGTCCTCGTTGGACCCGTCGACCTGCGCGAACGTGGTGTCGGGGAACTGCGGCGCGACCTCGGCGATGACGTCGTCGTAGTTGAAGCCGACGGCGATGACCGGGTTGAAGCCCTGCTCGGCCAGCTGGGTGAGCAGCTCGGCGCGGTTGGAGGCGTCGTCGTTGGGGCTGAGCTCCTGCAGCTCGCCGTCGAGGGCCTCGACGGCCGCCGACGCACCGGCGTAGGCCGAGTCGTTGAACGACCGGTCACCGCGGCCGCCGGTGTCGTAGGCGAGGCCGACGCGCAGCTCCTCGGTGGCGGTGCCGCCACCCTCGCCCCCGCCGCCGCCGGCGGCGGGCTCGTCACTGGCGCAGGCCGCGAGGGCCATGCTGCCGGCCAGCAGCAGCGCTGCGGCCTTCATCTTCCGCGCTCGGCGCAAGACGATCTCCTCTCTGGAGGGAGCTGCCCCGCACGGACACGGAGGGCGCTCCCGTGGGTCCTGGTCGCGGCCGCCCGGAGGCGCCCGCCCGGACGTGGACGACCCCGGCACGCTAACCGCGCCCTCCGGGCAGGCCGCCATGCCTGCGGCGGACCGAGACGGGATCGTTGTGAAGCGGCCCCGGATCCGTGGCCCCCGCCACTGCCTCCGGTCGCCGCCGGTGGTGCCGCCGGGGCTAGCGTCCCCGCGTGCGGCGACGACGGGGTGCGCTCGCGGCCGTCCTGGCCGCGCTGGCCGTCCTCCTGGGGGGCGGCCCGGCGGTGGCTGCCCCCGACCCCGCGCGGCCGACGGTCGACCTCGCCGCCCCGACCCCGACCGCCCCGCTGCCCGGCGGTCCGCCGCAGGGCTCCGGACCCGGTGGGGTGACCGTGGGGGGCGAGGGCCTGGACACCCGGGGCACGGTCGTCGTCGACGGCGCCCCGCCGGTGCCCGACGGGGTCGTCGCGGCCGGCTGGCTGGTGGCCGACGCCGGCACCGGCGACGTGCTGGCCGCCCGCGACCCGCACGGCCGCTACTACCCGGCCAGCACGCTCAAGACGCTGACGCTGCTCACCCTGGCCCACCGCCTCGACCCCGCGCTGGTCGTCGAGGGCACCGCCGAGGACGAGCAGATGGAGGGCAGCCGGGTCGGGATGGTCACCGGCGGCCGGTATCCGGTGTCGCTGCTGTTCCAGGCGCTGGTGCTGCAGTCGGGCAACGACGCCGCGAACGCGCTCGCCCGGGCCTTCGGCGGCACGCAGGCCACGGTGCAGGCGATGAACGCCACCGCGCTGGAGATGGGCGCCTTCGACACGGTCGCGGGGACGCCGTCGGGTCTCGACGTCGCCGGGCAGTCCTCCTCGCCCTACGACCTCGCGCTGTTCTTCCGCGCGCTGGCCGCCGATCCGCTGACCGCGGGGATCCTGGCCACGCCGACCGCGGAGATGCCCGGTGTCGAGGGCCGCTCCACCGGCTTCCAGATCCAGAACCAGAACCCGCTGGCCGGCTACCCCGGTGTCCTGGGCGGCAAGACGGGGTTCACCGACGCCGCCCGGCACACCTTCGTCGCGGCCGCCGAGCGCGGGGGCCGGCGGCTCGTCGTCAGCGTCATGGCCACCGAGAACGTGCCGCTGCGCGCCGCCGACCAGGCCGCGCTGCTGCTCGACTGGGGCTTCGGCGTCCCCCCGTCGCTGGGCGGGGTGGGCACGCTGGTCGCCTCCGCCGCCGACGTGACGCCCGCGACGCCGAGCGCCGTCCCCTCCCCCGCCGGTCCCGCCGACGTGGCCGCCGGGCCGCCCGCGCCGTCCTCCCCGGCCTCGGGCGGCCCGCCGGTCCTCGGGGCGGTCGCGCTCGGCGCGGCGGCGGTCGCGGTGGTGGCCGCGACCCTCATCGGCCGGCGGCGGGCGATGCGGCCGGGGCGGCGCCGGACGCGGCCGGCACCGGGGGCTCCTCCTCCGGGGCGGCGGGGACCGCCGGCTGCAGGGCCGGGAGGGTCGCCGTCCACGCGGCGGTGAAGAAGGCGAAGCGGATGACCAGGTTGATCCACACCAGGATGCCGACGGCGCCGCCGAACGCGGACGAGGTCACGCTGCCGGAGATGAGCGACAGGTAGAGGCTGCCCAGCAGCTTCATCACCTCGAAGCCGGCCGCGCCGAACAGGGCGCCGGGCAGCAGCCTGCGCAGCGGGTGGGAGATCGAGGGCACCACCCGCAGCAGCCACAGGAAGACGACGACGTCGCCGGCGAAGGCCACCACGATGCCGAGCACGTTGCTGAGGACCGCCCAGCCGGGCGCGTCCTGGACGCCGAAGACCGTCAGCACCCCCGCGGTCGCCTGGGTGGCGAACCCGGTCAGCCCGATGCTGGCCAGGCCGGCGGCGCCGAGGGCGACCAGCGCGACGACGTCGGCGAGGTTGTCCTTCCAGAACTCCGGCTCGTCGACGGTCCCCTTCCACGTGCGCTCCATGCCGATGCGGAGCTTGTCCATCGCGCGCAGCCCGGCGTAGAGGAAGCCGGCGGCACCGATCAGGCCGGTGAGGCCGGCCGCGCCGACCGTCGAGCGCAGCTCCTCGACGATCTGCCGGCCCGTCGAGCCGGGGAACGTCTCGCGGATGGCCGTGTAGAGCTCCTTCTGCAGCAGCGCGTCACCGGAGAGGACCAGCGCGATGACCGAGGCGACGAGCAGCAGCACGGGGAAGAGCCCGAGGAAGACGAAGTACGTGACCCCGGCGGCCATGAGGTCGCCCTGCGTGCGCGTGTAGCGGCCCCCGGCCCGCGCCAGGTGGTCGAACCACGGCCACCGGCGGCGCCGGGCGTCCACGACGGCGGTGACCCGGGTGCCGACACCGGCGATGCGGGTCCACGCCGTGCGGACGTCCCTCGGTGCACCCACCGCTCCGAGTCTGGTCCCTGCGGGTGCGTACCGCGCGAAGTCAGCGGTGCGGCGGCCCCGTGAGCGGGTACTCGCGGGCGACCGCCCAGGTGCCGGCGGGCGTCTGCTCGAACTCGGTGAAGGAGGTGACCCGGAACTCGGCGGACAGGTCGCCCAGGCCGGTGTAGGCCAGCTCGAGCATGTCGCGCGGCACGTCGTGGGCCACGGTCACGTGCGGGTGGTACGGGAAGGACAGGGTGCGGGCCAGCGGGCCGGACCGGACGTCGGTGGCCAGCAGCTCGCAGTTGCCGATCCCCCGCGCGACGGCGACGAAGACGACGTCGGAGACCGGCATGAACGTGCCGGTGCCCGACAGGTGCATGTCGAAGGGCGGGTGGCTGGCGGCGACCCGGGTCAGGTGCTCGGTGATGCCGGCCCGGTCGGCGCAGGGCACCTCGGTGGGCGGCAGGAGCGTGACGTGCGGCGGCACCAGGGTGGCCTGCGGGTCGCCCACCTTCGACCGCCAGTCGACCAGCAGCTGCGCCCACGGCTCGGGCACCGGCACCAGGACCCCGACGACGGAGGTCTGCGGCGGCGCCGTCCGGCTGCGGGGGACGAAGGTGTCGTCGTTCACGGGACCGTCACCGGTGGGAGGAAGCCGACCCGCTCGTAGGCCGTGCGGACGGTCTGCCCGGCGACCTCGCGGGCGCGCGCGGCGCCGGACGCCAGCAGCCGCTCGAGCTCGGCGCGGTCGTCGAGCAGCTCCTGCGTGCGCGCGCGGACCGGGGTGACGAACTCGAGGACGACCTCGGCGAGCTCCTTCTTGAGGTCGCCGTAACCGCGACCGGCGAAGTGCTCCTCGAGCTCGGTCACCGACCGTCCCGACAGCGCGCTGTGGATGGCCAGCAGGTTGGTGACGCCCGGCTTCCCCACCGGGTCGGCCACCACCTCGCGGCCGGTGTCGGTGACCGCCGAGCGGATCTTCTTCGCCGTCACCCTGGGGTCGTCGAGCAGGAACACGCAGCCGGCCGGCGGCAGGCTCTTGCTCATCTTCTTCTCGGGCGACTGCAGGTCGAGGATCTTCGCCGCGCCCTGCGGGATCCGGGCGGCGGGGACGGTGAACGTGTCGCCGAAGCGGCCGTTGAACCGGGTGGCGAGGTCGCGGGTGAGCTCGAGGTGCTGGCGCTGGTCCTCGCCCACCGGCACCTCGTCGGCCTGGTAGACGAGGATGTCGGCGGCCTGCAGCACCGGGTAGGTGAACAGCCCCACCGACGACCCGCCGGCGCCCTCGCGCTGGCTCTTGTCCTTGAACTGCGTCATGCGGCTGGCCTCCCCGAAGCGGGCGAGGCACTCGAGCACCCAGGACAGCTGGACGTGCTCGGGGACGTGGCTCTGCACGAACAGCGAGCTGCGCTGCGGGTCCACCCCGAGGGCCAGCAGCTGGGCCGCCGAGACGAGGGTGTTCCGGCGCAGCTCCTCCGGGTCCCAGTCCATCGTGATCGCGTGCTGGTCGACGACGCAGTAGAACGCCTCGGCGGTGTCCTGCAGGGCGACCCACTGCCGCAGCGCACCGAGGTAGTTGCCGAGGTGGAAGGAGCCCGCCGTCGGCTGGATGCCGGAGAGGACACGGGGAAGAGGCACGACGGCCATCAAACCAGCCGCGGGCTAGCCGACCGGCGCGCCGGGGCGCACGTCGTGGTCCGTCGTGCCGGACGCGCCGGGGACGACCTCGTCGAGCGCGGCGAGGAAGACGTCGTCCTCCTCGGGCGTGCCGACGGTGACCCGGATGCCCTCGCCGGCGAAGGGCCGGGTGATGACGCCGCGGGCCTCCAGCGCCGCCGCGACGCCGGCGGTCGGCTCGCCCAGCGGCAGCCACACGAAGTTGGCCTGGCTGTCGGGCACCTCCAGGCCGCGCCCGCGCAGCGCCGCGGTGAGCCGGTCGCGCTCGGCGACGACGGCGGCCACCCGGCGGCCGACCTCCTCCTCGCTGGCCAGGGCGGCGACCGCGGCGGCCTGGGCGAGCACCGAGACGCTGAACGGCACGTGGGTGCGGCGGACGGCGTCGGCGACCGCGGGGTCCTCCGCCACCAGGTAACCCACCCGCAGGCCGGCCAGCCCCCACGCCTTGGAGAACGTCCGCAGCACCGCGACGTTCGGCCGCCCGCGCATGAGCTCCAGGCCGTCGGGGACGTCGGGGTCGGTGACGAACTCGCGGTAGGCCTCGTCGAGCACGACGAGCACGGTCTCGGGCACCCGGTCGAGGAAGCGCTCCAGCTCCGCCCGGCGCACCGCCGTCGACGTGGGGTTGTTCGGGTTGCAGACGAACAGCAGCCGGGTGGCGTCGTCGACCGCGGCGGCCAGGGCGTCGAGGTCGTGGGTGTCGGGGCTGCCGCCGGGGAGCGACGGCACCAGTGGCACCTGCAGGCTGCGGGCGCCGGCCACCTGTGCGAGCAGCGGGTACATCTCGAACGAGCGCCAGGCGAAGGCGATCGCCGTCCCGGGGTCGTTGAAGGACTGGGCCAGTTGCTGGCAGAGCATGACCGCGCCGCACCCCGGGACCACCTGCGCCGGGTCGACGCCGTAGCGCTCGGCCAGCGCGGCGGTGAGGACGGCGGCGCCGTTGTCGGGGTAGCGGTGGGTCTGCCCGGCCGTCGCCGACAGCGCCCGGACGACGGCCGGCAGCGGCGGGAACGGCACCTCGTTGCTGGCCAGCTTCACGGCCCGCTCGACCCCGAGCTCGCGGGCGAGGTCGGCGGGGTTGCGGCCCGGCCGGTAGGCCGGCAGCGCCTGCACCGCCGGACGTGCGCTGACCACGGACAGGTCCTCCCGGGCGACTGCTCCTAGGGTGGCCCCATGCGCGTACTCGTCGCCGGTGGGGCCGGCTACATCGGCAGCGTAGTCACCGCCGCCCTCCTCGAGGGCGGCCACGAGGTCACCGTGCTCGACGACCTGTCGACCGGGCACGCCGACGCGGTGCCCGAGGGCGCCCGGTTCGTCCAGGCCACGCTGCAGGGGTCGGCGCCGGTGCTGGCCGAGGTGCGGCCCGAGGCGGTGCTGCACTTCGCGGCGAAGAGCCTGGTGGGCGAGTCGCAGGTCAAGCCGGAGATCTACTGGGAGCACAACGTCGGCGGGTCGCTGGCGCTGCTGGAGGCCATGCGGGCGGTCGACTGCCGGCGGATCGTCTTCTCCTCCACCGCCGCCACCTACGGCGAGCCGGAGCAGGTGCCGATCCGCGAGGACGCGCAGACGAAGCCGACCAACACCTACGGCGCCACGAAGCTCGCCGTCGACGCGATGCTGACCTCGTACGCCACGGCGTACGACTTCGCCGCGGTGAGCCTGCGCTACTTCAACGTGGCCGGCGCCGCGTACGGCCTGGGCGAGCGGCACACGACCGAGACCCACCTCATCCCGATCGCCCTGCAGGTGGCGGCCGGTACGCGCGAGGCGATGACGGTCTACGGCGAGGACTACCCGACGCCGGACGGCACCTGCATCCGCGACTACATCCACGTCTCCGACCTCGCCGACGCGCACCTGCTCGCGCTGACGGCGCCGGAGCCCGGTGAGCACCGCATCTACAACCTGGGCAACGGCACCGGGTTCTCGGTGCAGCAGGTCGTCGACGCCGTCCGCGAGGTGACCGGCCACCCGGTGCCGGTGCAGGTCGGCGAGCGGCGGGCCGGCGACCCGGCGCAGCTGGTGGCCTCCAGCGACCGGATCCGTGCCGATCTCGGCTGGAGCCCGCGGCACACCGACATGGCCGGGATCGTGCGCGACGCGTGGGAGGTCGCGCAGAAGCGGGGCTGACCGGCGTCCCGCGGGTGACGCTCAGCCGGCCGGGGCGTCCTCCCCGGCCGGCGCCGGGTCGGGAGCCGGGGTGACCGAGAGCCGGGCGATCCGCCGGCCGTCGAGCTCGAGGACGGTGAGCGTGCGCCCCTCGGCCACCACGGCGTCGCCGACCACCGGCAGTCGGCCGAGCTCGGCGAGCACGTAGCCGGCGACCGTCTCGTACGGACCCTCGGGCAGCCGCAGGCCGGTCACCTGGGCGAAGTCGTCGAGGTTGAGCAGCCCGTCGACCTCGTGCGGCCCGCCGGGCTCCTCGGCGCCCTCGGGGGTGACGTCCTCGTCGTACTCGTCGTAGATCTCGCCGATGACCTCCTCGATGAGGTCCTCGAGCGTCACGATGCCGTCGGTGCCGCCGTACTCGTCGACGACGACCGCCAGGTGCTGGTTCTCCCGGCGCATCTCCGACAGCGCGGTGAGGACGCCCGCGGTGCCGGGCAGCCGCTTCACCTCGCGGGCCAGGTCGCCGACGGTCGCCGCGCGGCCCGCGGGGTGGGTGGGCAGCAGCAGGTCCCGCACGTGGACGAACCCGACGACGTCGTCCTGGTCGCGCCCGGTGACCGGGTAGCGGGAGTGGCCGGACTCCGCGAGCTGGCGGCCCGCGCGGCTGACCGTCGTCGACGCGTCGAGGAACTCGACCTCGGTGCGCGGCGTCATGACCTCCCGCACCTCGCGGTCGCCGGCGCGGAACACCTCGTCGATGAGCCGGCGCTCGTCGGTGCTCAGCGACTCGTGGGCGGCGACCAGGTCGCGCAGCTCCTCCTGGCTGATCGCCTCGCCGCCGGCCCTCGGGTCGCCGCCGAGCAGGCGCACCAGCACGTTGGTGGACGCCGACAGCAGCCAGATCACCGGGCGGGACAGCCGCGCGATGGTGTCCAGCGGCCGGGCGACGAGCAGGGAGAAGCCCTCGGCGCGCTGCAGGGCGAGCCGCTTGGGGGTCAGCTCCCCCACGACCAGCGACAGGTAGCTGATCGCGACGGTGACCAGGACGAGGGCCAGCGGGTCGGCGACCCCCTCCCCCAGGCCCCGGCCGACCAGCCAGTCGCTGAACGGCTCGGCCAGCGTGCTCGCGCCGAACGCGGCGGACAGGAAGCCGGCCAGCGTGACGCCGACCTGCACCGCGGCGAGGAACCGGTTGGGGTCGCCGAGCAGGCGGGCCAGGGCGCGCCCACGGCCGCCGCGCTCCGACAGCACCCGGACCTGGGCCTCGCGGAGGGACACCAGCGCGATCTCGGCACCGGCGAAGACCCCGCCGACCAGCACGAAGACGACGACCATGACGATGTCGAGCCAGACGTCGCTCACCGGCGGCGTGCTCCTCGCTCCGGGGGTGGTGGGCGCCTCCATGCTGCCCGGCCCGCTCGCCGCGCCCGACCCCGGGCAGTCGCCGGTGTCTTTTGTGACGTCGCTCACGTCACCCTCGCGAGCGAACTCTGGCTACGGCTAGTCTCGACGAAGTCACGCTCCGTTGTTGTCGAGTCCGTGAGGACGTCCCCTCGTGCGCCACCGTCGGTCTTCCCCGCCGCCGTCCGCCCGCCTCACGGGCGGCATCCGGCTGCTCTCCCGCCCCCTGCGCCGGGGCCGCGTCCGCCGCCTGCTGCCCGTCCTGCTGGTCGTCCTGGCCGTCGGGGGCACCGCCCTCCTGGTCCCGCTGATGGCGGCCGGGCGGGGCTCACTCGCGACCGCCGAGTCCTCGTCGACCTCGACCGCGGACGACGTCCGGGCGGACGCCGAGCGCACCGGCGTGGTGACGATGGGCGTGGACGGCGTCCCGGTTGCCCCCGGGACGACGCCCGGCGGCACCGCCCCGGACACGACCGCCCCGGACACGACCGCCCCGGACACGACCGCTCCCGGTACCACCGAGCCGGGCGCTCCCGCCCCGGGGAGCACCGGGCCGGGGAGTACCGGGTCGGGCACCACGGCGCCGGGGAGCAGCGCGGTCCCGGGCACCACGGTCCCGGGCTCCTCCGCGCCGGGCTCCTCCGCGCCGGGCTCCACGTCCGCGGGCTCCTCCGCTCCGTCGCCGGCGGGGTCCTCGACCACGCCGTCGTCGGCGGGCACCTCGTCGGCGG
The DNA here is from genome assembly GCF_003182485.1 of Geodermatophilus normandii. Lineage (NCBI taxonomy): Bacteria > Bacillati > Actinomycetota > Actinomycetes > Geodermatophilales > Geodermatophilaceae > Geodermatophilus > Geodermatophilus normandii. The sequence goes on along the minus strand of NZ_QGTX01000001.1, from coordinate 2,008,989 downwards.
TGCCCGGGTCGTCCGCTCCGGCGCCGAGTGCGGGCGGGAGCGCGTCGTCGTCCGCCGCGGAGGCGTCCTCGGCCGGGGCCACCACGCAGACGCCGAGCTCCTCGCCGTCGCAGACCGCTCCCGCGCCGCTGGCCGGCACGGCCGCCACCCCGGCCCCCTCGGCGGAGGGCGCGGTGCTGTCGCTGGTCAACCAGGAGCGCGCCGCGGCCGGGTGCGCGCCGGTCGTCGCCGACGCCGCGCTGGCGGGGGTGGCGCGGGCGCACAGCGCCGACATGCGCGACCGCGGCTACTTCTCGCACACCACCCCCGAGGGGGTCGGCCCCTTCGACCGGGCGCGCGCGGCCGGCGTCGGCTACGCGCGGGCGGAGAACATCGCCCGCGGCCGGGCCGACCCCGCCGCCGTCATGGCCGCCTGGATGGACAGCGCCGGGCACCGGGCGAACATCCTCGACTGCTCGCTGACGAAGCTCGGCGTCGGCGTGGCCGAGGGCTCGAACGGCCCCTGGTGGACCCAGCTCTTCGGCTGACCCCTCACCGGCCGAGGGCCGCGGTGACCCGGGCGACCAGAGCGTCGGGGTCCCGCAGGTCGGCAGCGGTCACGAACACGACCCGCCAGCCCGAGGCGGTCAGCCGGTTGAGGCGCCGGCGGTCACGCCCCAGCTGACCCGGCGACCCGTGCCACACCCCGTCGTACTCCACGGCCAGGCGGTACTCGGGGAAGGCCAGGTCCACCCGGGCGACGAAGCCGCCGTCGGCGTCGCGCACGGTGTACTGGGGAACGGCGTCGAGCCCGGCGCACGCGAGCACCACGCGCACCCGCGACTCGGGCAGCGACTCGGCGCGTGGGTCGGCCAGCACGACCGCCCGTGCCGCCCGCCGAGCGCCCCGCGGGGACGGCATCGCGTCGAGCGACCGACGGAGCCCCGCACGGTCGACCACCCCGCGGGCGAGCAGGACGTCGAGTGCCGCCACCGCCTCCACCAGCGGCTCGGTCCGGGCGATGTCGAGGGCCGTGCGCGTCCCCGTGGTGCAGGGCCGGCGGCCCGCGACGGTGACGTCGGAGGACGGGAGCACCGTCCGGCGGACCCGCAGTCCGGCGATCGGCCCGAAGCGCACGCCGGGAGGCACCGACACCTCCACCGGCGTCGCCGCGTCGGCGAGCTCCGTCGCGCCGTGCAGGTGGGCCGCCGTCCGGCCGCTGAACACGGCCGCGGCAGGCACGAGCAGGCACGCGCCGCTGATCCGGAGGTCCGGGTCGTCGGGTAGCTCGGCATCGGCGTAGACGCCGCGGTACAGCCGGCGCCAGGCGCTGCTGCGCAGGGCCGACGGGCTCAGCAGCCCGGCAGCGAGGACGTCCCGGGCACGGAAGACGCGACCGCGGAGGACGGCAGGTCGCCGGGGCGGAGGCACCGGGCGAGCCTGCCGCGACCGGGCCCCGTCGTGCTCGCGCCGTCCACAGCCCCTGCAACTGCCCGGAAGTCGTCGTCCACGACGTGTGCCGGACGACGAGTTCCCCGCAGTCGCGCCGCCGGTACCACCGCCCCGGACGCCAGCGGCCCCCTCACCCGGGGGCGAGGGGGCCGCAGCGGAACGTCGGCGTCAGGCCATGGCCTTCTGCAGGTTGCCGTCGATGGCCGCCAGGAAGTCCTGGGTGGTCAGCCACGGCTGGTCCTTGCTGATCAGCAGCGCGAGGTCCTTGGTCATCTGACCGCCCTCGACGGTGTCGATGCAGACCTTCTCGAGGGTCTCGGCGAACCGGGTGACCTCGGGGGTGCCGTCGAGCTTGCCGCGGTGGGCGAGGCCCCGGGTCCAGGCGAAGATGGACGCGATCGGGTTGGTCGACGTCTCCTTGCCCTGCTGGTGCTGCCGGTAGTGACGGGTCACCGTGCCGTGGGCGGCCTCGGCCTCGACCGTGCGGCCGTCCGGGGTGGCCAGCACCGAGGTCATGAGGCCCAGCGAGCCGAAGCCCTGCGCCACGGTGTCGGACTGGACGTCGCCGTCGTAGTTCTTGCACGCCCAGACGTAGCCGCCCTCCCACTTGAGGGACGCGGCGACCATGTCGTCGATGAGCCGGTGCTCGTAGGTGATGCCGGCCTGCTCGAACTGGTCCTTGAACTCGGCCTCGAAGACCTCGGCGAACAGGTCCTTGAACCGGCCGTCGTAGGCCTTGAGGATCGTGTTCTTCGTCGACAGGTACACCGGGTAGTTCCGCGCGAGGCCGTAGTTGAGCGAGGCGCGCGCGAAGTCGCGGATGGAGTCGTCGAGGTTGTACATGGCCAGGGCGACGCCGGCGCCCGGCGCCTGGAAGACCTCGTGCTCGATCGGCGCGGAGCCGTCCTTGGGCGTGAAGGTCACCGTCAGGGTGCCCTCGCCGGGGAAGCGGAAGTCGGTGGCGCGGTACTGGTCACCGAAGGCGTGACGGCCGACGATGATCGGCTTGGTCCAGCCCGGCACCAGCCGCGGCACGTTCTGCATGATGATCGGCTCGCGGAAGATGACACCGCCGAGGATGTTGCGGATGGTGCCGTTCGGCGAGCGCCACATCTTCTTGAGGCCGAACTCCTCCACCCGCGCCTCGTCCGGCGTGATGGTGGCGCACTTGACGCCCACGCCGTGCTTCTTGATCGCGTTCGCGGAGTCGACGGTGACCTGGTCGTCGGTGGCGTCGCGGTGCTCGATGCCCAGGTCGTAGTACTCCAGGTTGACGTCGAGGTACGGCAGGATCAGCTGGTCCTTGATGAACTGCCAGATGATCCGGGTCATCTCGTCGCCGTCGAGTTCGACGACGGTGCCCTCGACCTTGATCTTGCTCACGTCAGACATTCCCTCTCTGCAGCCCCGGCCCGTCGGGCCGGGAGTCGGTCGGTCACGGTGCCGAGGACTACAGCTCCGCGACGTCGGCCTGCTTGGCGCGCACGGCCTCCGCCGCCTCGCGCAGCCCGGCCAGTTCGCTCTCGGTGAGGTCCCCCTCGACCACCCGGCGCACACCCTGGCGTCCGATCTCGGCCTCGACGCCGAGGTAGACCCCCGAGATGCCGTACTCGCCGTCGACCCACGCGCACACGGGCATGACGGCGCCGGAGTCCTCCATGACGGCGCGGGCCATGCGGGCCGCGGCCGCCGACGGCGCGTAGTACGCCGACCCGGTCTTGAGCAGCGCGACCACCTCGGCCCCGCCGTTGCGGGTGCGCTGCACCAGGTGCTCGATGCGGTCGGCCGCCATCACGTCGGCCAGCGGCTTGCCGTCGACGGTGCAGCGCGAGGGCACCGGCACCATCGTGTCGCCGTGCGAGCCGAGGGTCAGGGTCCGCACCGAGCCCACCGGGACGCCGAGCTCCTCGGCGACGTTGTTGCTGAACCGGGCGGTGTCGAGCATCCCGGCCTGGCCCATCACCCGCTGCTTCGGGAAGCCGGTGGCGATCTGCGCCAGGGCCGTCATCTCGTCGAGCGGGTTGGACACCACGATGACCACGGCGTCGGGCGAGGTGGCCGCGACGTTCTCGGCGACCTGGCGCACGATCCCCGCGTTGGTCTCGATCAGGTCCATCCGGCTCATGCCGGGCTTGCGGGGCAGGCCGGCGGTGATCACGACGACGTCGGACCCCTCGGTGCCCTCGTACGAGCCGCCGCCGACGCCGACGACCCTCGTCTCGAAGCCCTCGATCGGGCGTGACTGGTTCATGTCGAGGGCCAGGCCCTCGGGCTTGCCCTCGACGATGTCGGTGAGGACGACGGTCTCGAAGACGTCGTACTCCGCGAGCCGGAGGGCGGTGGTGGAGCCGTAGAAGCCGGCACCGACGACGGTGACCTTGCCGTTCCTGGGCTGCTCTGCCATGGGCGTCAACCTAGACCCGGCACCCGGTCCGCCGCCCGCGGGCCGGTGCGCTCAACTGCCCGGCACGACGAGGGTCAGCGCCGACAGCGCCACGCCCGCCCCCGCCATGAGGACGACGTCGACCGGCCGGCTGCGGACGGCGAGGAAGCCGACCCGGCGCACGGGCAGGACCAGCCGCAGCAGTCCCGCGCCCACCAGCGCCAGCCCGACCACGAGCAGCCCGCGCCGCCAGTGCTCGACGGCGACCATCCCGAGCCCGACCGCGACCGCGACCAGCACCGCGGCCAGCGGCAGCTGGCGCAGCAGCCCGGCCAGCAACGGCCGGCGGACGTAGAGCGGCGGGCGGGTCATCAGGCGGAGAGCACCTCGTCCGCCGCGGCCCGCTCGGCGGCCAGGACCACGTTCTGCAGCAGCATCGCCCGGGTCATCGGGCCGACGCCGCCGGGGTTGGGCGCCACGTGCCCGGCCACGTCGACGACGTCCTTCGCGACGTCACCGGCGATCTTGCCGTCGACCCGGCTGACGCCGACGTCGAGGACCGCGGCCCCCGGCTTGACGACGTCGGCGCTGATCAGCCCCGGGACGCCGGCCGCGGCGACGACGACGTCGGCGGCGCGGACGTGCGCGGCGAGGTCGCGGGTGCCGGTGTGGCAGAGGGTCACCGTGGCGTTCTCGGTGCGGCGGGTCAGCAGCAGCCCGAGCGGACGGCCGACGGTGATCCCGCGGCCGACGACGACGACCTCGGCGCCGGCGACCGGGACGTCGTAGCGGCGCAGCAGCTCGACGATCCCGACCGGGGTGCAGGGCAGCGGCCCGTCGACGCCGAGCACCAGCCGGCCGAGGTTGACCGGGTGCAGGCCGTCGGCGTCCTTGGCCGGGTCCATCGCCTCGAGGACGGCGTACTCGTCGACCTGGCGCGGCAGCGGCAGCTGGACGATGTAGCCGGTGCACGCGGGGTCGGCGTTGAGCTCCTCGACGACGGCGAGCACGTCGGCCAGCGTGGCGGTGGCCGGGAGCTCGCGCTGGATGCTGGCGATGCCGACCTGGGCGCAGTCGGAGTGCTTGGCGTTGACGTACCAGCGGCTGCCGGGGTCGTCGCCGACCAGCAGCGTGCCCAGGCCCGGCCGGTGCCCCGCGGCGGTCAGCGCCGCGACGCGGGCGGTGAGCTCCCGGCGGATGGTCGCTGCGGTCGCCTTGCCGTCCAGGATCGTCGCGGGCACCCCGACAGTGTGCCGGAGGCGCCCCCGCGCCGACCCCTGCGGCCCTACCCTCGCGGGCAGCCCCGCACGGCCGATCCCCCGAGGAGAGCTGATGACCGAGCGCGACCCGTCGACCCGTCAGACAGCGCCCGGTCTCGACCTCGTGACCGGTGCGTCCGCGGCGGGCACGGGCGCCTACGGCGCCCCGGGCGGGTCCCCGTCGACGAGGCCGGACTACTCGGACCGGCCGGTGGCGGTGCGCGGCCCGGAGTCGCTGGGCGGGCTGCTGCTCATCCTGGCCGGCATCGCCGCGGCGGTCAGCCTGGCGTTGCGCTGGGTGACCGGGAACGGCGAGAACGGGTGGCGCCTGCTCCGCCGGGGCCTCGACGAGGTCGGCGGCGGGTTCAGCGGCCTGCTCGACACCGGGTGGTGGCAGCCGCCGGCCGTCGTCCTCGGTGGCGGCGTGCTGTTCGTGCTCGGCATCCTGCTGTGGCTGCCCGCCCGGACGCACCGCCTCCTCGGCCTGCTCGCCCTGCTGGTCAGCGCGCTGGCGGTCGCCGCGGTGGCCGTGCCCCTGGCCGCGGAGGGCTGGCAGCCGTCGGCCTTCGGGATCGGGTTCTGGTTCGCCTGCGCCGTCGGCGTGCTCGGGGTGCTCGGCTCCCTCAAGGCCCTGCTGACCGGTCGCCGCTACCGGTAGGTCAGCCCTCGACGAGGGCGCCGTGGGCCATGGCGACCTGGACGGCCTGGACCAGGTCGAGCCGGACGCCGGTGAGCTCGAGCGCCCGCCACGGCACCGCCTCGGTGGCCGCGCCCCGCAGGTCGCTGCCGCGCAGCTTCGTGCCCTGCATGCGGACCCGGTCGAGGTCGGCGCCGGTGAGGTCGCACTCCCGCAGGTCGGCGTCGGTCAGGTCGGCCTCCCGGAACCGCTGACCGGACAGGTCGCTGCCCGAGAGGTCCACGCCGCGCAGCGACGTCCAGCTCCAGTCGGTGTCGGTGCTGGTCAGCGGCCGCAGCACGGCGCCGGGGAACTGCGAGCCGGTCAGCTTGCAGCCGTCCCAGACGACGTCGATCAGCCGCGCCCGGTCGAACCGGCAGGACAGGAACGCGCTGCCGGAGTGCCGTGAGCCGCCCATCCGCACGCCGGTGAGGACGCAGGAGTCGAACACGCAGCGCCGGGTGACCACCTCGGTGAGGTCGGCGTCGTCGAAGCGGCAGCGGGTGAAGGTGACGCCGTCGAGCTCGGCGCCCCACCAGTCGACGCGGGCGAGGTCGACGTCCTCGACCTCCTCCCCCGGCCCGGGTGGGCGGAGGTGCGGACGGGACCCCGTGGAGGGGCCCGAGCCGGGCTCGCGAGGGGTGGGGGGCACGGGGTTGCTCACTCAGTGGGCGAAGTGCCGGGTCCCGGTGAGGTACAGCGGGACGCCGGCCGCGCGCGCCGCGGCGACGACCTCCTCGTCGCGCACCGACCCGCCCGGCTGCACCACCGCCCGCACGCCGGCGTCGAGCAGCACCTGCAGGCCGTCGGCGAAGGGGAAGAACGCGTCGGAGGCGGCCACCGACCCCGCGGCCCGCTCCCCCGCCCGCGTCACGGCGAGGCGGGCGGCGTCGACCCGGTTGACCTGCCCCATCCCCACACCGACGGTCGCCTTGTCGTGCGCGAGCAGGATCGCGTTGCTGCGCACCGCGCGGACGCTGCGCCAGGCGAACACCAGGTCGTCGAGGCCGGCGGCGTCCAGCGGCTCCCCGCAGGCCAGCGTCCAGGTGGTCGGGTCGTCACCGGCGGCGTCGATGCGATCGGCGCTCTGCAGCAGCAGCCCGCCGCTCACCGGCCGCATCTCCACCGACGGCCGGGCGGCCTCGGGCAGGCGCAGCAGCCGGATGTTCTTCTTCGCCGTCAGCACCTCGACCGCGTCGGCGGTGAACGACGGCGCGACGACGACCTCGGTGAAGACGCCGGCGACCTGCTCGGCCATGGCGAGGTCGACCTCGCGGTTGGCCGCGATCACGCCGCCGAAGGCCGAGACCGGGTCGCAGGCGTGCGCCTTGCGGTGGGCGGCGGCGATGTCGGTGCCGACGGCGATCCCGCACGGGTTGGCGTGCTTGATGATCGCCACGCACGGGTCGTTGTGGTCCTGCGCGGCCCGCCAGGCGGCGTCGGTGTCGACGTAGTTGTTGTAGGACATCTGCTTGCCGTGCAGCTGCTCGGCGTGCGCCAGCCCGCGCTGCCCGCCGCGGTAGAGCGCCGCCTGCTGGTGCGGGTTCTCGCCGTAGCGCAGGACGTCGGCCCGCTCCCAGCTCGCGCCGACCCAGGACGGGAACACCGTCTCCTCGTCGGGCGCGAGGACGCTGCCCATCCAGGAGGCGACGGCGATGTCGTAGCTCGCGGTGTGCCGGAAGGCGGCCGCCGCCAGCCGCTGCCGCTCGGCGAGGGTGAAGCCGCCGGCGGTGACCGCGGCGAGCACGTCGGCGTAGCGGGACGGGTCGACGACGACGGCGACCGACGGGTGGTTCTTCGCCGCGGCGCGCACCATCGCCGGGCCGCCGATGTCGATCTGCTCGACGCACTCGTCGGGCGTCGCGCCCGAGGCCACCGTCTCGGTGAACGGGTAGAGGTTGACCACCACCAGGTCGAAGGCGGCGATGCCGAGGTCCTCGAGCTGCGCGGCGTGCTCGGGCCTGCGGCGGTCGGCGAGGATCCCCGCGTGCACGGCCGGGTGCAGGGTCTTGACCCGCCCGTCGAGGCACTCGGGGAAGCCGGTGACCTGCTCGACCGGGGTGACCGCGACGCCGGCGTCGGCGATCCGCCGGGCCGTCGCGCCGGTGCTCACCAGCTCGACGCCGGCGTCGGCCAGCCCGCGGGCGAGGTCCTCGATCCCGGCCTTGTCGTAGACACCCAGCAGCGCGCGGCGGATCGGGGTGCGGTCGCTCATCGGGGGCTCTCCTCCGTCGTGCCGGTGACGAGTCGCGCCACCGTCTCCACCAGGAGCGTGCGCTCCACGGCCTTGATCCGTTCGTGCAGGCGGTCCTCGTCGTCACCGGGCAGCACCGGCACCTCCCGCTGGGCGAGCACCGGCCCGGTGTCCACGCCGGCGTCGACGAGGTGCACCGTGCTGCCGGTGACGTCCACGCCCGCGGCCAGCGCGTCGCGGACGGCGTGCGCGCCCGGGAAGGCCGGCAGCAGGGCGGGGTGGGTGTTGACCAGCCGGCCCTCGTAGCGGGCCAGGACGGCGGGACCGACGATCTTCATGAACCCCGCGGACACCACCAGGTCGGGCCGGTGCGCGGCGATCGCGCCGGCCAGCGCGGCGTCCCAGGCGGCCCGGTCGGGGAAGTCGCGCAGCGCGACGGTGAACGTCGGAAGGCCCCGGCGGCGGGCGTGCTGGAGGCCGGGGCCTCGCGGTCCGCGCCGACGGCGACCACCTGCGCGGGGTAGCCCGGCTCGTCGGCCGCCTCGAGCAGCGCCGCGCACAGCGACCCCGTCCCCGAGAGCAGGACGACGACCCGCGCCCGCGGTGGGGAGTCGGGGCCGGGCACGACCGCGACCCTATCGACGCGGCGCGCGGCGTCAGCCGAGGGACCGCCAGCGGGCGGTGGCCGCCCCGACCGCGCCGGCGACGCCGGCCTGCAGCGCCACCGACAGGGCGGTCGCCACCGGAGGGGCGCCGACGTCGGCGAGCGCGCCGTCGCCCAGGGACCCCCGGCCATCGCGGCGACGGCGCCCGCGGCCACGCCGAGCAGCAGCCCGCCGAGCACGCCCCACAGGCCCGCGACCACCGAGCCGCCGTCGTCGTCGCCCAGGTGGCGGCCCAGGACCGCCCCGGCCACCAGGCCGGCCAGCACCGGGACCGCCTGCGAGACGAAGGCCAGCAGCGGCACCGCCTGGGTGTCGGGCAGCGCCGCCAGCAGCGGCAGGGCCGGGACCGGCCCGAGGCTGATCCCGTGCACCGAGACGACGGTGCCGGCACCGATCGCGAACCCCGGCCCGGCGGCCACCCCCAGCGCCGCCGCGGCGGCGTTGGGCAGCAGCACGGCCCGAGGGCCAGCAGCCCGAGCGCCCCCGCGCCCGAGCCGCCGAGGGCGTCCTCGACGGCGGCGTACCCGGCGGTGTCGGAGGCGACCGCGACGGCGACCACCACGCAGCCCAGCCCGACCGCGGTGAGCAGCCCGGCGAGCACCGCGGGCAGCAGCGGGCGGACCGGTCCCGGGAGGCGGTCGAGCACGGCGTCGGGCAGGTCGGTCTCCCGCAGCACGCCCCAGCCCACGGCGACCAGGGCGAGGACGGCGGCCCCGGCGGCACAGCGGAGCAGGTCGGTGCGCGCACCGGGCCCGTCGACGGCGAGCGCCAGCAGCACGGCGAGGAGCGTGTGCACCGACACCCCGGCCGCCACGACGACCGCGGCCGCGCGGGCACCGGCCGGCTCGACGAGGCGCGCGACCCCCCGACCGGCCCGGGACAGCCCCCAGGCGACGGCGAGGGTGAGCAGCAGCGGCGCGAGGACCAGCGGCCCGGAGGTGAGGTCGAGGCCGCCGCCGTTCGCGAGCAGCCACAGTTGCCCGCCGGCCCGCGCCGCGCCGCCGGCCGAGAGGCCGCCGGCCGGGTCGAGCGTCTCCACCACGACGACCGCCAGGCCCAGGCCGGCCAGCCCGAGCAGCGTCACCGCGGCGGTGGCGGCGGCGGTGAGGGCGGCCGGGTACCAGGGCCGCCCCGCACCGGGGCCGCGCTGTCCCGGCAGGGGGAGGCGCGCCAGCAGGGAGACCACGCCCCCACTCTCGCAAGCGCGGCCGCCCTCTGTCCGCCGCACGCGCCGGGACCCGGCGAGCGTCCGGCCCCGGACGCCGACGAGGGCCGGCGGCGGGTGCCGCAGGCCCTCGTCGGGACGGGGTGCCCCTCGCGGGGCGGGGGTCAGGGCTGGCCGGCCCCCGAGGCGGTGGAACCGCCGGGCTGACCGTGCTGACCGGACGGGTGCTGACCGGGGTCGGTCGCCGGGGACGGGGTGTACGGCTGCCCGTACCCCTGCGGGGCCGGGCTCTGGGCGGCGTGGCCCTGGGCGGCGTGGCCCTGGGCGGCGTGGCCCTGGGCGGCGTGGCCCTGGGGTGCCTGCCCGAACTGACCCGGCTGCCCGTACTGACCGGCCTGGCCGTACTCGACGGCCTGCCCGTACGGGGCGGGCTGTCCGTACTGGGCCGGCTGGCCGTACTGGCCCGGGTCGGTCGACTGGCCGGGCTGCCCGTACCGGCCGGGGTGCCCGCCCTGGGCACCGAAGTCCGGCGCCTGCTGGTTGGCCCACTGGGCGGCACCGGCGAAGGCGCCGGGCAGGGCCGGCTCGCTCCGCATCTCCGGCAGCAGCCGCAGCAGGGCGAACGCCGTGACGGCCGCGGTCACGAGGAGGGCGAGCAGGCCGACGAGGCTGAACTCCCACTCGAAGGTCTGGATCCAGGCGATCAGCGTGAGCAGCAGGGCCAGGGCGGCGAGACCCACCGTGATCCAGCTGCGCGGGAAGCCCAACCGGACCTCGGTCACCGCCGGGAGGAGCGCCCAGACGGCCGCGGCCAGCAGCAGGATGAAGCTGAACGTGACCAGGCCGCTGAACGAGAAGCCGCTGACGTTGAAGTCGTCGGAGAAGTAGATCTCGTCGAAGTCGATCCAGGTCAGCAGCGCGAGGACCAGGTAGGCGACCGCACCGGCCGCGACGACGTAGTCGGCGACCTTCAGCCGCTCGAGGTCGAACCCGGCGCCGCCGGAGCCGCGGGAGCCCTGCGCGAACGGCGACGGGCCGCCGTGGGGCGGGCCGTAGGGGGGCTGCTGGCCGTACGGCGGCTGGCCGTAGGGGGGCTGGCCGTAGGGGGGCTGGCCGGAGGAGGACTGGCCGTAGGGGGGCTGCTGGCCGTACGGCTGCTGCGCACCGTGGGGCTGCTGACCGGGAGCCGGCTGGCCGTGGGGCGGCTGGCCCTGCGGCGCGCCGTACGGCGGCGGAGACGCGGGGGGCTGCTGCCCGTACCCCGGCTGACCGCCCGGACCCGGCTGCCCGGGGACCCCGGGCTGCTGGGGCGGCTGACTGGACGTCATCGTTCGACTACCTCTCGTCACTACAGGTACGGCGTCGCGGATGCTCTCCCCCACCGTGGCGCGCTGCAACCGCGCCACGCACGCCTCTCACCAGCACGGGCCAGATCGTGACCCGCCTCGCAACCACCGCTGCCCCGGCCCCCGCAGGCGGGGACCGGGGCAGCAGGACGTCGTCGCCGGCCTACGCGCCGACGATCTCCCGCATGAGGCGCGCGGTCTCCGACGGCGTCTTGCCGACCCTGACCCCCGCGGCCTCGAGGGCCTCCTTCTTGGCCTGCGCGGTGCCGGCCGAGCCGGACACGATGGCGCCGGCGTGGCCCATCGTCTTGCCCTCGGGCGCGGTGAAGCCGGCCACGTAGCCGACGACCGGCTTGGTGACGCTGGCCTTGACGAAGTCCGCCGCGCGCTCCTCGGCGTCGCCACCGATCTCGCCGATCATCACGATGGCCTCGGTCTCCGGGTCGTCCTGGAACGCCTGGAGGGCATCGATGTGCGTGGTGCCGATGACCGGGTCGCCGCCGATGCCGATCGCGGTGGAGAAGCCGATGTCCCGGAGCTCGTACATCATCTGGTAGGTCAGCGTGCCGGACTTGCTGACCAGGCCGATCCTGCCCTGCTTGGTGATGTTGGCCGGGATGATGCCCGCGTTGGAGCGCCCGGGGCTGATCAGGCCGGGACAGTTCGGGCCGATGATGCGGGTCGAGCCACCCTGGGCGTGCGCCCAGAAGTAGGTCGAGTCGTGCACCGGGATGCCCTCGGTGATGACGACGGCGAGGCCGATCTGGGCGTCGACGGCCTCGATGACCGCGCCCTTGGCGCCGGCCGGCGGCACGAAGATGACGCTGACGTCGGCGCCGGTCTCCTTCATGGCCTCGGACACGCTGCCGAACACCGGCACGCTGGCGCCGTCGAAGTCGACGCTCTCGCCGGCCTTCTTCGGGTTCACGCCGCCGACGATCGCGGTGCCGGAGGCGAGCATGCGCTGGGTGTGCTTGCGCCCCTCCGAGCCGGTCATGCCCTGGACGATGACCTTGCTGTTCTCGTTGAGGAAGATCGACATCTCTTCAGGTCCTGTCTGGGGTGAGGGCGATCAGGCGGCGAGCTCGGCGGCCCGGCGGGCGGCGCCGTCCATCGTGTCCACCACGGTCACCAGCGGGTGGTTCGCCTCGGCGAGGATGCGCCGTCCCTCCTCGACGTTGTTGCCGTCGAGCCGGACGACCAGGGGCTTGGCGGCCTCGTCACCGAGGATGCCCAGGGCGCTGACGATGCCGTTGGCGACGGCGTCGCAGGCGGTGATCCCGCCGAAGACGTTGACGAACACGCTCTTCACGGCCGGGTCGGACAGGATGATGTCCAGCCCGTTGGCCATGACCTCGGCCGAGGCGCCGCCGCCGATGTCGAGGAAGTTGGCCGGCTTGACCCCGCCGAACTCCTCGCCCGCGTAGGCGACGACGTCGAGGGTGCTCATGACCAGGCCGGCACCGTTGCCGATGATCCCGACCTCGCCCTCGAGCTTGACGTAGTTGAGGTCCTTCTCCTTGGCGCGCGCCTCGAGCGGGTCGGCCGCGGCGGTGTCCTCGAGCGCCGCGTGCCCGGCGTGCCGGAAGGAGGCGTTCTCGTCGAGGGTCACCTTGGCGTCGAGCGCGAGCACGGTGCCGTCGGGCGCCTTGGCCAGCGGGTTGACCTCGACGAGGGTGGCGTCCTCCTCGCTGAAGACCTCCCACAGCTGCACGGCGATCGCGATCACCTGGTCGCGGACCTCGGGGGCGAAGCCCGCGGCGTCGACGATCTCGGCGGCCTTGGCCTCGTCGACACCCCGGCTGGCGTCGACCGGGATGCGGGCCAGTGCCTCGGGGCGCTCGACGGCGAGCTGCTCGATCTCCATGCCGCCCTCGACGCTGGCCATCGCCAGGAAGGTGCGGTTGGAGCGGTCGAGGAGGTAGGAGAAGTAGTACTCCTCGGCGATGTCGCTGGCCTGGGCCACCATCACGCGGTGGGTGATGTGGCCCTTGATGTCGAGGCCGAGGATGTCCTGGGCCCGCGCCCGGGCGTCCTCCGGGTTGTCGGCGAGCTTGACGCCGCCGGCCTTGCCGCGGCCACCGGTCTTGACCTGCGCCTTGACGACGACGGTCTGCCCGATCTCGCGGGCGATCGCCTCGGCCTGGTCGGGTGTCTCGGCCACGCCGCCGGGGAGCACGGGCACGCCGTGCGAGGCCAGCAGGTCACGCGCCTGGTACTCGAAGAGATCCACGAACAGGGACCGTAAACCTCGCCCCGTCCGGCCGCCGCACCGGCACCGGGGCCCGTGCCCGGGCTCACAGCCCCCCGGCGGCCTCGCGCAGCGCGGCGACGACGTCGTCGGGCGTGACGCCGTCGGCGAACCCGCGGACGCCGTCCGGGAGACCGGTGGTGGCGCCCAGGACGAAGGCGGTGACGTCGTCGACGCCCGCGGCGGCGAGCCGGTCGAGCACCTCGGCGAGCAGGTCCGGCGGCGCCCCGGTCAGCCCGACGGCGTCGGCGTCCTCCTGGACGACGGTCGCCGCCAGCCGGCCGGCGGAGGCGACCTCGCCGGTCAGCACCACCTCGGCGCCGGTGTCGCGCAGCGCGCGGGCCAGGGCGACCGCCCGCGGGTCGTCCTGGCCGTCGGGCCCGGCGACGACGACGCGCAGCCGCTCCGCCGCCGTCACGAGGGGGTGCGGCGCAGCCGCCAGGCGAGCAGCGTGAGCAGCCCGTAGGCCAGGCCGGCGGCGAGCAGGCCGGCACCGGGGACGGTCCAGTCCAGCTCGTCGGAGGCGACGGCGTCGCGCAGGCCGCCGAGCCCGGCGGCGAGCACGGTCACCGCGACGGCGAGGAAGCCCCCGACGGCGGCCAGCCGCGGCCGCAGGGAGGGGGCCAGCACCGACCCGAGCAGCACGGCGCCGGCCAGCAGCAGCCCGCCGAGCAGCGCCAGGCCCGGCCGCTCCAGCAGCGCCTGGGGGCCCTGCTGCTCGACCACGACCTCCAGGCCGGTGGACGGGTCGTCGACCAGCCGGTCGGGGACGTCGGCGGCGGGGAGCGCGAGGCACAGCACGGTGAGGACGCCGAGCACGACGGCGGCGCCGGCCAGCCCGGGGCGGGCCGGGTCCAGCGCGCCGCGGTCCTCCATGACCGTGCGGTTCCAGGAGGCCGCGGCGAGGGCCCCCGCGACGACGGTCAGCGCCAGCGCGGCCACCTGCAGCCACCAGCCGGCGCCGGTCTGGACGGAGCTGGTGAGCACGCGCTCGCCGGCGAGCACCTCGACGCCCGGGCGGACGGTGGAGCTGCTGCCGCGGTAGACCTCGATGAGCAGCGAGCCGAGGGCCAGCGCGCCGCCGACGCCGGCGTAGGCCAGCCCGAGGCGGGGCACCCGCCCGGCGGCCAGGCCCGCCCCCACCGCGACGGCGGTCAGCGGGACGACGAGGCCGACCAGCGCACCACCGGGGCCACCCCCCAGGGTGAGCTCCTGCCCGCCGACGACCAGGTAGGTCGGGAAGAGCCCGGCCGCCGCAGCGAGGCCGGCGAGCACCAGCAGGACGCCGACGGCGCGGGCGGTCCCGGGCGGGTCCCCGACGACCAGGCCGTCACCGGGGGCCGGCACGGCCCCGCCGGCCGCGCCGCGTGCCGGCCGCCGGTCACCGGTCGGACCGGCACCCGGCCGCCGGTCACCGGCCCGGGGCGACCCGGTCCTGCGGGCACCGGAGGTCGCCGTCCGGCGAGCACCCGCCGCGGCGCGGGGCCGGTCGTCGCGGATCCGGTCGTCGCGGGCTGAGCTCTCACGGCCGGCCACGGGTCCCCCCTTCGTCGGGATGTGTTGCGTTCCGGTCTCGATCTCGTCGAGATCTCCGCACCGTCCGTGTGACGGTGGCCACACCAGGGCATTACCGTCCTGTGAACGGAGCGCCACGCAAGCGCTCCGCCTCGACGGCCCCGGCTCCCGGGACACCGCCGCGGCCGTCGAACGGGGAGGACGTCCATGCGCGCGACCGGCGACCCCGGGTGCCGTCCAGGGTGGCACACCGACGAGCTCTCCCCGGGAACGCCACGGGAGGCGCTGCGGTCCCTGATCTCCCCCGGCGCCGTCGCCGGCGGCCTCACCGAGCTGGCCTGGGTCGGCGCGCACACGCTGCTCTACCCGCTCGGCGCCCGCAGGGAGCCCCTGCGGCTGGACCCCCGCTGCCGGCCGGGCGAGCAGCCGCCGAGCGTGCGCGCGCTCTTCGCCGCCGACCCCCTCGCCGCCCGCATCCCCGTCCTGCTGGTCCACGGGCTCATCGACAACCGGTCGATCTTCACCGTCATGCGGCGCGGGCTGCGCCGGCGCGGCTTCGCGCAGGTCTGCACCTGGAACTACAGCCCCCTCCTCGGCGACGTCGCCGAGGGCGCCCGCGACCTCGGCGAGCACGTCGAGCGCATCTGCGCCCAGACCGGGCACGACCGCGTCCACCTGGTCGGACACAGTCTCGGCGGCCTGATCTCCCGGTACTACGTGCAGCGGCAGGGCGGCGGCCGGCGGGTCGAGTCGCTCGTGACCCTCGGCACGCCGCACGGCGGCTCGGTGCTGGCCCACCTGCTCCCGACGCCGATGGTGCGCCAGCTGCGGCCGGGGTCGACGGTGCTGCAGGAGCTCGCCGAGCCCGCGCCGGACTGGTCGACCCCCATGACCGCCGTCTACAGCAACCTCGACCAGCTCGTCGTCCCCACCCGGCTCGGCCGCTGCGACCACCCCGACCTGCGGGCCCGCAACGTCCTCGTGCGGGGCGTGGGGCACATGTCGCTGCCCTTCCACCGGGGTGTCGTCGACGAGGTCGCCGCGACGCTGGCCGGCCTGCGGCCCGCCGCCTCCGCACCGTTCGCCTCCGCCGCCTGACCGTCCCCTCACCGGGAGGAGACATGGCGACACGCACCGTCGCCTCCCACGGTCGGCCCTGACGGAACGTTACGGTCCGATCACGGCGCCGGTACCCACCGGCGGGCGTCCACCGGGCGCCTCCACCGCCGTCGCTCCCCCGACGGACCGCTGCGTGCGGTCGTCCCGGGCGCGTGGACGAAGGGTGTCGGCGTGACCTCGCTCCTCGAGCCCGCGGCCCCCGGCCGCCGAGCGGCCGAGCCCGAGGCGACCGGCCGCATCTCCGCCGGTCCGCTGGGAGTCGCGGGACTGCCGCCGCTCCGCCGGCCCGCGGTCCCGTCCGTGCCGGCCCCCGCCCCGCCGCCGAGGACTCCCCCGCGGACGACGACGAGCCGGCCGCTCCCCCCGCGGAGTCCGCCGGCGGGTCCCCCGACGACGCCTCCGCGGAGTCCACCGCCCGCCGCACCGTCCGCCGTCCCCCCGGCCGCCGCGGGCCGCTCTGGCTGGGCGCCCTCGTCGCCGGGGCGCTCCTCGCCGGCGTCCCCGCCCTCTCCGGCAGCACCCCGGCCCCCGCCGCGTCGGTCAGCGCCGCCGACTACGGGCTCGGTGCCGCCGACCTCGGGCTGGCCGGCGAGCTGGACGAGGCCGGCGTCCGGCAGGGCATCACCCAGGCCGAGGCCGCCGTCCGGCTGTCGGAGCTGGCCGCCTCCCGGGCCGCCCGCGAGCCGCAGACCGTCCTGCCGACGACGGGCCGCCTCACCACCTGCTTCTGCATGCGCTGGGGATCGATGCACTACGGCATCGACCTGGCCGCCCCGCTCGGCACGCCGATCTACTCGGCCACCGACGGCGTCGTGCTGCGCGCCGGCCGCGCCTCCGGGTTCGGCAACGCCGTCTACGTCCAGGACGCCGACGGCAACGTGCACGTCTACGGGCACATGCGCTACTACGACGTCGAGGCCGGGCAGATCGTGCACGCCGGCGACGAGATCGCCAAGGTCGGCAACGAGGGACAGTCCACCGGGCCGCACCTGCACTATGAGATCCACCGCGGCGGCATGACCGGCCGGCCGATCGACCCCGAGGACTGGCTCGCCGACCACGGCGTCACCGTCTGAGCCGACGTCCCGTCGCGTTGCCGCGCCCGCTGGGCTCCTGCGGCACCGGCCGTGCTCCTGCGGCCGTGCGGCACCGCAGGAGGACCGCAAACACGGCTGGGGCGTGGTGGCCGAGGCGCGGCGCACCGGAGACCGCCACCACCGAGGCGTTCCTCGCGCTCCTCGCGCGCTGGTGGACTCCAGCGGGTCGCGGACGACCCCGGGAGCGCCGGGCACTGGCCCGGCCCCGGGTCAGAGCTTGACGAGCGGGGCGTAGCGCAGGACGAGGCGCTTGGTGCCGCCGGAACCGAAGTCGACCGTCGCCTGGGCCTTGTCGCCGGCGCCGTTGACCTCGACCACCGTGCCGAGGCCGAACGCGTCGTGGCTGACCCGGTCGCCGACCTCGACGGAGATGACCGGCCGGTTGCCCGCGCCGCCGCGCAGCCCGCCGGTGGACAGCCCGGTGGCCGCCACCCGCGACTGCGCCGAGCCGTACCCGGTGCTCGGCGCCGGTGTCGGGTCCGTGCGCGCCCAGTGCACGGTGTCCGACGGCAGCTCGTCGAGGAACCGCGAGGGCGGGTTGTAGGCCGGCTGGCCCCAGCTGGTGCGCACCGTGGCGCGGGACAGGAACAGCCGCTTCTGGGCGCGGGTGATGCCGACGTAGGCCAGCCGCCGCTCCTCCTCCAGCTCCCGTGGGTCGCCCAGGGCGCGCAGGTGCGGGAAGACGCCGTCCTCCAGGCCGGTGAGGAACACGACCGGGAACTCCAGGCCCTTGGCGGTGTGCAGCGTCATCAGCGTGACGACGCCGGCCTCGTCGCCGGTCACCGGGATCTGGTCGGCATCGGCCACCAGCGAGACCTGCTCGAGGAAGTCGGTCACCGTGCCGCCGGGGTTGGCGGCCTCGAACTCGGCCGCCACCGAGATGAGCTCGTTGAGGTTGTCGACGCGGCCCTCGTCCTGCGGGTCGGTGCTGGCCTCGAGCTCGGCGAGGTAGCCGGTCCGGTCGAGGATGCTCTCCAGCAGCGCGGCGGGGCCGGAGCCGGTCTCGACCAGCTGCTCGAACTCCTCCAGCAGCGCCACGAACTCCTGCAGCGCCTTCAGCGAGCGCGGCGCCAGGGTGGTGATCTCCGGGCAGCGGCGCAGCGCGGTGGCGAAGGCGATCCGCTCGCGGTCGGCGAACTGCTCGATGCAGGACTCGGCCTTGTCCCCGATGCCGCGCTTGGGCGTGTTGATCACCCGGCGCAGGCTGACGACGTCGGTCGGGTTGGCGACCACCCTGAGGTAGGCCAGCGCGTCGCGGACCTCCTTGCGCTCGTAGAAGCGCACCCCGCCGACGACCTTGTAGGGCATGCCGACGCGGATGAACACCTCCTCGAAGACACGGGAGGCGTTGTTGGTGCGGTAGAAGACCGCGATGTCCGCGGGCCTGGCCTCGCCCTCGTCGACCAGCGCGTCGATCTGCTCGGCGACCCAGGCGGCCTCGTCGTGCTCGTTCTCGGCGACGTAGCCCTCGATGAGCTCGCCGTCGCCGGCATCGGTCCAGAGGTTCTTGGGACGACGGCCGGTGTTCTTCGCGATGACGGTGTTGGCCGCCTTGAGGATCCGCTGCGTGGAGCGGTAGTTCTGCTCCAGCAGGATCGTGGTGGCCTGCGGGTAGTCGCGCTCGAACTCGTCGATGTTGCGGATCGTGGCGCCGCGGAAGGCGTAGATCGACTGGTCGGCGTCGCCGACGACACACAGCTCGGCCGGGGGCACGGGCCCCTCACCCGTGCCGACCAGCTCGCGGACCAGCACGTACTGCGCGTGGTTGGTGTCCTGGTACTCGTCGACCAGCACGTGCCGGAACCGGCGGCGGTAGTGCTCGGCGACGTCCGGGAAGGCCTGCAGCAGGTTGACCGTCGTCATGATCAGGTCGTCGAAGTCCAGCGCGTGCGCCTCGCGCAGCCGCCGCTGGTACAGCGTGTAGGCCTCCTTGAGCACCTTCTCCGGTGCCGTCTGGGGGCTGAACGACTCCTCGTCGACGAGCTCGTTCTTCAGGTTCGACACCTGCGCCGCGAGGCTGCGGCCCGGGTAGCGCTTGGCGTCGAGGTCGAGGTCGCGGGCGACCATCGTCATCAGCCGCACGGAGTCGCCCTGGTCGTAGATGGTGAACGACGACTTCAGGCCCAGCTTCGACGCCTCGGCGCGCAGGATGCGCACGCACATCGAGTGGAAGGTGGACACCCACATGGCCCGGGCGCGCGGCCCGACCAGCTGGGCGACGCGCTCCTTCATCTCGCCGGCCGCCTTGTTGGTGAAGGTGATCGCGAGGACCTCGCCCGGCTGCACCCCGCGGGCGCCGAGCAGGTAGGCGATGCGGTGGGCGAGCACGCGGGTCTTGCCCGACCCGGCGCCGGCGACGATGAGCAGCGGGCCGCCCTCGTGGACGACGGCCTGACGCTGGGGACCGTTGAGCCCGGCCAGCATGCGGTCCAGTTCCCGGCCGGCCGAGCCGGGAGCGGAACGCTGGAGCGCGGCGGTTCCAGGGAGGGCCTGCTGCACGCTGCTCATAGACACACCACTGTAGTTCGGCGCAGCGACAGGACCGCCCCTCGCCGGGACGTCCGTGGAGGGGTCCCGGCGTGCTGTGGCACACTCTGCGCCGTGCTGCTCACCAGCTCCGTCTTTTCCTACGGGCACCGGGTCCCGGTGTCCGTCGCCGCTGGCTGAGCAGCCGCCGCAACGAACGCCCCGGGCCCGAGAGCCCGGGGCGTTTGTCGTTCCTGGGCACGGAGGCTCCCGTCCCGACCAGGAGATCGAGATGAGCGCCACCAGCACCCCCGCCGACGAGCGCATCGCCGAGCTGCGCGGGGAGATCGACGTCTGCGACGCCGAGCTGATCCGCCTCGTGCGACGCCGGCTGGCCGTGTCCCAGGAGATCGGGGAGCTGCGCCGCACCGCCGGCGGCACCCGCCTGTCGCTGTCCCGGGAGCAGCAGGTGATCGCCCGCTTCCAGGACGCCCTGGGGCCCGACGGCGCCGCGCTCGGGATGGTGCTGCTGCGCCAGGGCCGCGGCCACCTGTGAGCCGGGATGTCACGCCGCGGGCGGCTGCGTCGTCTCCAGGGGCATGACGTCCACCCGCGCCGCCCGCATCCCGCTCGACCCGCCGCGCACCCTGCTCACCCGGGTCGCCGACTGGTACTCGCGCCGCACCTACGGCTCGACGCTCGACCCCGCCGCCGCGATGGGCCACCACCCCCGCGTCCTCCTGACCGAGTTCCGCCACGAGCGGTCCCTCAGCAGGTGGAACCGGCTCGACCCCACGCTGAAGCACCTCGCCGTCATGTCCGCGGCGGCGACCGTCGGCTGCTCCTGGTGCGTGGACTTCGGCTACTGGACCGGCACCGCGCACCAGGGCATCGACCCGGCGAAGCTGCGGGCCGTCCCCTCGTGGCGGGACAGCGACGCCCTCACCGGGCTGGAGCGGCGGGTGGTCGAGTACGCCGAGGCGATGAGCACCACCCCGATGGGCGTGACCGACGAGATGGTCGCCGGCCTGCGGCGCGACCTCGACGACGCCGCCCTGGTCGAGCTCACGATGATGGTGTCCGTGGAGAACGCGCGGTCGCGCACGAACGGTGCCCTGGGTCTGTCCAGCCAGGGCTTCCGCGACCGCTGCGAGCTCCCGCTCCGCACGTGACCGACCTGCTGCCGGTCTTCGACGCGCACCGGCGGCTGCTGTTCGGCGTCGCCTACCAGATGCTGGGCAGCGTCGCCGACGCCGAGGACGCCGTGCAGGAGGCCTGGCTGCGGTGGTCGGCGGCCGACCGCGACGACGTCGCCGACCCGCGCGCCTGGCTCGTCCGGACGACCACCCGGCTGGCACTCGACCGGCTGACCTCCGCCCGCGCCCGCCGCGAGAGCTACGTCGGGCCCTGGCTGCCCGAGCCGCTGCTCACCACGGCGGGAGCCGGTGTGCCCGACCCGGCCGAGGAGGCGGTGCTCGGCGAGCAGGTGTCCCTGGCGCTGCTCGTCGTCCTGGAGAGCCTCTCCCCCGCCGAGCGGGCGGTGTTCGTGCTGCGCGAGGTGTTCGGGCTGCCTGCCTCCGAGGTGGCCCGTGCGCTCGGGCGGTCCGAGGCCGCCGTCCGCCAGCTGGGGCACCGCGCCCGGGAGCACGTGGCGGCGCGCCGTCCGCGGTTCGACGCCGACCGGCAGGCGCACCGCGAGGTGACCGAGCGCTTCCTGGCGGCGTGCGTCGGCGGCGACCTCGACGCGCTGCTGGCAGCGTTGGCGCCGGGCGCGGTGCTGGTCACCGACGGCGGTGGGCGGACCAAGGCGGCACTGCGTCCGATCACCGGCGCGGACAAGGTGGCCCGTTTCCTGGCCGCCGTGGGCAGCGAGGGCGCTTCGCTACCGGGGCTGCGGCTGGAGCTGGCCGAGGTCAACGGCGTGCCCGGCGTCGCGGCCTGGACCGACGCCGGGCCCTTCGTCGCGATGTCGCTCGGCGTGGCCGACGGGCTGGTGCACCAGGTCCTCGTCGTGCTCAACCCGGACAAGCTCTCCGGGCTGGGGACCGGCGGGGGGTCCGCATAGGCTCCGCCGGTGACCGCCCCTGCGCCCCGCGAGCCCGCCGAGCACGTCGAGCGCGTCCTCTGCGTGCTCGCCCACCCCGACGACGTCGACTTCGGCAGCGCCGGGACGGTGGCGACCTGGACGGCGGCCGGCACCGAGGTCACCTACTGCATCGTCACCGACGGCGACGCCGGCGGCTTCGACGAGACGCCGCGGGAGCGGATGGGCCCGCTGCGGCGCGACGAGCAGCGCGCCGCGGCGGCCGCCGTCGGCGTCACCGACGTGCGCTTCCTCGGCTACCCCGACGGGCGGCTGGAGCTGACGCTGGACCTGCGCCGGGACATCAGCCGGGTCATCCGGCAGGTGCGGCCGCAGCGGGTGCTGACCAGCTCACCGGAGCGCTGGTACGAGCGGGTCGGGGCCAGCCACCCCGACCACATGACCGTGGGCGAGTCGACCCTGCGCGCGGTCTACCCCGACGCCCGCAACCCGTTCGCCTTCCCCGAGCTGCTGGCCGACGAGGGCCTGGAGGCGTGGACGGTGGACGAGGTGTGGCTCGGCGCCAGCCCGCGGGCCGACCACGCCGTCGACGTCACCGACGTCGTCGAGCTGAAGTTCGCCGCGCTGAAGAGCCACGTGACCCAGGTGAGCCACGTCGAGGACCTCGAGGCCTTCGTCACGGGGTGGATGGCGCAGACCGCCCGCCGCTTCGGCCTCCCCGACGGGCGCCTCGCCGAGGCCTTCCACGTCGTGCACACCGCGTGACGCTCCGCATCCGGCGCACGCGCGGGTAACCGGGCCGACACGCGCGTCGCGGAACCGCAACACCGGGTCCGTAGACCGGCTGCCACCCACCCGGCACCCGGAGGTCCCGATGACGCAGAGCCACCCCGATCCCGCAGCCGCAGCCGAGCTCGTCGAGCGCGGCATCGGCCGGCGCTCCTTCGTCCGGGCCGCGCTCGCCACCGGGGCGCTGCTCGGCGCGGGCGTCGCGACGGCGGCGCCGGCGCGGGCGCACCCGCGGACCCGGCTGCCGGGTGAGGTGCTGCAGCCCGGGCAGGGCCCGATCGACGGCGAGGTGTACCTGCCCTCCCGCCCGGAGGAGGTCATCTGGGGCTACCTGCCGCGCACCACCGACGCCCCGGTGGCCCGCGTCCGCTCCGGCGGCACGCTCACCGTGGACACGGTCAGCCACGAGGGCGTCCTCGAGGACCAGGGCCGGGATCCCGTCGCGTGGTTCGGCGCGCACGGCGTCCCGCGGGAGCAGGTGCTCGACGACGCCGTCGCCGTCGCCGCGACCTACTCCCGGCACGAGCGCGACTTCGACGCCGACGGGCCGCACGTGGTCACCGGGCCGGTGTACGTCGAGGGCGCCCGGCCGGGCGACGTCCTCAAGATCGAGCCGCTGACGGCGCTGCCGCGGGTGCCCTACGGCGTCGTCTCCAGCCGGCACGGCAAGGGCGCGCTCGCCCGGCAG
Organism: Geodermatophilus normandii; assembly: GCF_003182485.1. NCBI lineage: Bacteria > Bacillati > Actinomycetota > Actinomycetes > Geodermatophilales > Geodermatophilaceae > Geodermatophilus > Geodermatophilus normandii. The sequence goes on along the minus strand of NZ_QGTX01000001.1, from coordinate 1,985,901 downwards.
CTGGCCATCCCCGCCGGCGGGATCACCGAGGCCGAGGTCATGCCCCCGGTGTCCACCGACGGCCGCGCCACCGGGGACCCCACCCGCTACGGCAACGTCTCGGTGTTCACCCCGGTCGCCCGCGGCCGCGGCGGCCGGGCGTACGCGTCGCTGCCCGTGGGCGCCGGCGGCAGCCGGGTCTCCTGGCCGGTCGACTGCTTCGCGGGCCTGATGGCGGTGGCCACGGTCGGGGATGCGCCGGTCCTCGACGACCCGCTGGTCAACTCGATCCCGCCCACGGTCGGCGGCGGCAACATCGACATCCGCCGGCTCACCGTCGGCTCGGCGTTCTACGTGCCGGTGGTGGCCGACGGGGCGCTGTTCTCCGTGGGCGACCCGCACATGTCCATGGGCAACGGCGAGGTGGCGCTCACCGCGCTGGAGGGGTCGCTGCGGCTGACCTTCCGGCTCACCGTGTGCCGCGCGGGCTCCGGCGACGCGCCGTCGGTGGCCTTCCGGTACCCGTTCGGCGAGACGCCCGACGCCTGGGTGCCCATCGGCCTGTCCGACCCGGACGGCTACCGCGACGGGCAGTTCGTCGACCTCGACGTGGCCGCCCGCCGCGCCGTCGTCAACGCGCTGGACTTCCTCGAGACCGACCTCGGGATGGACCGGACGGTGGCCTACGCCTACCTGTCGGCGGCGGCGGACTTCGAGGTGTCGCAGGTCGTCGACCGCACCGTCGGCGTGCACGGCGTCATCTACAAGGACCACTTCGGCCGGTGATCACAGCAGGCGGTTGGTCGCCGCCCAGCGGGTGAGCTCGTTGCGGTTGGACAGCTGCAGCTTGCGCAGCACGTTCGACGCGTGCGACTCCACGGTCTTCACCGAGATGAACAGCCGCGAGCCGATCTCCCGGTAGGTGTAGCCGCGGGCCAGCAGCTGCATGACCTCGCGCTCGCGGGCGCTGAGCAGGTCCAGGCCGGGGTCGGTGGCGGGGTCCTCGGCCGGCGCGGACGGCGCGCTCGCGGCGAAGGCGTCGAGCACGAAGCCGGCCAGCCGGGGGCTGAACACGACGTCGCCCTCGGCCACGCGCTGGACCGCCGACCGCAGGTCCGGCCCGGAGATCGTCTTGGTGACGTAGCCGCGGGCGCCGGCGCGGATGACCGCGATGACGTCCTCGGCGGCGTCGGACACCGACAGCGCCAGCCAGCGCACCTCCGGCAGCTCCGCGCGCAGCGCCTCGAGCACCGCCCGTCCCCCGCCGCCGGGCAGGTGGACGTCGAGCAGCACGACGTCGGGACGGGCGGCGCGGATGCCGGCGATCGCGGCGTCGGCGTCGGCGGCCTCCCCCACCACGGTGACCGAGTCGCCGAGCTCGGCGCGGACGCCGGCGCGGACCATGGCGTGGTCGTCGACGAGGAAGACGCGGGTGCTCACGCGGCCGCCTCGCGCGGCAGCACCAGCTCGACCTCGGTGCCCTCACCGGGTGCCGAGCGCACCGTCGCCGTCCCGCCCAGGCGGGCCAGCCGGCCGGTCACCGAGTCGCGCAGGCCGCGGCGGTCGGCGGGGACGGTGCCCGGGTCGAACCCGGCGCCGCGGTCGCGGACGTACACCGACACCGACTGCGCGCCCACCTCGGTGTAGAGGTCGGCCGAGGTCACGCCGGAGTGCTTGGCGGCGTTGAGCAGCGCCTCGCGGGTGGCCGCGCCGAGGGCGGCCAGCGCGTCGTCGACCGGGGCGTCGCCGACGACGACCGGGTCGACGGTGAGCGCGTGGTCGCCCTCCACCTCGGCGACCATCTGCGAGACCAGTGCCGCCCAGGTGCCGCCGCCGGCCGACGACGCCGGCTCGTAGAGCCAGCTGCGCAGCTCGCGCTCCTGGCTGCGGGCCAGCCGCGCGACCGCCTGCTGGTCACCGGAGTGCCGCTGGATGAGCGCGAGCGTCTGCAGCACCGAGTCGTGCAGGTGCGCGGCGACCGCGGCCCGCTCCTCCGAGCGGACGCGCGCGGTGCGCTCGGCCTCGCGCGAGTCGAGCAGCCGCCGCCAGAACGGCGCCGTGGCCAGCACGACGCCGACCAGGATGACGATCGTGGCGACGAAGCCGTTGCGGGCGGCGGCCAGCTGCCCCGTGGTGGCCAGCAGCAGCACCAGGCCGAGTGCGGCGAGCACCGCGCCGCCGGCGAGCACCCACCGGACCCCGGGGCGGGCGAGGGTGCTGTCGGTGTCCAGCTGCCGCCAGATGACGGCGAGCCCACCGCCGACCAGCAGCAGCGGGGCGATGAGGTCGTTGTTGCCCCAGGTGGCCAGGTTGGTGACCAGCACGAGCGCGCCGAGGCCGAAGAAGGCCAGCCCGACGGCCTGCCGGCGGCTGGGCCGGCGCGTGGCGTCGGGGGCGACCTCGCCCAGCGGCACGAAGAACCACAGCACCGCGTAGGCGACGACGCCGATGCCGGTCACCGCGAGGACGACGAACGCCGCGCGGACGACGAGCGGGTCGGTGCGCAGGTGCGCCGCCGTCCCCGCCGCCACGCCGGCCAGCAGCCGCCCCGACCGCGGGCGCACCAGCGGCGGGCGGCCGTCCGGCACCGCCGTCACCACCGACGTCGCCCCCGTGGACGCGAGGGGCGCCGCGGGGGCGGCCCCGGGGAGCCCCGGGGCCGTCGTGGGCACGACGACGGGACCGGCCGGCGGCGCAGCACCGGCCGGCGTCCCGCCCGGGATGGGCGCCGTCCTCGTCACGGCACCGATCGTCGCACCGCAGCGCCCCCGCCCGGTACCGGGAAGACCCCGGACGGGCAGGACCAGGGTCGGATGGGGGCCTTCCCCGATGTCGCGGACGACGCCGGATGGGGACGCTCTGTGCCATGACCGCCCCGTTCCCTCCCCCCGCACCGTCCCTCGAGCCCCCGCCACCCGTCCGGCCCACGCTCCGGCGCAGCCGCAGCGACAGGATGGTCGGCGGCGTCGCCGGCGGGCTGGCCGAGTACAGCGGCGTCGACCCGCTGCTGTGGCGTGTCGGCTTCGTCGCGCTGACCCTCGCCGGCGGCACCGGCGTCCTCGTCTACGTGCTGCTCCTCCTGCTCATGCCGAGGGCCCCGCGCCGCACCACCGTCGACGGCACGCCCGCCGAGCCGGCCGGACCGCGCTCCCCCGTCGCCGGGCTGACCGTCGCGGGCCTGCTCATCGCCGTCGGGCTGATGGTCCTGGTGACCCGCTACACCGACCTCGACGTCGGTCCCCGCGGCTTCCTGGCCACCGCGCTCCTGGTCGTGGGCCTGGGGCTCGTCGCCTCGGCCGTGACCCGAGCCCGGGCGCCGCGCGGCGGGCTGATCGCGCTGGGCTCGGTGCTCACGCTGGCGCTGCTGTTCACCTCGTCGGTCCCCGCGTGGGACGGGGACGGGCCGGGGGGTGGCTTCGGGGACCGGGAGTACCGGCCGGCCACCGCCGAGGACGTCCGCCCGGTCTACCGCCTGGGTGCCGGTGACATGGACGTCGACCTGTCCCGCGTCGACGTCGACGACGTCGACGAGCCGCTCGAGGTCCGCATCGAGATGGGCGCCGGCGACCTCGACGTCGAGGTCCCCGCCGACGCCGACGTGCGCGTCGTCCTCGACAGGGGCATCGGCGAGTCCGACGTCTTCGGCCAGAGCGACGGCGGCTACTCCCGCGCTCCGGGTGGCGACGACGAGCCCGAGTTCGTCCTGACGATCGACCACGGGGTCGGCGACCTGGAGGTGTCCCGTGCCTGACTACAGCGAGTTCCCCACCACCCCGACCGCCTGGCAGGAGCGCGCGCTGGCCGAGGACTGGCAGCACGGCTCCACCCTCCTGCCCGTCGAGCAGCCGCGGCGGCGCGTCGACCTGGTGGCCCTGGTGCCCGGCGTCGCCTTCGTCCTCCTGGCGCTGGTCTTCCTCGCCGGGGTGACCGTGCCGCTCGGCTTCCTGGCCGACGGCGGGCTGCTGTGGCTGGTCCTGGTCGGCGTCGGCGTGGCGCTGATGGTGAGCGAGCTGCGCAGGGTGCGCCGCAGGCGCGGCTGACCGCACGGGGCGGATCCGCACGAGGGCCCGGGGAGCGAGGAGCTCCCCGGGCCCTCGTGCGTGGTCGTGCGTGGTGGTGCGTGGTCGGTGCGTCCTCAGCCGGCGACCCGGCCGACGAAGGCCAGCGCCTCCCGCCACAGCCGCTCGGTGGCCTCCGGGTCGTACTCGGCGGGCAGGCCCGGGTCGGTGAACAGGTGCCCCTCGACCGGGTACTCGAGCACCTCGAGCTCTCCTCCGGCGGCGGCCACGTCGTCGGCGAACGCCCGGTCCCACTCCTCGGACCGGAACGGGTCGCCGGTCGCCCGGTGCAGCTGCGCGGGCAGCCCGGCCGGCCAGGACGGCGCCCCGAGGACGGCCATCGGCAGCGCCCCGGAGACCAGCAGCACGCCGCTGACCCGGCGCTGCGTGGCCACGTGCTCGGCCATCCCGGCGCCGTTGGAGAAGCCGGCGGCCACGAACCCGTCGGGCAGGCCGCCGACGGCGTCGGCCGCCCGCGCCATCAGCGCCGGGAAGCCGACCTCCTCGACGTGGGCGCCGGCGGTGCCGTAGTCGTCGAAGACCCGCCCGTCGTACTGGTCGACGACGAGGACCTGGTGCCCGGCGGCCCGCAGCCGGGCGGCGGCATCGGTGACGCCCTCCCGGACGCCGAGGACGGAGTGGAAGAGCGCGACGGTCGCCATGCAGCCACGGTGGCAGCGGGTCGGTGACACCGTCCTGTCACCGACTCCTGCGACGATCCGGTGCGTGAACCGCACCGACCGGCTGCACGCGCTCACCGAGGAGCTGCGCCGCGCCGGACCGCGCGGGCGGACGGCGCAGCGGCTCGCGGCGTGGCTGGAGGTCTCGCCCCGCACCGTCAAGCGCGACGTCGGCGCGCTGCAGCAGGCCGGGATCCCGATCTGGGCGAGCTCGGGTCCCGGCGGCGGCTACGTCCTCGACGCCGCGGCCACGCTCCCGCCGGTGAACCTGACGCCGGCACAGGCCGTCGCGGTCGCGGTGGCGCTGGCCGGCATGCGGGACGCGCCGTTCGCCGTCGACGGCCGCGCGGCGCTGGCGAAGGTGCTCGACGTCCTCGGCCCGCAGGCCCGGGCGGAGGCCGAGCGGCTCGGCGGGCGGGTGTGGGTGCGCTCCGGCGTACACGACCGCCCCGACCCGGCGCCGGTGGTGGAGCAGGCGCTGGCGAGCCGCCGCGTCGTCGCGATCACCTACCGCGACCGCCGGGGGACGACGTCGCGGCGGCGGGTGGAGCCGCACCTGCTCGCCCGCACCGGCGACCGCTGGTACCTGGTCGGCTGGTGTCGCGAGCGCGACGCCCCGCGCTGGTTCCGGTGGGACCGCATCGAGGCCGCCGACCTCACTCCCGAGACGGCGCCCGAGCGCGACCCCGCCCTCTACGGCACCCCGCCCCCGGACGCGCACGCCGTCCGGGGGTCGTGAGTCAGGTCCAGGTCACCCGGGCCGACGCCGCCCCCGTCTTCTCGAAGTACTCGACGCGGATCTCGTGCGTCCCCGTCTGGAGCTGGTCGAGGGTCCACGAGCCCGTCCCGCCGGTCGCCCAGCGGTCGATCCTCAGCACCCCGTCGACGTACACCCGGATCCCCTCGTCAGCGGTCGCGGTGAGCACGTGGGCCCCGGCGGAGAAGGAGAAGACGCCGGTCCAGCGCGCCGAGAAGTTGTTCTGCCCCGTCCCGGGCGCTGCGCCGGCCCCCCAGTTGCGGTCCAGCGGGGCGGCCTCGCACCCGGTCGACGCCGGGGTCCCCGACAGGGTCCGGTTGGCGAAGTACTGCGCCCGGTACTGGCCGGCCGCGCAGGTGGCCCGGTAGGTCGCCGTGTAGGTGACCGCGGTCGCGCCCACGGTGACCTGGTGGGTCTGCGCCCCGCCGTCGGACCACGAGGCGAACTCCTGGAGGGTCCCGCCCGACGTCTGCGGCGACGGTGCGGACAGGCTGGTGGTCGCACCGACGATGAGCGTCGCGGTGAACGGGGTGGCCGCCGTCCTCGAGCCCAGGGTGGCCTGCAGACCGGCGGGCTGGGTGGCCACCGTGACCTGCACCGTCCGCGGCTGCAGGTCCCGCGTCACCGTGGCCGTGCGCCCGGCGGTGTCCCGGGCCGTGAGCCGCAGCTGCAGGTGGGCGGGGTACTCGTGGTCCGGTGCGGCGATGGAGGCGCTGGCCACCCCCGACCAGGACTGCAGCGGGTGGTCGTGGCAGGCGTCGGGGCAGTGCTTCAGCACCATCTCCCAGGTGAGCGCGCTCGCCGGCAGGGGTTGACCGGCGCCGTCGGTCGCCGAGCCGGAGAAGGAGATCGTCTCCCCGACCTGCCATGTCGTGCCCGCGGCCGGGGTGGTGATCTGCGGAACCGGGTCACCGGTCACCGGTCCGGTGGTGGCCCAGTCCAGCTTCGCCACGGCGTCGCCGCCTGTCTCGAACCACTCCACCCGCACCTGGTGGGGTCCGGCGGTCAGCTGTCTGGTGCCGGTGAAGGTGGTGGCCGCCTGGTCCCGCCACTGGTCGATCACCGGCGTCCCGTCGACGAAGACCCGGATCCCGTCGTCGCTGACGGCGGTGAACGTGGTGTCCCCGGCGGCGAAGTCGAAGGTGCCGGTCCAGCGCGCGGAGAAGTTGTCCGGGCCCACGCCCGCCGGTGCACCGGTCCCCCAGTCGTGGGACAGCGGCGCCGCCTCACAGGTGGTGACCGCGGGCGTGCCCGTCAGCGTCTTGTCGTTGAAGTACTCCGCGAGGTACTGACCCGCCGGGCACGTCGTCGGCCCGCTGGTGCCGTAGACGACCCGGCGGACGGTCCCGCCGTTGAGGTCCGCGTAGAACAGCTCGCCCTGGGGCGAGATCTCCAGGTCGACCGGGCCGGCGGCAGCGGTGACGAAGGGACGCGCCTTCACCCGGTCGGGCAGCCCGTCGGTGCCCTTGGTCATCACCCAGATGCAGTTGCGCGAGTAGTCGGAGAAGAACAGCGCCCCGTCGTACTCGGCCGGGTACGGCCCGCCCGAGTAGAAGGAGAACGACAGGCCCGACGTCGACGACCCGGCGGTGACCTGGCAGTTGTCGTTGGCGTTGAGCGGCTGCCCGTGCCGGTAGGGGAAGTACGGCGCGGTGACGGCGCCGGCGCCCTGGGCGTAGAGGTCCTCGCAGACCTTGAGGTCGAGGCCGTCGTAGGCGCCCTGGCGGCCGTCGCCCTCGTAGCAGGGCCAGCCGAAGTTCGTCGGACGGGCGGTCGGCGTGACCAGCCGGTCGAGCTCCTCCCAGGAGCCCCAGCCGACGTCGCCGATCCAGATCTCGTCGGTGCCCGGGCGCTGGGTGAGCCGGAAGGGGTTGCGCAGGCCGAAGGCCACGATCCGCCGGGCGTTGGCGTCGGCGGACGCCGCGTTCGGGTTGTCCGGCAGGGCCTCGCCGGTGTCCGGCGAGACCCGGATCACGGTGCCGTCGAGGGTGACCGGGTCCCCGGTGGTGAGCAGGTCCTGGGACCGCAGGGCGCCGCCCTGCGCGGTCGGCGGGGTCATCGCACCGCCCACCCCGCCGGGCGGGTCGCCACACGGGTTGACCGGGTTGCCGTCCTGGCCGTAGTCGGCGAAGTCGAAGCTGGCGCCGTCGCCCCCGGAGGCGTAGAGCGCACCGTCCCGGCCGAAGACCAGGTCACCGATGCTGTGGCTCGGGTACTGCTGGCACCAGTCGTGCACCAGGTCCTGCTTGGTCGTGCTCGTCCCCGTCAGCGTGAGCTTGACGAGCTTGGCGCTGACCACGCAGCCGTCGCTCGTGGCTCCCGGCGGGTTGGGGCAGGGGTCGCTGTCGGCGCCGGCCGTCCCCCAGCGGGGCGCGGTGCCGCCGACCGGGCCGTCGAAGGTGTACAGCGCGTAGAGGTACGGCCGGGTCGGGAACCCCGGGTCGACCGCCAGCCCGAGGAGCCCGCGGTCCCAGAAGTTGTGGACCTCGGTGCGCAGGTCGGCGATCCGGGTGGGCGTGGTGTCGCCCAGCCCGTCGTACATCTGCACGGTGCCGCGCTTCTCGGCGACGAAGACCCGCCCGTCCGGGGCGAAGCGGACCGCCGTCGGGTTGACCAGGCCGCTGAAGGCCGTGGTGTCGCTGAAGCCCGGCTGGGGCGCGGCCGCCGCCGGTGTCGCGGACGGCAGGACGACCGCCAGGCACGCCGCGGCCACCAGCAGGAGGGCGGCGGCCACCACCCCCGCCGCGTGCGCCGTCCGCCGCAGCTGCCGCATCCCGAGCACCATGGCCACTCCCCGTGTCCACCCCGGGCCACGGGTGGCCCGGGGGGCGGGAACGCTAACCCCGGCCGGTGACCGGCGAGGACGCGGTCACCGCGACCGCCGGAAGTGGCGCGGGTCACACCGCGCGGCGTGACCCCGCGTGACCGGAGGAGCGGCGGCCGTCGAGGGGAGTCACTCCCACTCGATGGTGCCGGGCGGCTTGCTCGTGACGTCGAGGACGACCCGGTTGACCTCGCGCACCTCGTTGGTGATCCGCGTCGAGATCCGGGCGAGCAGGTCGTAGGGCAGGCGGGTCCAGTCCGCGGTCATGGCGTCCTCGCTGGACACCGGCCGCAGCACGACCGGGTGACCGTAGGTGCGCCCGTCGCCCTGCACGCCCACCGAGCGGACGTCGGCCAGCAGCACCACCGGGCACTGCCAGATCTCGCGGTCCAGCCCGGCGGCGGTGAGCTCGGCGCGCACGATCGCGTCGGCCCGGCGCAGCACGTCCAGCCGCTCCTGGGTCACCTCGCCGACGATGCGGATGCCCAGGCCCGGGCCGGGGAACGGCTGGCGCCAGACCATCGCCTCGGGCAGCCCGAGCTGCACGCCGACCGCGCGCACCTCGTCCTTGAACAGCGTCCGCAGCGGCTCGACCAGGGTGAACTGCAGGTCCTCGGGCAGCCCGCCGACGTTGTGGTGGCTCTTGATGTTGGCCGTGCCCGTGCCGCCGCCGGACTCGACGACGTCGGGGTACAGCGTCCCCTGCACGAGGAAGTCGACGCTCTCGCCGTGCTCCTCCGCGTCACCGACGACGTCGAGGGCGGCCTGCTCGAAGACCCGGATGAACTCCCGGCCGATCGTCTTGCGCTTCTCCTCGGGGTCGCTGATCCCGGCGAGCGCGGCGAGGAACCGCTCGCGGGCGTCGACCACCCGCAGGTCCACCCCGGTGACGGCGACGAAGTCCCGCTCGATCTGCTCGGTCTCGCCCTCGCGCATGAGCCCGTGGTCGACGTAGACGCAGGTGAGCCGGTCGCCGATCGCCCGCTGCACCAGCGCCGCGGCGACGGCGGAGTCCACGCCGCCCGACAGCGCGCACAGCGCCCGGCCCCCGCCCACCTGCTCGCGGATCCGCTCGACCTGCTCCTCGACGACGTTGGCCGTCGTCCAGGTGGGCTCCAGCCCCGCGATGTCGAACAGGAAGTGCTCGAGCACCGTCTGCCCGTGCGCGGTGTGCCGCACCTCCGGGTGGAACTGCACGCCGGCCAGCCGCCGGTCGACGTCCTCGAACGCCGCGACCGGCGCGCCGGTGGAGGTGGCGGTGACCGTGAAGCCCGGCGGCGGGGTGCTGACGGCGTCGCCGTGGCTCATCCACACCGACTGCTGCACCGGCAGGTCGCCGAACAGCCGTCCGCCGGTGGTGACGGTGAGCGGCGTGCCGCCGTACTCGCGGTCGCCGGTGTGCGCCACCGTGCCGCCGAGCGACTGCGCCATCGCCTGGAAGCCGTAGCAGATGCCGAAGGCGGGGACCCCGCCCTCGAACAGCGCCGGGTCGACCTGCGGAGCGCCCTCGGCGTAGACGCTGGAGGGCCCGCCGGAGAGCACGATGGCCGCCGGCTCGCGCTTGAGCACCTCGTCGGCGGACACCGACGACGGGACGATCTCGGAGTAGACGCCGGCCTCGCGGATGCGCCGGGCGATGAGCTGGGCGTACTGCGCGCCGAAGTCGACGACGAGGACGGTCGGGAAGTCCATCAGTCCGGCCGGCCACCGATGACGAGGTCCACGCGCTGGAACTCCTTGAGGTCGCGGTAGCCGGTCTTGGCCATCGTGCGGCGCAGCGCGCCGAAGAGGTTGGTCCGGCCGTCGGCGGTCTCGGCCGGGCCGAGCAGCAGCTGCTCCAGCGACCCCGACGCCCGGACCGGCGCCGACGTGCCGCCGCGCGGCAGCCGGGGGTGGGCGGCCACCGAGTCCCACCACACGCCGCCGGCCGGGGCCTCCCGTGCCGCGCGCAGCGGCTCGCCGAGCTGCACGGCGTCGGCGCCGCAGGCCAGCGCCCGCGCGATCGCGCCGCTGGTCTCGATCCGCCCGTTGGCGATGACGTGCACGTACCGGCCACCTGTCTCGTCGAGGTAGTCGCGACGGGCGGCCGCGGCGTCGGCGATCGCGCTCGCCAGCGGCACGCGGATGCCCATGACGGCGTCCCCGGTGGAGAAGCTGTCGGCACCCACGCCGACGATCACGCCGGCCGCGCCGGTGCGCATGAGGTGCAGCGCCGTCGTGTAGTTGGCCGCGCCGCCCACGATCACCGGGACGTCGAGGTCGGCGATGAAGGACTTGAGGTTGAGCGCCGCGCCCTGGGTGGTCACGTGCTCGGCGGAGACGATCGTGCCCTGGATGACCAGCAGGTCCACGCCGGCGGCGAGCGCCGCGGGCGCGAGCTGCTCGGTGTGCTGCGGCGAGACGCGCACCGCCGTCGTCACCCCGGCGGCCTGCATCTCCTTGATGCGGGCGGTGACCAGGTCGGGCTTGACCGGCTCGCAGTAGACCTGCTGCAGCAGCGACACCGGCGGCGGCGCCTCGGCGCCGGCCTCGCGCAGCTGCCGGTACACCGGCAGCGGGTCCTCGTAGCGGGCCCACAGCCCCTCGGCGTTGAGCACGCCGAGGCCGCCGGCCTGCCCGACGGCGATCGCCGTCGCCGGGCTGACGACGGCGTCGCTGGGGCTGGTGACCAGCGGGATGTCGAACCGGAAGGCGTCGATCTGCCACGCCGTGGAGACGTCGTCGACGTCGCGGGTGCGGCGGGACGGGACGATCGAGACCTCGTCGAGGTCGTAGCCCCGGCGGGCGAAGCGGTTGAGGCCGATCTCGACGGTGTCGCGGGCGGGCACGTCAGCGCCCCCGGTAGTTCGGTGCCTCGACGGTCATCTGGATGTCGTGCGGGTGGCTCTCGGTCAGGCCGGCCGACGTGATGCGGGTGAGCTGGCCGCGCTCCTGCAGGTCGGCGACCGTGGCCGCGCCCGCGTAGCCCATCGAGGCGCGCAGGCCACCGACGAGCTGGTGGGCCACGGTGGCGAGCAGGCCGCGGTAGGGCACCTGGCCCTCGATGCCCTCCGGGACGAGCTTGTCGTCGGAGAGGACGTCGTCGGCGAAGTAGCGGTCGCGGCTGTAGGACTGGTTGCCGCGCTTCTGCATCGCGCCCAGCGACCCCATGCCGCGGTAGGTCTTGAACTGCTTGCCGTTCATGAACACGAGCTCGCCCGGGGCCTCCTCGACCCCGGCGAACAGGCCGCCGATCATCACCGTGTCGGCGCCCGCTACCAGGGCCTTGGCGATGTCGCCGGAGTACTGCAGGCCGCCGTCGGCGATGACCGGCACGCCGGCCGGCCGGCACGCGAGGCTCGCCTCGTAGATGGCGGTGATCTGCGGGACGCCGACGCCGGCGACCACGCGGGTGGTGCAGATCGAGCCCGGGCCGACGCCGACCTTCACCGCGTCCGCGCCGGCGTCGACCAGCGCCTGCGCGCCGCCGCGGGTGGCGACGTTGCCGCCGACCACCTGCACGCCGCCGTCGCCGCCGAAGTCCTTCCGCACCCGGGCGACCATGTCGAGCACCGCCCGCTGGTGGCCGTGCGCGGTGTCGACGACGAGCACGTCGACCCCGGCGTCGACCAGCAGCCCGGCCCGCTTGTAGGCGTCCTCGCCGACGCCGAGCGCCGCGCCCACGACCAGCCGGCCGTCGGCGTCCTTGGTGGCGTTCGGGTACTGGTCGCGCTTGACGAAGTCCTTGACCGTGATGAGGCCGCGCAGCCGCCCGGCGTCGTCCACGATCGGCAGCTTCTCGATCTTGTGCTGGGACAGCAGCCGCAGCGCGGTGTCCGCGTCCACGCCGACCGGGGCGGTGACCAGCGGCATCTTCGTCATGACGTCGCGCACCAGCCGGTGCGGGTCGGTCTCGAAGCGCATGTCGCGGTTGGTGACGATGCCGATGAGCACGCCCTCGTCGTCGACCACCGGGGCGCCGGAGATGCGGTAGCGCCCCGACAGCGCGTCGACCTCGGCCAGGGTGTTGTCCGGCGAGCAGGTGACCGGGTTGGTGACCATGCCGGCCTCGGAGCGCTTGACCAGGTCGACCTGGCCGGCCTGCTCCTCGGCGGCGAGGTTGCGGTGCAGCACGCCGACGCCGCCGACCCGCGCCATGGCGATGGCCATGCGGGCCTCGGTGACGGTGTCCATCGCGCTGGACAGCAGCGGGACGGCGATCCGGATCCCGCGGGTCAGCCGGCTGCTGGTGTCGACCTCCGCCGGGACGACGTCGGACTCACCGGGGATGAGCAGGACGTCGTCGTACGTGAGGCCCAGCGGCGCGAACTTCGCCGGCAGCTCGGGGCGGTGGCCGTCGAGGCCGTGGTCGTCGGGCTGCATGGTCGCCGCCACCCTCTCCGTCGCGTCAGCCCCCGGCAGAGGTGCGGGGACCACCCCCGATCGTAGGCCGGGCCCTCCCGCCCCCGGGACGCCGCCGGGTGCTGGGCGTGGGAACCGGGGACGCAGGCGGTTACCGTGGTCCTCCGGACGGGCGAGCCCGCGCGTCCGGGCCGGGACGACCGCGCCGCCAGCCCCGAGGGAGGAGGCACCCGTGAGCCCGTTCGACGACGACGCCCCGGGGCCCGACTTCGACTCGCCGTCGGACCCGCCACCGCTGTCGATGGAGGAGCGGGCCGGTGTCCTCGACGACCTGGCCGAGCTCGAGGTCTTCCGCACGCTGCTCGAGCCCACCGGCATCAAGGGCATCGTGGTCGACTGCCCCGACTGCGACGAGGAGCACCACGTCGACTGGGCGTTGATGCAGGCCAACCTGCGCCAGCTGCTCGAGGAGGGGCAGACCGGCCGGCACGAGCCGCCGTTCGACCCCGACCCCGACGACTACGTCAGCTGGGACTACGCCAGCGGCTACGCCGACGGGGTGGCCGCGGTCGCCGAGCGCGAGGAGCCCGGCTCCGGCCGTGGCGGCCGCCACGCCCGCGACGACTGAACGCGGACCCCGCTGCCCCGCACCCCGAGCACGCGCCGAGGGCCCCCTCCGGCGTCCGGAGGGGGCCCTCGGCGCGTGCTCGTCGGGCTCAGCTCATCATGCCGCGGCGGAAGCCCGTCGCGACCGCCTCGGCGCGGTCCTTGGCGCCGAGCTTGCGGAACAGCCGGCGCGCGTGGGTCTTGATCGTGTCCTCGGAGAGGTAGAGCTCGCGGCCGATCTGGGCGTTGCTCTTGCCCTGGCTCATGCCGGTGAGCACCTGCATCTCGCGCATGGACAGGGTGACGGCGGGCGGCGCCTCGCGGACGGTCGTGCTGACCGCGCGGGGACCGGCGCCGTTGAGCGGCGTGGCCCAGGCGGGGGCGGGCGCACCGACCGAGGCCAGCGGCACCGGGGCGGGCGAGGGCTGCGGCGGACGGCCGTCGGCGCGCAGCCCCACCCGGGACAGGCCCAGGCCCATCTCCAGGGCGCTGGCGTCCCAGCGGAGGTACCCGCGGGCCCCGACGGCGACCGCGGCGCGGACCGTCTCGGCGTCGTCGGGAGCACCGAGCACCAGCACGGGGACACCCGGGTGGTTCCGGATCACCTGGGTGGCCACGGTCAGGCCGGTGTCCACGGCGCGCTGCGTGCCGACCAGCAGCACGTCGGGCTGCCGGGTGGCCAGGCGCTGCACGAGCGCGGCGGCGTCCCCGACGACCTCGACCCGGCCCACGAAGGGCAGGGCCACCAGGCGGGCGGCGACGTCGTCCCGGACCCGGCGGCGCTCGTCGTACACCCACACGGTCGTGGCCCCGTGGCCCGGGCCGCGCATCCTGTCGTCGATCACGCTGTGCTCCTCGTCTCCCCCGGCCGTGGAGGGCACCCGGATCGTCGTGTGACCCGGAACGGCAACGGCCTGGAAGACACCATGACCGGCAGTGACCGGAGGGAACACCCGTGATCACCCTGCGGAGGGAGACGGCGGCCGGGAAAATGCTCGATCCCGGGGTGTTTGACCCTCCTGGCCCTCGGGCACCGGCTCCCTGCGACCGGACCGCCCCCTCCGGCTCGCACTGAGCCGAGGAGGACCGACATGGCCGACATCCGCCGTCTCCCGACGCCCGTTGCCGAGGTGTGGGACTGGCAGCTGCACGGCTCCTGCCGTGGTGAGAGCACCGCCCTGTTCTTCCACCCCGACGGCGAGCGCGGCCCCGCCCGGGCGCGTCGCCAGGCCGCCGCCAAGGCCGTCTGCGGCAAGTGCCCGGTCGTCGAGGCCTGCCTGAAGCACGCGCTGAGCGTCCGGGAGCCCTACGGCGTGTGGGGCGGCATGAGCGAGGAGGAGCGGGCCCGGCTGATCGCCGCGGAGCCCGCCGCCGTCGCCGCAGGGGTGTAGCACCCCCGAAGACCCCGAGAGGGCCGGTCCAGCAGTCGCTGGACCGGCCCTCTCGTCGTGTGCGGTGCGCCGTCCGGGCTCACCGCGGCGCGTCCTGGCCCACCGCCGGCGGTGGGCCAGGACGCCGCACGATCAGCTCACGTGGTCGTGCGCGGCGGCAGCCGTCAGTGGCTGTGGCCGTGACCGTGCGAGTGGCCGTGGGTGTGGTGCCCGGCCCCCGCGTGCTCGTGCTCCTCCTCCGGCGCCTCGACGACGGCGGAGTCGGTGGTGAGGACCATCGCCGCGATGGACGCGGCGTTGCCCAGCGCGGCCTTGGTGACCTTGACCGGGTCGATGACGCCCTCGGCGGCCAGGTCGCCGTACTCGCCGGTGGCGGCGTTGAAGCCGTTGCCCACCCCGAGGTCGCGGACCTTGCTGACGACGACGCGGCCCTCGAAGCCGGCGTTGTCGGCGATGCGGACCAGCGGGGCGTCCAGCGCGCTGCGGACGGCGCGGGCGCCGGTCAGCTCGTCACCCGACAGCTCCAGCCCGTCGATCGCGGCGGCGGCGTGCACGAGCGCGGAGCCACCGCCGGGGACGACGCCCTCCTCCACCGCGGCGCGGGTGGCGGCGATGGCGTCCTCGATGCGGTGCTTGCGCTCCTTGAGCTCGACCTCGGTGGCCGCGCCGACGCGGATGACGCCGATGCCGCCGGCCAGCTTGGCCAGCCGCTCCTGCAGCTTCTCGCGGTCCCAGTCGGAGTCGGTGTCCTCGATCTCCCGGCGGATCTGGGCGACCCGGTCGGAGATCGCGCCGGCCGTGCCGCCGCCGTCGACGACCGTGGTCGTGTCCTTGGTGACGGTGACGCGGCGGGCGGTGCCGAGCACCTCGAGGCCGACCTGGTCGAGCTTGAGGCCGACGTCCTCGCTGACGACCTGGCCGCCGGTGACGATGGCGAGGTCGGTCATGAAGGCCTTGCGGCGGTCGCCGAAGTAGGGCGACTTGACCGCGACGACGCGGATCGTCTTGCGGATGGAGTTGACGACGAGGGTGGACAGCGCCTCGCCCTCGACGTCCTCGGCGACGATCAGCAGCGGGCGGGCGCCGGAGCCGAGCACCTTCTCCAGCAGCGGCAGCAGGTCGGCCAGCGCACTGACCTTGCCCTGCACGAGGAGCACGAGGGCGTCCTCGAGGACGGCCTCCATCGCCTCGGGGTCGGTGACGAAGTACGGCGAGAGGTAGCCCTTGTCGAACTGCAGGCCCTCGGTGACGTCGAGGTCGGTGGAGAGGGTGTTGCTCTCCTCGACGGTGATGACGCCGTCCTTGCCGACCTTCTCCATCGCCTCGCCGATCAGCTGACCGACCTCGGCGTCCTGCGCGGAGATGGTGGCGACGCCGG
Source organism: Geodermatophilus normandii (assembly GCF_003182485.1). Classification (NCBI taxonomy): domain Bacteria; kingdom Bacillati; phylum Actinomycetota; class Actinomycetes; order Geodermatophilales; family Geodermatophilaceae; genus Geodermatophilus; species Geodermatophilus normandii. The sequence goes on along the minus strand of NZ_QGTX01000001.1, from coordinate 1,969,887 downwards.
AGATCGCCGACTGGTCGTCGACCGGGATGGCGACCTCGTCGAGGGCCGCACTGACCGCGTCGACGGCGGCGCGCATGCCGCGGCCGAGCGCCATCGGGTTGGCGCCGGCGGCGACGTTGCGCATGCCCTCCTTGACCAGGGCCTGGGCCAGCACGGTGGCGGTGGTGGTGCCGTCACCGGCGACGTCGTTGGTCTTGGTGGCGACGTTCTTGGCCAGCTGCGCGCCGAGGTTCTCGTACGGGTCCTCGAGGTCGACCTCGCGGGCGATCGTGACGCCGTCGTTGGTGATGGTGGGGGCGCCGAACTTCTTGTCGAGGACGACGTTGCGCCCGCGCGGGCCGAGGGTGACCTTGACGGTGTCGGCGAGCTTGTCCACGCCGCGCTCGAGCGCGCGGCGAGCGTCCTCGTTGAACTTGATGATCTTGGCCATGGGGCCCTTCCGATCAGGGTCGTTGCGGGGGAGGACGACGACCGCCCCGGGACCCGGTCAGTCGGGTCGCCGGGGCGGTCGTGTCAGAGCAGGTGGTGCGGCCCCCTGCGAGTCCCGCTCGCGAGCTCGCGAGCGAGTGGGGGGGCGGGGGGTCCTTCTACTTCTCCACGACGGCGAGCAGGTCGCGGGCGGAGAGCACGAGGTACTCCTCGCCGGCGTACTTGACCTCGGTGCCGCCGTACTTCGAGTAGATGACGACGTCGCCGACGTTGACGTCGAGCGGGACGCGGTTGCCGTTGTCGTCGATGCGGCCGGGGCCCACGGCGATGACCGTGCCCTCCTGCGGCTTCTCCTTGGCGGTGTCCGGGATGACCAGGCCGGAGGCGGTGGTGGTCTCGGCCTCGTTGGCCTGGACGACGACGCGGTCCTCGAGCGGCTTGATGTTGACCTTGGTAGCGGTCGTCACGAGGTGACGCCCCCTTCGGGATCGGACGGCGGGTGGTCTCACATGCTGTGGCACGGGGGCCGGGCCTGCCGTCGCGGGGGTCAGGCGCCTGCCCGTGTCGATTGGCACTCTACCCACGAGAGTGCCAGCCACTCAACCGGGTCGCCGGTTCGGTGGACGGCCTCCTGCGGGAGGCTGGCCTCGTGCCCGACCACGCCCTCCCCCTCCTCCGCACACCGGAGGGGGTGGCGGCCACCGCGCGGGCCGCGGCACTGCTGGCGGGGGCGCCGACGTCCTCGCCGGCGTCGCCCGGCTGCGCGCCGAGGTCGGCCCGGAGCTCGCCGGCCCGGCGTGGGAGCTCGCCCGGCTGCGGGAGCGCGCCCGGCCGGTGTTCGGCGCCGACGCCGACCGGCTGTTCCTCACCGCGGACACCCTCGAGCAGGCCGGCCGTCCCGAGCTCGCCGCCCGCCGCGCCGCCCGGCTGCTCGCCGACGGCACCGACTCCGCCGCCGACCTCGGCTGCGCCGCCGGCACCGACACCGTCGCCCTGGCGCGGGCCGGCGCGCGGGTGCTCGCCGTCGACCGCGACCCGGTCGCCCGGGAGCTGACCGCCGCCAACGCCGCGGCCCTCGGGGTGGACGACGACGTGTGGGTGGTCGCCGGCGACGTCGTCGAGCTGGTGGCGGCCGCCCGCGGCGGGGAGGTGGCCGGCTGCGGCGCCGCGGTGCTCGACCCCGCCCGACGGGCCGGCGGACGGCGGTTGCTCGACCCCGACCGCTGGTCGCCGCCGTGGCCGACGGTGGTCACCCTGCTCGACCGGGTGCCGCGCGCGGTGGTCAAGGTGGCGCCGGGCCTGGACCACGAGCGGGTGCCCGCGAGCGTCGAGGCCGAGTGGGTGTCGGTGCGCGGGTCGATCGTCGAGGCCCTGCTGTGGGGGCGCGGGGTGTCGGAGACCTGGCGGCGCGCGACCGTCGTGCGCGACGGGACGGCGCACGAGCTGACCGCCGGCGCCGACCCCGGACCCGCCGGCACCGGTCCGGTGCGCGGGTGGCTGCACGAGCCCGATCCCGCCGTGATCCGCTCGGGCCTGGTGGCCCTCGTGGCGGCGGAGCTGGACGCCACGCTGGTCGACCCGACGATCGCCTACCTGACCTCTGACGACCGGGTGCAGAGCCCGTGGGTCAGCTCCTACCGGGTCGAGGAGGTGCTGCCCTTCGGCCTCAAGCGGCTGAAGGCCGCGCTGCGGGCGCGCGGCGTCGGCCGGGTGGTGGTCAAGAAGCGCGGCTCGGCGATCGAGCCGGAGACGCTCGCCCGGCAGCTGCGCGGCCCGGGCGCAGGCACGGCGACCGTCGTCGTCACCCGGGTGGCCGGCGCCCCGACCGCACTCGTGTGCGACATCAACCCAGGTTGACGAGACCCACGCCATCAACCTAGGTTGATGGCGTGGCGGCCGGACACCTCGACGTCCCGGGTCCCGAGGACCCCGAGGCGGCGCTCGCCGCCGTCGTCGCCCTGCGCCGGCTCGCGGGCCGGCTCGAGGTCGAGGCGGTGGCCGAGGCGGTCGGCCGGGGCTGGACGTGGGCCCAGGTCGGCGAGGCGCTCGGCATCAGCGCGCAGGCCGCCCACAAGAGGTTCGCCACCGAGGTCCGCGCGCGGCGCGGGCACCGACCCGAGAGGACTGACTGATGGGGATCGTCACCGCACTGCGGGACCTGCGGACGGTGCGGGCGTTGCTGACCGGCGCGGAGACCGAGGCGCGCCGCGGCGGGGAGCGGACGCCGGGACCGGAACACCTCCTGCTGGCCGCCACCGCGCTGCCCGACGGGACGGCGTCCGCCGCCCTGGCCCGCGTGGGGGTCGACCCGGACGGGCTGCGCGCGGCCGTCGAGGCCGCCCACACGGCGGCGCTCGCCTCGGTCGGCGTCGGCGCGGAGTCCGGCGAGCCCGCGCTGCGCGGACCCGCCACCGGCCCGATGCGCTCGACGCCGCAGGCCCAGCAGGTCTTCCGCGCCGCGGTCGCGGCGGCGAGGGCGGCGGCCTCCCCGCTGCGGGGCGCGCACGTCGTCGCCGCGGTGTGCGACCTCGAGCGCGGCACCGCGGTCCGCGCGCTGGAGTCCCTCGGCGTCGACCGGGACCGGCTCCGCGCCGCCGTCAGCGGCTGACGACGTCGATCGGCAGGGAGCTGTCGGCACCCAGGTCGGGCGCCGACGGCTGCACGCCGGCGGCGACCAGCCGGGAGCCGAGCGCGGCGACCATCGCGCCGTTGTCGGTGCACAGCTTCGGGCTGGGCACCCGCAGCACGATCCCGGCCGCGGCGCAGCGCTCCTCGGCCAGCGCCCGCAGCCGCGAGTTGGCCGCCACTCCCCCGCCGAGCACGAGGTGGTCGACGCCGTGGTCGCGGCAGGCGCGCACCGCCTTGGCGGTCAGCACGTCGGCGACCGCCTCCTGGAACGACGCCGCGACGTCGGCCACCGGCACCGGCTCCCCCGCCCTGCGCCGGGCCTCGACCCAGCGCGCGACGGCGGTCTTGAGGCCCGAGAAGCTGAAGTCGTAGGGCGCGTCGCGGGGGCCCGTGAGCCCGCGCGGGAAGTCGACGGCCGACCGGTCCCCCTCGCGGGCGGCGCGGTCGACGGGCGGGCCGCCGGGGAAGGGCAGGCCGAGCACGCGGGCGACCTTGTCGAAGGCCTCGCCGGCGGCGTCGTCGACGGTGCGGCCGAGGGACTGCACCTCCTGGGCGAGGTCGGGCACGAGCAGCAGCGAGCTGTGCCCGCCGGACACCAGCAGCGCCAGCGACGGCTCGGCCAGCGGGCCGTGCTGCAGCTCGTCGACGGCGACGTGCGCGGCCAGGTGGTTGACCCCGTACAGCGGCCTGTCCAGCGCGAGCGCGTACGCCTTGGCGGCGGCCAGCCCGACCAGCAGCGCGCCGGTGAGCCCCGGCCCGGCGGTGACCGCGACGGCGTCGACGTCGGAGGCGGACACCCCCGCCTCGGCCAGCGCGCGGTGCACGGTGGGGACCATCGCCTCCAGGTGCGCCCGGGAGGCGATCTCGGGCACGACGCCGCCGAAGCGCTCGTGTTCGGCCATCGACGTCGCCAGCGCGTCGGCGAGCAGCGTGTGCCCGCGGACGATCCCGACGCCGGTCTCGTCGCACGAGGTCTCGAACCCGATGACCAGCGGCTCGGTCACGTCTTCTCCCGCTTCATCACGACCGCGTCGGTGTTGCTCGGCTGGTAGTAGCCGCGCCGCCGGCCGATCTCGGTGAACCCGCGCCGCCGGTAGAGCCCCTGCGCCAGCTCGTTGTCGGCCCGCACCTCGAGCAGGACCACGGGGCTGCGCCGGTCGGCCTCGGCCAGCAGCGCGTCGAGCAGCTGGGCACCGATGCCCTCCCCCTGCCGGCCGGTGGCGACGCCGATGGTGGCCACGTGCGCCTCGTCGTCGTAGGCGATCAGCCCGGCGTAGCCGACCACCACCCCCGCGTCCTCGGCGACCAGGTAGTGGCGGGTGTCGGTGCGGGCGAGCTCGTCGCGGTACATCGCGCGGGTCCAGGTGTCGGGCGCGAAGAGCTCCTCCTCCAACGCCAGGACGGCGTCGAGGTCGGCCAGCCGCATGGGCCGCAGGCGGGCACTCACGACGTCGTCACCGGCTTGAACGACGTGGGCGGCACGGCGTCGGGCCGGCGCAGGTACAGCGGCACCAGCGGACCGGCGGACGAGGGGTCGTCGAGCAGGGGCGCCGCGGCGCGCAGCAGCCCGGCGGTCGTCACCTCGGCGGGCTCGACCGGCGCCCCCAGCCGCTCGGCGAAGCGCGGGTCGCCGACGAGCGGGCCGCTCAGCCGGGCGTCCTCCGGCCGGACGACGCCGGGACCGTCCACCCGGGAGCCCGCGGCGTCGTAGGCGGCCCAGTAGACCTCCTTGCGGCGGGCGTCGGTGACCACGGTGCGCGCGCCCGAGCCGACCGCGTCCAACGAGCAGACGCCGACGGCGGGGACGCCGCGCGCGTCGGCCAGCGCCGCGGCGGTGACCACACCGACCCGCAGGCCGGTGAACGGCCCCGGGCCGAGGCCCGCCACGACGGCGTCGACGTCGGCGAGGGCCAGGCCGGCCGCGGCGAGCGCCTCGCGCACGGCGGGGACCAGCAGCTCGGCGTGCCGGTTGCCCGAGGGCACCGCCCGCTCGGCGAGCACCTCGACACCGCTCCCCGACCGGCGGGCGACCCCGGCGACCAGCGTGGGGGTCGCGGTGTCGAGGGCGAGGACGAGCACGGGACGCCAGGTTAGTCCGCGGCCGCGCGGTCCCGTGCCGGGCCGGGCCCGACCAGCCGCTGCACCAGCCCGGCGTAGGACGGGTGCGCCAGGCGCAGCCCGCGCAGCTCGGCGGCCGTGACCCAGCGCAGCTCGTCGTGCTCGTCCGGCTGCAGGTCGCGCGGGTCGCCGTCCCAGGCGCGGACGACGTACAGGACGAGGTGCACGTCGCCGTCGTCGACGGTGAGCACGGGTTCGGCCTCCCGCGGTGTCACGCCGACCTCCTCGCGCAGCTCCCGGGCCAGCGCGGCGGCCCCGTCCTCCCCCGGCTCGACGTGCCCGCCGGGGAAGTCCCACACGTCGGGGTACCAGCGGCGCGACGGCGACCGGTGGCCGAGCAGCACCCGGTCGTCCCGGACGAGCACGCCCGCGACGACGGAGCGGCCGGTCACACGTCCCGCTCGTACACGACCTCGGGACCGTCCACCTCGTCGACCTGCTCCCCCACGACCCGGAAGCCGAACGGCCGCGCCACCGCCTGCGAGGCCGTGTTGTCCGGCGCGATCGACAGGCGCACCACCCGCACGTCCGGCTCGCGGCGTGCCCGGTCGAGCAGCACGGCCAGGGCGGCGCGGGCGTAGCCGCGGCGCCGGTGCTCCGGCAGCACGGCGTAGCCGACCTCGACCGTGCCGCGGGCGTCGGGCGGGCCGTGGAAGCCGGCGCGGCCGACCACCAGCCCGCTGTCGAGGTCCCGCACGGCGCCGGTGACCCAGGCGGCGACCGCCGGGTCGGCGGCCACCTGGGCGGCCCGCATCCGCCAGACCGGCGCCCAGCCGGGGTCGGCGAAGCCGGGCGGCAGCGGTACCGGCGCGGCGGCGGCCGCGGCGGCGAGGTCGCCGTCGGCCAGCGCGGTGAAGACCCGCCCGGACAGGGCGAGGACCTCGACCCGGACGCTCACCCGCGTCCCTGCGCCCGGCGCAGCACCTCGACGTCGGGACCGAGTGCCGCACGCAGCCTCCTCAGCTCCCGCGGCGAGGGGTCGACCAGGTGCGGGACGCGCGCGGCGCGCAGCAGCGGCAGGTCCGAGGCGCTGTCGGAGTAGGCGTGGTCCAGCGGCAGCGGCACACCCGCGGCACGCAGCGCCTGCACCTTGCCCTCCCCCCGGGCCGGGACCGTGGGCGCCGGCGGGCCCCACCGGGTCCGCCGCAGGTCGGAGGCGACCACCTCGACGTCCTCGAGCCCGATCACCCGGCACACCTCGGCCGCCAGCGGTGTCGCGCAGGCGGTGGCCACGACCACCCGGTCGCCGCGGCCGACGTGCTCGCGGAGCCGGGCGAGCACGGCGGGCGCGGCGCGCCCGCCGGCCGCACCGGCGTGCTGGGCGGCGAAGGACCGGGCCGCCGCGGCGAACCGGTCGGCGTCGAGGCCCACGGCGGCCAGCCAGACCAGCCAGCGCTCGGCGGGGACGCGCAGCCGGCCGACGGCGAGCGCCGGCAGCCACACCGGCGCGGTAAGCAGCGCCGCGGCCAGCCGGGGGCGCCGGCGGGTGAGCAGGTGCCGGAGGAACGCGCCGAAGGAGTCGCCGGCGACGAGGGTCCCGTCCAGGTCGAAGACGACGACCTCGCGGCGGCCCGGGGAGCTCACGGGTCGAGCCGGGCCGCCCAGCCGGGCCCGTGGGGCACCAGCACGGCGGTGCGGACGTCGTCGTCGCGGCGGTCGAGCCGCACCTCCAGGTGCTCGTCGGCCAGCCGCTCGACCAGCCCGGCACCCCACTCGACCACGGTCACCGACTCCTCGGTCGAGGCGTCGAGGTCCAGGTCGTCGACGTCGGCGACGCCGCCGAGCCGGTAGGCGTCGACGTGCACCAGCGGCAGCCGCCCGCCGCGGTGCACGCGGGCGATGACGAACGTCGGCGACGTGACCGGCTCGCCGACGCCGAGGGCCGCGCCGAGTCCCTGGGTCAGCGCGGTCTTGCCCGCTCCCAGCGGGCCGGTGAGGACGACCAGGTCCCCCGGCGCGACGACGCCGGCGAGCGCGGCACCCAGCGCGCGCGTGTCGTCCACCGTGGGCAGGACGTGCTCGCGCCTCACGGCGCCAGGCTCCGCGCCACCGACGTCAGGTCCTCCAGCAGCCCGGCGCGCGGCGCCCCCGCCGGGCCGAAGCGGATGGCCGCCGACGGGTGGTAGGTGGCCCAGACCGCCCGGCCGCCGACGTCGTGCGGCCGCCCGCGCGCCTCGGCGAGCTTCGTCCGCGGCCCCAGGAACCACTTCGCCGAGGACAGCCCGAGCGCGACGACGACGGGCGGGTCCAGCAGCTCGAGCTGGCGGCGCAGCCAGCCGCTGCAGCGGGCCACCTCCGGCGTCCTCGGGGTGCGGTTGCCCGGCGGCCGGCACTTCACGATGTTGAGGACCGCGGCGTCGGCACGGTCGAGGCCGGCCTCGGCCAGCAGCAGGTCCAGCAGCTGCCCCGACTTCCCGACGAACGGCCGGCCGGTGTCGTCCTCGGTCGCGCCCGGCGCCTCCCCGACCAGCGCGAACCGCGCCCGTCCGCGGCGCGGGGGGTCCCCGACGACGACGTGCTGCCGGGTGGCGGCCAGCTCCGGACACGCGACGCAGGGGGTGGCGGCCGCGGCGAGCGCGGGCCAGTCGGCGGCCGCCGCCGCGGTGCGGGCCACCTCCTCCGCTGCGGCGTCGAACCGGGGCGGACGGGGAGCGGCCACGCGCCGACCCTACGGCGGTCGAGGACGGGCGGCCTGCGGGCCTTCCCTCCGCCGCCCCCGCCTGTCACCGTTGACCAGGGGACCCCGCGACCGGGAGGAGCCGCCATGACGCAGCCGGACGTGTACGACGTCGCCTGCCTCGCGGGGGGCCCGCACCGGGTGGTCGACACCGCCCTGGTGGCGCTGGTGGTCACCGGCCGGATCCAGGCGGTCGCGCCCGGGGAGCTGCAGGTGGTCGAGCCGCGGCGCCGGCACCCGGTGGAGGCCGCGGTCCTCGACGCCGTCGGCGCCCGCGGCCGGCGCTCGGTGGAGACGGTGCACTGGCGGGCCGAGGCCGACGAGCGGATCGCCGGGATCGTCCGGCGGCTGCGCGCCGAGCGCCTGCTGGGCCGCTTCCTCGGCCCGACCGCGGCGGGACGCCGGGCGCTGGAGCGCGCCCGGGCCGCCGACGTCGGGCCCGTGCTGCACGCCGCGCTCCTGGGGCCGGCCCGGCTGGCCGACCCGGCGCTGCGCGCGGCGGTCCTGGCGCCGCCGCGACGGCCGGTGCTGCCCGACAGCGGCGTCTCGCCGTGGGTGCTGTCCTTCGCCGACGGTGCCGAGGCCGCGCACCGGACCCGGGACTCGCTGCTCGGCCGGTCGGCCGACGCCCGGCCCTGAGCCTCAGTCCCGCACGCGCGCGGTCGCAGCGGCGACCCGCCGGAGCAGGCCCGCCAGGGCGCGGGTGACCTCCTCGGGCCGCTCGAGGGTCACCAGGTGGCCCGCGTGCGGCACGACGACGTACTCGACCATCGGCCCCTCGCCACCGAGCAGCTCCACGAGGGTGTCGCTGTGCTCCTTCGGGATCATCCGGTCCTCGTCGCCGGTGAGCACCAGCGTCGGGACGCGCCGCAGCGGCTGCAGCGCGCCGGTCTCGTCGAGGCCGGCCAGCGCCGGGTAGAACTCCGCGATCACGTCGACCGGTGTACCGCCGATCATCGAGTCCACGTACCGGCCCAGCCGCGGGTCGACGTCGGTCGAGGCGAACGACAGCGAGCGGGTGGCGGCCGACACGACGTCGGCGGCCAGCCGGCGGGTGCGCTCGGCGAAGGCCGGCCGGCGGCGCATGGTGAACGCCGCGATCGGCAGCACCGCGGCGCGCACCCGGGTGAGGAACTCGGGCATGCCGAAGCTGAGGTCGGCCAGGTTGCCGCTCGACGTCGACACCAGCGCGGCGCCGACGACCTTCGTGCCGAACAGCTCCGGGGCGACGTCGGCCAGGCCCATGACCGTCATGCCGCCCATCGAGTGCCCGACGAGCACGACCGGCCCCTCGGGGACCCGCGCCTCGACGACGGCGGCGAGGTCGCGCGCGAGCTGCTCGATCGTCGAGTGCTCGGCCGGCCCGCGCGTGGACGAGCCGTGGCCGCGGTGGTCGTAGAACACCAGCCGGGCCAGGGGGCGGTGCCCGTTGGCGGTGGCCAGCTCCGCGCCGAGCGAGCGCCGCTGGTAGGTCCACGACGCCATCGACAGCGTGTAGCCGTGCACGAAGACGACGGTCAGCGGCGCGTCGAGCGGGCCGACCTCCTCGACGGCCAGCAGGACGCCGTCGTCGGCCTGGACCAGCGCGGTGCGGTCGGCGCGGCGGGAGGCGGCGCCGAGCGGGTCGTCCTCGCGCAGCTCGGCGTCGCTGGCGCCCTCGGGCAGCGCGCCGGCCGGGCTGACCCGGTCCGCGCGCACGCGGCGGGTGGCGATCCGGGCGACGGCCACGCCGACGGCGGTGGTGGCCGCCGCCAGGCCGACGACGGCGCCGGCGATCCCGACCGCCGGGTGCCGCTCCAGCGCCCCGGCCACGCCCGCGCGCCCCGGTCCCCCGCTGCGTGCCATCAGACCGCCCCCGCGGACCCGACGTGGCGGCGCGTGAAGCGCCCGCCGACCCGGGTCACCAGCTCGTAGTGGATGGTGTCGACCGCGTCGGCCCACTGCTGCGCGGTCGGCTCGCCGCGGTCGCCGGGGCCCCACAGGACCACCTCGTCGCCCGGCGCCACGGCCGCGTCGCCGACGTCGAGGACGAACTGGTCCATGCAGACCCGCCCGGCGATGGTGCGCTGCGCGCCGCCGGCCAGCACCGGCGCCCGGTTGCCCGCGGCCCTGGGGACGCCGTCGGCGTACCCGACCGGCACCAGGGCGAGGGTGGTGTCGGTGGCGGTCGTGTAGGTGTGGCCGTAGGAGACGCCGGCACCGCCGGGCACCCGCTTGGTGAGCGCCACCCGCGCGCGCACGGTCATCGCGGGCCTCAGCCCGTGGACGCCCGCGTCGCCGCCGAGCGGGTCGAGGCCGTAGAGGGCGACGCCGGGGCGGACCATGTCGTACCAGGTGTCGGGCAGCGCCACGGTGGCCGCGGAGTTCGCGAGGTGCCGGCGGCCGCGCAGCCCGGCGCCGGAGGCGATGCCGACGGCCTCCTCGAACACCCGCACCTGCGCACCGATCGTCGGGTGGGTGGGGGCGTCGGCGTAGGCCATGTGGCTCCACAGCCCGACCACCTCGACCTCGCCGTCGGCCTGCGCGCGGGCGGCCGCGGCGACCAGACCGGGCCAGTCGGCCATCGCGGCGCCCTCGCGGGACAGGCCGGTGTCGGCGAACAGGTGCAGCCGCGCGGTCCGGCCGGTGGCGCGGGCGGCGGCGACGACCTCGGCGAGGCCCCACTCCGCGTTGACCGACACCTCGACGTCGGCCGCCAGCGCGGGGGCGAAGTCGGTGCCCGGCGTGTGCAGCCAGGCCAGCAGCGGCGCGCCCACCCCGGCCGCGCGCAGCGCGAGGGCCTCCTCCAGCACGGCCACACCGAGGGCGTCGGCGCCTCCTGCGAGGACCGCGCGGGCGGCGGGCACCAGCCCGTGCCCGTAGCCGTCGGCCTTGACCACCGCCATGAGGGGGCGGCCGACCCGCTCGCGCAGCACGGCGGTGTTCGCCGCGATGGCGTCGAGGTCGACCACCACCTCGGCCCGGGGTTCGCTCACGCCCCCGAGTCTCCCAGGCGGTCGCCGCGCACCCGGCCCACCGTCTCGGAGAGCCGCCGCACCAGGTCCCCGGCGACGAGCGGCCCGCGCTCGGAGGCGACCTGGCCGGCGCGGCCGTGCAGGTGCGCGGCCGCCGCGGCGGTCTCGGCGGGGGCGTGCCGGTGGCGAGCAGGGCGCCGAGGATCCCGGACAGCACGTCGCCGGTGCCGGCCGTGGCCAGTTCGGTGGTCCCGGTGGCGTTGACGAACGCCGTCCCGTCGGGGCCGGCGACGACGGTGGCGTTGCCCTTGAGCAGCACGACGGCGCCCAGGTCGGCGGCCAGCCGCCGGGCACTGCCGATGCGGTCGGCGCCCACCTCGACGCCGAACCGCTCGAACTCGCGGTCGTGCGGGGTGAGGACGGTGGGTGCGCTGCGCCGCCGCACGAGGTCGGGCTCGCGGGCGGCCAGCGTCAGCGCGTCGGCGTCGACCACCACGGGCAGGTCGGTGCCCAGCACCTCGGCCAGCACGCTGCGGGCGTCGTCGTCGGTGCCCATCCCGGGACCGACCACCCAGGCCTGCACGCGGCCGGCGTCGCGGGGGCGGGCGGCGGTGACGATGGCCTCGGGCCAGGAGGCACGCACGCCGTCGGCGGCGGTCCCGGCGTAGCGGACCAGGCCCGGCCGGGTGCGCAGGGCGGCCCCGGTGCACAGCACGCCGGCGCCCGGGTAGGTGGCCGACCCGGCGACGATGCCGACGACTCCGCGGGAGTACTTGTCGTCGCCGTCCCCGGGCGGCTGGAGGTGCGTGGCGACGTCGTCGTCGGTGAGCTGGAACGCCCGCGGCCGCGCCAGGTGCGGGCCCAGCCCGATGTCGACCAGGTGCACCGTGCCGGCCTGCCCGCGTCCCTCCCCCACGACCAGGCCGGGCTTGACCGCGCCGAAGGTGACCGTGTGGACGGCGGCGAACGCCGCACCCTCGACCGCGCCGGTGTCGGCGTCGACCCCGCTGGGGACGTCCACGGCGACCGTGGTGCCGGGGCCGGCGGCCGCACGCCCGGCCAGCCGCGCCGCCTCGGGGCGCAGGCCGCCGCGGCCGCCGATGCCGGCGATGCCGTCGAGGACCAGGTCGGCGCGGTCGAGCCCGTCGGGGTCGCCCGGGCCGGCCACCCGTCCGCCGGCGCGGCGCAGCGCGGCGAGCCCGGCGGGGTGGGCGCGGCCGGGGTCGAGCAGGACGGCGGTCACCCGGGCGCCGCGGGCGGCGAGGTGCGCGCCGGCGAACAGCGCGTCGCCGCCGTTGTTGCCGCCGCCGACCAGCGCGGTGACCCGCGTGCCGTGCGCCCGGCCGAGCAGCCGCAGGCAGACCGTGGCCAGGCCGGTGGCCGCGCGCTGCATCAGGGCGCCCTCGGGTGTGCGGGCCAGGAGCACGTCCTCGGCGGCGCGGACCTCGGCGACGGTGGACAGCCCGATCACGCGGGACCTCCCTCGGCGACGACGACCGCCGAGGCGATCCCGCCGTCGTGGCTGAGCGAGAGGTGCCAGCTCGTGATGCCCATCTGCCCGGCGCGGGCGGCGACCGTGCCGCGAATCTCCAGGTGCGGGCGGCCGTGCTCGCCGACGGTCACCTCGGCGTCGTGCCAGCGCAGCGCCCCGGGTGCGCCGAGCGCCTTGGCGACGGCCTCCTTGGCGGCGAACCGCGCGGCCAGCGACTCCGCCGTGCGGGCACCGCCGGACGGCGTCGTCTGCTCCGCGGCGGTGAACAGCCGGTCGCGCAGCCCCGGGGTGCGCTCGAGCGACTCGGCGAACCGGGTCACGGGGACCACGTCGATCCCGACCCCCACGATCACCGGGACAGTCTGCCGTGCAGCCGCGCAGCCCGCCGTCCTGGCTCACCGTGCAGCGTCCTGGCTCACCGCCGACGGTGAGCCGGGAGGCAGCACGACCAGGTCACCTGATCGTGCTGCCGCTACTCGACGGTGACGCTCTTGGCCAGGTTGCGCGGCTGGTCGACGTCGAACCCGCGGGTGTCGGCGATCTCGCACGCGAGGATCTGCAGCGGCACCGTGGCGACGACGGGCGCCAGGAGGGTCGGCGTCCGCGGCACCCGGATCAGGTGGTCGGCGTAGGGGACGACGTCCTCGTCGCCCTCCTCGGCGATGACGATCGTGCGCGCACCGCGGGCCCGGATCTCCTGGATGTTGGAGACGACCTTGCCGTGCAGCAGGCTGCGCCCCCGCGGCGACGGCGCGATGACGACGACCGGGGTGCCCTGGTCGATGACCGCGATCGGGCCGTGCTTGAGCTCACCGGCGGCGAAGCCCTCGGCGTGGATGTAGGCGAGCTCCTTGAGCTTGAGCGCGCCCTCCAGGGCCACCGGGAAGCCCACGTGGCGGCCCAGGAACAGGATCGTGTCGGAGTCGGCCAGCGACCGGCCGAGCTCGCGCACCGGCTCCATCTGGGTCAGCACCTGCCCGACCGCCTCGGGCAGCTTCTGCAGCTCCGAGACGATGGCGGCGACCTCGTCGGTGTACTTGATGCCGCGGATCTGGGCGAGGAACAGGCCGACGAGGTAGCACGCGACGATCTGCGCCAGGAAGCTCTTGGTCGAGGCGACGGCGATCTCCGGGCCGGCGTGCGTGTAGAGCACGGCGTCGGACTCGCGCGGGATCGTGGACCCGTTGACGTTGCAGATGGCCAGCACGCGCGCCTTCTGCTCCTTGGCGTGGCGCAGCGCCATGAGCGTGTCCATCGTCTCGCCGGACTGGCTGATGACGACGACCAGCGTGGAGCGGTCGAGCACCGGGTCGCGGTAGCGGAACTCGCTGGCCACCTCGACCTCGACCGGGATCCGCGTCCAGTGCTCGATGGCGTACTTCGCGATCAGCCCCGCGTGGTAGGAGGTGCCGCAGGAGACGACGAAGATCTTGTCGATGTCGCGCAGCTCCTGGTCCGACAGCCGGACCTCGTCGAGGATCAGCTCGCCGTCGTCGCCGAGGCGGCCGAGCAGGGTGTCGGCCACCGCCTGCGGCTGCTCGGCGATCTCCTTGAGCATGAACCAGTCGTGGCCCCCCTTCTCGGCGGCCGCGGCGTCCCAGTCGACGGTGTAGGCGACCGGCTCGACCGGGGCGCCGTCGAAGTCGGTGACGCTCAGCCCGCGGGCGCGGTCGATCTCCACGACCTGGTCCTGGCCGAGCTCGCGGGCCTCGCGGGTGTGGGCGATGAACGCCGCGACGTCGGAGCCGAGGAAGTACTCGCCGTCGCCGACGCCGACGACCAGCGGGCTGTTGCGGCGGGAGGCGACGAGCGTGTCGGGCTGGTCGGCGTGCGCCGCGACGAGGGTGAAGGCCCCCTCCAGCCGGCGGCTCACCGCGCGCATCGCCTCGGCGAACCGGCCTGGGCCCTCCGGCTGCTCGTCGTAGGCGGCGGCCAGCAGGTGGGCGACGACCTCGGTGTCGGTCTCCGACACCATCTCGACGCCCGCGGCCTCGCACTCGGCCCGCAGCGCGGCGAAGTTCTCGATGATCCCGTTGTGGATCACGGCGACCCGGCCGTCGGCGGACAGGTGCGGGTGGGCGTTGCGGTCGGTGGGGCCGCCGTGGGTGGCCCAGCGGGTGTGGCCGATGCCGAGCGTCGCCTCGGGCAGCGGGGAGTCGGCCAGGGCCTTCTCCAGGTTGGCCAGCTTGCCCGCCTTCTTGGCCGAGCTCAGCTCGCCCGAGTCGGCGTCGCCGACCCGGACGGCGACGCCCGCGGAGTCGTATCCGCGGTACTCGAGTCGACGCAGGCCCTCCAGGACGACGTCCAGGGCGTTCTGGGGACCGACGTAACCCACGATGCCGCACATGTCGACCGAGGGTACCGGCGGAGGCGGACCGATCCGTCCACCGACGACACGGTCTCACCCCTGCGTCACCCCGGCCACACCGCCGTCTCAGGACCAGGGCGTGACGGGCCGGGGGCGGGGCACTCCGTCGACGACGACGTCGACGCGCTCGTCGAAGAAGCAGAGCAGGCCGCGCAGCTGCGCGGCGTCGGGCAGCGGGTCGCGGTAGCTCCACACGAGGTCACGGACCAGCCCGTCCCCGGTCTCCACCGACCAGTAGCCCGCCTCGCCCTTGTAGGCGCACTGCGTCCGCGTGTCGCTGGGCACCAGAGGGGCGGTCACGTCCTCGGCGGGCAGGTACCAGCGGACGGGCAGCAGCGTCTCGAACACCAGCCGCGGCCGCGCGGACGCCGCGAGCAGCCGCCCGCCCGAGGACACCTCGACGTGCCGCGAGGCGGCCCGGACGTCGATCCGGTGGAACGGGTCACGCGGGTGCCCGTACAGCCGCTCGTCCTCCTCGTACCAGGCGTCGGGGCCGGCGAAGTCCAGGACGACGGAGCCGGCCAGCGCCGGGTCGGCCGGACAGAAGCCCTCGAGGACGCGGTCGCCGCCGGGCACCCGCACGCCGACCGGCTCGCCCGGGGTGCTGTGCACCGCGAACGGGACCCGCGGGTCGAGCACGCGCAGCGCCGTCACGTCCGGGACGGCGGAGCCGGTGTCCGCGGGCGCGTCGGGAGCCGCCGGCACCGGAGGGCCGGTCAGCCCGGCCGTGAGGTCCTCGACCGGGACGGCGTAGGCCGGCACCACGCGGCGCGGCTCCCAGACGAGCACCGCCCGCTCGGTCTGCGCGACGACCGCGCCGCCGGCCTCGGCGCGCACCCGCTTGCCCGTCGGCTCGTACCGCAGCTGGGCGAGCGCCCCGCCGACCAGGTCCCGCATCCGGACGGTCATGGCGTCCTCCCCCTCGAGGGTGGGGCACAGGGTGGACCGGGGCGCCGCCCGCGGTCCAGGGCCGCAGGGCTCAGTCGACGGCCGCGACGACGGCGGCCAGGCGCTGGGCGATGCCGTCGGCGAGCTCCAGCGTGGGCGCCTCGACCATCACCCGCACCAGCTGCTCGGTGCCCGACGGGCGCAGCAGCACCCGGCCGTCGTCACCGAGCTCCTCCTCGGCGGCGTTGACCGCGGCGGCCACCGCCTCGCTCTCCACGACCCGGATCCGGTCGCGGACCGGCACGTTGACCAGCGTCTGGGGCAGCCGCTGCACCACCGAGGCCAGCTCGGCCAGGGAGGCGCCGGTGGCGGCCATCCGGGACAGCAGCGACAGCCCGGTGAGCGTCCCGTCGCCGGTGGTCGCGTGGTCGAGGAAGACCAGGTGGCCGCTCTGCTCGCCGCCGAGGGACAGCCCGCGGGCGTGCAGCGCCTCCAGCACGTACCGGTCGCCGACGGCGGTGGTCTGCACGGCGATGCCGGCGTCGCGCATCGTGTGGTGGAACCCCAGGTTGCTCATCACCGTGGCGACGACGGTGTCCTGGCGCAGCTCGCCGCGCTCCTTGAGCGCGAGCGCGCACACGGCGAGGATCGCGTCGCCGTCGACGACCTGGCCGTCGGCGGTGACCGCGAGGCACCGGTCGGCGTCGCCGTCGTGGGCGATGCCGAGGTCGGCACCGGTCTCCCGGACCGCCTCGGTGAGCGGGCCGAGGTGGGTGGAGCCGATGCCGTCGTTGATGTTCCAGCCGTCGGGCTCGCCGCCGATGACGGTGACCTCGGCGCCGGCCCGGCGGTAGACCTCGGGGGCGACGGTGGCGGCCGCGCCGTGCGCGCAGTCGACGACCAGGCGCAGGCCGCGCACGGGCGCGGACACCGTGGACAGCAGGTGGGCGGCGTAGTCCGCGGCGCCGTCGGTCAGGTCGCGGACCCGGCCGATGTCGCCGCCGGTGGGCCGGACGCCGTCGGTGCTGCGGCGGGAGGTGGCGACGGCGGACTCGATCGCCGCCTCGACCGCGTCGGGCAGCTTGTGGCCGCCGCGGCTGAACAGCTTGATGCCGTTGTCGGGCATGGGGTTGTGGCTGGCCGAGATCATGACGCCGAGGTCGGCGCCGGTCCCGGCGGTGAGGAACGCGACGGCCGGCGTGGGGAGGACACCCACGCGCAGCACCTCGGCGCCCGCGCTCGCCAGGCCCGCCACGACGGCGGCCTCGAGCATCTCCCCGCTGGCGCGGGGGTCACGGCCGACGACCGCGACGGGACGCGAGGTCCCGTCGCGGTCGGACAGCACGGTGGCGGCCGCACGGGCCACCGACAGGGCCAACTCCGGCGTGAGGTCGGCGTTGGCCCGACCCCGGACGCCGTCGGTCCCGAAGAGGCGACCCACGGCGGTGCCGGTCAGCGCTTCGAGTACTGAGGCGCCTTGCGGGCCTTCTTGAGCCCGTACTTCTTGCGCTCGGTGACGCGCGCGTCACGGGTGAGGAAGCCGGCCTTCTTGAGGGCCGGACGGTCGTCGGCCTCGACCTCGACGAGGGCGCGGGCGATCGCGAGGCGCAGCGCACCGGCCTGACCGCTGACGCCGCCACCCTTGAGGATGCCGACGACGTCGTACTGCTCGCCCTTCTCCAGGATCACGAACGGCTCGCGGACGAGCTGCTGGTGGACCTTGTTGGGGAAGTACTGCTCGAGGGTCCGGCCGTTCAGGCGGAACTGCCCGCTGCCGGGCACGAGCCGCACGCGGACGATGGCCTCCTTGCGCCGGCCGACGGTCTGGACGGGCCGCCCGTCCGCGTCGGTCACGGTCGGGGCCGTGGTCATGGGGGAGGTCACTGGGCCACCTGCTTGATCTCGAAGGTCTGGGGCTGCTGGGCGGAGTGCGGGTGCTCCGGCCCCGCGTACACCTTCAGCTTCTTGATCATCTGCCGACCGAGGCTGTTGTGCGGCAGCATGCCCTTGACGGCGCGCTCGACGACGCGGTCGGGGTGGGTGCGCAGCTGGTCGCCGACGTTGATGGCGCGCAGGCCGCCCGGGTAGCCGGAGTGGCGGTAGGCGGTCTTCTGGTCGCGCTTGGAGCCGGTCAGCGCGATCTTGTTCGCGTTCACGACGACGACGAAGTCACCGACGTCGACGTGGGGGGCGAACTGGGGCTTGTGCTTGCCGCGCAGCAGGGTCGCGACCTGGCTGGCGAGTCGACCGAGCACCACGTCGGTGGCGTCGATGACGTGCCAGGCCCGCGCGATCTCGCCGGGCTTGGGTGAGTACGTGCGCACGGCGCTCGTGTCCTCCGTCGTCGTCGGGGTGGCTGGTGGGATCGCCTCACCGAGGACGGGAGACGCCGACGGCGCGCGCGCACCAGCCGGCGGCCGCGCACCAGCCGACGACGATACCAGCCGAAGGACCCCGGCCCTCTCCCCCCTCGCGAGCTCGGGGCCGGCCTCCGGACGGGGCCGTACGGCGCGTCAGCCGTCGATGAGGTCCCGCTGCGCGGGCAGCAGGCGGTCCATCGCCGCGACGTCGTCGGGGGCGTCGAGGCCGAGGACGTCCACGCTGGCGAGGTGGCTGCCGTAGCCGACGTAGCAGCGCTGGTAGTAGCTCTCCCCCGACTCGAACCAGAAGCAGGGGGCGTCGGGGATCGAGGGCAGCTGGAACGGGGTGCCGCCGAACTCGGCGTCCTCGAGCTGGGCGAAGGCCGTGTAGACGGTGTTCGTCTCCATCGAGGAGGGGAAGGCGTAGAGCGCGACGGCGTAGCTGAGGTCGGCCTCGTCGGACTGCTTGGAGTAGAAGCCGGTGAACCCGTTGGCGGTGAGCAGCTCGCGCTCGCGGACCGGGTCGATGGCCAGCCGCAGGTACCCCTCCAGGTCGTAGGGGCCGGAGAAGTCGGTGAAGTCCCCCGGCGGGTCGAGGGTCAGCTGCTGCAGGCCGTCGGGATCGGTGGGCAGCGAGGGCACCTGGTCCTGCGGGGTGGGCTGGAACGTCTGCAGCAGGGACACCTGGTCGGCCATCAGCCGGCCGACCTCCTCGAGCCCCTGGCCGGAGCCCGCGGTGTGGTAGGCGTAGGCCAGCATCCGGCCGACCGGCACGAACGCCTGGACGACGTCCTCGTCCCCGCTCTCCTGCAGCAGCACCGCGCCGTCGAGGCCGGGCACCTGCGCCGGCTCGTAGCCGTCGCCGGCCTGGTCGTCGGCGAGCTCCCGGGCGGCCCGTGCGGCCGACTCGGGGTCGGACAGCTCGGCCACCATCGTCAGCGTGCCGCGGCCGTCGGCGGGGTCGCTGTTGCACTGGCCCCAGGCGGTGACGAAGCCCCAGCGGTCGAGGACCGGGCCGGCGGTCCCGCTGCCGAAGTAGGCCGCGTCCAGGGCACCGGAGTCGCTCCACGGGCCCGACGGGAAGCAGGGCTCGGTCCGGCTCGGGAAGGTGACCGGCACCAGCGAGGTCACCGAGGCGATGCGGTGGGACTCCAGGAGGGTGCCGACCGTCGGCTCCGGGGCCGGCGTGACGTCGATCGGCGGCTCCGACGGCGTGCTGGTCGCCGGCGGCTCACTGGTGGTGGGCGCGGCGGCCGGCGGCGTCGCCGTCCCGCTCACCGTGCTGGTGCACCCCGCCAGCACCGCCGCCGCCACGGCTGCCGCCGCGGCCCCCGCCCGCCGACTCCGCGTCCCCGTCACGAGCGGGCAGCCTAGGAGGGGCGTCGGCGCAGGTCACGCGGACGCGTCGGGATCCACCCGGTGGAGCAGGCCCGTCTCGACGTCGTAGACGGTGCCGCAGACGTCCTTCGACAGCAGGAACGGGCTCTCGCGCAGCAGCCGGATGGACTCGCGCACGTCCTCGTCGGCGTCGGTGAACGCCTGCGCCGGCCACGGCGGGCGCACACCGGTGGCCCGCTCCACCAGGTCGGCGAAGGAGACGTCGTCGGTCTTCTGCAGGCCGCAGTCGGTGTGGTGGACCAGCACGATCTCGCGGGTCCCGAGCAGGTGCTGGGAGATGGTCAGCGAGCGGATCGTGTCGTCGGTGACGACCCCGCCGGCGTTGCGGATGACGTGCGCGTCGCCCACCGCCAGGCCCAGCAGCGGGAACAGCGGCATGCGGGAGTCCATGCAGGCGACGACGGCGACCTTCCGCGCCGGCGCCACGGGCAGGCCGCCCTGGAAGTCCCGGGCCCACTCCTCGTTGGCGGCCAGCATGCGCTCGTACTCGGGCACGGACGGCTCCTCTCGGTCCTGCGGCACAGGAGGCTCTCCGCACGGTCGGGCCCGTGCGGACGCGGGGAGAGCTTCCTATGCCGCCGGGGCGCCCCCGCAGGTGGCCCGGACGCGCGCCAGCCGGGCGGGGACGCATCCGACAGGATGACCGGGTGCGCACGGTCGAGGAACACCAGGCGGTGGTCGCCGCCCTGCTCGCGCCGCTCGGCGAGGAGGAGGTGCCGGTGGCCGCGGCGCACGGCCGCGTGCTCGCCCGCGACGTCGCGGCCGGCGTGCCGCTGCCCGGCTACGACAACTCGGCCATGGACGGCTACGCCGCCCGCTCCGCCGACCTGGCCGGCCTGCCCGTCCGGCTGCCGGTCGCCGACGACATCCCGGCCGGACGGACCGGCGTCGTCCCCCTCGTCCCGGGCACCGTGCAGCGGATCATGACCGGCGGGCTGCTGCCGCCCGGCGCCGACGTCGTCGTGCCGGTGGAGCTCACCGACGCCGCGACCGACGTCGTCGAGGTCCGCGACGCCCCGGCCGCCGGCACGCACCTGCGCCGCGCCGGGGAGGACATCACCGCGGGCACGGTCGCCCTGGAGGCCGGGAGCCCGCTCGGGGCAGCGCAGCTGGGCCTGGCCGCCGCCATCGGCGCGCGCACGCTGTGGGTCCGCCGCAAGCCGCGGGTCCTGGTGCTGTCCACCGGCAGCGAGCTGGTCGAGCCGGGCGAGCCCCTGCTGCCCGGTCAGGTCTACGAGTCCAACTCGCTGCTGCTGTGCGCCGCCGTGGAGGACGCCGGCGGCACCGCCCGGCGCCTGCACTTCGTCCCCGACGACGTCGACCAGTTCCTGGCCACGGTGCGCAGCGAGCTGGCAGACGCCGACCTGCTGGTCACCAGCGGCGGCGTGAGCGCGGGCGCCTACGAGGTGGTCAAGGACGCGTTCCGGACCCTGGGCACCGTCGAGTTCGGCAAGGTCGCCATGCAGCCGGGCGGGCCGCAGGGTGCCGGAACCGTCGACGGCGTCCCCGTGGTCACGCTGCCGGGCAACCCGGTCAGCTCGTTCGTGTCCTTCGAGGTCTTCGTCCGCCCGGCGCTGCGGCGCGCGCTGGGGCACGCCGCGCCCGACCGGCTGCGGGCGCCGGCGGTGCTCACCGCGCCGCTGCGCTCCCCCGCCGGGCGGCGGCAGTTCCTGCGCGGTCGCTACGACGCCGGCCGCGTCTCGCAGGTCGGCGGGCCGGGCTCGCACCTGGTCGCCCACCTCGCCCGGGCCAACTGCCTGGTCGTCGTGCCCGAGGACGTCACCGAGCTGCCCGCGGGCGCCGAGGTCGACGTCGTCCTGATCGAGGGAGCACTGCAATGACGGAGTTGACGCACGTCGACGAGAGGGGCGCCGCCCGGATGGTCGACGTCTCGGCCAAGCCGGTCACCGCCCGCGAGGCCACCGCGGCCGGCCGGGTGCTGGTCAGCCCCGAGGTCGTCGCGCTGCTGCGGGGTGAGGGCGTGCCCAAGGGCGACGCCGTGGCGGTCGCGCGGATCGCCGGCATCGCCGGGGCCAAGCGGACGCCGGACCTCGTCCCGCTGTGCCACCCCATCGCCCTGCACGGCGTCACCGTCGACGTCGAGGTCGCCGACGACGCCGTGGAGATCACCGCCACCGCCCGCACCGCGGACCGCACGGGCGTGGAGATGGAGGCGCTGACCTCGGTCGCCGTCGCCGGGCTGACCGTCATCGACATGGTGAAGGCCGTCGACCCGCGGGCGTCGATCACCGACGTGCGGCTGCTGGCCAAGTCCGGTGGCAAGAGCGGCGAGTGGCGGCGGTGACGCTCCCCGAGGGTGCCCGGGCGGTCGTCGTCACCGCGTCCAACCGCGCCTCCGCCGGCGTCTACGAGGACCGCAGCGGGCAGGCGCTCGCTGCCGGGCTGCGGGAGCTCGGGTTCGCCGTCGAGGGCCCGCACGTGCGGCCCGACGACGTCGACGCGCTGGTCGCCGTCCTGCGCGAGGCGGTCGCGTCGGGCGCCGACGTCGTCCTCACCACCGGCGGCACGGGCCTGTCCCCCACCGACGTCACGCCCGAGGCCACGCGCGCCGTGGTCGAGCGGGAGGCGCCGGGGCTCGCCGAGGCCGTGCGGCGCTTCGGGGCGCCGGCGGTGCCGACGGCGGTGCTCTCGCGCGGCATCGCCGGCACGGCGGGGCGGACGCTGGTGGTCAACCTGCCCGGGTCGACCGGCGGCGTGCGCGACGGCCTGGCCGTGCTGGGCCCGCTGCTCCCCCACGTGGTCAGCCAGCTGCGCGGCGGCGACCACGTGTGACGTCGGCCTCCCGGCCCCGCTCCCGCCGCTCTAGTCCGGGAGCACGAGGCGCTCCTGGCGGGTGTAGACGTTGCAGCCGTCGCCGCGCAGGAAGCCGACCAGCGTGATGCCGACGTCGGCGGCCAGCTCCACCGCCAGCGACGACGGCGCCGACACCGCCGCGAGCACCGGGATGCCGGCCATCGCCGCCTTCTGGGTGAGCTCGAAGCTCGCCCGCCCGCTCACCATCAGCACGTGCCCCGCCAGCGGCACGCGGCCGGCGCGCAGCGCGTCGCCGATGACCTTGTCCACCGCGTTGTGCCGGCCGACGTCCTCGCGCAGCACCACGAGCTCACCGTCGGCGGTGAACAGCCCGGCCGCGTGCAGCCCGCCGGTCTTGGTGAACACCTCCTGCGCCGCGCGCAGCCGGTCGGGCAGCGCCAGCAGGGTGGCCAGCTCCAGGCGGGTGGCGTCGGCGGCCACGTCGTGACGGGTGCGCGTGCGGATCGCGTCGATGCTGGCCTTGCCGCAGACGCCGCAGGAGCTCGAGGTCAGGAAGTTGCGGTCCAGGGCGGTGTCCGGCGGCTGCACGCCCGGCGCCAGGTCCACGTCGACGACGTTGTAGGTGTTGCGGCCCTCGTCGTCGACGCTGTTGCAGTAGCGCAGCCCGGCGACGTCGTCGATGCCGGCGATGACGCCCTCGGTGGCGAGGAAGCCGTGC
Source organism: Geodermatophilus normandii (assembly GCF_003182485.1). Classification (NCBI taxonomy): domain Bacteria; kingdom Bacillati; phylum Actinomycetota; class Actinomycetes; order Geodermatophilales; family Geodermatophilaceae; genus Geodermatophilus; species Geodermatophilus normandii. The sequence goes on along the minus strand of NZ_QGTX01000001.1, from coordinate 1,947,082 downwards.
ACGAGGTCGAAGTCCGCGCCCGGCGTGCGCATGGTGACCGCCAGCGGCGACCCGTTCAGGCGGATCTCCAGCGGCTCCTCCGCGGCCACGGTGTCGGGTCGGGTGGTGCGCACGGGGCCCCGGATGCGGAGCACCGGGGTGCGGCTGGTGACTCGTCCCACGATGGGGGACGGTACCCACGCCCGGCCCCTACGGTCGGTCCGTGACCGCGCCGCACCCGCTCCCGCCCTACGCGGCGGTGGTGCTCGCCGGCGGTCGCGCGGCGCGACTGGGCGGGCGGGCGAAGCCGCAGCTCGAGGTCGGCGGCCGCACGATGCTCGAGGCGGTGCTCGCCGCGGTCGCCGACGCCGCGCCGCGGGTCGTCGTGGGCCCCCCGCAGCCGGTGCCCGCCGGCGTCCGGGTGGTCCGGGAGCAGCCGCCCGGCGGCGGCCCCGTCGCCGCGATGCGTGCGGGGCTGGCCGCCGTGGACGCCGACGTCGTCGCGGTGCTCGCCGGCGACCTGCCGTTCGTGACACCCGGCCTGGTCGCCGACCTGCGGGCCGGGCTCACGGCCGACGGCGTCCTGGTGGTCGACGACGCGGGCCGCGACCAGTACCTGCTGGGCGTCTGGCGGACCGCTGCGCTGCGCGCGGCCCTGCGCGGCGCCGACGGTCCCGTGCCGGTGCGCCGGGTGGTGGCCCGGGTGTCGGTCACCCGGCACTCCCCCGCCCGCGAGCCGGGGACGCCGCCGCCCTGGACCGACTGCGACACCCCCGCCGACCTGGCCCGCGCCCGCGCCGCCGCCAGCGGGTGACGCGCCGGGCCCGGGGGTAGGGGCGGCGCATGCGCGTCGTCATCGCCGGAGCCCACGGCCAGGTCGCCCGCCGCCTCGGCCGGCTGCTCACCGGTCGCGGGGACACCGTCGTCGGCATCGTCCGCAACCCCGACCACACCGCGGACCTCGAGGCCGACGGCGTCACCCCCGCGGTGCTGGACCTGGAGTCCGCCTCCGTCGACGACGTCGCCGAGGTGGTGCGCGGCGCCGACGCGGTCGTCTTCGCGGCCGGCGCCGGCCCGAACAGCGGCGAGGCGCGCAAGCACACCGTCGACCACGGCGCCGCCGTCCTGCTGGCCGACGCCGCGGAACGCGCCGGCGTCCGCCCGTACCTGCTCGTGTCCTCGATGGGCGTCGAGCAGGCGCGGCAGGGGACGCCGAAGGGGATGGACCCCGTCTTCGCCGTCTACCTGCAGGCCAAGCTCCGCGCCGAGGACGTCGTCCTGCCCCGCACGGCCCTCGACGTGGTGATCGTGCGCCCCGGGCGCCTGACCGACGAGCCGGGCACCGGCCGTGTGCGCCTGGAGCACGGGGTCGAGTACGGCGAGGTCCCCCGCGACGACGTCGCCGCGGTGCTGCTCGCCCTGCTCGACGCCGGCAAGAAGGACGAGGTCGTGGAGCTGGTCTCCGGCGACACCCCGGTCGCCGAGGCGGTCGCCGCGCTCCCCTAGGTGCGCAGCGCCCGGGTCACGAGCGCGCGGGCGGCGAGGTCGGCGTCGGGCGGGTAGTCCACCCCCAGCAGGGTCAGCCCGCCCGGCGGGGCGACCACGACCTCGTCGGCCCGCTGGCGGCGGGCGAGCAGGCCGGCCGGCCACTCCGGCGCCCGGCGGCCCTCCCCGACGGCGAGCAGAGCGCCGACGAGGCTGCGCACCATCGAGTGGCAGAAGGCGTCGGCCGACGCCGTGACGGTCACGACGTCGCCGTCGCGGGCCACCGCCAGCTCCAGCAGCGTGCGGACGGTCGTGGCCCCCTCCCGGCGGCGGCAGAAGGCGGCGAAGTCGTGCCGGCCGGTCATCCGGCGCGCGGCGGCGTCCATGGCGGCGACGTCGAGCCGGCGGGGCCAGCCGACGGTGTCCGCACGGCGCAGCGGCGGCGGCCCGGCGTCGGTGTCGGTCAGCCGGTAGGCGTAGTGCCGCGCCAGCGCCCCGAAGCGCGCGTCGAAGCCGGGCGGCGCCTCCGTGACCGCGGGGACGGCGACGTCGGGCGGCAGCAGCCCGCGCAGCCGGCGCACCAGGCGCTCGCGCTGGTCCTCCCAGGCCGCGCGCGGGACGTCGGCGTGCGCGACCTGGCCGGTGGCGTGGACCCCGGCGTCGGTCCGCCCGGCCACCGTCAGGGCGACCGGTGTCCGCAGCACGGTGGCCAGCGCGGCCTCCAGCTCGTGCTGCACGGTGCGCCGGCCCGGCTGGCGGGCCCAGCCGGAGAAGTCCGTCCCGTCGTAGGCCACGGCCAGCCGGAGACGGACGAGCCCGCCCCCGGGGGCGGGGGCGGGCTCGTCGTGGTGGTGCTGGGTGTCCAGGGGACTACTGCGGGTCGGGCGCGGACTCGCCGCCGGGAGCGTGGGTGCCCGCGGTGGCGGCGTCGCCGATCTCGGCCGCCTCGATCTCGGCGGCCGCCGCAGCGGCCACGTCCGGCGACAGCACGGGGTCCTCGACCACGGCCAGGTTCTCCGCCCGCGGCTCGGGGGTCACGTCCGCGTCGTCCTGACGCTCCCCGTCGGGGTTGTAGAGATCGGTGACGATCTCCTGCGCCTCCGGGTCGACGTTCCCCGCGGTGACGGCCGGCGAGGTGTCGCCGCCGGGACCGGTGGTCTCGCCCACGAACGTCGCGCCCTGGTCCCCGCCCCCGGCGGAGACCCCGGCAGCGCCGGCGTCGCCGCCCTGGCCGGGCTGCTCGCTCACTTGGTGCCGTCCGCGTCCTCGGCGTCGCCCGGGGTCTCGGCGTCGGCGGCCACGACCTCGGTGGTCTCGTCGGACGTCTCGCCGGCCACGGGAGCGTCCACCGCGTCGGCGACCTCGGCGTCGTCCGCCCCGGTGTCGACGTCGGCGGCCTCGATGGCGTCCGCGGTGACCTCGCCGGAGGCGGAGGCCGCGCCGGCGCCGGAGGCGAAGCGGGTGCCGCGGGCGCGCTCGGCCTCGCCGACCGCCTGCTGGCCGACGGTCAGGGCCTCGACCAGCTCGATGACGGCCATGGGGGCGTTGTCGCCCTTGCGCGGACCGACCTTGGTGATGCGGGTGTAGCCGCCGGGCCGGTTCTCGTAGCGCGGGCCGATCTCGGCGAACAGGTGGTGGACGACGTCCTTGTCCCGGATGACCGTCATGACCTGCCGGCGGGCGTGCAGGTCACCGCGCTTGGCGAAGGTGACGAGCTTCTCGGCGTACGGGCGCAGCCGCTTCGCCTTCGCCTCGGTGGTGGTGATCCGCCCGTGCTCGAACAGCGACGTGGCCAGGTTGGCCAGCATCAGCCGCTCGTGGGCGGAGGAGCCGCCGAGACGGGGGCCCTTGGTGGGGGTGGGCATGTCGGTCCTTCCTCAGGCGGCCGGGCGGGGCGTTCGCCGGCTGCTACCAGGTGGTGCTGTCGTCGCTGTTCTCAGTGTGGCGGGCGCTGCCGGTGCCGTGGACACCGGCCCGGCCGAGCGGCGGGTGGCCCGCCGCCCGGCCCGGCCCCGCTGCAGGGTCCCGCCGCGAGCTCGCGAGCGGTGGGGGCAGCGGGGTCCTTCCTCAGAGCTGCTCGGTCTCCTGGTAGGAGCCGTCGTCGTACTGGACCTGCCCGTACTCCGTGCCGAACTCGGCGGTGCCGTGGTAGGCGTCGGTCTCGTAGCCCTCGTCGTAGCTCTCGACCGAGGTCGGGATGAACCCGGGCGGGCTGTCCTTGAGCGCCAGGCCCATGGCCGCCAGCTTCATCTTGACCTCGTCGATCGACTTGGCCCCGAAGTTGCGGATGTCGAGCAGGTCGGCCTCCGAGCGGGTGACCAGCTCGCCGACGGTGTGCACACCCTCGCGCTTGAGGCAGTTGTAGGACCGGACGGTGAGGTCCATGTCCTCGATCGGCATCGAGAAGTTCGCGATGTCGGCGGCCTCGGCCGGGCTGGGGCCGACCTCGATGCCCTCGGCGTCGACGTTGAGCTCGCGCAGCAGGCCGAACAGCTCGACCAGCGTGGAGCCGGCGGAGGCGATGGCGTCCCGCGGGGCGATCGACGGCTTGGTCTCGACGTCGACCACGAGGCGGTCGAAGTCGGTGCGCTGCTCGACGCGGGTGGCCTCGACGGCGTAGGTGACCTTGAGGACCGGCGAGTAGATCGAGTCGACCGGGATGCGGCCGATCTCCTGGCCGGGCTGCTTGTTCTGCGGCGCCGGGACGTACCCGCGGCCCCGCTCGACCACCAGCTCGATCTCGAGGCGGCCCTTGCCGTTGAGGGTCGCGATGTGCAGGTCGGGGTTGTGCACCTCGACACCGGCCGGGGGCGCGATGTCGGCGGCGGTGACCTCACCGGGGCCCTGCTTGCGCAGGTACATGGTCACCGGCTCGTCGGAGTCGGAGCTGACCACGAGGCCCTTGAGGTTCAGGATGATCTCGGTGACGTCCTCCTTGACCCCGGGCACGGTCGTGAACTCGTGCAGGGTGCCCTCGATCCGGATGCTGGTGACAGCAGCGCCGGGGATCGACGACAGGAGGGTGCGGCGCAGCGAGTTGCCGAGGGTGTAGCCGAAGCCGGGCTCCAGCGGCTCGATGACGAACCGCGAGCGCTGCTCGGAGATGGTCTCCTCGGTCAGCGTCGGACGCTGTGCGATGAGCATGGGTGTTCTCCTTCGGGTCCTCCGGCGACCGCCATATGACGCCGTGAGGGGGGTGGTGCGGGCCCCGGCGGACATCGGTCCGCCCGCCGGGGCCGGGTGGTGCAGGTGGTGCGCCGGTGCAGGTGGTGCTGCGAGCCCTTACTTGGAGTAGAGCTCGACGATCAGCTGCTCCTGGACCGGGGTGTCGATCACCTGGCGGGCCGGGACGCTGTGCACGACGGCGCGCAGCTGGCCGCTGATGACCTCGAGCCACGGCGGCACGGGACGCTCGCCGGCGCGGGCCTGGGCGATCTCGAAGGGCACCATCCGCCGCGACTTCTCGGCGACCTCGACGATGTCGTTCGCGCTGACCCGGTAGGACGGGATGTCGACCTTGCGGCCGTTCACGCGGATGTGGCCGTGCTTGACCAGCTGGCGGGCCATGTCGCGGCTCTCGCCCCAGCCGGCCCGGTACACGACGTTGTCCAGGCGCGACTCGAGGATCTGCAGCAGGACCTCACCGGTCTTGCCCGTCTTGCGGTTGGCCTCCTCGTAGTAGCCGCGGAACTGCTTCTCGAGGACGCCGTAGATGCGGCGGGCCTTCTGCTTCTCGCGCAGCTGCAGGAGGTACTCGCTGTCCTTGCTGCGGCCCCGGCCGTGCTCGCCCGGCGGGTACGGCCGGATCTCGATCGGGCACTTCGGGGACTCGCACTTGCTGCCCTTGAGGAACAGCTTCATCTTCTCGCGCCGGCACATGCGGCAGTCGGCTCCGGCGTAACGGGCCACGTCAGGTACTCCTCGTTCGTCTCGTCAGTGGCCGGTCAGACCCGGCGGCGCTTCTTCGGGCGGCAGCCGTTGTGCGGCTGGGGGGTCACGTCCTGGATCTGCCCGACCTCGAGGCCGGTGGCCTGCAGGGAGCGGATCGCGGTCTCACGGCCCGAACCCGGGCCCTTCACGAAGACGTCGACCTTGCGCATGCCGTGCTCCTGGGCCTTGCGCGCGGCGTTCTCGGCGGCCATCTGCGCAGCGAACGGCGTCGACTTGCGCGAGCCCTTGAAGCCGACGTGGCCGGCGGAGGCCCAGCTGATGACGTTCCCGGTCGGGTCGGTGATCGACACGATCGTGTTGTTGAACGTGCTCTTGATGTGCGCGGCGCCGTGGGCGACGTTCTTCTTCTCCTTGCGGCGGACCTTCTTGGCACCAGCCGCGGCGCGAGCCCTGGGAGGCATGTCTCTCCGGTTCCTTCTGACGTATGGCCTGGAAACACACGCGCAGCCCGCCGCTCCCGCCCTCACGGGTCGCCACGGCGGGCCGCTGCGCGGCTTACTTCTTGCCGGCCTTCTTCTTGCCGGCGATGGTCTTGCGCGGGCCCTTGCTCGAGCGCGCGTTGGTACGGGTGCGCTGACCGTGGACGGGCAGTCCACGACGGTGCCGCAGGCCCTGGTAGCAGCCGATCTCCACCTTGCGGCGGATGTCGGCGGCCACCTCGCGGCGCAGGTCACCCTCGACGCGGAAGTGCTCGTCGATGTAGTCGCGCAGGCGCAGCAGGTCCTCGTCGGAGAGGTCCCGGACGCGCAGGTCCGGGCTGACGCCGGTCGCCGTCAGGGTCTCCTTGGCGTGGGTCTTGCCGATCCCGTAGATGTAGGTGAGCGCGACCTCCATCCGCTTGTCGCGGGGCAGGTCGACGCCGGCCAGTCGTGCCATGTCTCAGGTACTCCCTCAGCCCTGCCGCTGCTTGTGGCGGGCGTTGTCGCAGATGACCATGACCCGGCCGTGCCGGCGGATCACCTTGCACTTGTCGCAGATCTTCTTCACCGACGGCTGGACCTTCACCGGTGCCGCCCCTCATTCCTGTCGATCGATGGCCGCCCGCGCGGCACCCGGAGGTGCCCCGCACCGGCGGCGGTCACTTGTAGCGGTAGACGATGCGACCGCGGGTCAGGTCGTAGGGCGAGAGCTCCACGACGACGCGGTCCTCGGGCAGGATGCGGATGTAGTGCTGACGCATCTTGCCGCTGATGTGGGCGAGCACCCGGTGCCCGTTCTGCAGCTCGACCCGGAACATCGCGTTGGGCAGCGGCTCGACGACGCGACCCTCGACCTCGATGGCCCCGTCCTTCTTCGCCATGCCCTACACGGCCTCCCTGACTCGGTGGTGCTGGTGGTGTGGTGCCGGAGTCGCGTGCGCCCACGCCGGAGCCCGGCCCGGGACGCACACGGTGGATGCAGATCAGGTGGTGCAGACACTCCCGCGAGGGCGTCCCGCATCGCGCGGCCACAGCACGACGACAGGACGGCGCGAGCGCCAACGGCCACTGTACCCCGCCTGTGGACGGCGATCCAACCCGGTCCTGGTCACACCGGGCCCGCCGTGGAGCAGGGCGGGCTCAGGTGCGGGGGGTGATCCCGAAGGGCGCCAGCCCCGCGACGCCGCCGTCCTCCGCCGTGAGGACCCACGGGCCCTCGGGGGTGATGGCGACGGTGTGCTCGAAGTGCGCGGCGCGCGAGCCGTCCTTGGTGACGACCGTCCAGCCGTCCTCGAGCTCGACGGTGGCGGGATCGCCGACGGTGACCATCGGCTCGATGGCCAGGGCCAGACCCGGCACCAGCTTGGGGCCGCGGCCGGCCCGGCCGTAGTTGAGGACGTGCGGGTCCTGGTGCATCTCGGTGCCGATGCCGTGCCCGCCGTAGTGGTCGACGATGCCGTAGGCGTGCTGCTCGCCGGTGACGACCTCCTCGACGGCGGCGCTGATGTCGGTCAGCCGGCCGCCGGCGACGGCGCGCGCGAGGCCGGCCCACATGCTGCGCTCGGTGACGTCGATCAGCGCGGCGTCCTCGGCCGACGGCGGGCCGACGGTGATGGTTACGGCGGAGTCGCCGTGCCACCCCTGGAGGATGGCGCCGCAGTCGATGGAGATGTTGTCGCCCTCGGCGAGCGTCCGCTCCGGGTTCGGGATGCCGTGGACGACCTCGTCGTTGATCGAGGCGCAGATGCTGCCGGTGAAGCCGTGGTAGCCCAGGAACGACGGGATCGCCCCGGCCGACCGGATCGTGTCCTCGGCGATCGCGTCGAGCTCGCCGGTCGTCACGCCGGGCCGCACGGCTGCCCGGACGGCGCCGATCGCCCGCGCGACGACGAGCCCGGCACCGCGCATGAGCTCGATCTCGTGCGGTGTCTTGATCTGGATCATGCGTCCACTCCACTTCGCCAGCAGCGGGAGGCGGGTCAGGATCCCGGCCGACATCGGCGGCGCCGTCCCCTCAGCTGTCGCTCGGCTGCCCGGGCTGCGGGGACCGGCCCAGGGCGGTCATCACCCGGGCGGTGACCTCCTCGACGGAGCCGATCGCGTCGATGCGCGACAGCAGCCCCTCGCCGTCGTAGAACCCCGACAGTGGCGCCGTCTGTTCCCGGTAGACCTCCAGGCGGCGCCGGACGGTCTCGGGCTTGTCGTCGTCGCGCTGCACCCACTCGCCGTCGACGAGCATCCGGCGGCCGGAGAGCCGGCGCACCAGCTCGTCCTCGTCGACGACGAGCTCCACGACGCGGTCGAGGGCCTGCCCCAGCTCCTCGAGGGAGGCCCGCAGCTGCTCGGCCTGGGGGATGGTCCGGGGGAAGCCGTCGAGCAGGAAACCGGCCTTCGCGTCCGGCTCGGCCAGCCGGTCCTTGACCATGGCCACGGTGATCTCGTCGGGCACCAGGTCACCGGCGTCCATGAAGGTCTTCGCCTTCAGGCCCAGCTCGGTCTGACCGCTGACGTTGGCGCGGAAGATGTCCCCGGTGGAGATGGCGGGGACGGCGAGCTGGCCGGCGATGACCTGGGCCTGGGTGCCCTTGCCGGCACCGGGCGGACCCAGCAGCACGATGCGCACTACTTCAGGAACCCTTCGTAGTTGCGCTGGTTGAGCTGCGTCTCGATCTGCTTCACGGTCTCCAAGCCCACTCCCACCATGATCAGCACTGCGGTCCCCCCGAACGGGAAGTTCTGGTTGGCTCCCTGCTGCGTGATCGACAGGAAGAAGTTGGGCAGCACCGCGACGATCCCCAGGTAGATCGACCCGGGCAGGGTGATCCGGGACAGCACGTACTGGAGGTACTCCGCCGTCGGCCGGCCCGGGCGGATGCCGGGGATGAAGCCGCCGTAGCGCTTCATGTCGTCGGCCCGCTCCTCGGGGTTGAAGGTGATCGACACGTAGAAGTACGTGAAGAACACGATCAGGCCGAAGTAGAGCGCCACGTGCACCGGGCTGCTCTGGTCGATGACGTAGTTCTCGAAGAACTGCCGGACCGGTCCGGTCTCGTCGCCCTGCAGCTGGGTGATCAGCTGCGGCAGGTACAGCAGCGACGAGGCGAAGATGACCGGGATGACGCCGGCCTGGTTGACCTTCAGCGGCAGGTAGGTCGACGTCCCGCCGTACATGCGGCGGCCGACCATGCGCTTGGCGTACTGCACCGGGATGCGGCGCTGCGCCTGCTCGACGTAGATGACCGCGCCGATGATCAGCAGGGCGAAGGCGCAGACGACGGCGAAGACGACGCCGCCGCGGGTCTGCAGGATCGAGCCGCCCTCGGCCGGGATGCGCGCGGCGATCGAGGTGAAGATCAGCACGGACATGCCGTTGCCGATCCCCTTCTCGGTGAGCAGCTCGCCGAGCCACATGATCACCGCGGTGCCGGCGGTCAGGGCGACGACCAGGATGACCGTCGTCCAGATGCTGTCGGACGGGATGATGTCCTGCTGGCAGCCGGGGAACAGCTGGCCGCTGCGGGCCAGTGCGATGATCCCGGTGCTCTGCAGGATCGCCAGGGCGATCGTCAGGTAGCGGGTGTACTGGGTCAGCTTCTGCTGGCCCGACTGCCCTTCCTTCTTCAGCTGCTCGAAGCGCGGGATCACCACCACCAGCAGCTGCACGATGATGCTGGCCGTGATGTACGGCATGATGCCCAGCGCGAAGATCGACAGCCGCAGCAGCGCACCGCCGGAGAACAGGTTCACCAGCGAGTAGACGTCGCGCTGGCTGCCCGCCTGGGCCTGCTCGAGGCAGCTGTTGATCGCCTGGACGGAGACGCCCGGCCCGGGCACCGAGGCGCCGAGCCGGTAGACGGCGATCATCGCCAGGGAGAACAGCAACTTTCGCCGGAGGTCTGGCGTCCGGAACGCCGCGGCGAACGCCTGCAGCACGTGCCCTCCCCTGCTCGGTCGGATGAGGTTAGCAACGGTGGGGGTCGCGCCGGTCACACCCCTCCCCCTCCGGTGGGGACCGGGACGGCGGGGCGGACGGCTCCCCCGGCCCGCGCGCGGAGCGCCGGGCCGGACAGCAGACGACCCCCGCGGCGCTGGTGCGCCCCGGGGGTCGTCGGCGGTCAGATGCGGGTGGTGCTGCCCCCGGCCGCGGCGATCTTCTCGGCGGCGGAGGCGGAGAAGGCGTGCGCGTGCACCGTGACCTGGACACCGCCCAGGTCACCGGTCCCGAGGACCTTCACCGGCTGGCCCCGGCGGACGGCGCCGGCGGTGGCGAGGCTGTCGGGGTCGACGTGCCCGCCCTGGGGGAACAGCGCCGCGATCCGGTCGAGGTTGACGACCTGGAACACGACCCGGTTCGGGTTCTTGAAGCCCGACATCTTGGGCAGCCGCATGTGCAGCGGCGTCTGGCCGCCCTCGAAGCGCGCGGAGGTGTTGCCACGCGCCCCGGTGCCCTTGGTGCCGCGACCGGCGGTCTTGCCCTTGGAGCCCTCACCACGGCCGACTCGCGTCTTGGGGGTGTGGGCGCCCGGGGCCGGACGCAGGTGGTGGATCTTGATGGTCATGAGGGGTCCCTGCTCAGATCTCTTCGACGGTGACGAGGTGCGTCACCGTGGCGACCATCCCGCGGATCTCGGGACGGTCCTCCTGCACGACCGTGTCGTGGATCCGCTTGAGGCCCAGCGAGCGCAGCGTCTGCCGCTGGTTGGGCTTCGAGCCGATCGCCGACCGGACCTGGGTGACCTTCAGCTGCGCCATGTCAGACCCCCTGACCCGCACGCGCCCGCAGCATGGCCGCGGGGGCGACGTCCTCGAGGGGCAGCCCGCGACGGGCGGCGATCTCCTCGGGGCGGACGAGGTCCTTCAGCGCCTGCATGGTGGCGTGCACGATGTTGATCGGGTTCGACGAGCCGAGGCTCTTCGAGAGCACGTCGTGGATGCCCGCGCACTCGAGCACGGCACGCACCGGGCCACCGGCGATGACACCGGTACCGGGGCTGGCCGGCTTGAGCAGCACGACGCCGGCCGCCGCCTCACCCTGCACCGGGTGCGGGATGGTGCTGGCGATGCGGGGCACCTTGTAGAAGTGCTTCTTGGCCTCCTCGACGCCCTTGGCGATGGCCGCGGGCACCTCCTTGGCCTTGCCGTAGCCGACGCCCACGGTGCCGTCACCGTCGCCGACGATCACCAGCGCGGTGAAGCTGAAGCGCCGACCGCCCTTGACGACCTTCGACACGCGGTTGATGGCCACCACGCGCTCGATGAAGTTGCTCTTCTCGGCAGGCGCGCCGCCGGGCCCCCGCCCGCCGTCACGACGGTCGCGGCGGTCGTTGCCGCCGCCGGCGCCGCCGCCGCGTCGCTGTGGTCCTGGCATCAGACGTCCCTCTCGATCTGCTGGTTGGCGGTGCTGGTCATCAGAAGTCCAGCCCGCCCTCTCGTGCACCGTCGGCGAGCGCGGCGATGCGGCCCTGGTAGCGGTTGCCACCCCGGTCGAAGACGACCTTGGTGATGCCGGCGGCCTGGGCACGCTCGGCGACCAGGGTCCCGACCCGGCGGGCCAGGGCGGACTTGTCGCCCTCGGCCTGCCGCAGGCTGGCGTCCAGCGTCGAGGCGCTCACCAGCGTACGGCCGACGGTGTCGTCGACGACCTGGACGTGGATGTGCCGCGAGCTGCGGTTGACCACCAGGCGCGGACGCTCCGCCGTACCGGCCACGCGCTTGCGGAGCCGGTTGTGGCGGCGCAGCCGCGAGACGCGGCGCGCGGTGCTGATGTCGGTGCCGACGGGCGTGTGCACCCGGGCCCCCGTGGCCCCGCTCTGTGAACTGGTCTGTGCCATCACTTACCCGTCTTCCCGACCTTGCGCTTGACGACCTCGCCCTGGTAGCGGACGCCCTTGCCCTTGTACGGGTCAGGCCGGCGCAGCTTGCGGATGTTGGCGGCCACCTGGCCGACCTGCTGCTTGTCGATGCCGGTGACCCGCAGGCGGGTCGGCGACTCGACGGTGAAGGTGATGCCCTCCGGCGCGCGCACGGGCACCGGGTGGCTGTAGCCGAGGGCGAACTCCAGGTCCGACCCGCGGGCCTGGACGCGGTAGCCGACGCCGACGATCTCGAGGGTCTTGGTGTAGCCCTCGGTCACCCCGGTGATCATGTTGGCGATCAGGGTGCGGGACAGACCGTGCAGGGCCCGGCTCTCGCGCTCGTCGTCGGGCCGCTGGACGCTCAGGGTGCCGTCGTCGGTGCGGTCGACGGTGATCGGCGTCGCGACGGTGTGGGCCAGGGTGCCCTTGGGGCCCTTCACGCTGACCGTCTGGCCGTCGATGGTGACGTCGACGCCACCGGGCACCGGAATCGGCAGTCGTCCGATCCGTGACATCTCGCTCGCTCCTCTTACCAGACGTAGGCGAGGACTTCCCCGCCCACGCCCTTCTTGTTCGCCTGCCGGTCGGTCAGCAGCCCGGTGGAGGTCGAGATGATCGCCACCCCGAGACCGCCGAGCACCTTGGGCAGTGCGTTCGACTTCGCGTAGACCCGCAGGCCCGGCTTGGACACCCGGCGCACCCCGGCGATGCTGCGCTCGCGGTTCGGGCCGTACTTCAGGTCGATCACGAGCTCCTTGCGGGTGGAGCCGTCCTTCTCGACCTCGTCGACGCGCCAGCCGGCGATGTAGCCCTCCTGCTGGAGGATCTCGGCGATGTGCGTCTTGAGCTTCGACGACGGCATGGCCGCCGAGTCGTGGTAGGCCGTGTTCGCGTTGCGCAGCCGCGTGAGCATGTCCGCGATCGGGTCGGTCATCGTCATGGGTGTCGTGCCTCTCTCGCCGCGGTTCCGCACGCGTCCCTCGCGTGGGCCTCTCGGCGACCGGGTGGTGCTGTGGTCCCGCCCCGCGCGGTCAGCGCGGGGCGGGGACGTGCGACTACCAGCTGGACTTGGCCACGCCGGGCAGCTCGCCGGCGTGCGCCATCTCCCGCAGGCAGATCCGGCACAGGCCGAACTTGCGGAAGACGGAGTGCGGACGACCGCACCGCTGGCAGCGGGTGTAGCCGCGGACCGCGAACTTGGGCTTGCGGGCCGCCTTGTTGATGAGCGCCTTCTTGGCCATCTCGGTGTCTCCCTGCTCCTCTGTCCGGTGCCCGGCTCAGCGGATGGTGGTGACGACGGTCTGGCCGGCGAACGGGAAGCCCAGGAGGCGGAGCAGCTCGCGACCCTCCTCGTCGTTCGTGGCGGTGGTGACCAGCGTGATGTCCATGCCGCGCGGCCGGTCGATCTTGTCGACGTCGATCTCGCGGAACATGGACTGCTCGGTCAGGCCGAAGGTGTAGTTGCCGTGCCCGTCGAACTGCTTGGCGTTCAGGCCGCGGAAGTCGCGGATGCGGGGCAGGGCCAGCGCGAGGAGCCGGTCGAGGAACTCCCACATGCGGTCGCCGCGCAGGGTGACCTTGGCGCCGATGGGCATGCCCTCGCGCAGCTTGAACTGCGCGATGGACTTCCGGGCCCGGACGACGGCCGGACGCTGGCCGGTGATGGCGGTGAGGTCGCGGACCGCGCCGTCCATCAGCTTGGCGTCGCGGGTGGCCTCGCCGACGCCCATGTTGACGACGATCTTCGTCAGCCGCGGGATCTGCATGACGTTCTCGTAGCCGAACTCGTCCTGCAGGGCCGGGGCGATCGAGTCCCGGTAGTGCGCCAGCAGGCGCGGGAGCTCACGGGTGGGTGCAGTCATCGTCAGAGGTCCTTACCGGTCCGCCGCGACACCCGGATGCTGCGGCCTTCCTCGTCCTTGCGGTGGCCGACCCGGGTCGGCGTGCCGTCGGAGTCGATCACCATCACGTTGCTCACGTGGATGGGAGCCTCCTGCGTGACGATGCCGCCCTGCTGCGCGCCCCGCTGGTTCGAGCTGATGCGGGTGTGCTTCTTCACCCGGCCGACGCCCTCGACGAGGACCTTCTGCAGCTTGGGGTAGGCGGCGATCACGCGGCCTCGGGCGCCCTTGTCCTTGCCGGCGAGCACCACGACGGTGTCGCCCTTCTTCACCTTCATGGACGGCGTCTTCTTGTTCTCGGCCATGGTCAGAGCACCTCCGGGGCCAGCGAGATGATCCGCATGAAGCGCTTGTCACGCAGCTCGCGGCCCACGGGGCCGAAGATGCGGGTACCGCGCGGGTCGCCGCTGTCGCGGATGATCACCGCGGCGTTCTCGTCGAAGCGGATGTAGGAGCCGTCGGGACGACGACGCTCCTTGGCCGTGCGCACGACGACGGCCTTGACGACGTCGCCCTTCTTGACACCGGCGCCGGGGATGGCGTCCTTCACGGTGCCGACGATCACGTCGCCGATGCCCGCATAGCGCCGCCCGGACCCGCCGAGCACCCGGATGCAGAGGATCTCCTTCGCACCGGTGTTGTCGGCGACCCGGAGCCGCGACTCCTGCTGGATCACGTCCTACTCCCAATCTCAGTGGTGACAGCCGGGCCGGAACGGTGAACCGGCTGTCCGGCACCCACGTGCGGACGCACCGGCAGCGCTTGCCGCCGGTGCGTCCGACACGGGTACCGGGATGTGGCGCTCACCCGGAGGGGCGCCAGTCGTCCAGGGTACCCGGTCCCGGGACCCGCCCCGGAGGGCGTGGGTCACAGGAGCCGGCCGGACCCCGGACGGGTCCTACTTGGCGCGCTCGATGACCTCGACCAGCCGCCACCGCTTGGTGGCCGACAGCGGTCGGGTCTCCATGATCTGCACGCGGTCACCGATGCCGGCGACCCCCTGCTCGTCGTGGGCCTTGAGCTTGCTCGTGCGGCGCAGGACCTTGCCGTAGAGGCCGTGCTTCACGCGGTCCTCGACCTCGACGACGATGGTCTTGTCCATCTTGTCGCTGACGACGAGGCCCTCGCGGACCTTGCGGTACCCACGACCGGCCAGGCCGGGGCCGCTGGCGACAGCGGCGTTGTCGGTCTCGCTCATGCCACACCCTCGTTCGGGGCGACCGAGAGACCGAGCTCGCGCTCGCGCATGATCGTGTAGATCCGGGCGATGTCGCGGCGCACGGTCTGCAGTCGCCGGTTGTTGTCCAGCTGGCCCGTGGCCACCTGGAACCGCAGGTTGAACAGTTCTTCCTTGTGCTCACGCAGCCGCGTGGCGAGCTCGTCGGCCGAGAGCTCGCGCAGCTCCGGGGCGGTCAGACCGGCGGCCATCACACCTCTCCTTCGCGCGTGATGAAGCGGCACTTCATGGGCAGCTTGTGGATGGCGCGGCGCATGGCCTCGCGGGCCACGGGCTCGGACACACCCGACAGCTCGAACATGACGCGGCCGGGCTTGACGTTGGCCACCCACCACTCGGGCGAGCCCTTGCCGGAACCCATGCGGGTCTCGGCCGGCTTCTTGGTGAGCGGACGGTCGGGGTAGATCGAGATCCACACCTTGCCGCCACGGCGGATGTGGCGGGTCATGGCGATACGGGCGGACTCGATCTGCCGGTTCGTCACGTAGGCCGGCTCCAGGGCCTGGATGGCGTACTCACCGAAGTTGATCTCGGTGCCGCCCTTGGCCCGGCCGGAGCGGCCCGGGTGGTGCTGCTTGCGGTGCTTGACGCGCCGTGGGATCAGCACGTGTCAGCCCTCCGTCGTCTCGGTCGCGGTCGACTCGGCCGCGGCGGTCCCCTCGGGGCCGGCGGCCTCGGCGACGGTCTGCTCGGGCGCGATCTCACCCGAGGTCACGGCCACGGTGCTCTCGGCGGCCGTGGTGTCGGCCGCCGTCTCCGGGCCGGTCGAGGACTCGGCCGCGGCGCGGCCGGCCTCGGTGCCACCGGCGGTGGTGCCGCTGGAGCCCGAGCGGCGCGGCCGCTGCGGGCGCTCGCGGCGCTGCTGCCGGGCGGCGAGGGCCTCGAGGGCCTCGCGCTCGGCACGCGACCCGCTGACGTCGCCCTTGTAGATCCACACCTTCACGCCGATGCGGCCGAAGGTGGTGCGGGCCTCGTACAGGCCGTAGTCGATGTTCGCCCGGAGGGTGTGCAGCGGCACGCGACCCTCGCGGTAGAACTCCGACCGGCTCATCTCGGTGCCGCCCAGGCGCCCGGAGCACTGCACCCGGATGCCCTTGACCTGCGGGCTGCGCTGGGCCGACTGCATGGCCTTGCGCATGGCACGGCGGAAGCTGACCCGGCTCGACAGCTGCTCGGCCACGGCCTGGGCCACGAGTTGCGCGTCGGCCTCGGGGTTCTTCACCTCGAGGATGTTCAGCTGCACCTGCTTGCCGGTGAGCTTCTCCAGCTCGCCGCGGATGCGGTCGGCCTCGGCGCCGCGGCGGCCGATGACGATGCCCGGCCGGGCGGTGTGGATGTCGACCCGGACCCGGTCACGGGTGCGCTCGATCTCCACCTTCGAGATGCCGGCGCGCTCCATGCCCTTGGTCATGAGCTTGCGGATGGCCACGTCTTCCTTGACGTAGTCCTTGTACAGCTTGTCGGCGTACCACCGGGACTTGTAGTCGGTGGTGATGCCCAGGCGGAACCCGTGCGGGTTGACCTTCTGACCCACTAGCGGGTCCCTCCCCTCGTGTTGGAGCGCTGCTGCGTGCCCTGCTGCCCCGTCTGCTGCGTTGCCGGGCCGGACTGGCCGGTGCGGCGGCGGGCGGTGCGCGACTTGCCGGCGAGCTCGGCGCTGGCGCCGACCTCGCTCACCTCGACGGTGATGTGGCTGGTCCGCTTGTTGATGCGGTAGGCGCGGCCCTGGGCGCGCGGCCGGATCCGCTTCATGGTCGGGCCCTCGTCGACGTAGGCCGCGCTCACGACGAGCGCCGCCGGGTCGAGCCGGAGGTTGTGCTCGGCGTTGGCGACGGCGCTGGCGACGACCTTGGCCACCGGCTCGCTGGCGGCCTGCGGGGCGAACCGCAGCAGCGCCAGCGCCTCGTCGGTGGGCAGGTAGCGGATGAGGTCCACCACCCGCCGTGCCTTCATGGGGGCGACGCGGACGCCGCGGGCGACGGCCCGGGCGACCTGCGTCTCCTCACCCAGCTGGGAAGTCATCTCGTGTCTCTCTCTCAGACCAGGCTCAGCCGCGCCGCGACCGGCGGTCGTCCTTGACGTGACCCCGGAAGGTCCGGGTCGGGGCGAACTCGCCGAGCTTGTGCCCGACCATGGCCTCGGTCACGAAGACCGGGACGTGCTTGCGCCCGTCGTGCACGGCGATGGTGTGGCCGAGCATGTCGGGGATGATCGTCGAGCGGCGGGACCAGGTCCGGATGACCGTCTTGGTGCCCTTCTCGTTCTGGACGTCCACCTTCTTGAGCAGGTGGTCGTCGACGAACGGGCCCTTCTTCAGGCTGCGTGGCATGTCTGTCGGACTCCTCTACCCGCTCAGCGCTTCTTGTTGGTGCGCCGGCGGCGCACGATCAGGGCATCACTGGCCTTGCGCTTGCGCGTGCGGCCCTCCGGCTTGCCCTTCGGGTTCACCGGGTGGCGACCACCGGAGGTCTTGCCCTCACCACCACCGTGCGGGTGGTCCACCGGGTTCATGGCGACACCGCGGACGGTCGGGCGCTTGCCCTTCCACCGCATGCGGCCGGCCTTGCCCCAGTTGATGTTCGACTGCTCGGCGTTGCCCACCTCGCCGACGGAGGCGCGGCAGCGGACGTCGACGTTGCGGATCTCGCCCGAGGGCATCCGCAGCTGGGCGAAGCGGCCCTCGCGGGCGACCAGCTGGACGCTGGTGCCGGCCGAGCGGGCGATCTTCGCGCCGCCACCGGGACGCAGCTCGATGGCGTGCACCACGGTGCCGACCGGGATGTTGCGCAGCGGCAGGTTGTTGCCCGGCTTGATGTCGGCCGCGGGGCCGCACTCCACCGTGTCGCCCTGCTTGAGGCGGGCCGGCGCGATGATGTAGCGCTTCTCGCCGTCGGCGAAGTGCAGCAGCGCGATGCGCGACGTGCGGTTCGGGTCGTACTCGATGTGCGCGACCTTCGCCGGCACGCCGTCCTTGTCCGCCCGACGGAAGTCGATGACGCGGTAGGCGCGCTTGTGGCCGCCGCCCTGGTGGCGGGCGGTGACCTTCCCGTGGACGTTGCGCCCGCCGCGACCGTGCAGCGGTCGGACCAGCGACTTCTCGGGATGGTCGCGGGTGACCTCGGCGAAGTCGGCGACGCTGGAGCCACGGCGGCCCGGCGTCGTCGGCTTGTACTTGCGGATAGCCATTGCTGACTCAGTCCTCTATCTCTGGTCCGAACGGCCCGGGCGCTCAGGCGCCGGGACCACCGAAGATCTCGATGCGGTCGCCGGGGGCCAGCGACACGATGGCGCGCTTGGTGTCCTTGCGCTTGCCCATCTGCGTGCCGCGGCTGCGCTTGCGCTTGCCCTGGCGGTTGATCGTGTTCACGGCGAGGACCTTCACGTTGAAGACCTGCTCGACCGCGATCTTGATCTGGGTCTTGTTGGCCTCGGGCAGCACCACGAACGTGTACTGGTTGTCGTCCAGCAGCCCGTAGCTCTTCTCCGAGATGACCGGCGCCAGCAGGACGTCCCGGGGGTCGCGGACGCTCATGCCTTCTCCTCGGTGCTGTCGACCTCGACGGTGCCCTCGCCCACCGCGGGGGCGATGGAGGGCAGACCACCGGGGGTCTCGTGGGTGGAGACGTCGGGCTTGACCAGCGAGGTGCCGCCGTTGCCGCCGTGCGCGCCGGAGACGAACTCGGCGAGCGCGGTCTCGGTGAAGACCACCTCGTCGCTGACCAGGACGTCGTAGGTGTTGAGCTGGCCGGCGTCGATCAGGTGCACGCGCGGCTCGTTGCGCAGGCTCACCCAGTTGAGGACGTCGTCGCGGTCGAGGACCACGAGCACCCGCTTGGCGCTGGTCACCGCGTCGAGCGTGGCCAGGGCGGCCTTGGTCTTCGGGGCGTCCCCGTCGACGAAGGTGCTGACGACGTGCACCCGGCCCTCGCGCGCCCGGTCGGAGAGGGCACCGCGCAGGGCGGCGGCCTTCATCTTCTTGGGGGTGCGCTGGGAGTAGTCCCGCGGCTGGGGACCGTGGACGGTGCCACCGCCGGCGAACTGCGGCGCGCGGATGGAGCCCTGGCGGGCGCGGCCGGTGCCCTTCTGGCGGTAGGGCTTGACGCCACCACCGCTGACGGCGCCACGCGTCTTGGTCGCGTGCGTGCCCTGGCGGGCGGCGGCCAGCTGGGCCACCACCACCTGGTGCAGCAGCGCGACGTTCGCGGTGGTGTCGAAGAGGTCACCGGGCAGCGTCACGCTGCCGGAGGTCTCCCCCGCCGGCGTGCGGACGTCGACCTGGCGGTCGGCGCGCGCGCCCTCGGTCGCGGTCGGCTGGGTCACTTGGTGTCACTCCCCACGGGGCCGCCCTTGACGGCCGAACGGACGAGCACGAGGCCGCCCTTCGGACCGGGGATCGCGCCCTTGATCAGCAGCAGCCCGCGCTCGGTGTCCACCTTGTGGACGACGAGCGACAGGGTCGTCGTCTTGACGGCGCCCATGCGCCCGGCCATCTTGAGGCCCTTGAACACGCGACCGGGGGTCGAGGCGCCACCGATGGAGCCCGGCGACCGGTGCTTGCGCTGGGTGCCGTGCGCCGCGCCGAGGCCCTTGAAGCCGTGACGCTTCATGACACCGGCGGTGCCCTTGCCCTTGCTCGTGCCGATGACGTCGACCTTGGCCACACCGTCGAACACGTCGACGGTCAGCTCCTGGCCGGTCGTGTACTGACCGGCGTCCTCGGTGCGCAGCTCCACCACGTGGCGGCGCGGCGTCACGCCGGCCTTCGCGAAGTGGCCGCCCTCGGGCTTGTTCACCTTGCGCGGGTCGATCTCACCGAAGCCGAGCTGGACGGCCGAGTAGCCGTCGACCTCGGGGGTGCGCACCTGCGTCACCACGTTGGGGCCGGCCTTGACCACGGTCACCGGCACCATGCGGTTGTTCTCGTCGAAGACCTGGGTCATCCCCAGCTTCTCGCCGAGGAGTCCGCGGAACGTACTCGCCATGACTGGTCTCGGTCCTTACTGGATGTTCACGTCGACCGAGGCCGGCAGGTCGATGCGCATGAGCGCGTCGACCGTCTTCGGCGTCGGGTCGAGGATGTCGATGAGCCGCTTGTGCGTGCGCATCTCGAAGTGCTCGCGCGAGTCCTTGTACTTGTGCGGCGAGCGGATGACGCAGTACACGTTCTTCTCCGTCGGCAGCGGCACCGGGCCGACGACGCGCGCACCGGTCTTGGTCACCGTGTCGACGATGCGCCGCGCCGAGGCGTCGATCGCCTCGTGGTCGTAGGCCTTCAGCCTGATGCGGATCTTCTGTCCCGCCATCGCTGTCTCTCGCTCCTGCCGATCGCTGTTCTGCTAGCTGGGGAACGCCGGGTGCGTCCGGACGTCATCCGGTCTGGCCCCAGCGGATGGGTGGCGGTGCACACACACGTGCGCCTCCGGCCACCCGAGGACGGGCGGCGGCCGCAACCGGCCGCCGCCCGTCAGGGTGTTACTTGAGGATCTTGGTGACGCGACCCGCACCGACGGTGCGGCCACCCTCACGGATGGCGAACCGCAGGCCCTCCTCCATGGCGATCGGCTGGATCAGCTCGACCGTCATCTCGGTGTTGTCGCCCGGCATGACCATCTCGGTGCCGGCCGGCAGGGTCACGACGCCGGTCACGTCGGTCGTCCGGAAGTAGAACTGCGGACGGTAGTTGTTGAAGAACGGCGTGTGACGGCCACCCTCGTCCTTCGAGAGGATGTAGACCGAACCCTCGAAGTTGGTGTGCGGGGTGATCGAGCCGGGCTTCACGACGACCTGGCCGCGCTCCACGTCCTCGCGCTTGATGCCGCGCAGCAGCAGACCGACGTTGTCGCCGGCCTGGCCCTGGTCGAGCAGCTTGCGGAACATCTCGACGCCGGTGACGGTCGTCTGGGTCGAGGTGGGGCGGATGCCGACGATCTCGACGGTCTCCGACACCTTGACGATGCCGCGCTCGACGCGACCGGTGACGACGGTGCCGCGACCGGTGATGGTGAAGACGTCCTCGACGGGCATGAGGAACGGCTTCTCGATCTCACGCTGCGGCTCGGGGATCGCCGTGTCGACGGCGTCCATGAGCTCCATGAGCTTGTTGCCCCACTCGGCGTCGCCCTCGAGGGCCTTGAGCGCCGAGACGCGGACCACGGGGACGTCGTCGCCCGGGAACTCGTACTCGCTGAGCAGCTCGCGGACCTCGAGCTCGACGAGCTCGAGGATCTCCTCGTCGTCGACCATGTCGGCCTTGTTGAGCGCCACGACGATGTAGGGGACGCCGACCTGGCGGGCCAGGAGGACGTGCTCCTTGGTCTGCGGCATCGGGCCGTCGGTCGCCGCGACCACCAGGATGGCGCCGTCCATCTGCGCCGCACCGGTGATCATGTTCTTGATGTAGTCGGCGTGACCGGGGCAGTCGACGTGCGCGTAGTGACGGTTCTCCGTCTGGTACTCGACGTGCGCGATCGAGATCGTGATGCCGCGGGCCTTCTCCTCGGGCGCCTTGTCGATCTGGTCGAAGGCGGACGCCTCGTTGAGGTCCGGGTACTTGTCGTGCAGCACCTTGGTGATCGCCGCGGTGAGCGTGGTCTTGCCGTGGTCGATGTGCCCGATGGTGCCGATGTTGACGTGCGGCTTGGTCCGCTCGAACTTGGCCTTGGCCACTGGGTTCCTCTCCTCGTGGTGTCGCAGTCGTGCTGACGCTGGGGTGGGCTTGCTGGGGGCCGGGCGGGGGGCTACCCCGCCCGGCGGGTCACTCGCCGGTGGCCTTGGCGATGATCTCCTTGGCCACGTTCTGCGGGACCTCGGCGTAGGTGTCGAACACCATGGTGTAGCTCGCCCGCCCCTGAGTGCGGCTGCGCAGGTCGCCCACGTAGCCGAACATCTCCGAGAGCGGGACCAGGGCCCGGACGACGCGGGCGCCGGAGCGCTCCTCCATCGCCTGGATCATCCCGCGCCGGGAGTTCAGGTCGCCGATGACGTCGCCCATGTAGTCCTCGGGCGTGACGACCTCGACGGCCATCATCGGCTCGAGCAGGGCCGGGCTGGCCTTGCGCGCGGCCTCCTTGAAGACCATCGAGCCGGCGATCTTGAAGGCCATCTCCGAGGAGTCGACCTCGTGGTACTGGCCGTCGACGAGGGTCGCCTTGACGCCCACCATCGGGTAGCCGGCGAGGATGCCGTACTGCATGGCGTCCTGCATGCCCTGGTCGACCGAGGGGATGTACTCCTTCGGGATGCGACCACCGGTGACGGCGTTGACGAACTCGTAGGTCGGGCCGTCGGCGGCGACCTCGAGCGGCTCGATGCTCACCTGCACCTTGGCGAACTGGCCGGACCCACCCGTCTGCTTCTTGTGGGTGTAGTCGACCTTCTCGACCGCCTTGCGGATGGTCTCGCGGTAGGCGACCTGCGGCTTGCCGACGTTGGCCTCGACCCGGAACTCGCGACGCATGCGGTCGACGAGGATCTCCAGGTGGAGCTCACCCATGCCGGAGATGACCGTCTGGCCGGTCTCCTCGTCGAGGCGGACCTGGAAGGTCGGGTCCTCCTCGGCCAGCTTCTGGATGGCGGTGCCGAGCTTCTCCTGGTCGCCCTTGGTCTTCGGCTCGATGGCGACCGAGATGACCGGGGCCGGGAAGGTCATCGACTCGAGGATCACCGGGTTCTGCGGGTCGCAGAGGGTGTCACCCGTGGTCGTCTGCTTCAGGCCGACGACGGCGACGATCTGACCGGCGCCCACGCCCTCGCGCTCCTCGCGCTTGTTGGCGTGCATCTGGTAGATCTTGCCGATCCGCTCCTTGCGGTCCTTGGTGCTGTTGAGCACCGGGGACCCGGAGTTGAGCCGGCCCGAGTAGACCCGGACGTAGGTCAGCTTGCCGAGGTGCTGGTCGGTCTGGATCTTGAAGGCCAGCGCGGAGAACGGCTCGTCCTCGTCGGCGTGCCGCAGGACCTCGGTCTCGCCGTCGAGGGCGGTGCCCACGATGGCCTCGATGTCCAGCGGGCTGGGCAGGTAGTCGACGACGGCGTCGAGCAGGGGCTGCACGCCCTTGTTCTTGAACGCCGTCCCGGTGAGGACCGGGTTGACCTGCGCCGAGATGGTGGCCTTGCGGATCGCGGCCTTCAGCGTCTCGACGGAGATCTCCTCGCCGCCGAGGTAGGCCTCCATGATGGCGTCGTCGGTCTCGGCGATGACCTCGAGCAGCTTGTCGCGGTACTCGGCGGCCTGGTCGGCGAGCTCGGCGGGGATCTCCTCGACGGCGTAGTCCTCGCCCATCTTGGTCTCACCGCGCCAGGTCAGCGCCCGCATCTGCACCAGGTCGACGACGCCGATGAAGTCGGCCTCGGCACCGATGGGCAGCTGCAGGACGGCCGGGTTGGCGCCGAGCCGCTCCACCATCATGTCGACGCAGCGGAAGAAGTTCGCACCGGTGCGGTCGAGCTTGTTGACGAAGCACATGCGCGGGACGCCGTACTTCTCCGCCTGCCGCCAGACCTGCTCGGTCTGCGGCTCCACGCCGGCGACGCCGTCGTAGACGGCCACGGCACCGTCGAGCACGCGCAGGGACCGCTCCACCTCGACGGTGAAGTCGACGTGGCCCGGGGTGTCGATGATGTTGATGTCGTGGTCGTTCCAGGTGCACTTGGTCGCGGCGGACGTGATGGTGATGCCGCGCTCCTGCTCCTGCTCCATCCAGTCCATCGTGGCCGCGCCGTCGTGGACCTCACCGATCTTGTAGTTGATACCGGTGTAGAAGAGGATGCGCTCGGTCGTCGTGGTCTTGCCGGCGTCGATGTGCGCCATGATCCCGATGTTGCGGGTCTTGCGGAGCTGGGCCTCGTTGCTGGCCATCTGTCTCTCCTCTTCGTCTCTGGTCCGCGTGCGGGTGTCCGGGGGTGGCCCGGCGTCTCCCGCCGGCGGGTGCTGGTGGACGGGTGCGTCACCAGCGGGGTGCGACTACCAGCGGTAGTGCGCGAAGGCCTTGTTCGACTCGGCCATCTTGTGGGTGTCCTCGCGGCGCTTGACCGCGGCACCGAGGCCGTTGCTGGCGTCGAGCAGCTCGTTCATGAGGCGCTCGGTCATCGTCTTCTCGCGGCGCGCCCGGCTGTACTGGATGAGCCAGCGCAGGCCGAGGGTGGTACTGCGGGAGGCGCGGACCTCGACCGGGACCTGGTAGGTGGCGCCACCGACACGGCGGCTGCGGACCTCGAGGGCCGGCTTCACGTTGTCCAGCGCGCGCTTGAGCGTGACCACCGGGTCGGTGTCGGTCTTGGCGCGGGCACCCTCGAGGGCGCCGTAGACGATCGCCTCGGCGACCGAGCGCTTGCCGTCGACCAGGACCTTGTTCACCAGCTGGGTGACCAGCGGCGACTGGTAGACCGGGTCGGCGACCAGCGGACGACGCGGCGCGGGGCCCTTGCGCGGCATTAGCTCTTCTCCTTCTTCGCGCCGTACCGGCTGCGAGCCTGCTTGCGGTTGCGGACACCCTGGGTGTCCAGCGAGCCACGGATGATCTTGTAGCGCACACCCGGGAGGTCCTTCACGCGGCCGCCGCGCACGAGCACCATCGAGTGCTCCTGCAGGTTGTGGCCGACGCCCGGGATGTAGGCGGTCACCTCGATGCCACTGGTGAGGCGGACGCGAGCGACCTTGCGCAGCGCCGAGTTCGGCTTCTTCGGCGTCGTCGTGTACACGCGGGTGCACACGCCGCGACGCTGAGGGGAGCCCTTCAGCGCCGGGGTCTTGGTCTTCTCGACCTTGTCCTCGCGGCCCTTTCGGACCAGCTGGTTGATCGTGGGCATGGGTGGCCTGGATCTCCTACCTGCGCTGGGTCGTGCTGTGGACGGTGCTGCTGTCGTGTCGCCGGTGCTGGTCCTGCCGGGGTCGTCCGCCCTGGTCGCGAGCCGTTCACCGGCCCCCGCGGTCGGGCGTGTCACCCTCCCCGGGGCCGGCCTGTGATCGGACCGGACGGGTCGCCCCCCGCGACTCGGCGCCGCCACCTCCGGGACCGTCCGTCGTGGACGGCTCACCGGGGCGGACCCGCGGCCTGGAGGACGGACCTCCGGACACCCAGGCGCACCGCGAACGGGAGCAGGCCCAGGGCACCCTGGGCACGGCTGCCCACGATACCCGCGTGCCGGGGACCGGTCAAAGCCGGGTCCTGGTGGCCGAGCGGGCAGGGCCTGCCTGCCACCCGGACCCGCTCGGCGGGGACAACGGCGCGGGGTCGCCGGCCATTCCCGGCGACCACGGGGCCGTGCGCGACGGTCCCGGGAGGAGGCCGCACCATACCGCGGGGGCGTCCCGCGCCACGGGGTGCGACGCCGGGGCGACGACCGCGCGACTGTCGGTACCGCCCCCTACCGTCGGTCCCAAGGAGACCACTCACCGCAACGGAGGCCACCGTGCAGATCGACTCGGCGCGCGAGCTCAAGGCCCGCCTGTCCGCCCGGCTGGCCGAGGGCTTCGCCCCGGTGACCGCCAGCGGGCTCGGGGGGCGGCTGTGGACCCGGCCGGCCATCGGGCTGGCACCGGTCGGGCCCGGGCGGGCCCACCTCGCCATCCGCGTGGCCGCCCCGGAGGACGCCCGCGTGCTGCTGACCGGGCTCGACGACGCCGTGCGCGCGGAGGTCGACGTCCGGGTGACCGGGCCGATACTGCCCTTCTCCTCCCCCGCCCCGGCCGACCTGCAGCGGCGCACCCGACCGCTGCGCCCGGGGCTCTCGGTGGCCCACCCGGCGGTGAGCGCCGGGACGCTCGGGGGCTTCGTCCGGCTCGGTGGCCGGCTGGCGATCCTGTCGAACAACCACGTGCTCGCCGCCAGTGACGCCGGGGCCGTGGGCGACGCGGTGCTGCAGCCCGGGCCGGCCGACGGCGGGGTCCCGGCCGACCGGGTCGCCACGCTCAGCGCCTTCGAGCGCTTCTCCGACGGACCCAACCGGATCGACGCCGCGGTCGCCGTCCTCGACGAGGGCGTCGACGCCGAGCCGGGCCTGGTGCCGGGGGGTCCGCTGGCGGCCACCGTGGCCGACGGCGAGGAGGTGGAACCGGACGAGGAGGTCGAGAAGGTCGGCCGCACCACGGGGCACACGCGCGGGCGGGTCACCGCGGTCGAGGTGGACGGCGTCGCCGTCCAGTACGACGACGGCGTGCACGTCTTCGACGACCAGATCGAGATCGAGGGGCTGTCCGGCGCCTTCTCCGAGGGCGGGGACAGCGGCTCGGTCGTCTGGCGCAGCGCCGACCGCGTGCCCCTGGCCCTGCTCTTCGCCGGCAGCAGCGAGGGCGGCAGCAGCGGTGCCGGGCTGACCTTCGCCAACCCGCTGTCGACGGTGCTGGCCACCCTGGGCGTGGAGTGGGTCGCCACCTGACCTCCTGACGCCGTTCCCCCGGGTCAGGGGGATGTCGCTCCGGGCGGGAACGAGGCACCATGGGAGGTGACCGAGCCCGCGCGGCCGTCCGGGATCCCCCGAGTCCCGGGCACCCGGCCCGCGGGCGTCAGCGAGGAGCCCTCGTGACCGACCGTGCCACCGCCCGCGCCGCCAAGACCGCACTCGCCGGTCAGCTGTCCACCCAGCCCGGCGTCGTCGGCATCGGGCTGGCGCGGCGGGACAGCGGCTACGTGGTCAAGGTCGACGTCGCCGACGCGGCCGCGGCCGGCCTGGTCCCCCGCGACGTCGACGGCGTCCGGGTGGTCACCGAGGTCGTGGGCGTGATCCGGCCCCTGCGCAGCCGCACCGCCTGAGCCGCTCCCGCACGTCCCGGGGCGCGCCGCCCCCGCTACGGTCGCCGATGGCGCCGACGCGGGCGCCGCCGACCAGAGGAGTGCAGGTGCGCATCGGCATCCAGGCCAGTTACGCGGGCGGTTTCCAGGAGACGGCGGCGGAGATCGTCGACCTGGAGGCCGCGGGGCTCGACCTCGCGATGTGCGCGGAGGTCTACACCTTCGACGCCGTCAGCCAGCTCGGGTACCTGGCCGCCGTCACGCAGCGGGTCGAGCTGATGAGCGCCATCCTGCCCATCTACAGCCGCACGCCGGCCCTGACGGCGATGACCGCGGCCGGCCTGGACTTCGTCTCCGGCGGCCGGTTCACCCTGGGGCTGGGCGCCTCGGGCCCGCAGGTGATCGAGGGCTGGCACGGCGTCCCCTACGACGCGCCGCTGCAGCGCACGCGCGAGGTCGTGGAGATCTGCCGCCAGGTGTGGCGCCGCGACCGGCTGGTGCACGAGGGCCCGAAGTACACCGTTCCGCTGCCGGCCGAGCAGGGCACCGGCCTGGGCAAGCCGCTCAAGCTCATCAACACCCCGGTCCGCGAGCGGATCCCCGTGATGCTGGCCGCGCTCGGCCCGAAGAACGTGGAGCTGGCCGCCGAGATCGCCGAGGTGTGGGAGCCGATCTGGTTCATGCCGGAGCGCGCCGACGACGTCTGGGGCGACTCGCTGCGGGCCGGGAAGGCCAAGCGCGACGCCGAGCTCGGCGACCTGCAGGTCATCTGCGGCGTGCCGGTGGCCATCGGCGAGGACGTCGACCACCTGCACGACCTCGTCCGACCGCAGCTGGCGCTCTACGTCGGCGGCATGGGGGCCAGGGGCAAGAACTTCTACAACGACCTGGCGCGGCGCTACGGGTACGAGGAGGCGGCCGAGACGGTCCAGGACCTCTACCTGGGCGGCCGGAAGGACGAGGCGGCCGCGGCGCTGCCCGACGACTTCGTGCGCAAGGTGTCGCTCATCGGCCCCGAGTCCTACGTCGCCGAGCGGGTGGCCGCGTATGCCGAGGCCGGCGTCACGACGCTGGCGCTGCAGCCGCTCGACGACAGCCGTGAGGGCCGGCTGCGCACCGTGGAGACCATGCGCCGCCTGGCCGACGGGTAGGACGCGTGTTGCGTCACGTGACGCTGAGGGCGTCCTAGCTCGGCTCCACGCGTCCTGGCTCACCGTCCGCGCCGAGCCAGGACGCCGCACGATCAGGTCAGCTGATCGTGCCGGAGCCCCACACGCGGAAGGGCCCCGCAGATCTCGCGATCTGCGGGGCCCTCCTCACGTGCTACCGGGGATCAGCCCCGCCAGTCGTACTCCTCGAGGCGCACGGCCTCACCGGAGCCCGACCCGAACACGTCCGGGCTGTAGTACTGCCCGTCGTCGTACCCGGCCATCGTGTAGACGGCGGCGCGGGCCTCCTCGGTCGGCTCGACCGTGATGTTCCGGTAGCGGCTGATGCCCGTACCCGCCGGGATCAGCTTGCCGATGATCACGTTCTCCTTGAGGCCGAGCAGGCTGTCGCTCTTGCCCTGGATCGCGGCGTCGGTGAGCACCTTGGTCGTCTCCTGGAAGGAGGCGGCCGACAGCCACGACTCGGTCGCGAGCGAGGCCTTGGTGATGCCCATGAGCACCGGACGGGCCGAGGCCGGCTCGCCGCCCTCGGCGACGACGCGGCGGTTCTCGGTCTCGAACAGCGTCCGCTCGACCAGCGCACCGGGGAGGAACTCCGTGGCGCCCGAGTCGATGATGGTCACCCGCTTGAGCATCTGGCGGATGATCACCTCGATGTGCTTGTCGTGGATCGACACGCCCTGGCTGCGGTAGACCTCCTGGACCTCGCGGACGAGGTGCAGCTGCACCTCGCGCGGGCCCATGATCCGCAGCACCTCGTGCGGGTCCACCGCACCCTCGGTGAGCTGCTCGCCGACCTCGACGTGCGAGCCGTCCTCGACCCGCAGCCGCGACCGGCGCGACAGCTTGTCGTAGACGACCTCGTCGGAGCCGTCGTCCGGGGTGATGGTCAGCTTCCGGAACTGCTCGCCGTCCTCGATCCGGACGGAGCCGGCCAGCTCGGCGATCGGGGCCTTGCCCTTGGGGACGCGGGCCTCGAAGAGCTCCACCACACGCGGCAGACCGTGGGTGATGTCCTCACCCGCGACACCACCGGTGTGGAAGGTGCGCATCGTCAGCTGGGTGCCGGGCTCACCGATCGACTGGGCGGCGATGATGCCGACCGCCTCGCCGACGTCGACGAGCTTGCCGGTGGCCAGCGACCGGCCGTAGCAGGTCGCGCAGGTGCCCAGCAGGGACTCGCAGGTCAGGACGCAGCGGACCTTGACCTCGGCGACACCGGCGTCGACCAGGGCGCCGATGAGCACGTCACCGAGGTCCTCACCGGCGCGGGCGACGAGCGTGCCGTCCTCGGCCGTCACGTCGGCGGCCAGGGAGCGGGCGTAGACGCTGGTCTCCACGTGCGCGTCCCGGGTCAGCCGCCCGTCGATCACGGTCGCGATCGGCATGATCACGCCACGGTCGGTGCCGCAGTCCTCCTCGCGGATGATGACGTCCTGGGAGACGTCGACCAGCCGGCGGGTGAGGTACCCGGAGTCCGCGGTCCGCAGCGCCGTGTCGGCCAGGCCCTTGCGCGCACCGTGTGTGGAGATGAAGTACTCCAGCACGGACAGACCCTCCCGGAAGTTGGCCTTGATCGGCCGCGGGATGATCTCGCCCTTCGGGTTGGCCACCAGGCCGCGCATGCCGGCGATCTGGCTGATCTGCATCATGTTGCCTCGGGCGCCCGAGTTGACCATGACCCAGACCGGGTTGGTGGTGGGGAAGTTGTCCACCATCGCCTGGCTGACCTCGGCCCGCGCGCGGGTCCAGATCTCGATCAGCTCGCCACGACGCTCGGCGTCGGTGATGACACCGCGCTCGTACTGCCGCTCGATGCCACGGGCCTCGGCCTCGTGCCGGTCGAGGATCTCCTGCTTGGCCGGCGGGGTGACGACGTCGTCGATGGCGATCGTGACGCCCGAGCGGGTCGCCCAGCGGAAGCCGGCCGACTTGAGGGCGTCCAGCGTCGCCGCCACCTGCACCTTGGGGTAGCGCTCGGCGAGGTCGTTGACGATCGCCCCGAGCTCCTTCTTCGGCACCTGGTAGTTGACGAAGCGGTAGTCCTCGGGCAGGGCCTCGTTGAACAGCACCCGGCCCAGGCTGGTGCGCACCAGCGCGGGGGCACCCGGGGTCCAGTCCTCGGGCTGCTCCCAGCCCTCGTTGACCTTGCCGTTGTCGACGCCGAACACCTCGTCGAGGCGGATCAGCGCCCGCTCCTGCAGACCCAGCGCACCCTTGTCGTAGGCCATGATCGCCTCGGCCGTCGACCCGAACGCCGCCGGCTGGCCGCCGTCGGCCTCGTACCGGCTCGGCACCAGGGTGGTCAGGTGGTACAGGCCCAGCACCATGTCCTGGGTCGGCGCGGTGATCGGGCGACCGTCGGCCGGGCTCAGGATGTTGTTGCTCGACAGCATGAGGATGCGGGCCTCGGCCTGCGCCTCGGCCGACAGCGGCAGGTGGACCGCCATCTGGTCACCGTCGAAGTCGGCGTTGAACGCGGTGCAGACCAGCGGGTGGATCTGGATGGCCTTGCCCTCGACCAGCTGCGGCTCGAAGGCCTGGATGCCCAGGCGGTGCAGCGTCGGCGCGCGGTTGAGCAGCACCGGGTGCTCGGTGATGACCTCCTCGAGCACGTCCCAGACCACGGGACGGGCGCGCTCGACCATGCGCTTGGCGCTCTTGATGTTCTGCGCGTGGTTGAGGTCGACCAGCCGCTTCATGACGAAGGGCTTGAACAGCTCCAGCGCCATCTGCTTGGGCAGGCCGCACTGGTGCAGCTTGAGCTGCGGGCCGACGACGATGACCGAACGGCCGGAGTAGTCGACGCGCTTGCCGAGCAGGTTCTGGCGGAACCGGCCCTGCTTGCCCTTGAGCAGGTCGCTCAGGGACTTCAGCGGACGGTTGCCCGGGCCGGTGACCGGACGGCCGCGGCGGCCGTTGTCGAACAGCGCGTCCACGGACTCCTGGAGCATCCGCTTCTCGTTGTTCACGATGATCTCGGGCGCGCCGAGGTCGAGCAGCCGCTTGAGCCGGTTGTTCCGGTTGATCACGCGGCGGTACAGGTCGTTCATGTCGCTGGTGGCGAAGCGGCCACCGTCGAGCTGCACCATCGGGCGCAGGTCCGGCGGGATGACCGGGACGCAGTCCAGCACCATGCCCATGGGCGAGTTGCGGGTCTGCTGGAACGCCGCGACGACCTTGAGCCGCTTGAGGGCCCGCAGCTTGCGCTGGCCCTTGCCGTTGCGGATGGTGTCGCGCAGCGAGGCGGCCTCGGCGTCGAGGTCGAAGTCGGCCAGCAGCTTCTGCAGGGCCGCGGCACCCATGCCGCCCTCGAAGAACTCACCGAAGCGGTCGCGCAGCTCCCGGTAGAGGCCCTCGTCGGCGATGAGCTGCTTGACCTCGAGCTTGCGGAAGGTGTCGAGCACCTCCTCGAGGCGGTCGATCTCCCGCTGGGCGCGGTCGCGCAGCTGGCGCATCTCGCGCTCGCCGCCCTCGCGCACCTTGCGGCGGACGTCGGACTTGGCGCCCTCCGCCTCGAGCTCGGCCAAGTCGGCCTCGAGCTTCTGCTGGCGGGCCTCGACGTCGGCGTCGCGCCGGCTCTCGAGGTTGTGCTTCTCCGCGCTGATCTCGGCCTCGATGGTCGGGAGGTCGCGGTGGCGCGCCTCGTCGTCGACCGAGGTGATCAGGTAGGCGGCGAAGTAGATGATCTTCTCGAGGTCCTTGGGCGCCAGGTCGAGCAGGTAGCCCAGGCGCGAGGGCACGCCCTTGAAGAACCAGATGTGGGTGACCGGCGCGGCCAGCTCGATGTGGCCCATCCGCTCGCGGCGGACCTTGGCCCGGGTCACCTCGACGCCGCAGCGCTCGCAGATGATGCCCTTGAAGCGGACGCGCTTGTACTTGCCGCAGTAGCACTCCCAGTCCCGGGTGGGACCGAAGATCTTCTCGCAGAAGAGACCGTCCTTCTCCGGACGGAGCGTGCGGTAGTTGATGGTCTCGGGCTTCTTCACCTCACCGTGCGACCACTGACGGATGTCGTCGCCGGTGGCCAGACCGATGCGGAGCTCGTCGAAGAAGTTGACGTCGAGCACTGAGTGGACCCCTTTCCCGGGGCTCGTTTACTGCACTTCTAGCTGTTGTCGGAGGGGGCGCCGGCCGGCCCCGCTGCACGGGGCCGGCCGGCGGCCGATCACACGTCCTCGACGCTGGAGGGCTCGCGGCGGGACAGGTCGATGCCCAGCTCCTCCGCGGCCCGGAACACCTCGTCGTCGGTGTCGCGCAGCTCGATCGCCTGCCCGTCGCCGGACAGCACCTCGACGTTGAGGCAGAGCGACTGCAGCTCCTTGAGCAACACCTTGAACGACTCGGGGATGCCCGGCTCGGGGATGTTCTCGCCCTTGACGATGGCCTCGTAGACCTTGACGCGGCCGAGGATGTCGTCGGACTTGATGGTCAGCAGCTCCTGCAGCGCGTAGGCCGCGCCGTAGGCCTGCATCGCCCAGCACTCCATCTCACCGAAGCGCTGGCCACCGAACTGCGCCTTACCACCCAGCGGCTGCTGCGTGATCATCGAGTACGGGCCGGTCGACCGGGCGTGGATCTTGTCGTCGACCAGGTGCAGCAGCTTCAGGATGTAGACGTAGCCGACCGAGATCGCCTCGGGGAAGGGCTCCCCGGAGCGGCCGTCGAACAGCCGCGCCTTGCCGGTCTCCTGCACCATCCGGTTGCCGTCGCGGTTGGGGATCGTCGAGCCGAGCAGGCCGATGATCTCCTCCTCGCGGGCGCCGTCGAACACCGGCGTCGCGGTCCGGGTGCCCGGCTGCGCCTGGCGCGCCGGCTCGGGCAGGTTGGCCGCCCACTCCGGGGTGCCCTCGACCTGCCAGCCGGACTTGGCGATCCACCCGAGGTGGGTCTCCAGGACCTGGCCGACGTTCATCCGGCCGGGGACGCCGAGCGGGTTGAGGACGATGTCCACCGGGGTGCCGTCCTCGAGGAACGGCATGTCCTCCTGCGGCAGGATCTTCGCGATGACGCCCTTGTTGCCGTGGCGCCCGGCGAGCTTGTCGCCGTCGGAGATCTTGCGCATCTGGGCGACGTAGACCCGGATCAGCTCGTTGACGCCGGCAGGCAGCTCGTCGCCGTCCTCGCGCGAGAAGACGCGGACGCCGATGACCTTCCCGGACTCACCGTGCTTGACCTTGAGGCTGGTGTCGCGGACCTCGCGGGCCTTCTCACCGAAGATCGCCCGCAGCAGCCGCTCCTCGGGGGTCAGCTCGGTCTCGCCCTTGGGCGTGACCTTGCCGACGAGGATGTCGCCGGGGACGACCTCGGCACCGATGCGGATGATGCCGCGCTCGTCGAGGTCGGCGAGGACCTCCTCGGAGACGTTCGGGATGTCCCGGGTGATCTCCTCGGCGCCGAGCTTGGTGTCGCGGGCGTCGACCTCGAACTCCTCGATGTGGATCGAGGACAGGACGTCGTCCTGCACGAGGCGCTGCGACAGGATGATCGCGTCCTCGTAGTTGTGGCCCTCCCACGGCATGAAGGCGACGAGCAGGTTCTTGCCCAGCGCCATCTCACCCTGGTCGGTGCACGGCCCGTCAGCGATGACCTGGCCGACCTCGACCCGCTGGCCCTCGTCGACGACGGGGGTCTGGTTGATCGAGGTGCCCTGGTTCGAGCGGCGGAACTTCAGCAGCCGGTAGGTCTGCCGCGTGCCGTCGTCGGCCATGACGGTGACGTAGTCGGCGGTGGAGTCCTCGACCACACCGGCCTTCTCCGCCACGACGACGTCGCCGGCGTCGACGGCGGCCCGCAGCTCCATGCCGGTGCCGACCAGCGGCGCCTCGCTGCGCAGCAGCGGGACGGCCTGGCGCTGCATGTTCGCGCCCATGAGCGCGCGGTTGGCGTCGTCGTGCTCGAGGAACGGGATCATCGCCGTCGCGACCGAGGTCATCTGCCGCGGCGAGACGTCCATGTAGTCGACGTTCTCGGGAGCGAGGTAGTCGACCTCACCGCCCTTGGTGCGGACCAGGACGCGGTCCTCGGCGAACCGGCCCTGCGCGTCCAGCGGCGAGTTGGCCTGGGCGACGACGAAGCGGTCCTCCTCGTCGGCGGTCAGGTAGTCGATCTGGTCGGTGACCGTGCCGTTCTCGACCCGCCGGTAGGGGGTCTCGATGAAGCCGAAGGCGTTGACCCGCCCGTAGGCCGACAGCGAACCGATCAGGCCGATGTTCGGGCCTTCCGGCGTCTCGATCGGGCACATCCGGCCGTAGTGGCTGGGGTGCACGTCGCGGACCTCCATGCCGGCCCGCTCCCGGGACAGACCACCCGGGCCCAGCGCCGACAGGCGGCGCTTGTGGGTCAGGCCCGCGAGCGGGTTGGTCTGGTCCATGAACTGCGAGAGCTGGCTGGTGCCGAAGAACTCCTTGATGGAGGCGACGACCGGCCGGATGTTGATCAGGGTCTGCGGCGTGATCGCCTCGACGTCCTGGGTCGTCATCCGCTCGCGGACGACGCGCTCCATGCGGGAGAGGCCGACCCGGATCTGGTTCTGGATCAGCTCGCCGACGGTGCGCAGGCGGCGGTTGCCGAAGTGGTCGATGTCGTCGACGCCGTGGTCGGGCTCGCCGGCGTGCAGCCGCACGACGTACTCGATGGTGGCGACGATGTCGTCCTCGGTCAGCGTGGAGGTCGGCTGGGGCACCTCGACGCCGAGCTTCTTGTTGACCTTGTAGCGGCCGACCTTGGCGAGGTCGTAGCGCTTCGGGTTGAAGAAGAGGTTCTCCAGCAGCGCCTGGGCGCTCTCCCGCGTCGGCGGCTCGCCCGGCCGCAGCTTGCGGTAGATGTCGAGCAGCGCCTCGTCCTGCCCGGCGATGTGGTCCTTCTCCAGGGTGGCGAGGACGGTGGGCGACCACTGGAAGTGCTCGCGGATGCGGTCCTCGGTCCAGCCCAGCGCCTTGAGCAGCACGGTGACCGGCTGGCGGCGCTTGCGGTCGATCCGGACGCCGACGGTGTCGCGCTTGTCGACGTCGAACTCCAGCCACGCACCACGGCTGGGGATCACCTTGGCGCTGAAGACGTCCTTGTCGGAGGTCTTGTCCAGGGTCTTGTCGAAGTAGACGCCGGGGCTGCGGACCAGCTGCGAGACCACGACGCGCTCGGTGCCGTTGATGACGAACGTGCCCTTGTTCGTCATGATCGGGAAGTCGCCCATGAACACCGTCTGGCTCTTGATCTCGCCGGTGGTGTTGTTCATGAACTCGGCGGTGACGAACAGCGGGGCCGCGTAGGTCATGTCCTTGTCCTTGCACTCCTCGAGGGACGCCTTGACGTCCTCGAAGCGCGGGTTGGAGAAGGACAGCGACATCGAGCCGCTGAAGTCCTCGATCGGGGAGATCTCCTCGAGGATCTCGGCCAGGCCGCCGACGGCAGAGGCCTGCTCCTCGGGCGAGAGGGTGGCGCGCCACTCGGGGCTGCCGACCAGCCAGTCGAAGGACGCGGTCTGCAGGGCGAGCAGGTCCGGCACCTCGAGGGGCTCGGAGATCTTCGCGAACGAGACCCGGAGCGGAGCCCCGGGGATCTTCTGCTGGTCGGCCTCTCCGGTGCGGGGGCCGGCCTGGGGAGTCTGGTTCTGCTGGCCGAAGCCGCCGGACTCGGTGGTGCTGGGGGAGATGCTGGTGGGGCGAGAGCCTGCCAAGATGCGTCCTTCCAAGGACCTCACGACGTGCGGGCGGTGGGTGCGGGTCGTCCTGGGTCGTCGTCGGTATCGGCGGGGCTGTCCGCGGCGTCCGGCCCGCCGGGTCGGCGGTGTCGTCGCCGGGGTGCCGGGGTATCCCGGGCACCCCAGGTGACCCGTCTCGGCGGGCAGGCAGTCAGGGGGCAGCGCAACAGAGAACCCTACCCCTGCTCGCGAGCGCTGTCCACGTCGGGGGTGAGTGGCAACCCACACCACGCCCCCGGGAAGGACGGCGCCGACACGACGGGCGGCATTCCGCGCGACGATGATGCCAGTCCGGGTGCCCCGTTGTCGCCGCCACGCCGCGATCGCCCGGTGCGGCCGGCCCGGCTAGCTGGTCGTCAGCAGGGTGAGGTCGCTGATCTTCCAGTCGCCGTCGACGCGGGTCAGCTGCACCTGCACGGTCTGGGTGCACGACTGCGCGCCCTCCGGCGTGACCGTGCACTCCGAGCCCTCGGGGGCGGTCTGCGTCCCGCTGGTCACCGACTGGACGACGTACTGGCCGAAGACGACGACGGTGGCGGTGTCCTGGTCGTCGGACACCTGCTGCAGGCCGATGTCGAGCACCTCGTAGCGCGTGGTGGCCGAGACCTGCTCGTAGGTGTCGATGATCCCGCCCTGGGACAGGTCGGTCTCGTACTGGTCCCGCAGGTCGCCGGTCAGGACGTCGAGCTTGCGCTGCACGCTGCCCTCGGAGTCCTGGTAGTCGTAGGCGTAGAGGGCCTGCACGTCGTCGCGCGCCGCGGCGAACACCTCCGGCGAGACGTGCGTGGGGTGCAGCCGCTGCCAGGTCAGGAAGGCGACGGCGCCGGCGGCGAGGAGGCAGAGCGCCGCGAGGACCGCGACGAGCGACAGCCGCCGCCGGCCACGGGCGGACACGGCTCCGGTGGCCGGGCGGGTGCGTGCCGGCCGGGTCCGGCGCGGCGCGGCCGCGGTCGCCTCGGGAGCGGGGTCCGCCGCCGTCGCCACCCCCGCCGTCGTCACCCCCGCCGTCGCCACCCCCGCCGTGGTCACCCCCGCCGTCGCCACCCCCGCCTGCGGCGTCGCCCCGGGACGGGGCTCCTCGCGGTCGCGGCGGCTGCCGGCCACCCGGGGCCGCGGGGACGGACGGGGCCGCTCGGCGCGCGGCCGCGGCGTCGGGCGGGGGCGCTCCCCCGGGTTCTCGCTCACGCCGGTCACCTCCCCGAGATCCCGGACAGCAGCCAGCGGCCGTCCTGGCGCACCAGCTCGACCTGGATGCGGTAGCGCAGCACCTGGGCCTGCGGGGCGGCGGTGCTCTGCTGCGTGGACTGGATGACCAGCAGCACGGTGCCGGTGTCCTCGCCGGCGCTGACGACGCCGGCACCCACGACCTCGGTCTGCACGACCGCCTGGGCGTCGACCAGTTCCTGCCGCCGGTCCTGCAGCTGCGCCAGCGACTCGTCGCGCAGGTCACCGGTGGCCACGCGGCGGACCTGCTCGATGTCGTCGTCGATGGTGAGCGCGTCGAAGGAGGTCAGGTCGACGATCCCCGAGCGGGCCGCCTGCAGGACCTCGACGTAGGAGTCGGTGCGCACCGGGGACCCGGCGTCGCCGCGGAACCACGGCAGCGCCAGCCAGGTGGCCGCGGCGAGCAGCAGCACGAGGAGTCCGGCGAGCACGGGCACCAGCGGGACCGACGGCCGGCGGCGGGCGCGCGGCGCGGGCTCCTCGTCGCCGGCGGTCCCGGCCCCGAGGGCCGACGGCTCCACGCGGCGGGACCGGCGCCCCTGCGCTTTCTCCTCGGGGGCCGGGTCCGCGGGGGACCCGGCGGCGGACGGGCGGGCGGTCCCGTCGGCGACCGTGTCGGTGTCCGGACCGGCGTGCGTCACCGGGTCCTCCTCTCTTGGTGTGGCGGGTCGGCCACTGCGCGTGACGAGCATGCCCGACTCAGCCCGTCGTCCGCGCGAAGGGGACGCCACCGAGCAGTCCGCCGAGGACGTCGTCGACCACCGTGGCCACCGGGGCGAGGGCGCCGGCCTGGCCCTGCGGCCCCGGGGACCCGACGCCGCCGTCGCCGCCGATGTTCTGCGCGCCGCGGATGTTGGAGCCGCTCTCGTCCACGCCGTCGCCCGGGATGGGGTCGGCGCCGCCGACGACGTCGCAGCCGACGGAGTCGACGTCGACGGAGGCCACCGCCCCGGGGGTGGGCGTCCGGCCCGTCGAGACGTAGCCGCTGGTGCA
The DNA here is from genome assembly GCF_003182485.1 of Geodermatophilus normandii. Classification (NCBI taxonomy): domain Bacteria; kingdom Bacillati; phylum Actinomycetota; class Actinomycetes; order Geodermatophilales; family Geodermatophilaceae; genus Geodermatophilus; species Geodermatophilus normandii. The sequence continues at coordinate 1,909,441 of NZ_QGTX01000001.1, read as the reverse complement.
GGCGCGGGGGTCGTCGGCGTTGAGGACCAACCCGAAGTGCGCCCGCAGCGTGCCGCCGTCGTTGCGGACGACGCTGAAGCCACCGCTGACGACGTCGGGATAGGTGACGAGCAACTGCTCGACGCCGTCCAGGCGCGGGATCGTGACGCCGTTGAGGACGTCGAGGTTGCGCACCAGCGAGCCCAGGCCCGGCCCGGCGTTGTCGACCAGGTCCTGCAGCGCCGCGCCGGCGTCGGGGGCGTTGACCACCAGGCCGCGCAGGTCGGGGTCGATCTCGACCAGCGTGTCGCTGACCGCGCGCAGGTCGCCGGCCCACTGCTCGATCGCCGAGCGGCTCTCGGCCTGCGTCTGCAGCACCGTCCGCCCGTCGGTGATCAGCCGCAGCGTCTGGGGCAGCGACTGCTCGGCGCGGGCCAGCAGCAGGTCGCCGTTGTCGAGGAGGCGGGCGAGGTCGTCGCCGGCGCCGGCGAAGGCGCGGCCGAGCTCGTCGACGACGATCCGCAGGTCCTCGGCGTCCAGGGAGGTGACCAGGCCGTCGACGTCGAGCAGCAGCTGCTCGACGGGGATGGGGATCGCCGTGCGCGACTGCGGGATCACCGCGCCCTCGGCCAGGAACGGCCCGTCGGCGGAAGCGGGGCGCAGGTCGACGTACTGCTCGCCCACGGCGCTGCGGTTGGCCACGACGGCGTCGGTGTCGGCCGGGATCGGGGCGGCGTCGGGGTCGATGGTCATCGTCACCCGGACGCCGTCGTCGGTGAGCCGCATGTCGCTGACCCGGCCCACCGCCACGCCGCGGTAGGTGACCTCGGCGTTGACGAAGATGCCGCCGGAGTCACGGAAGTCGGCGGCGACGTCGAACCCGCTGCCGAGGAGCAGCCGGTCGAGGCCGACGTGGTTGAAGCCGACGTAGGAGATGCCCAGCAGCGCCACCGAGACGAAGGCGAGCAGCTGCAGCTTGATCCTGCGGGTGATCACGGCGTGCCTCCGGTCGGGACGGCGGGCAGCCCGGGCAGGCCGGCCGGGGTGCTGCCGGCCGGGCCGCCCAGCACGGTGCCCGCCAGGCCGCCGAGGCCCGGCACGGGCGTCGGGGCCGGCGACGGGCCGGTGCCCCCGGTGCCGGCCGGCGGGGTGCCCGCGGTGCCGCACTCCGCGCCTCCGAGGTCCTGCGGCTCGAGGGTCTCCAGGCCGCCGGTGACCGGGTCGACGACGTAGCGGCACAGCAGCTCGCGCAGGTCGAGCCCGAGGTCGGCGGTCATGTTCGTGAACAGGCCGTAGCCGCCGGTGCGCGCGTCGGGCCGGTACTGCAGGGCCGACAGCGAGCTGGCCGGGAACGGATAGGTCAGCAGCAGGTCCAGGGACTCGGCGAGGTCCGGGCCCGCGGCGGCCAGCTGGGTCAGGATCGGCTGGAGCAGCTGCAGGTCGGCGACGGTGTCCGCGCCGGCCTGCTGGATCACCCGGGTCCCCACGTCGCCCAGGCGCGCCAGGCTGTCGAGCATCGAGACGAGCAGGTCCCGCTGCTCGGTGACGACGTCGAGCCCGGGGCCGATGGTGTCCAGCGCCGTCTCGATCGTCCCGGTGCGGGCGGCCAGCGACCCGGCCAGCGCGTCGACGCTGTCGAGCGCGCGGCCAATCTCCTCGCGCTGCTGGTCGAGACCGGCGATGAAGGTGTCGAGCTGGGTGAGGGTGGCGCGGACGGCGTCCTCCCGGCCCTCGAGGGCGTTGCCGAGCTCCCGGCTGATGGTCTGCAGCTGGGCCAGCCCGCCGCCGTTGAGGACCAGCGAGAGCGCGCCGAGCAGCTCCTCGACCTCGACGTTGCGGTTGGTGCGCTCCAGCGGGATGAGCGCGCCGTCGCCGAGCTCCCCGGTGGGCTCCTCGGAGCCCGGCGCGGCCAGCTCGACGTACTTCTCCCCCAGCAGCGAGGACTGCTGGATCATCGCCACCGCGTTGGCCGGGAGGTCGACGTCCCCGTCGACCTCGACGGTGACCACGGCGGTCCAGTCGGCGCCGAGGGAGACGTCCTCCACCCGGCCGACCGGCACGTCGGCCACCCGGACACCGGCCTGCGGGACGAGGTCGAGGACGTCGAGGAACTGGATCCGCACCGTGTAGGGGTCGTCGCCGACGTCCGCGCCGCCGGGCAGGTCGAGGGAGTACGCGCCGCGGAAGCCGCACCCGGACAGCAGCAGCACGCCGGCGCCCAGCGCGGCCACCCGCCGGCCCAGCCCGGTCACCGCCGGGTCCCCGGGAGCGGCGGCAGGCCGATCAGCGGGGTGCCGCCGGCCTGCGGGGTCGTGCCGCGGCCGAACAGGGTGCCGAGCAGCTCCTGCAGGTCGGGGACGCCGTTGCCGTTGAGGTCGTCGAGCTGGCCGTCGTTGCCGGGGTCCCCGGACAGCAGCCGCACGCAGACCTGCTCGGTCGGCGGCAGCTGCAGGAAGGCGGTCAGGTCGGGGAGGCCCACCCCGGCGACCTGCAGCCGGCCGGCCTGGGCCAGCAGCTGGCAGACCATGACCTCCGGGTTGGTCGACCCCAGCGAGTTGTCACGGGTGTCGAGCGTGCCGTAGTCGGGGTTGTAGGCGTGCGCGACGTTGCCCAGCGCCGCGGGCGCGACGTCGAGCACCTCGGCCAGCGCCTGGCGCTGCTGGACCAGGGTGAGGGTGACGTCGGCCAGCCGGTCGACGTTGGTGGTCAGCAGCGTGGTGTTGGTCTGCACGAAGGTGGCGATCTCGGCGAGCGCCGAGGACAGCAGCCGGACGGCGGCGGCGAGGTCCTCGCGCTCCCCCTCGAGCTGCTCGGCGACCGCGGCCAGGTTGTCGTTGAACTGCCCGACCTGGGTGTCGACGGTGGCCAGCGCCGAGGTGAAGGACTGCAGGTTCTCCACCGAGCCGAACAGGTCGTCGCGGTTCTCCGACAGGGTCTGCACCGCCTGCGAGAAGCCGGTCAGGGTCTGGTCGAGGGCGTCGCCGTTGCCCTCGAGGTTGGCCGCGCCGGTGGCCAGCAGGTCCGACAGCGCGCCGTTCTCGTTGGCGCCGGTCGGGCCCAGCGCGGTGGAGAGCTCGTCGAGGGCGCCGTAGACGGCGTCGAGCTCGACCGGCGTCGCGGTGCGGGAGAGGTCCAGCTCCGCGCCGTCCTCCATCGTCGGGCCGCCGTCGTAGACCGGGGAGAACTGCACGTAGCGGTCGCTGACCAGCGACGGCGCGAGGATGACGGCGTCGGCGTCGGCCGGGATGTCGTAGTCCTCGTCCACCAGCATGTCCACGCGCACCCGGTCGCCCGTCGGGACGACGCCGGTGATCTCGCCGACGTCGATGCCGAGGACGCGCACGTCGCCGCCCTCGTAGACGCCGACGGCCTGGTCGAAGTACGCGGTCACGCGCATCTGCCCGGCCGGGCGCAGGACCGTCCAGCCGACCGCGCCCACCAGGACCAGCGCGGCGGCCAGCGCCACGCCGCGCTGCAGGGTCGCGCTCACTGCCCCTCCTCGCAGGAGACGGGACCGCCGGGCAGCTGGGCGGCTCCCCCGCAGAGGACCGACCCGACGGCGCCGGGCAGCAGGTTCTCCACGAAGCTGTCGAACCAGCGGCCGTTGCCCAGGGTGTTGGTGAAGACCCGGACGAAGGGCGCCAGGTCGGCGACGGTCTGCCCGAGGGCCTCGCGGTTGCGCGACAGGATGTCGGTGACGGTCGCCAGCTGCTGCAGTGCCGGGGTGAGGGCCTCGCGGTTGTCCGCGACCAGGCCCGACAGCTGCTGCGCCAGGGTCTGGGTGTCGGTCAGGATCGAGTCGATGAGCGCCCGCCGCTCCTGCACCTCGGTGAGCAGCGTGTTGGAGTCCAGGATCAGCTGGGTGAACTCGCCGTTGCGGTCGGCGAGGACCCGGGTCACGTCCCGCGTGGCCGACAGCAGCTGCTGCAGCTGCGCGTCGCGCGAGGCGATCGTGTCCGAGAGCCGGGCCAGCCCGTCGAGGGACGTGCGGACCTCGTCGGGGGTCTCGGCGAAGGTCTGCGACAGCACCTCGAAGGAGCTCGCCAGCTGGGCGGTGTCGATGTCGTCGACCGTCGTCGAGAGGTCGGCGAAGGCCTCGACGACGTCGTAGGGCGAGGCGGTCCGCTGCAGCGGGATGCGCTGCCCGGGGTCCAGCGGGGAGGTGCCGCGCGGGACGAGCGCGAGGTACTTGGCGCCGAGCACCGTCTCGATCTTGATGGCCGCCTCGGACCGGTCGCCGACGAAGGCGTCGCGGACGCGGAACTCCACGGTGACCGCGCCGTCCTCGAGGGCCAGGCTCTCGACCTGGCCGACCTTGACGCCGGCCACGCGCACCGGGTCGTCGGGCCGGAGCCCGGCGGCCTCGGAGAACTGGGCGCGGTAGACGGTGCCCCCGCCGATGACCGGCAGCGACTGCGCGTTGAACGCCAGGAACACCAGGAGCGCGATGACGGAGAGGCTGACCGCCCCGATGACGACCGGGTTGCGGTCGCGGAAGGGCTTGGCCGGACGGCGGGCCATCAGCACCCCCTCGCGCCGGAGCCGAGCCCGCCGGCCGGGATGGTGCTCGGCTCGCTCGCGCCGGGCAGGGTCACCGAGCCCGACGCCCCGCACAGGTAGAAGTTGAACCAGCTGCCGTTGACGGCGGTCCGGGTGATCAGGTCGATCTTGGTCGGGGCGAGCTGCAGGAAGTCCTCCACGACGTCGCCGGTGTCGGCGAGGTTGCCGGCCAGGGCACCGAGGCCCTCGATGTCGGCCGCCAGCGGGGCGCGGGCGTCCTCGAGGAACCCGGCGGTGGTCACCGCCAGGCCGTCGATGGTCTGCAGGGCGTCGAAGACGGCGTCGCGGTCCTCGGTCAGCCCGCTGACGAACTGCTGCAGGGAGACGACCAGCGACGACAGCTGCTCGTCGCGGGCGGCGACCGTGCCCATCACCGAGGTCAGGTTGTCGATGACGCTGCCGATGACGGCGTCCTTGTCGGCCAGCGCGGAGGTCAGCGAGCCGACGTGGCCCAGCAGGCTCTCCACCGTGCCGCCCTCGCCCTGGAACACCTGGATGATCTCGAAGGACAGCCGGTTGACGTCCTGCGGCGAGAGGGCCTGGAACAGCGGCCGGAACCCGCCGAAGAGCGTGGTGAGGTCCAGCGCGGGCCGCGTCTGGGCCAGCGGGATGGTGGCGCCGGCGTCCAGCGTGCGCCCGGCCGACCCCTCCCCCTCGGTGAGCGCGACGTAGCGCTGGCCCACGAGGTTGCGGTAGCGGATGGTCGCCTGCACCGAGGTGGGCAGCGCGACGTCGGCGTCGACCTCGAGGGCCACCTCGGCCACCGGCCGGTCGGTCTGCTCCGACAGGCCGATCCCCGTCACCTGACCCACCCGGACGCCGGCGATGCGCACCTCGTCGCCCTCGACCAGGCCGGCGACGTCGGTGAACTGCGCCCGGTACGCCAGCGACTCGCCGTACCCGGCGTTGGTGATGGTGCTGACCAGGACGTAGCTGGCCAGCACGGTCACCAGCGCGAAGACGGCCAGCTTGGTCAGCGGCGCGGCGAGCCCCCTCACGACGCCCTCCCCGCTCCGCGGCCGATCGCTCCGCTCCTCGCCCGCCGGCGCTCGCTGCGGTGCTCGCTCATCGGAGCGCCACCTGGGTCCCGCGCAGCAGCGGCGCCATCGTCGAGGCGGCCAGGTCGGACACCTCGCCGGGCGCCACGCCGGTCTGGTAGCCGAGGATGCTGCGCACGAGGTCCAGCTCCGCGGTGGAGCCGGCCAGGCCGGTCGGCAGGGAGGTGCCTGCCGATGCCGTCACGGTCGCGTTGGGCTCGCCGGCACCGGCCGGGACGTCGTCGGGGCTCCGGCCGCCGAGGCAGTTGGGGTTGCCGCTGAGCGGGTTGTCCACCGAGTCGACGCCGTCCTCGGGCGGGACCGGGCAGTAGTACTCGCCGCGGTCGGCCGCGGCGATGATCGCGTCGATGTCGTCGAGGCCCTGGCAGTCCGGCCCGGACCGGTCGAGGTAGGCCGGCTGGTCGCCGGGCTGGTAGGGGTTGCGGGGCGGCAGCGTCACGGTGATGTCCAGGTTCAGGGCGGGGTCGCCGTCGCCGCCGAAGGCCTCGGTGATCATCGGCTTGAACCGGGCCAGCCCGTCGAGCAGGCACGGGTACTGCGGCGAGTACTCGGCGAACAGCCCGAGCACCGGCCGGGAGGTGGCGGCCAGCGAGATGAGGGAGCGCTCGTTGGTCTCCAGGAAGCCGGCCGCGGTGGTGGCCGAGCCGCCGACGACGGTGAAGGTGCGGCGCAGCTGCTCGGACTGGTCGACCAGCGTCTGCGAGGTCACCGACAGGTCGTCGAGGACGGCCAGCAGGTCGTCGGCGGCGGAGGTGTAGGTGTCGGCGACGTCGGCCAGCCCGCTGATGTCGGCCTGCAGGTCGGGCAGCACGGTGTTGAGCTCGCCCACGTAGTCCCCGATCGAGGCCAGGTTCTCCCCCAGCCGGTCCCCGCGGCCGCGCAGCGCCGAGGCCACCGCGCCGAGGGTGTAGCTGAGATCCTGCGGCTCGACGGCACGCAGCAGCGGCAGCAGGTCGTCGATCACCCGCTGGAGCTCGACGGCGTTCTCCGTGCGGTCCTGCCCGATCTCGTCGCCGTCGGCCAGCCGCTCCCCCGAGGGGCGGTCGGGCACGACCAGCGACACGTACCGCTCGCCGAACAGCGTCTTGGGCAGCAGCCGCGCGGTGACGTCGGCCGGGATCTGCTCGAGGTGCTGCGGCCGGATCCCGAGCTCGATGGTGGCGCCGTCGGCGCCGGCCTCGACGGAACGGACCTCGCCGACGACGACCCCGCGCACCTTGACGTCGGAGGCCTCCTGGAGCTGGTTGCCCACCGTGTCGGCGTGCAGCAGCACGCGGGCGGTGTCGGTGAACGCCTTGGTGTAGAGCGCCACCGTCAGCCCGAGCAGCAGCACCAGGACGACGAGGAACGCCACGCCCTGCAACCGCCGGCGCACGACGGCGCCCCTGTTCCCGCTCATCGCCCGCTCACCCCGCGATCCGGACGGTCGTCGTCGAACCCCAGATGGCCAGTGACAGGAACAGGTCGATGACCATGACCGCCACGATCGAGAAGCGCACCGCCCGGCCCACGGCGAGGCCGACCCCGGCGGGGCCGCCGCTGGCCCGGTAGCCGTAGTAGCAGTGGCTCAGGATGATCACGACGGCGAAGACCAGCACCTTGGCGAAGGACCACAGCACGTCCTGCGGCGGCAGGAAGAGGGTGAAGTAGTGGTCGTAGGTGCCGGCCGACTGGGCGTAGGCCTCGGTGGCGATGGTCCGGGTGGCGAAGTAGCTGCTCAGCAGGCCGATGACGTACAGCGGCACCACCGCGACGAAGCCGGCGACGATGCGGGTGGTCACGAGGAACGGCAGCGAGGGCACGCCCATGACCTCGAGGGCGTCGATCTCCTCGTTGATCCGCATGGCGCCGATCTGCGCGGTGAAGCCGCAGCCCACGGTGGCCGACAGCGCCAGCCCGGCGACCAGCGGCGCGATCTCGCGGGTGTTGAAGTACGCGGAGAGGAAGCCGGTGAACGCCGACGTGCCCAGCTGGTCGAGGGCCGCGTAGCCCTGCAGGCCGACCTCGGTGCCGGTGAAGAACGACAGGAACGCGATGACGCCGACGGTGCCGCCGATGACGGCCAGCGCACCGGTGCCGAAGGTGACCTCGGCGAGCAGCCGGAGGGTCTCCCGCTTGTACCGGCGCAGCGTGCGCGGCGTCCAGGCCAGGGCGCGCCCGTAGAAGGACAGCTGGTCGCCGAGGTCCTCGAGGGTGTCCATCGGCCGGCCGTACACGCGGCGGACCAGGCGGCGCGCGCCGACGCGGACCCGGTCGACCGGGGAGAGCAGCGCCACCGGTCACTGCCCCTTCGGCGGGACGAGCTGGAAGTAGATCGCCGTCATCACGAAGTTGACCGCGAACAGCAGCAGGAAGGTGATGACCACCGACTGGTTCACCGCGTCCCCGACGCCCTTGGGACCGCCGCCGGCCCGCAGGCCCTTGTAGGAGGCGACGATCCCGGCGATCAGCCCGAACACCAGGGCCTTGACCTCCCCGGACCAGAAGTCCTCGACCTGGGCCAGCGCGCCGAACGACGCCAGGTAGGCGCCGGGGGTGCCGCCCTGCAGGACGACGTTGAAGAAGTAGCCACCCGCGACGCCGACGACGCTGACCAGCCCGTTGAGCAGCGTGGCCACCAGCATCGCCGCCAGCACCCGCGGGACCACGAGGCGCTGGACCGGGTTGATCCCGAGCACCTCCATGGCGTCGATCTCGTCGCGGATCTTGCGGGCGCCGAGGTCGGCGCAGATCGCCGAGCCACCGGCGCCGGCGATGAGCAGCGCCGTGACGATCGGGCTGGCCTCCCGGAGCACGGCGAGCACCGACGCCGACCCGGTGAAGGACTGCGCGCCGAGCTGGCGGGTCAGCGAGCCCAGCTGCAGGGCGATCACCGCGCCGAAGGGGATGGCGACCAGCGCCGTCGGCAGGATGGTCACGCTGGCGACGAACCAGGTCTGCTGGACGAACTCGCGCAGCTGGAACGGCCGCTTGGGCAGGGCCCGGAAGGTGTCGAGCGCGAAGGCGAAGAGCGTGCCGCTGGCCCGCAGCGGCCGGGCCGGGGAGAGCCTGCCGTCGAGCAGGCCCGGCGCCTTCGGCCCGGTCGCCGTCACCGGCCGTCCCGCGGACCGGGCAGGACGCCACCGGCCGCCGCACCGATCGCCCGGGTGTCCCAGTGGCGGCCGTGCGCACCCGCCGTCGGGGCGAACACGCCGGCGTCGGCCTGGGCGAGCAGGTCCGCCGGGAGCGAGGCCCGGATGGCGTCGGCGGTGGCCGGGTCGACGTCGTGCAGCATGCGGGCCACGCGCTCCTGCCGGCGGCGCTGGGCGCGCCGCTCGGGCAGGCCCGGCGAGGGGTCCAGCTGCGGCGGGACGGCGTCGCCGCCGACGGCGCCCTTGGGGCCGACGCCGTTGTGCCGGTCGCCGCCGCGCGCCTGCAGGGCGGCCATCTCGGCCTCGACCTGCGCGACGTCCTTCTCCTCGCTCATGCCGATCGGGCCCTCGCGGCGGCCGTTGAGGAACTGCTGGACGACCGGCTCCTGGGAGGTGAGCAGCTGCTCGCGCGGCCCGAACATCGCCAGGTGCCTGCGGTAGAGCAGGCCGAGGTTGTCCGGCACGGTGCGGGCGGTGCCGATGTCGTGGGTGACGATGAGGAAGGTGGCGTCGATCTGCGCGTTGAGGTCGACGATCAGCTGGTTGAGGTAGGCGACGCGGACCGGGTCCAGGCCGGAGTCCGGCTCGTCGAACAGGATGATCTCGGGGTCGAGCACCAGCGCGCGGGCGAGGCCGGCGCGCTTGCGCATGCCGCCGGAGATCTCGCCGGGCAGCTTCCCCTCGGCGCCCTGCAGGCCGACCATCTCCATCTTCTCGAGGACGATGCGGCGGACCTCGGACTCACCCTTCCTCGTGTGCTCGCGCAGCGGGAAGGCGATGTTGTCGAAGAGGTCCATCGAGCCGAAGAGCGCGCCGTCCTGGAAGAGGACGCCGAAGAGCTTGCGGACCTCGTAGAGCCGCTGCTCGCCGCACCGGACGATGTCGGTGTCGCCGATGACGATCGAGCCGCGCTCGGGCTTGAGCAACCCCACCAGCGACTTGAGGAAGACGGACTTGCCGGTCCCCGAGGGGCCGAGCAGCACGGAGATCTCGCCGGGCGGCAGGGTCAGCGTGACGTCGCTCCAGATGTTCTGGCTGCCGAAGGACTTGGTCAGCCCCTCGACCTGGACCGCGACGCCCACTGTCGACCTCCTCGTCCCCCGGCTCCGTCGCCGGCCGCACTGGGCGCCCGGTCCGACTACTCATGGGTAACGAGGACGCCCGCGGGAGGTTACGTGGATCACGCCGCCCACCGTGACACGGTTCGCTGTCACGTCACTCGAAAGCGACAGGGGCCGCCCTCCGGCGAGGAGAGCGGCCCCTGTGGCATGCGGGGTCGTGCAGGTCCCCGGCTCAGGCCGGGGACGGGGTCACTTGACGGTGACGGTGGCGCCGGCGCCCTCGAGAGCGGCCTTGGCCTTCTCGGCGGCGTCCTTGGCGACCTTCTCCAGGACCGGCTTCGGCGCGCCGTCGACCAGGTCCTTGGCCTCCTTGAGGCCGAGCGAGGTCAGGCCGCGCACCTCCTTGATGACCTGGATCTTCTTGTCGCCGGCAGCCTCGAGGATGACGTCGAACTCGTCCTGCTCCTCGGCGGCGGGGGCGCCGCCGTCGCCACCACCGGCCGGCGCGGCAGCCGCGACGGCGACGGGGGCGGCAGCGGTGACCTCGAAGGTCTCCTCGAACTGCTTCACGAAGTCGGACAGCTCGAGCAGCGTCATCTCCTTGAACGCGTCGAGCAGCTCCGTGGTGGACAGCTTGGCCATGATCTCTCCTTCTGGGGTCAGTCGGTGCTGGCCGCGGCGTCCGCGGTCTCAGTGTTGTCGGTGGCCGGGGCGGCCGTGGGGGTGTCGGCAGCAGCGGTGTCCGCGGTGTCGGCGGCCGGAGCGTCGCCCTCGGCGGGCTTCTTCTCCTGCAGCGCGGCGGCCAGGCGGGCGACCTGGGACAGCGGGGCCTGGAACAGCCCGGCGGCCTTGGTGAGGTTGCCCTTCATCGCGCCGGCCAGCTTGGCCAGCAGCACCTCGCGCGGCTCGACGTCGGCGAGGGCGGTGACCTCGGCGGGGCTGACGGTGCGGCCCTCGACGACGCCGCCCTTGACGACGAGCAGCGGGTTGGCGCGCGCGAAGTCACGGATGGCCTTGGCGGCCTCGACGACGTCGCCCTCGATGAAGGCGATCGCGGTCGGGCCGTTGAGCAGCGGGGCCAGGTCGGAGTGACCGACCGTGTCCGCCGCCCGCTTCGTCAGGGTGTTCTTGACGACGGCGTAGCTGCTGCCCGCACCGAGGGAACGACGCAGCTGGGTCAGCTGCGTCACGGTCAGCCCGCGGTACTCGGTGAGCACGGCCGCGCTGGACTTCTGGAACCGCTCGGTGATCTCGTCGATCACCGCGGCCTTCGCCTGCGTGGGCATGGGCCTCCTCTCGTCTGACGGGCGACCACTCGTGCGCCGTACGGGAACGGGCGATCGGGGCCCGGAGACGAGGAACGCCCCGGCGCAGGCGCACGGGGCGAGGGAGGCGGGCACGAGGCGCCGCGTCGATCGAACCGTCCTCCTGCGCGGGCCGCCCGGGGATCCGGGACCTTCGATCGCACGCGGACGTGCGACGACCAGCGGTCGTGGGGGGAACAGCGACGAGCATACGCGACCGCGCGGAGGAGGCGGCGGCCGGTGCCGGGAACGGCGGAGGCCCCGCCGCGCGGCTGCGCGGCGGGGCCTCCTGGCGTCCTCTGGGGGTGACCCCCTCGCAGGGTCCCGCCGCGAGCGTCAGCGAGCGGTGGGGGGCGAGGGGGGTCCTCGCTCAGGCGGTGGGCTCGTCCACCGTGAGGTTGCGGGTGCGGTTCGGGTCGACCGGGATGCCCGGGCCCATGGTCGTGGAGATGGTGACCTTCCGCAGGTACCGGCCCTTGGCGGCGGCCGGCTTGGCGCGCAGCACCTCGTCGAGCGCGGCGGCGTAGTTCTCGACCAGCCGCGTCTCGTCGAAGGAGGTCTTGCCGATCACCAGGTGCAGGTTGGCCTGCTTGTCGGTGCGGAAGTTGACCTTGCCGCCCTTGATGTCGCCGACGGCCTTGGTGACGTCGGGGGTCACCGTGCCGGTCTTCGGGTTCGGCATCAGGCCGCGGGGCCCGAGGATGCGCGCGACGCGACCGACCTTGGCCATCTGGTCGGGGGTCGCGACCGCGGCGTCGAAGTCCAGGAAGCCGCCCTGGATGCGCTCGATCAGGTCGTCGGAGCCGACGACGTCGGCCCCGGCGGCCTCGGCCTCGGCGGCCTTGTCGCCGGTCGCGAAGACGATGACGCGGGCGGTCTTGCCGGTGCCGTGGGGCAGGTTGACCGTGCCGCGGACCATCTGGTCGGCCTTGCGCGGGTCGACGCCGAGCCGGATGGCCACCTCGACGGTCGCGTCGTAGGTGGTCGGCGAGGTCTGCTTCGCCAGCCCCGCCGCCTGCAGCGGGCTGTAGAGGTTCTCGCGGTCGACCTTGGCCGCCGCCTCGCGGTACTTCTTGCCGTGCTTCGCCATGGTGGTGTCCTCTCCCCCGGGCGGAACGCTCGGGGATCTCGTGGTGTGCGGGCCTGGCGGGGCCCTCCCACAGCTGCTCCGGGCTCGGACGAGCCCGGTGGTGCGACGCCGCCGGTGGCCGGCGGCTTCCGTCAGCCCTGGACGGTGATGCCCATCGAGCGGGCGGTGCCGGCGATGATGCGCTCGGCCTCGTCCAGCGAGTTGGCGTTGAGGTCGGGCATCTTCGTCTGCGCGATCTCACGGACCTGGTCGCGGGTGACGGTGGCGACCTTGGTCTTGTGCGGCTCGCCCGAGCCCTTCTCGACCCCGGCGGCCTTGAGCAGCATGCGCGCGGCCGGCGGCGTCTTGGTGACGAAGGTGAACGAGCGGTCCTCGAACACCGAGATCTCGACGGGCACGACGTCCCCGCGCTGCGACTCGGTCGCCGCGTTGTACGCCTTGCAGAACTCCATGATGTTGACGCCGTGCTGGCCGAGCGCCGGACCCACGGGCGGCGCGGGGGTGGCCGCACCGGCCTTGATCTGGAGCTTGATGACCGCGGTCAACCGCTTCCTGGGGGGCATGACTTCCTTCTTCGTGACGGGATGGAACGACCGCGTCGCAGGTTCCCGCTCCCACTCTACGAGCGGTGGGAGGCGACGAGGTCCTCGTTCAGATCTTGGCGACCTGCGTGAACGAGAGCTCGACCGGCGTCTCGCGGCCGAAGATGGAGACCAGCACCTGCAGCTTCTGCTGCTCGGCGTTGATCTCGTTGATGGTCGCCGGGAGGGTGGCGAAGGGGCCGTCCATCACGGTGACGGACTCGCCGATCTCGAAGTCGACCAGCGTCGTCGGCGCCGCGGCCGCGGCCGGCGAGGCGGCCTCGGCCGCCCGGGCCGCCTGGGGCGGGGCGTCGGGGACGAGCAGGTTCACGACCTCGTCGATCGACAGCGGCGAGGGCCGGGAGGTGGCACCGACGAAACCGGTGACGCCGGGGGTGTTGCGGACCGCGCCCCAGGACTCGTCGTTGAGGTCCATCCGGACGAGCAGGTAGCCGGGCAGCTTCTTCCGGTTGACCTGGGTGCGCTTGCCGTTCTTGATCTCGGTGACCTCCTCGGTGGGCACCTCGATCTGGAAGATGTAGTCCTCCATGTCCAGCGACTGGATGCGGGACTCGAGGTTGGTCTTCACCTTGTTCTCGTAGCCCGCGTAGGAGTGGATGACGTACCAGTCGCCGAACTGCGCGCGCAGCGTGCGCTTGAGGGTCTCCCGGGGGTCGGCGTCCTCCGCCTCGGCCTCGGCCAGCGCCTCGGTCACGATCGGGTCGTGGTCGGGGGCGGGCGCGGCGAGGGGGTCGCCGACCAGGCTGTCGCGGCCACCGCTCTCCACGACCGGGGTCACGTCGGCCACGCCGGTCGCGGTGTCCTGGTCGGTCGTGTCGATCGAGCCCTCGGCCGAGCCGGGCTGACCGGCACCGGTCTCGAGGTCGACGCTGCCGCGGACGTCGGCGCGCTCGTCGTCGAGGTCGATGGCCGGGACGTCGCTGTCGGTGTCGAAGGGCTCGCGGGGGTCGGTCACGGGGATCTCTTCCTTGTCGGGGGCGTTCAGGCGCAGGGGGGCGGTCAGCCGAAGACGGCGAGCACGCCCTGCGCGAAGAGGACGTCGAGGCCCGCGACGAGCGCCACCATGAACGCCACGAAGATGATGACCACGGCCGTGTAGGTGATGAGCTCACGGCGGCCCGGCCAGATGACCTTGCGCAGCTCGGCCACGACCTCGCGGAGGAAGCGGCGCAGGCTCCGGCGGCGGCGGACCTCGTCGGACCGGGCCCGCTGCGCGGCGGCGCGCGACCGGGTGCCGGCGCCGTCGCGGCCGGCGGGCCGGCTGCCGGCGGAGCGCTCGCGGGCGGCACGGCGGGTGCGCGGGGCGACGTCCTCGTCGTCCTCGTCGTCGCCGGCGGTGATCCGGCCACCCCGGCGGCGGGCCGGGGTGCTGACGACCTTGTCCTCGTCGGCCTCGGCCTCCGCGGCGACCTCGTCCTCGGCGGCCTCGAGCTCGGCGGCGTCCTCGACGCCGGGGGCCTCGCGGTCGAGCTGCTCGTCGGTCAGCTCGGCGTCCGAGGCGGAGCGGGGGTCCTCCCCCGGGCCCGGCTTCTCGCTCACTGCGCCTCGCTCGCGTCGTGGTGGTGGCCGCTGCTGGCGGGCCGTCTGGTGTCGTGCTCCCCGGCCGGCGACCGTGTCCGGGGTGCCGGTGCACGGTCGGTGCCGGGTCGTGCTGCGCGCCGGCGCGGGCCGGCGGCACGGGCAGGGGTGACAGGACTTGAACCTGCAGCCTGCGGTTTTGGAGACCGCTGCTCTGCCAGTTGAGCTACACCCCTAGTGCCCGGGACCGGTGCCACGCGTGCGGTGGCCCCGAGCGCCCCGGGGCGGCCGGACCCGCCGGTCCCGCGCGGCACCCGGGAGGTTCCGGGGCACGCCGGTGGCGGGGGTCGATCGCCCCAGGTCTGCCAGTGTACGGGACGGCCGGACCCGGCCGTGACCGTGCTCCGGCCGGCCCGCTCGTGCGGGCGAGCCGTCCGGCGCGTGCGGGCGGCCGTCGACGTCGGTCGGGCACGCGGTGCGGCGCCGGCGCGGGGAGGCGGCCGGAACTGGCGGGCCCGTCCGGGGCGTCCTCCGGCAGGATGGGCGCATGACCGCCGTCTCCCCGTCGGAGTCCGCCGCCCCCTCCCCCGCCTCGCGCCGCGTCTCGCGGCGCATCGGGTCGATCGCCGAGTCCGCGACGCTCGCGGTCGACGCCAAGGCCAAGGCGCTCAAGGCCGCGGGCAAGCCGGTCATCGGCTTCGGCGCCGGGGAACCGGACTTCCCGACGCCGGACTACGTCGTCGAGGCGGCCGTCGCGGCCTGCCGCCAGCCGGCGATGCACCGGTACACCCCGGCCGGCGGGCTGCCCGTGCTCAAGGAGGCGATCGTCGCCAAGACCGCCCGCGACTCGGGCCTGGCGCTCACCCCGGCGCAGGTGCTGGTGACCAACGGCGGCAAGCAGGCCGTGTACGAGGCCTTCGCCACGGTGCTCGACCCGGGCGACGAGGTCCTCGTGCCCGCCCCCTACTGGACCACCTACCCCGAGGCGATCCGGCTGGCCGGCGGCGTCCCGGTGCCCGTGGTCGCCGACGAGGACAGCGACTACCTCGTCTCCGTCGAGCAGCTCGAGGCGGCCCGCACCCCGCGGACCAAGGTGCTGCTGTTCGTGTCGCCGTCCAACCCGACCGGCGCGGTGTACCCGCCGGAGCAGGTCGAGGCCATCGGCCGGTGGGCGCTCGAGGCCGGCCTGTGGGTGCTCACCGACGAGATCTACGAGCACCTCACCTACGGCGGGGCCACCGCACCGTCGATGCCGGTGGTGGTGCCCGAGCTCGCCGACCGCTGCGTCGTCGTCAACGGGGTGGCCAAGACCTACGCGATGACCGGCTGGCGGGTCGGCTGGATCGCCGGCCCCGCCGACGTCGTCAAGGCCGCGACCAACCTGCAGTCGCACGCCACCTCCAACGTCGCCAACGTGTCCCAGGCCGCCGCGGTGGCCGCGCTGACCGGCGACCTGTCGGCGGTCGACGAGATGCGCACGGCGTTCGACCGGCGGCGGACGACCATCGTGTCGATGCTGCGCGAGATCCCCGGGGTCACCTGCCCGGAGCCGCAGGGGGCGTTCTACGTCTACCCGTCGGTCAAGGGCCTGCTCGGCCGGCCGATCAACGGGCGCACCGCGTCGACCAGCACCGAGCTCGCCGAGCTGCTGCTCGAGGAGGCGGAGGTCGCCGTCGTCCCCGGTGAGGCGTTCGGGACGCCGGGCTACGTGCGGATGTCCTACGCCCTCGGCGACGACGACCTGGTGGAGGGCGTCAGCCGCCTGCAGCGCCTCCTCGGCTAGTCCGGCAGGTCGTCCTCGTCGAGGGCGCCGGCCGCCACCAGGACGTCGGTGGCGGCCGGGAGGTCGGCCAGGGCGGCCGCCAGGTCCGCGGGCGTGGCGATCGACCACGCGTTGACCTGCACGTAGCAGCGCAGCGCCGCGTCGAACGGTGCGGGACCGGCCGCCTCGCGGGCGGCGACCAGCGCGGCACCGCCCTTGTCGTAGACGGCGTCGAAGTAGGCGCCGGTGTCGGCGAACTCGTCCATCGCCGCACCGACGTCGCCCGGGCCGGCCAGCACCCGGTCGAGGGCCTCCTGCGAGACCTGCCCGTCGACGCGCTCGGCGTAGGTGGCGAACGCCTCGTCCAGCCACGGGTCGCGGAACTGCGAGTCGCCGACCATCCCGTAGAACCACATGTGCGCGACCTCGTGCTCGAGGACGGACCGGTCGGCGCCGGCCAGCAGGATCGAGCTCGGGTACTCGATGCCGCCGCCCTCGTCGGGCAGCAGCGGCACGGTGAGCGTGGCGTAGGGGAAGGCGCCGAAGCGGTCGGCGAGCTCCGTGACGTCCTCGCTGGCCCAGTCGGCGAGCTCGCCGGGCCCGGTGCCGGACCCCGGCAGCACCCCGGTGGTGATCTCGACCCCGCCGGGCGAGGTGAGCGTGGCGGTGCGGAACTCCCCGGCGGCCACGCTGACGTCGCGGGCGACCGGCTCGTGCGCGGTCCAGGTGCGCCGGCCGTCGTCGGGCTCGGTGGGCTCGTCCTGGGCGCCGGTCATCAGCACGGTGAGGTCCTCGGGCGCCGAGACGGTGACCGTGGTGTCGGCGACGGGGCTGCTGGCGGTCTCGCCGAGGACGCCGACGAAGGGGTCGCGCGCCCAGCCGACGCCGGGCTCCCACGCCAGCAGCGGGAAGCCGCTGGCCCACCAGGACACGTCCTCGGCGGTGCCGAGCCGCTCGAACCCGCTGCCGCCGAGGGAGACGGTGAAGTCCAGCTCCACCTCGGTCGACTCGCCGGCCCCGAGCTCGCCGTCGAGCTGCAGGACGTAGAGCCCGCCCGGGCCCTCGGCGCCGGCGTCCTCGTAGCCGCCCTGGTCGACGTCGTCGCCGCGGACGTCGTCGACGGTGATCCGGTTGCCCAGCTCGGTGGCGCCGGGGCCGTTGGGCACGAGCCGGAACACCATCTCGTCGGTGGCCACGTCGGGCGTGAAGACGACGGTCTCGGTGCCGGTGACGGTCTGCCGGTCGTCGGAGAGCCGGAAGTCCAGGTCGACGACGGGCCGGTCGGGGTCGGGCTCGGCACGCTCGGCCGGGCAGCTCGGGTCCTCGTCGCCGTCCCCGTCGCCGTCCTCCGGCGGTGCGGACGACGGGGTGGCCGCCGGGGTGTCCTCCGCGGCCAGCGTCTCGGTGAAGGAGGTGCCGCAGCCGGCGAGCAGGAGGAGCGCCGCGGCGGCGGCCGGGAGGGTCCGCCGCGCGGTCATGCCAGTGCGACGGTGGCGCGGGCCAGCGACAGCACCTTCTCGCCGCCGCTGGTGACCGTGAGGTCCACCCGCACGCGGCCGCCGTCGAGGACGGCGCCGACCTTCCCGCGGACGGTGACCTCGGCGCCGGTGTCGTCGTCGGGGACCACGACCGGGCGGCCGAAGCGCACCTGGTACTCGACGACGGCGCCGGGGTCGCCGGCCCAGTCGGTGACCGCACGGGCGGCCAGGCCCATCGTGAGCATCCCGTGGGCGATGACGCCCGGCAGGCCCACGGAGGTGGCCACCCGGTAGCTCCAGTGGATGGGGTTGAGGTCGCCGGAGGCGCCGGCGTAGCGGACGAGGTCCGCGCGCGTGACACGGTGGGTCTGCTCGGGCAGCTCGGTGCCGACGGCGACGTCGGCGGCCCGCAGGCGGGCGCTCACGCCGTCCCCCGGGCCACGAGCATCGAGGTGGCGGTGCAGACGGCCTCGCCGTCCTCGGTGGCGACGTCGACCCGCGTGGTCAGCAGGTCGTTGCCGGCCACGCTGCGGACCGTCTCGATGGTGGTCGTGCTCACCAGCCGGTCCCCGGCGCGGATGGGCCGGTGGTGGGTGAAGCGCTGCTCGCCGTGGACCACGCGGCTGTAGTCGAGGGCGACGTCGGGGTCGGCGAGCACGACGTCGGCCGCGCCGAGGGTCACCACGATGGCGAAGGTGGGCGGCGCGACGACGTCGGGGTGTCCCAGCGCCCGGGCGGCCTCGGGGTCGGTGTGCACCGGGTCGGCCGCGCCGACCGCGGTGGCGAACTCGGCGATCTTCGCCCGCCCGACCTCGTAGACGGCGGAGGGCGGGTAGCTGCGCCCGACCAGTCCTGCGTCCAGCGCCACTCCCGCCCTCCCTCGCTCCGTGCGGACCCGCGTCAGCGGGTCTCGCGGTGGACCGTGTGCTTGCGGTCCCGGGGGCAGTACTTCTTGATCTCGAGCCGGTCGGGGTCGTTGCGCCGGTTCTTGCGCGTGATGTAGTTCCGGCTCTTGCACTCCTGGCAGGCCAGGGTGATCTTCGGACGGACGTCGGTGGCTGCCATGGAGGCTCCTCGCCTTGTCGGGCCGGCCGTGTGGCCGGGAGACCGTGGCGGCGGGTGCCGACACGGCGACGGACCCCGGTCGCCCGGGGTCCGTCTGGAGTAGCGGTGACCGGACTTGAACCGGTGACACAGCGATTATGAGCCGCTTGCTCTACCAGGCTGAGCTACACCGCCGGATGACCGCACGGCCCGGTCTCGCGACTGGACCGGCTGGTCGGAGCCCCTTTACGGAATCGAACCGTAGACCTTCTCCTTACCATGGAGACGCTCTGCCGACTGAGCTAAAGGGGCGTGCTCTACGAGCCGTCAGGAACTATACCCGACCCCCTCGCGGCTCCCCCGCAGGGGCCCACCGCGAGCCCGCGAGTGCCGGGGGACGCGGGGTCCTCCCTCAGGCGCGGACGAACAGCCGGCGGTGCTGGGCACCCGGCGCGGCCGAGCGGACGCCGGTGCGCGCGAGCAGCCACTTCTCCAGCACCTCGTCGGCGAGCGGCCGGCTGACCAGGAAGCCCTGGAGCTTGTCGCAGCCCATCTCGGTGAGCAGCTTGCGGGTCAGCTCGTCCTCGACGCCCTCGGCCACGACGCGCAGGCCGAGGTTGTGCGCCAGCTCGATGATCGAGCGGGCGATGAAGGACTCGCCCTGGCTGGTGGACATGCCCAGCACGAAGGACTTGTCGATCTTGACCTCGTCGATCGGCAGCTGGCGCAGCTGTGACAGCGACGAGTAGCCGGTGCCGAAGTCGTCCATCGACAGCCGCAGGCCCAGGGCGTGCAGGTCGGTCAGGACGTTGCTGGAGCGCACGGAGTCGTCGACGACGCTGCCCTCGGTGAGCTCGAGGATGAGCAGCTCCCCGGGGACGCCGTGGCGGCGCAGCGCCCGCTGGACCCGCTCGACGAGGTCGGGCTCGGTCAGGCAGCGCGCCGAGAGGTTCACCGCGACCGACAGGGCGATGTCCTGGTCCAGCCACCGCCGGCAGCGCGCCAGCGCCAGGTCCAGCACGTGGTCGGTCAGCGGGCCGATGCGGCCGATCTGCTCGGCGAGGTGGATGAAGTCGTCCGGCGGGATCGCCCCGAAGCGCGGGTGGGCCCAGCGGACGAGGGTCTCCACCGAGACGATGTCGGAGGTCCGCGCGTCGATGATCGGCTGGAAGACGACGCTGATGGAGCCGTCGGCCATGGCCTGCTCGAGCTCGGTGCCCAGCTGCAGGCGCCGCAGGCTCTGCTGGTCGAGCACCTGGTGGTAGCTGGCCACGCCGCCGCTCTCCGAGGCGGCCGCCAGCAGCGCGACGTCGGCCCGCTGCATCAGCGTGCCCGAGTCGGTGCCGTGGACTGGCGCGGCGGCCACGCCGACGGTGAGCGTGACCTCCAGGTCCAGGCCGGCCACGCGCGCCCGGGTGGAGGTCGCCTCGCGCAGCCGGCGGGCGGCGCGGTCGGTGGCGGGCAGCGACAGCCCGGGCAGCAGGACGGCGAACTGCTCGCCCTCCATGCGGGCGACGAGCGCGTCCGGCGGCGCGTGCTCGCGCAGCAGGCCGGCGGTGACGAGGAGCAGCTCGTCGGCGGCGGCGTGCCCGAGGGTGTCGACGATCTCGGTGTGGTTGTCCAGCGCCGCGAGCACGAGGCCGGCGCGCGCGCCGACCGGGTCGGCGCCGAGCAGCTGGTCGATCTCGGCGGCCAGCCGCTGCCGGTTGGGCAGCCCGGTGAGCCGGTCGTGGTCGGCGTCGTAGCGGATCTGCGTCAGCAGCTGCTGCTGGCGGATGGCCGCGTTGACGTGCGTGAGCATCGAGTCCAGCGCGGAGCGGTCGCTGCCGGTGAACGACACGACGTCGCTGCGCCGGTCGCACACCTCCAGGTAGCCGGGTTCGCCGGCCGCCGTCGCCACCGGTGCCCCGAGGACCTCCTCGGCACCGCGGCGGGCCAGGGCGGCGCCCTCGGCCGGCGTCGCCCGGCCGGCGGCGACCAGGACCGGCTCGGAGGAGCCGGGCGTCAGCACCCGCTGGCGCAGGACGTCCTCGGGGTCGGCCGGCCCGTCGTACCAGGTGACACCGCCGTCGCCGGCCACGACCAGCCGTGGGGGCTCGTCGAGGTAGGGCGGCAGCCACAGCGCCACCTTGTCGGCGTTGAGCAGCTCCTGGACCGCCAGGACGATCTGCAGCGGCCCGTCCGCGTCCGGCCGGACCTGCTCGACCCGGCGGGCGAACTCGTAGACCTGCTGCACGGTCCGCCGCTCGCGCAGGGCCGAGGCCGACAGCCGGAAGACCGCGACCATGGCCGCGAGGATCGGGAGGATGAGCAGCCAGGCCCAGCCGTTGTCGCGGGTCAGCAGGACCGCCCCGACGCCGGCGGCCACGCTGAGCGGGCCGAGGACGAACTGCGGCACCAGCGCGCCCATCCAGAAGCGCCGGTCCGGCCGGCCGTCGGTCAGCGTGATGATCGCGGCGACGCACGCGGCGGAGACGACGTCGGCGAACGTGACGGCCACGACCAGGGCGGCCCAGGTCAGCGGCGAGGCCAGGTCCGGGGCGGGGAACAGCTGCAGGACCGCCACCGCCGCGGTCACCTCGAGGACCGCGAGCGCGACGTTGAAGACGGTCTTGTACGGGGCGTAGTTCTGGCGGAGGAGGACGGCGACGACGGCCGCGCCGCGCGCCAGAGCGGTCCAGAGGCCGCCGACCTCGACCAGCCCGATGACGACGACCAGCTCCATCGGCGTCAGGCTGAACGTCTGACGGCGAACCTCGAGGTCGAGCTTGACCGACTCGGTGACGGCGAAGGCGACGACCAGCACCAGGACGACGAGGGGCGAGGCGGACGTCGCGGCCGGCGGCAGCACGAGCAGCCCGAGGACCAGCGCGATGAGGGCCGCCGCGCACACCGGGACCCAGGGTCGCAGGACGGGCGCCCCGGGCGACCGTCCCGGGGGAACGGCCGAGGGCTCGCGGTGCTCCACGACGGGAGCCGGGGGCTCGGCCAACGGGACCCTGTCTGTTCGGTGGGTGGGCGTCGGCCGAGGCTAACAGCGCGGGGCGGATGGCTGAGAGCGATCTCACCCCTCGGAGGCAGCCGCCGTTCCCGCGGCTGCCCCCGTCCTGGAACGGAGGGCGTCAGCTCCAGCGGTTGCCCCGGCTCCAGCGGTTGCCCCGGCTCCAGCGGTTGCCACGGCTCCAGCGGTTGCCACGGACGGACTCGGTCGAGGACATGGTGGTGCTCATGACGCCTCCTCAGGCATGAATGGACAGCTCTCGAGTGCGGCTGTCACCCAGGCGCGGGGGCAGAGCGTCGTTCGGATACGGACCGCGCCCGGAACCCTCTTGCCCTCACCCTGGCGAGGCAAGCACGCAGGATCACGATGGGGTGACGACCCGTCATGTCCTCACGCTGAGTGGCGGATGGTCAGCCAGTTGTCACCGCCACGGGTGACACCTGGGGCGGGTGGGGTCGACCGATCCTGTGGACCGTGGTCCGCGGCCGCGCGCCGCTCCCTACGCTGCGCGCCGTGCGGGGTGCGGAGGCAGCGGTGCGGGAGCGTGGCTCGGCGCTGCCATTCGTCCTCGTCTGCTGGCTGGTCGCGGCGACCATGGCCCTGGGTGCCGTCGCCGCGTCCGACGCCTTCCTGGAGCAGCAGGACCTGCAGGCGGTGTGCGACGGCGCCGCCCTGGCCGCGGCCAACCGGACCGACGAGGGACGGGTCTACGCCACCGGCGTGGGCGCGGCCCTCCCGCTGACCACCGAGACGGCCCGGGCCGCCGTCGCCGACTCCCTCGCCGACGGCGTGACGCCCCTGGACGCCTGGACGGCGGAGACCGACGGCACGGAGGTGACGGTGCGCTGCTCGCGGTCGGTGGAGATCGCCTTCGGCTGGCTGTTCCTGGGCGGCCGGCCCCTGGAGGTCACCGCGGTGGCCGGCGCGCGGGCGCCGACGCTGGGCTGAGGCCCCGGACGCCGACGTCGGGCCGCGTCCCCGAGCGCAGAGCGGCCCCCGACCTGCCGGTCGGGGGCCGCTGCCGTGGGTGTGGCGGGTGAAGGATTCGAACCTTCGTAGGCTAAGCCGACGGATTTACAGTCCGCTCCCATTGGCCACTCGGGCAACCCGCCGTGGTGCCACGGGGAGAAGGGTACAAGACGGGCCGGCGACGGCCCGACGGGTCCCGCGGCGGGTTCCCCGCGCGGGAGGAGGAGCAGACATGGCCGACTCGTCCTTCGACGTCGTGAGCAAGGTCGACCGACAGGAGATCGACAACGCGCTGAACCAGGCGGGCAAGGAGCTCTCGCAGCGCTTCGACTTCCGCGGGACCAACGCGAGCATCACCTGGGCCGGCGAGGACGGCGTCCTCCTGCAGGCCGACACCGAGGAGCGGGTCACCGCCGCCCTCGACGTCTTCAAGGACAAGCTGGTCAAGCGCGGGATCTCGCTCAAGGCCCTCGACGCCGACGAGCCGCAGGCCTCGGGCAAGGCCTACAAGCTCTCGGCGCGGATCAAGCAGGGCATCGAGTCCGACGTGGCCAGGAAGATCGCGAAGATCATCCGCGACGAGGGTCCCAAGGGCGTCCAGGCGCAGATCCAGGGCGACCAGCTCCGGGTGAGCGGCAAGAAGCGCGACGACCTGCAGGCCGTCCAGCAGCTGCTGCGGGCCCAGGACCTCGACGTCGCCCTGCAGTTCGACAACTACCGCTGAGCTGACGCCCATCCCCAGGTCAGCGGCGCGCTGGTCCCGCTCGATCCGCAGAGGGTCCGCAGGAGCGCGAGTCGTGGCCGCCATCAGCCCGGCGGCTGCGGCCCGCGTGCGGTCCGTCCCCGTGCGCGGAGGCCTCCCCAGTCGAGGCGGCACGGCGGCGGTCGGGTGGCGCGACGTCGTGATCGTCGATCTCGGTTGCGCGCATCGCCCAGACGTGACCGCCCGGCAGGGAGAGTGCTCCGCCACGCCCGTCAGGCGTCCGCTCCGACGCCACGACGGCGAGGCAGCAGGTGCCTGGTCGGCCGGACCCGGCACGACCGGCAGAGGCGCCGGGTCCTCCTCTGCCCACCCTCGCCCGGACAACGGGTTCGAGCCCACTGCGCGGCTACCGGTCATGCCCTTGACGGCTCGCCACAGGACCGCCCCCGCGCCTGTCCGGCCGACTCGGACCCACGGGCCCGCATCGCCACGCGACTGGTCCGACGAACTCCCGCGCCGCTGGTGCACGAGGTGTGTGCGCCGTGGATGGACGGTTCCCGAGGGGTGCTCAGGTGCCGGCCGGCCGGCCGAAGGGTGGCGGAGCGAGGGAGGGGTGCGGTCCCGCCCTCGACCTGCGGGCACGTGCTCGGTGGGTGAGCCGTCCCCTGACGCGACGGGGGACCCTCTCGTGGGCGGGCAGCCGGATCCCGGAGGACTCGTGGGGCCGCTTGCCGCACTCGGGCATCAGGTGGCCGGCGCCCTGGTCAGGCGCTGGAACTGTTCCTGGACGATGTCGTAGCAGGCGCACGCGGCTCGGTGGAGTGCGTCGGCGTCGAGGACGGTGATGACCCCGCGGGTGTACCGGATCGTGCCGGCTGCCTGCAGGACGCTCGCGGTCAGGGAGACGGTCCCCCGGCGGACGCCGAGCATCTGCGCGAGGAACTCCTGGGTCAGGGGGAACTGGTCGGCGCCGACCCGGTCACGGGTCTGCAGGAGCCACCGCGCGCAGCGCTCCTCGGTCCTGTGCGCGCGGTTGCAGGCGACGTTCTGGGCCAGCAGGACCATCGTCGCCTGCGTGTAACGGTGCAACGACTGGTGCAACGCGCCGTCGGACGCCAGGAAGCGGCGGAGCCCGGCAGCCGAGAGCCGCAACGCCCGCCCCGGGACCTGACAGAAGGCGTCGTTCGGACCGGTGGCCACGCCGAGGAAGACGGGGAGACCCGACATCCCCTCGTAGCCGATGGTGGCGACCTCGACCTGGTCTCCTCCCCCGGCCGAGGCCATGAGGGACAGAACGCAGTCCAGTGGGAAGTGCAGGTCCTTGATGGGTTCATCCCGGGTCAGCACCTGGTCGTGGAGCGCGAGGTCCACCAGCTCGAGCTCGGGCAGCAGCCGCTGCAGTTCGGCGTCCGGCAGGCCTGCCAGGAGGAGGTTGCGCCGGGAGTCCGGAGCGGAGGGCGCGGTCGGTGCGGCGGTGCGGCGGCCGTCCCCGTCCGGTGCTCTCCCGTGATCGGCGTCCACGGGCGCTCCTCCGGGTCCTGTCGTCATGCGGAGGCCCCGCTCACGGCGCCGAGGCGTGCCCAGGGCGCGACCGGGACGGCCAACAGCTCGGCGGCACCGGGCGCCATCGTGTAGGCGACGAGCGCCGGGGCGATGCAGGAGAGCGGCAGGGCGTGTTCCACGCAGCCGGTGGCCAGCGCGGCGCTCGGCATCCCTGGGGACTCCGCCTCCTCGGGATCCTGCACCAGGACGCGGCCGCCGGCTCGCCGCACCGCCCGCACCCCCGCGGCACCGTCGTCCAGACGTCCGGTCAGGACCACCGCGAGCACCCGCGGTCCGAAGGCGGCGGCCGCCGAGACCAGCAGGTCGTCGGTGGAGCGGTTCGGCGCGGCAGGCGCCAGCGTCACGGTGCCGTCGCCGCTCAACCGTGCGGACTGCTGCGCGGGCAGCACCGTGACGCCGGGCCGGAGCACGCCGTCCGTGGCGGGACGCACGGGGAGCCGGGAACGCACCCTGAGCAGTGCGGTCAGCAGGTCCGGCGTGGCAGGACGCCGGTGCTGCACCACGAGGACCGGCGCGGGGAACGCGGCCGGCAGCGCCGGAACGACCGCCTGGAGGGCTCGGACACCCCCGGCGGACGCCGCGACGACGACCACGTCGAACCCGTCGGGGAGGGCGGACGACTGCGGCTCCACCCGCCGTACGGTACGCCAATGTCAGACACCTGACAGAGACGCGCGACGGGTCGGCCACCGGCTCGACGGCCTGCCGATCCCGCTGCCGGGCAGTAACCTGTGCGGCACGTCGGGGCTGTCTGGTCCATCCCGGGATCGGGCGGGTTCCAGCCCCCGCGGTCCGCGGAGACGGGGAGCCATGACCCAGGTGCCGGGTGCAGCCTCACCTCTGCAGATCGCCTTCGGTCTCCTCGGTCTGTCGACCCACGACGTGTGGCTCCGCTACCTGGCGCTCGGCGGACAGGCCGACGAGGTGTCGGTGGCGGCGCAGATCCACGGCTTCCTCGACCTCCCGCCCGGTGAGTACAACGTCCTGGCGCACACACTCAACGAGGAGCTGGACGAGCTCGCCGAGGCGTACAGGTCGGCCAGGGTGCCGCTCCAGCAGAGGGCGGTGTGGGAGGGGCCACGCCGGGACGCCCAGTGACGATGCCTGCAGTGACGGGCCGCGAGTCGCCGGGCGTCGAGCAGGCACCGCCGCCCCTGGACGTCGCAGGAGGAGACGTCGGCGACGTCGATGGACCAGTGCGGCGAGCACGAGTGGGTCGGTGCCGCGACGGCCTCGTCCAGCCGGCAGACGCCCAGGCGCTCGAGCTCCCCCCTGCACGGTGACGGTGCCGGCGGAGAGGTCGATCGACAGGAGGAGCGGCGGTGCCGGTGGCTCGGGCGCTCGCACAGCGGGGAGGTCGGGCGTCGGCTCCACGGGATGGACCCGGGAACCGATCCGGACACGTGTCCGGATGTCCCCGCTGACCGAGCGGGCTGCCCGGGCCGGAGCTCCGACCCGCGACGAGGTCGACACCGATCGGCGTGTCGGCGCCGGTCGGGGACGGGGTGACCGCCCCGCGCGGGCCGTGCGGGGCTACGGTTCCTGCACGCCTTGCTGGTGCCCCGGCTGGAGCGCACCGAGGTGAGGGGAGGAGTGCCGTGACCGTCGCGCGCAGGGACCTGGTCGTGGTCGGCGCCTCGGCGGGCGGGGTGGAGTCACTGCGCCAGATGCTCGGCAGCTTCCCGCCCGACCTCCCGGCCGCCGTCCTGGTCGTCCTGCACCTTCCCACCAACGCCCGCAGCGCACTCCCGGCGATCCTGGACCGGGTCTGCGCTCTCCCCGTCCGGCCCGCGGTGGACGGTGACCCGCTGCAGCCGGGGACGGTGTTGGTGGCCAGCCCCGACCGGCACCTGATGGTGAGCGATGGTCACGTCCTGCTGTCCCGGGGGCCGCGCGAGAACGGCCACCGACCGGCCGTCGACGTCCTCTTCCGCTCGGCGGCCCGCGCAGCCGGTCGCCGGGTGATCGCCGTGGTGCTCTCCGGCGCGCTGGACGACGGCACCGCGGGGATGATCGCCGTCCGGGCGCGGGGCGGGATCGGCGTGGCGCAGGACCCCGACGAGGCCCTCTACCCCGGCATGCCGCAGCACGCCGTCGAGATCGCGGGCGCGGACCACGTGGTACCGGTGGAGAAGATGGGGCCTCTGCTGGCGGAGCTGCTGGCCGAGGACGTCGGCCAGGTGGACGAACCCCCGCCCAGCGAGCTGATGGACACGGAGACGGCGATGGCCCACCTGGACCGCGAAGCGCTCGACGCCGACGACCGGCCCGGCAGGCCGTCCGGGTTCGGCTGCCCCACCTGCCACGGAGCCCTGTTCTCGATCACCGAGGGCGGGATGGAGCGGTACCGCTGCCGCGTCGGACACGCGTGGTCGCCCGAGGCGCTCGCGGTCGAGCAGTCGCAGGCGCTGGAGAGCGCGCTGTGGATGGCCCTGCGCGGGTTGGAGGAGCGCGCCACGCTCAGCCTGCGCATGGGGGAGCGCGCGGAACAGCGCGGTCACCTCATCAGCGCGCAGGCCTTCCGCCAGCGGCACGACGAGGCGCTGCACGCGGCCGGGCTGTTGCGCCGGCTGCTGGAGCAGGGCGAGCTCAACGGTGAGGGGCTCCCCGGCGACGCACAGGGAGCCTGATCGGTGAGCGCGCAGGACGACGCCCCCCTGGAGAGCCGGCTGCCGCTCGACGCCGAGGACCCGGACGCCGCCCCCGCCGACGAGGACGTGCCCGAGGAGGTGACCGGGGCAGCGGAGATGCCCGATCCGGCCTTCGAGTCGCTCCTGGTCTTCCTCCGCGAGCGCCGCGGCTTCGACTTCACGGGCTACAAGCGGCCCAGCCTCATGCGACGGGTGCGACGCCGGATGGCGGAGGTCGGCATGGCGTCCACGGCCGACTACCAGGACTACCTCGAGGTGCACCCCGACGAGTTCACCCCGCTGTTCAACACCGTCCTGATCAACGTGACGAGCTTCTTCCGCGACCGGCCCGCCTGGGAGCACCTGCGGGAGCGGCTGCTGCCACCGCTCATCGCGGCGGCCGGGCCCACCATCCGGGTCTGGAGTGCCGGATCGGCGTCAGGACAGGAGGCCTACAGCCTCGCCATCCTGCTGGCCGAGGCGCTCGGCGCCGAGCAGTTCCGGCAGCGCGTGAAGATCTATGCGACCGACGTCGACGAGGAAGCGCTGGCGCAGGCCCGGCTGGCGGTCTTCACCGAACGCGAGCTGGCCGGCCTGACGGCGGCGCAGGTCGAGGAGTACTTCCAGCCCGACGGCTCGCGGTTCGCGTTCCGCAAGGACCTGCGGCGGTCGGTGATCTTCGGTCGCAACGACCTCGTGCAGGACGCGCCGATCTCACACGTCGACCTCCTCCTGTGCCGCAACACCCTCATGTACTTCAACGCCGAGACGCAGAGCCGCATCCTGAGCCGGCTGCACTTCGCGCTCAACCCGGAGGGGCTGCTGTTCCTCGGCAAGGCCGAGATGCTGCTCTCACACGGGCAGCTGTTCGCCCCGGTCGACCTCAGCCGCCGCTTCTTCCGCAAGCGGGACGCCCAGCCGGCGGTCGAGCGGCGGACCGCCCCCGCCATCCCGCGGGGAGGTCTCGGGGTCGGGGAGGGGGAGCTGTCCCGGCTGCGGCGGGAGGCGATGCTCGCCGCGCCGACGGCCCAGCTCGCCCTCGATGCCGACGGGCGCCTGGCCATGGTGAACCGGCAGGCCGAGCGGCTGCTCGGGGTCGACGGCCGCGACGTCGGACGGCCCATCCAGGACCTGGAGGTCTCCTACCGGCCGGTGGAGCTGCGGACCGCGCTCACCGAGGCGCACGCCAACAGGTCACCGGTACAGAACCGGGCGGTCGAGCGCCGCCGGCCCGGTCAGGAGCCCGACGTCTTCGACGTCCAGGTGATCCCGCTCTACCGCGAGGACGGCACCTTCCTGGGGACGACGGTCACCTTCGAGGACGTCACCCAGTACAGCCGGCTGCGCCAGGAGCTCGAGTACGCCAACCGCCAACTCGAGACCGCCTACGAGGAACTGCAGTCCACCAACGAGGAACTGGAGACCACCAACGAGGAGCTCCAGTCGACGGTCGAGGAACTGGAGACGACGAACGAGGAGCTCCAGTCGACCAACGAGGAACTGGAGACGATGAACGAGGAGCTCCAGTCGATGAACGACGAGCTCCACTCCACCAACGAGGAGCTGCGCACCACCACCGACGAGGTCGGCGCCCTCAACCGGTTCATGGCCGGTGTGCTCGGCAGCTTCCGCGTCGGCGTCGTGGTCGTGGATCCCGAGATGCGGGTCCTCGCCTGGAACGACGCAGCTGAGGACCTCTGGGGCATCCGGTCCGACGAGGCCCGTGGGCAGTTCCTCCTGAGCCTCGACATCGGCCTCCCGGTCGTCGAGCTCCAGCCGCTGCTGCGGCGCCAGGTCGCCGGGGAGGGGGAGCCGCACGAGACGCTCGAGCTGGACGCGGTCAACCGGCGCGGCCGCCGGGTGCGCGTCCGTGTGACCGTCAGCGCCTTCCAGCACGTGCCCGGCGAGCGGGGCGGCGCGGTGGTGCTGATGGACCCCGCCGACGCCTGACCCCCTGCGGGGCTCGTCGCACGGAGCGGTCAGTCGGCCGCCAGCACGCCGTCGACGTGCCCCCCGACGACGAGCACAGCGAGGTCACGCACCTTCACGTTGTGCCGGTTGCTCAGGGCCACCAGTCGGGCGAAGGCGTCATCGGCATCGACGCCGAGCCGTCCCATGAGGATGCCCTTGGCCTGGTCGATGACCGCGCGGGACCCGAGGGCCCGTTCGAGGTTGACCGCGAGCTGCTGCATGGCCTCGCGCTCCGCGACGTTCTGCAGGACCCCCGCCACGGCGGCGGCCACGAGCTCGCCGATGCGCCGACCGGCCGGCCCGAAGGCGGCCGTCCGCCCGGAGTAGACGTTGATGGCGCCCGAGGTCGCGCCGTCCTCGTGCAGCGGAACGGCGAGGACGCTGCGGACCGGACCGGCGCCGACGAGCGGGGCCAGGGCCGGCCAGCGCAGATCGGCGGCCACGTCGTCGGTGACCACCACCGAACCGAGCCGGTAGGCGTCCCAGCAGGGGCCCTGGGCGGCCTGCACCTGCCGACCGTCGAACGACTGCGCCTGCGGTGAGTCGCTGCCCAGCCGCTGCGGGTCCCGCGGACTGCCCAGCGTGATGCTGACCCAGTCCGCGGCGGGCACCGCGCCCCTGATCAGCGCGGCCATCCGGCCGAGCAGCCGCTGCCGGTCGCCCTCCGAGACGGGCAGCGCGGACAGCTCGGTGAGCGCCGTGGCCAGCCCGATGACCTGCGCCGTGGAGA
The DNA here is from genome assembly GCF_003182485.1 of Geodermatophilus normandii. Taxonomy (NCBI): domain Bacteria; kingdom Bacillati; phylum Actinomycetota; class Actinomycetes; order Geodermatophilales; family Geodermatophilaceae; genus Geodermatophilus; species Geodermatophilus normandii. The sequence goes on along the minus strand of NZ_QGTX01000001.1, from coordinate 1,879,287 downwards.
TCCGCTCAGCGGCCTCTTCGCCGGCGTCGACCTCGACACTCGGCGGAACGGCCCGCTCCTCGCGGTCGTCGGGGGCTCCGTCGACGACCACCTCCTCCGGGATCAGCACCCACTGCACGCGTACCGCCGACGCGCGGTGGTCGGCGGACTCCGTGAAGCCGAACAGATGGGCCCGCAGCGGCGCCCGCCGCCGCGGGTGCACGGTCACGGTGAGCGTCTGGTCGACCGCCGTTCCGGAGCTCAGCTCGCGCAGCGCGGACCGGAACGGCCGGACGTCCTCCGGCGCCAGGAAGACGCTCAACGGCTTGCCCCGCAGCCGCTGGAGCGCGGTCCCGAGGTGCACCGCCAGCGCCGGGTTCGCCTCGTGGAGCATGCCGTTGCCGTCGGTGAGGAAGATCCCCAGGGGGAGCAGCGCTGTCATCTGCCCCCGCCAGCGGCGCTCCGCGGCATGCTGGAGGAGCAGCTGGGTGATCTGCTCCTGCTGGACCCGCATCTCCTCTTCGGCGACGCGCAGCTCCTCGTGCGCCACCTGGACGTCGGCCAGCTGGGCCAGCAGGTGGTCGGGCCCTCGTTCGGCCGGCGGAGGGACACGCAGCAGGTCGGGGACGACGCCGATGTCCGGGCCGGGGCTCTCGTCCGGTCGCGCTGCGTCGGCGCTCACGTGCCCGCCTCGGCGGGGGTGGCACCGTCGTGGCCGGTCCAGTCCGTCCGCTCCCTGTCGAGGGCCGCCTCGTCGTGATCGGCCTGGGCATCCCGCCGGTGGCGCTCGGCCTGCCGTTCGTGCTCGACGACGTCCCCGAGCCCCCGACGGGCGGCCTGCTCGTGGACCTGGGCGGCCCGCTCGTGACTGCGTGCCGCCCGCTCGTGCCCGGCCACCGCCCGGCGCAGGGAGTCCTCAGCGCGTCGCTGTGCCTCCTCCGCATGCCGACGGGCGCTCCGGAGGTCACCCACCTCCGACCGCCGGTCCGTGGCCAGCCGCGTGAGCCGCTCGGCGATCTCGTGCGTGCGTCGGCTCGCGGACTCGGCCCGCTCGGCCGCTTCCATGCCGGCGTCGTGCGGTTCCATGCCAGCCACCTCCTCGGCGGAAGCCCACCGGAAGCACACCACGTCGACATGCCCGACGCCACTGCGCCGACGCGCCTCGAGAGCCGATGCCACGAGCGTCCACGGACGCCAGCCGCGCCGGGCAGCCGCGGACGGCCACCCACCTCGACAGAGCCTGACGCCGTCCGCTCGGAGACGGGCGTGCTGACCGGTTCCTCGGGCCTGCCTGCACCGTCCTCCCGATGACTGTCGGTCGAGGTCGCGACCGGGCATCGGGGCCTCGCCGCAGCCGGTACGCGTGAGGGCGGCCCGGGCCGGTCAGCCGCGGCCGGCCTCGTCGGCCATGCGCTCCAGGCGGGCGATCCGCTCGGCCATGGGCGGGTGCGTGGCGAACAGCGCCGCGAGCCCGGTGGCGCGCACGGGCGGGGCGATCATCAGGTGCCCCTGGGCCACCAGCCGGTCCTCCGGGGGCAGGGGCCGCGCGGCGGCGCCCGCGGAGATCCGGCGGAGGGCGCTGGCGAGGGCCTGCGGGTCGCCGCACAGCCGGGCGCCGTCGGCGTCGGCCTCGTACTCCCGGCCGCGGCTGACCGCCAGGTGGACCATCCCCGCGGCCAGGGGGCCGAGCACCACCAGCAGCAGCGTCCCGAGCACGCCGGCCCCCTCCCGGTCCTCGTCGGGCCGCCCGCCGAACAGCGTGGCGAACGTGGCCAGGGAGGCCAGGGCGGTGACGACGCCGGCCAGGGCGCCGGCGAGGCAGCTGACGAGGACGTCGCGGTTGCGCACGTGCGCGAGCTCGTGGGCCAGCACCGCGCGCAGCTCGCGGCGGTCGAGCAGCTCGAGGACCCCCTGGGTGCAGCAGAGTGCGGCGCGGCGGGGCGAGCGCCCGGTGGCGAAGGCGTTGGGCTGGTCGGTGGGGCTCACGTACAGGCGCGGCATGGGCTGGCGGGCCTGCGTGGCCAGCTCGCGGACCACCGCGTAGAGGCCCGGCGCCTGGGTCTCGGTGACCGGGAAGGCCCGCATCGCGCGCAGCGCCAGGCGGTCGGAGCCGTACCAGGCCCAGCCGTCGATCCCGAGCACGACGACGAGGGCGACGAGCAGCCCGCCGCGGCCGCCGACCACGGCACCGGCGGCGAGGGCGAGGCCGGCCACGGACCCCAGCAGGAGCGCGGTGCGCACCCCGTTCCCCCATCGCCGCACCCTCCGAGAACGGAGCGACCGCGACCGCCGTTCCCCGGCGCCGGCTGCGACGCCGGTCACGGACGGTCCCGGTCCGGAAGAGGCTCCCGCCGCCCGTCGTTGTGCCCGGCAGTCCCCCCGTGCAGGCCCCGTCCGTGGTCCGCGTCACGTGACCCGCCGCGACACCGCCCCGTAACCTGGGCGGTTGGAGGTAACACGCCCGATGACTGCTCTCGAACCGTCCACCACGCCCGGCAGCTCGGCCCCCGGTGGGCTCGTCAAGAGCGTCGTCGAGCTCGACCGCGTCGTCATCCGCCTCGCCGGTGACTCCGGCGACGGCATGCAGCTGACCGGCAACCGCTTCACCAGCGAGACCGCGTCCTTCGGCAACGACCTGTCGACGCTGCCCAACTTCCCCGCCGAGATCCGGGCGCCGACGGGGACCCTGCCCGGCGTCAGCTCCTTCCAGCTGCACTTCGCCGACCACGACATCATGACGCCGGGCGACGCCCCGGACGTGCTGGTCGCCATGAACCCCGCGGCGCTCAAGGCCAACCTCGCCGACCTCCCCGGCGGTGGCCTGGTCATCGTCGACAGCGACGAGTTCACCCCGCGCAACCTGGCCAAGGTCGGCTACGCCACCAACCCGCTCGAGGACGGTTCGCTCGAGGGCTGGCAGGTCGTCAGCGTGGGGCTGACCAGCATGACGCTCGAGGCGCTCAAGGACTCCGGGCTCGGCAAGAAGGAGGCCGAGCGGAGCAAGAACATGTTCACCCTCGGCCTGCTGAGCTGGATGTACCACCGGCCCACCGAGGGCACCGTCCGCTTCCTCGAGCGCCAGTTCCGCCGCAAGCCCGAGATCGCCGCGGCCAACATCGCGGCCTTCCGCGCCGGCTACAACTACGGCGAGACGACCGAGGCCTTCGCCGTCTCCTACGAGATCAAGCCCGCCCCGATGACGCCGGGCCGCTACCGCAACATCTCCGGCAACCAGGCGCTCGCCCTCGGGCTGGTGGCCGCCGGCCAGCGGTCGGGCCTGCCGGTGTTCCTCGGCGCCTACCCGATCACGCCGGCGTCGGACATCCTCCACGAGCTGTCCCGGCACAAGGCCTTCGGCGTCCGGACCTTCCAGGCCGAGGACGAGATCGCCGGCATCGGCGCGGCGCTCGGCGCCTCCTTCGGCGGCGCCCTGGGCGTCACGACGACGTCGGGCCCCGGCGTCTCGCTGAAGTCCGAGGCGCTGGGCCTCGCGGTGATGACCGAGCTGCCGCTGGTCGTCGTCGACGTGCAGCGCGGCGGCCCCTCCACCGGCCTGCCGACCAAGACCGAGCAGTCGGACCTGCTGCAGGCGATGTTCGGCCGCAACGGCGAGGCGCCGCTGCCGGTCATCGCGCCCCGCTCCCCCGGCGACTGCTTCGACGCGGCGCTGGAGGCGGCCCGGATCGCGCTCAAGTACCGGACGCCGGTCATGCTGCTGTCCGACGGCTACCTGGCCAACGGCGCCGAGCCGTGGGCCGTCCCGGCCGTCGACGAGCTGCCCGACCTGCGGGTGGAGTTCGCCACCGAGCCCAACGGCGCGACCGCCGACGGGACGCCGGAGTTCCTCCCCTACCTGCGCGACCCCGAGACGCTGGCCCGCCCGTGGGCCGTCCCGGGCACCGCGGGGATGCAGCACCGCATCGGCGGGCTGGAGAAGGCCGACAAGTCCGGGAACATCTCCTACGACCCGGCCAACCACGACCTCATGACCCGGCTGCGCCAGGCCAAGGTCGACGGCATCGCGGCCGACATCCCGGCCACCGACGTCGACGACCCCACGGGGAACGCCCGGGTCGCCGTCATCGGGTGGGGCTCCACCTACGGGCCGATCGGCGCCGCCTGCCGGCAGATCCGCAACTCCGGCCGCGAGGTCGCCCAGATCCACCTGCGGCACGTGAACCCGATGCCGGCCGACCTCGGTGAGGTCCTGAGCCGGTACGACCGGGTCGTGTGCCCCGAGATGAACATGGGGCAGCTCGCGCTGCTCCTGCGCGCGAAGTACCTCGTCGACGTCCAAAGCCACACCCAGGTGCGCGGGCTGCCCTTCCGGGCCGCCGAGCTCGCCGCGGTGGTCCAGGACGTCATCGACTCCACCGCTCCCACCGCTGCCACCGGAGGCACGAAGTGACCACCTCCCCGCACGTGCACGACCTCGGCATGCCGGGGACGCCGATCGACGCCAACATCCAGCAGGCGATCGCGGACTCCGTGGCCACCCAGGGCGAGAAGCAGACGGCCCTCAAGGCCAAGGACATGAAGACCGACCAGGAGGTGCGCTGGTGCCCCGGCTGCGGTGACTACGTCATCCTCAACGCCGTCCAGAGCTTCCTGCCCTCGCTCGGGATCGCCCGCGAGGACATGGTCATCGTCTCGGGCATCGGGTGCTCCTCGCGCTTCCCGTACTACATGAACACCTACGGGATGCACTCGATCCACGGCCGCGCCCCGGCCATCGCCACCGGCCTGGCCGCCTCCCGGCCGGACCTGTCGGTGTGGGTCGTCACCGGTGACGGCGACGCGCTGTCGATCGGCGGCAACCACCTGATCCACGCGCTGCGCCGCAACGTGAACATGACGATCCTGCTGTTCAACAACCGGATCTACGGGCTGACCAAGGGCCAGTACTCCCCCACGTCCGAGGTCGGCAAGGTCACCAAGTCCACGCCGATGGGCTCGCTGGACCACCCGTTCAACCCGGTGTCGCTGGCCATCGGCGCCGACGCCACCTTCGTGGGCCGGGCCATGGACTCCGACCGCAAGGGCCTCACCGAGGTGCTGCGGCAGGCCGCCGAGCACCAGGGCACCGCGCTGGTGGAGATCTACCAGAACTGCAACATCTTCAACGACGGCGCCTTCGACCTGCTCAAGGACCCGGCCACCGGCCCGATGTGGACGATCCCCCTGGTCCACGGCGAGCCGCTGGTGTTCGGCCCGGGCGGCGCCTCGTGCGTGGTGCGCGGGGAGTTCGGCGGGCTGCGGATCGCCGAGACCAACCAGGTCGACGCGAGCGAGATCGTCGTGCACGACGCGACCCGCGAGGACCCGTCCTACGCGTTCGCGCTGTCGCGGCTGTCGAGCCAGGACCTGCGCTACACGCCGATGGGCGTCTTCCGGTCGGTGCGCAAGCCCACCTACGACCGGATGATGCTCGACCAGCTCGAGGAGGCCCGCACCGAGGGCGCCGGCGACCTCGACGCGCTGCTGGCCGGCAACGACACCTGGACCGTGTCGGCCTAGTCGTCCCGGCTCAGCCGCCCCGGCCCGACCCGGCCCGTCTCCCCTCCGGGGAGGCGGGCCGGTCGCCGTTCCGGAGGACGCCGGCCAGGACGGGCAGCGCGCGGGCGAGGTCGGCGCGGGCCGGGGCGGCGAAGCCGAGCACCAGGCCGGCGGCCGTGTCGTGCGGTCCGGGGCCGGTGCGGTGCCGGGCGAGCCCGTCGACGGCGAGCCCGCGGCCGGCCGCCGCGGTGACCACCGCCTCCTCGGCCGCTGGGCCGCTCAGCGGGACGAGGACGTGCGCCCCCGCGGAGTCCCCGTCCACCGCGACGCCCGCCCGGGCCAGCTCCTCCACCACCAGTGCGCGCCGCTCGGCCAGCTCCCGGCGCAGCCGCCGCAGGTGCCGGGCCAGGTCCCCCGAGGCGGCGAGCGCCGCGAGCACCCGCTGGCCCGCGCGGCCGGGCCGGGTGCCGGTGGCGGTCCGGGCCGCCACGAGGTCGGCGCGCAGGTCCGGCGGCGCCACCAGCCAGCCGGTGCCGAGCGTCGGGCTGAGGACCTTGCTGCTGGTGCCCAGGTGCACCACGACGTCGGGTCCGAGCGCGGCCAGCAGCGGCAGCGGCGCGACGTCGTAGCGCAGCTCGCCGTCGTAGTCGTCCTCGAGCACCCACCAGCCCTCGGCGCGCGCCCGGGCGACCAGCGCCACCCGCCGCGCCGCCGGCATCCGCCGGCCCAGCGGCCACTGGTGCGCCGGCGTGCAGTACACCGCGGCCAGCCCCTCCGGGACGGCGTCGACCACCAGGCCGTCGTCGTCGACCGGGCAGGGCACCACCCCGACCCCGGCGGCGCGCAGCGCCCCGGCCGCCCGCTGGTAGCCCGGGTCCTCGACGCCGACCCGGCTCCCCGGCGGGAGCAGGCGGGCGATCTCGGCCACCGCGGCCGACGTGCCGCCGGTGGCGAGCACCGCCGACGGCTCGACCGGGAGCCCGCGGTGCCGCAGCAGGTGCCCGGTGACCGCGGCCTGGAACCCCGGGTCGGCGGCGGCCTCGGGCCCGGCGTCGGGGGGCAGGTCGCCGGCGGCCCGCCAGGCCCGGCGCCAGGCCGCCCGGTCGAGCACCTCCAGGCAGGGCGAGCCGGCCCGCAGGTCGACCACCGACGGGAGCGGCGGCCGGGCCTGCTGACGGCGCACGGGCGTCACGGGTCCCGCCGGGGCGGCCCCGACGACGAAGGTGCCCGCACCCCGGCGGCCGGCGGCCCAGCCCTCGGCCACGAGCTGGTCGTAGGCGGCCGCGGTCACCGTGCGGCTGACGCGCAGGGCGGCGGCGAGCTCGCGGGTGGAGGGCAACCGGTCGCCGGGGCGCAGGACCCCGCCCGCGGCCGCGGTGCGCAGGGCGTCGGCGAGCTGGACGGCCAGGGGCCGGGCGGCGGCGCGGTCGAGGACGACCGGGGGCATGTCCACGCGCGGCCTCCGCTCCTCGAGTGGCCTGGTGGAACGGCAGCGTACTGGCCCTTCCGGGAGGCCAGTCGCCGTCGCAGGCTGGGTGCGTGAGCACGACGACCCCGCTGTCCCCCACCCCCCGCAGCACCGTCCGCCGCCTCGGCGACCGCGGCCGCACCGACCGGGCCGACCTCTACGCCGTCCTCGACGCCGGCCTGGTCGGCCACCTCGGCATCGTCCTCGGTGGCGCGCCGGTCGTGCTGCCCACCGGCTACGGCCGCGACGGCGACACGGTGTACCTGCACGGGTCCACGGGCGCGGCCACGCTGCGCGCCGCGGCCGCCGGGGCGCCGGTCTGCTTCACCGTCACCCACCTCGACGGGATCGTCTACGCCCGCTCGGCGTTCCACCACTCGATGAACTACCGCAGCGCCGTCGTCCACGGGGCCGCGCGGGTGGTCACCGATCCCGCGGAGCGGCTGCGCGGCCTGGAGGCCCTCACCGAGCACCTGGCGCCGGGCTCGTGGACGGCCACCCGGCAGCCCGACCGCAAGGAGCTCGCCGCCACGGCGCTGCTGGCCCTCGACCTCACCGAGGCCAGTGTCAAGGTGCGCACCGGCCCGCCCGGCGACGACGAGGCCGACCTCGCCTCCCCGGTGTGGGCGGGCGTCCTCCCCCTGCGCACCGTCGTCGGCGAGCCCGAGCCCTGCCCGCTGCTGCCCGAGGACGTCCCCGTCCCCGACCGGGTGCTCGGCCGACGGGTCTGACGCGACGACACCGTCGGCCTGCGCGGAGCCGCTCCGTCGCGCCTGCGCGGACCCCCTCCGGGGCCCCCTCGGTGCGACAGCGCGCTACACGGGCGTGACCCGCAGCAGGACGTCGTCGCCGCCGCCGTTGTCGGTGGTCACGTAGAGCGCGCCGTCGGTGCCGAGCCGCGGCGTCCGGATCCGGCCGTGGGTGTCCTCCAGCTCCGGCACGCGGAACTGCTCGACCAGCTGCCCGGCGTCGTCGAGGCGCAGCGCCAGCAGCCCGGTGTCCTTGAGCACCCCGACGAGCAGGACGCCGTCGTAGCCGCCCCACCCGGGGCCGCTGACGAAGTCCGCGCCGCTGGTGGCGATCGTCGGGTCCCCGGAGGACCAGACCGCCGGGACGGCGCCGGGCAGGCCGAGGTCGGTCATCGGGACGCTCTCGTCGTAGGCGCCGCCGTCGCCGTCGGGGTCGTAGCCGTAGTTCCCGCCCGGCACCGACAGGTCCACCTCGTCGTCGCGGTCGGTGCCCTGCTCGACGGTGAAGACCTGCCCGCTGCCGGGGCGGACGGCGATCCCCTGCACGTTGCGGTGCCCGTAGCTCAGCAGCAGGCGGGTCACCGGGTCGGGGTCGTCGGCGAACGGGTTACCCGGTGCGGGGCCGCCGGTGGCGGCGTCGACGCGGAGGACCTTGCCGGCCAGGGTGCCGCGGTCCTGCGGGTTGCTGCCGACGGCGTTGTCGCCGGTGCCCACGAGCAGCGCGCCGTCGGGGGCGAAGCGCACGCGGCAGCCGCCGTGCCGGCCGGAGCGCTCGTTGACCGGGATGTCCCCGACCAGCGGGTCTGCCACGCGGGTGGCGCGGGTCCAGTCGTCGTCGACGGTCCAGGCGATGACCTGGATCTCCGCGCCGCCGTCCTCCTCGACGCCCTGGCAGGTGTACAGCCTCCGGTTGTCCGCGAAGGCGGGGTCGAGGGTCAGCCCCATGAGGCCGGTCTCGCCGTCGGCGAAGAGGTCACCGAGGTCGGCGTCGAGCTCACGGGCGGTGCCGTCGGGCAGGACGGCGGTGAGGCCCCCGCCGCGCTCGTCGACCACCAGGGTGCCGTCCGGTGCCTGCGCGACGTCCCAGGGGTGGTCCAGCCCGTCGAGGACGGTCTCCACCCGCAGCGCGGGCAGCGCGGCCGCCGTCGTCGCGGCGCCGTCGGGGACGTCGGTGGCCCCCTTGTCCTCCTGGCCGCCGGGCAGGTCCCCGGGACCGCTCCCGGAGCAGCCGGTCAGCAGGAGGGCCACGGCCAGCACGCCCCCCGTGCAGGGGCCCGCCGCGAACCTCGACCGGCCCTGCTGCCGGGTCCCGCCGCGAGCCTGCGGGTGGCGGGGGGCAGGAGGGTCCTTCCCGGGGGGCACGGGGGTCCGTCGTCAGCTGGTGCGGGTGACCACGTAGTCGCACAGCGCCGACAGCGCCTCGCGCACCTCGCCGGCGGGGACCGCGGACAGCGAGGCCCGCGCGCGGTCGGCGTAGTCGCGCAGCACCGCGCCGGCGCGCTCGAGCGCGGCGGACTCCCGCAGCAGCGCCAGGCCCTCGGCGTGCTCGCCGTCGTCGGACAGCGGGCGGGCGACCAGCTCGCGCAGCCGCGCGTCGGCGGGGTCGTCACCGGCCAGGGCGATGAGGGCCGGGAGGGTGGCGATGCCCTCGCGCAGGTCGGTGCCGGGCGCCTTCCCCGAGGCGCCGTCCCGGCTGACGATGTCGAGCAGGTCGTCGGAGAGCTGGAACGCGACGCCGACCTCCTCGCCGAAGCGGGTCAGCGCGGTCACCAGCTCCGGCGCCACCCCGGCGAAGCGGGCGCCGAAGCGGGCCGAGGTGGCCACCAGGGAGCCGGTCTTGTCGGCCAGCACCTCGAGGTAGTGCGCCACGCGGTCCTCGCCGTCGCGCGCGCCGACCGTCTCGCGGATCTGGCCGGTGACCAGCCGCTCGAACGTGCGGGCCTGGATGCGCACCGCCTCGGGCCCGAGGTCGGCCAGCAGGTCCGAGGCGCGGGCGAAGAGGAAGTCGCCGGTGAGGATGGCGACGCTGTTGGTCCACCGGCTGTTGGCGCTCGGCGCCCCGCGGCGGACGGCCGCCTCGTCCATGACGTCGTCGTGGTACAGCGTGGCCAGGTGGGTGAGCTCGCAGACGACGGCGGCCTGCACGACCTCCGGCGCGCGGGCGTCGCCGAGGTGGGCGGCCAGCAGGGCGAGCATCGGCCGGAAGCGCTTGCCGCCGGCGGCCATGAGGTGGCCGGCGGCCTCGGAGACGAACGGGTGCTCGCTGGCCACCGCGGTGGCCAGCGCGGCCTCGACGTCGGCCAGGCCCCGGGCGAGGGAGTCGCCGAGGCCCCCGCCCGGGAGCCAGGGGCCCATGGTGGAGGCGGGGGTCGAGATGCGGTGCCAGACCTCGACCGGGGCGATCCCGTCGACGGCGGCACGGGGTCCGGTCATCAACCGACGAAGATAGCCGCCTGATCGGCCAGACCGAGCACCGCCCCGGGCACGATCCCGAGCACGAGCGTGGCCGCCGCGGTCACCGCCAGGACGACCGTCGTGGGCAGACCGGGCACGCCGACGGTGGGCCCGTCGGCGGCCGGCTCGGAGAAGTACATGAGCACGATGACCCGCAGGTAGAAGAACGCCGCCACCGCGCTGGCCAGCAGGGCGACCAGCGCCAGGGGCCAGGCGCCGTCCTCGATCGCGGCCCGGAAGACGGCGAACTTGCCGGTGAAGCCGCTGGTGAGCGGGATCCCGGCGAGCGCGAGCAGGAACAGGCTCATGACCGCCGCGGTGATCGGCGAGCGCTGCGCCAGGCCGGCCCACTGCGACAGGTGCGTGGCCTCGCCGTCGCCGCTGCGCACGAGGGTGAGGACGGCGAAGGCGCCGAGCGTGGTCAGCCCGTACACCAGCAGGTAGAAGAGGACGGCCGGCAGGCCCGACCCGGCCGCGTCGCCACCGCCCGGGTACCCGAGGACGCCGGTGAGCAGGAAACCGGCGTGCGCCACCGACGAGTAGGCGAGCATCCGCTTGAGGTCGGTCTGGGTGAGCCCGAGGACGGCGCCGACGACCATCGAGACGATCGCCACGCCGTAGACCAGCGGCCGCCAGGTCCACTCCTCGGTGCCGAAGGCGACGTAGAGGAGCCGCAGGATCGCCCCGAACGCGGCGACCTTCGTGCAGGCGGCCATGAACGCCGTCACGGGGGTGGGCGCGCCCTGGTAGACGTCGGGCGTCCAGGTGTGGAACGGCGCGACGCTGGCCTTGAACAGCAGGCCCACGACCAGCAGCGCCAGGCCGAGGACGGCCAGGGTGCCGCTGCCGTCGCCGGACACCGACTCGCGGACGTCGGAGAGCCGGACGCTGCCGGTGGCGCCGTAGACCAGCGCCAGGCCGTAGAGGAAGAACGCCGAGGCGAAGGCGCCCAGCAGGAAGTACTTGACCGCCGCCTCCTGCGACAGCAGGCGGCGCCGCCGCGCCAGGCCGCTGATCAGGTACAGCGGCAGGCTGAGCACCTCGAGCGCGACGAACATGACCAGCAGGTCGTTGGCCGTGACGAACAGCATCATGCCGCCGATGGCGAACGTGGCCAGCGGGTAGACCTCGGTCTGCACCCGCTGCACGGTGAGCAGCTCGCGGTCGCGGACGCTGCCGGCCGGCACGGCGGCGGAGACGACGAACGCCGAGCGGGCGGGGTCGAGGTTGCGCTCGGCGAACAACAGGATCGACAGCGCCCCGAGGGCGGCGATCGTGGCCTGCAGGAACAGCCCGGCGCCGTCGACGGCGAGCGCGCCGCCGGCCGTCACCTCGCGGGTGCCCGACAGCAGCAGCGTGGCGACCAGCCCGCCCACGGTGCCGACGAGCGCGACGGCGACCTGCACGGGGTGCCGGCTCTCGCGCGGACCGAAGGCCTCGACGAGCACGCCGGCGCACGCGGCGCCGAAGACGAACAGCAGCGGGGCGAGCGCGGCCAGCGACAGGTCGGGGGCCTCGATCGTCATCAGTCGGTCCCCTCGGGGGTCGCGGTGGTCCCGGCCGGGTCGGCGCCGACGTCGCTCATGGTGGCGGCGACCGCCGGCTCGATCAGCCGGATCAGCGGCTGCGGGTAGACGCCCAGCGCGATGACCAGCGCCACCAGCGGGGCGACGACGGCCAGCTCGCGGCGGGACAGGTCGCGCAGCCGCGACGTCGTCCGGGCCGGGGCCGGGGCCGCCGCGGTGAGCGTGGCGGTGGCGCCGTGCGCGCCCCGGGCGTCGGGACGGCGTCGGCGGCCGGCTCGTCGGCGGCCGGGAACAGCACGCCGCGCCGCGGGCCGTGCATCGTGCGTTGGTAGAGCAGCAGGACGTAGAGCGCGGCCAGGATGATCCCGACGGTGGCCAGGACCGTGAACACCGGCCGGGTCGGGAACGAGCCGACGAGCACCAGGAACTCGCTGACGAAGCTGTTGGTGCCCGGCAGCGCGAGCGAGGCGAGCCCCGCCACCAGGAAGACGCCGGCCAGCTTGGGCGCGGCGGACGCGACGCCGCCGTAGTCGCCGACCAGCCGCGAGCCGCCGCGGGCGATGAGCATCCCGACCACGAGGAACAGCAGGCCGGTGGCGATGCCGTGGTTGACCATGTACAGCACCGCGCCGGTGCCGGCCTCGGTGGTGAACGCGAAGACGCCGAGGGCGATGAAGCCGAAGTGCGCGATCGAGGTGTAGGACACCAGCCGCTTCATGTCGGTCTGCCCCATCGCCAGGAGGGCGGCGTAGAGGATCCCGGCGACGGCGAGCACGAGGACCAGCGGGGCGAACTCCCGCGACGCGTCGGGGAACAGCGGCAGGCAGTAGCGCAGGAAGCCGAAGGTGCCGACCTTGTCGAGGACGCCGACGAGCAGCACCGCCCCGCCGATGGGGGCCTCGGCACCGGCGTCGGGCAGCCAGGTGTGCAGCGGCACCAGCGGCGCCTTGATCGCGAAGGCGACGAAGAAGCCGAGGAACAGCAGCCGCTGGGCGGCAGGGTCGATGTCGAGCTGGCGCAGCGACTCGAAGGCGAACGTCCCGTCGCCGGCGGCCTCGCTGACCACGTAGAGGCCGATGACGGCGGCGAGCATGACCAGCCCGCCGAGCAGGCTGTAGAGGAAGAACTTCACCGCCGCGTACTGCCGGCGCGGGCCGCCGAAGCTGCCCACGATGAAGTACATCGGGACGAGCATCGCCTCGAAGAAGACGTAGAAGAGGAAGACGTCGGTGGCGGCGAAGACGCCGACCATGCAGGCCTCGAGCAGCAGCAGCCAGGCGAAGAAGGTGCGCATCGACCGGCGGGCGGGGGCCTCGTCCTCCCACGAGGCGAGCACGACCACCGGCACCAGCACGCCGACCAGCAACAGCATGACCAGGGCGATGCCGTCGACGCCGAGCGCGAAGTCGACGCCGAAGCCCTCGATCCACGGCACCGACGACGTCAGCTGGAACCGGTCGCCGTCGGGGTCGAAGGCGACCGTGGCCAGCACCGCCAGCAGCAGCACCACGAGGCTGACCCCGAGGGCGAGCTGCCGGGCCAGCGCGGTGCGCTCGCGGGGCAGGGCGGCGACGACGGCGGCGCCCACCGCGGGCACCGCCAGCATCGCGACCAGGAGCAGGGAGTCGCTCACGCCGTCGTCCTCTCCTGGTTGCGGGTGGTCGTGTGCAGGGCCGCGCTCACCCGGCCGTCACCGCCAGCAGCGCCCCGGCCACCACGACCGCGCCGCCGAGCATCCCGAGCGCGTAGGACCGGACGAAGCCGGTCTGCGCCCGGCCCAGCCGTGACGACGAGCCGCCGAGGGTGGCGGCCAGGCCGTTGACCGCGCCGTCGACGCCGCGGTTGTCGACCCAGACCAGCGCCCGGGTGAGCCACTGGCCGGGCCGCATGAACAGCGACTCGTTGACCGCGTCGGCGTACAGCGACCGGCGGGCCGCCCGGACCACCGGCGAGACGCGGGCCGGGGCGACCTCGGGGACCTCGCGGCGGCCGACGAACAGCCACGCGGCGAGCACGCCCACGGCCATCACCGCGGTGACGACGACCCCGACGACGGCCGGTGCCACCACGTGCTCGGCCTCCTCGGGGGCGCCGAACACCGGGGCCAGCCACTCGTCGAGCGGGAACAGGACGACGAGCAGGAACCCGGCGGCGACCGATCCGATCGAGAGCACGACCATCGGCGCGGTCATCACCGACGGCGACTCGTGCGGGTGCACGCCGGGCGTCCACCGCGGCCGGCCGAGGAAGGTCATGATCATGAGCCGGGTCATGTAGAAGGCGGTGAGCCCGGCACCGACGACGGCGACCGCGCCCAGCAGCCAGCCGGACCAGCCGCCGCGGTCCAGCGCCGCCTCGATGATCGCGTCCTTGGTCCAGTAGCCGGACAGGAACGGGAAGCCGATCAGTGCGAGGTAGCCCAGGCCGAAGGTGACGAAGGTGACCGGCAGCTTCCGGGCCAGCCCGCCGAAGCGCCGCATGTCCACCTGGTCGTCCATGGCGTGCATGACCGACCCGGCGCCGAGGAACAGCCCGGCCTTGAAGAAGCCGTGGGTGAGCAGGTGCGCGATCGCGGCGGCGTAGCCGACCGGGCCGAGACCCACGGCCAGGAACATGTAGCCGATCTGGCTGACGGTGGAGTAGGCCAGCACCTTCTTGATGTCGTCGTACGCGCAGCCCACGACCGCCCCGTAGAGGAGCGTGACCGCGCCGACGGCGAGGACGACGGTGCGCGCCGTGGGCGTGAGGTCGTAGATGGGCGCCGAGCGGGCGATGAGGTAGACGCCGGCGGTGACCATCGTGGCGGCGTGGATGAGCGCCGAGACCGGCGTCGGGCCCTCCATCGCGTCGGGCAGCCACGCCTGCAGCGGGAACTGGCCGGACTTGCCGCACGCGCCGAGCAGGAGCAGCAGGCCGAGCGCCGTCAGCGTGCCGCCGGCCAGGGCGCCGACCCCGCCGAAGACGCCCTCGTAGGACACCGTCCCCAGCTGGGCGAACATCACGAAGATCGCCAGCGCCAGGCCGACGTCGCCGACGCGGTTCATGACGAATGCCTTCTTGGCCGCGGTGGCCGCGGCCGGGCGGTCGTGCCAGAACGCGATGAGCAGGTAGGACGCGAGGCCCACGCCCTCCCAGCCGACGTAGAGGGCCACGTAGTTGTCGCCGAGGACGAGCAGCAGCATCGCCGCGACGAAGAGGTTCAGGTAGGCGAAGAACCGGCGGCGCCGCGGGTCGTGCGCCATGTAGCCGATCGAGTAGACGTGGATGAGCGCGCCCACACCGGTGATCAGCAGCATGAAGGTGGCCGACAGCGGGTCGACCAGCAGGCCGGCCTGCACGTCGAGCTGCCCGGCCGAGAGGAAGGTGAACAGGTCGACGTCGACCGCGCGCCCGTCGACCCCGGCGAGCTGCACGGTGCACAGCAGCGCGACGGCGAACGCGACGACGACGGTCGCCGTCCCCAGCAGGTGCCCCCAGCGGTCGGTGCGCCGTCCGCCCAGCAGGAGGACCGCGGCACCGGCCAGCGGTAGTGCGATGACCAGCCACGAGGCCGACAGCAGGCCCTCGGCGGCGACGGTGTCCATGTGTGCCCCGGCTCCCGTCAGTACTTGAGCAGGTTGGCGTCGTCGACCGACGCCGACCGGCGGGTCCGGTAGATCGACATGATGATCGCGAGGCCGACGACGACCTCCGCGGCGGCGACGACCATGACGAAGAACGCCATGATCTGGCCGTCGACGGTGCCGGTGGCCCGGGCGAAGGTGACCAGCGTCAGGTTGACCGAGTTGAGCATCAGCTCGACGCACATGAAGACGACGATCGCGTTGCGCCGCACCAGCACGCCGACGGCACCGATGGTGAACAGGATCGCGGCCAGGACCAGGTAGTGGGTCAGGCTCACCGGTCACCGTCCACGACGCCGTCGGGGGTGCCCAGGGCGGCGTCGGGGCTGCCGAGCTGCCCGCGGCCGGTGGGGCGGGGCATCTGGTCGGGCTCCCGGGGCTCGATGCCGGTGGCCAGGCTGTCCTCGGCGGTGCGCCCGTCGGGGAGCAGCGCGCCGGTGGCCACGGAGTTGGCGCGCGCGAACACACCGGGGCCGGGCAGCGTCTGCGGCCGGTCGGTGAGGAAGCGGGCCCGCGAGAGCTCCTTCTGCGTCTGCCGGCTGCCGGGCTCGCGCTCGATGTGGGCGAGCACCATCGCGCCCACCGCGGCGGTGATCAGCAGCGCGCTGGTGACCTCGAAGGCGAGCAGGTAGCGGGTGAACAGCAGCTCGGCGATCGTGTCGATGTTGCCGGTGCCGCCCTGCTCGTCGGACAGGCCCGCGACCGCGGTGCCCTCCGTCGCGCGGGCGATCCCGGCGCCGACGAGCCCGGCGAACCCGACGCCGAGGACCGTGGCCGCCACCCGCTGGCCGCGCAGCGTCTCGACCACCGAGTCGGAGGAGTCGCGCCCGACCAGCATGAGCACGAAGAGGAACAGGATCATGATCGCGCCGGTGTACACGATGATCTGCACCGCGCCGAGGAAGGGCGCGGACTGGACGACGTAGAAGACGCCCAGCGCGAGCATCGTGGTGACCAGCCACAGCGCCGAGTGGACGGCGTTGCGGCTGAACACCATCCCCAGCGCCCCGGCCAGCGCGACCGGCCCGAGGATCCAGAAGGCGACGGCCTCGCCGGTGCCGATGACGACCTCGGTCATGCCTGCTCCACCGTGACCGGCTCGGCCGCCGACCCCTGCTGCGGGTCGCGCACGTAGTACGCCTTGTCGTCGTCGCCGAGCCGCATGGCGTGCGGCGGCGCCTCCATGCCGGGCAGCAGCGGGGCCATGAGCTGTTCCTTGGTGTAGATCAGGTCCTGCCGGTTGTCGTCGGCCAGCTCGAAGTCGTTGCTCATCGTCAGCGAGCGGGTCGGGCAGGCCTCGATGCACAGCCCGCAGAAGATGCAGCGCAGGTAGTTGATCTGGTAGACGCGCCCGTACCGCTCGCCGGGGCTGTAGCGGGCGTCCTCGGTGTTGTCGCCGCCCTCGACGTAGATGGCGTCCGCGGGGCAGGCCCAGGCGCACAGCTCGCAGCCGATGCACTTCTCCAGCCCGTCGGGGTGCCGGTTGAGCACGTGCCGGCCGTGGTAGCGCGGCTTGGTGACCTTGGGCGTCTCGGGGTACTGCTCGGTGGTCACCTTCTTGAACATCTGCGCGAAGGTGACGCCGAAGCCCTGACCGGGCGCCGGCAGCAGGCTGCGCCGGGGCGCGGGTGCGCCGCCGTCGCGGCCGGCCCGCTCGACCTCGCCACCCGACGCCACACCCCTGGACGCCACGCCTCTCGACGCCTGGGCCAGGCCCTTCGACTCGCCTCCGGTTGTGGGGTCCTGGTCAGGCATCGGGGTCCTCCTCGACGGTGGTCGCGGTGCTGCCGGTGGTGCTGCCGGCGGCACGGCGGCCGCTGCTCACGACGCCGCCCTCGGGGCGGCCCGCGCCCACGGGCTCGGCGCGGCGCAGCCGCGGCGACGGGGGCACGGTGAGGTCCATCGGCGGCACCGGGAAGCCGCCCTCGGCGCGGGCCGGGCCGGTGCGCTGCGCCGGTCGGCGCCGCGGCCCGGCCGGCGGCAGGACCTCGGCCTCGGGCTCGGGGTCGGTCGCGTGCACCCCGCCGGCGGCCGCCTCCTCCGCCATCAGCCGCGTGTCGCGGTTGGCGGCCCGGCTGGCGAGCGAGAGCCCGAGCAGCACGAGCAGCGCGATCGGGACGCCCACGAACACCGCCACCTCGCCGGTGGACAGCTCGGCCTCGCGGGAGACGGTGCGCATCGTGGCGACGGCGAGGATCCAGACCAGCGCCGTCGGGACCAGGACCTTCCAGCCGAAGCGCATGAACTGGTCGTAGCGCAGCCGGGGCAGCGTGCCGCGCAGCCAGATGAAGACGAACAGCGCGACGCAGACCTTGAGGAAGAACCACAGCAGCGGCAGCCAGCCGGTGTTGGCGCCGTCCCAGATGGAGATCGGCCACGGTGCCCGCCAGCCGCCGAGGAACAGCGTCGCGGCCAGCGCGGAGACGGTGACCATGTTGATGTACTCGGCCAGGAAGAACAGCGCGAACTTCAGCGACGAGTACTCGGTGTGGAAGCCGCCCACCAGCTCGCTCTCGGCCTCGGGGAGGTCGAAGGGCGCGCGGTTGGTCTCGCCGACGACGGCGATCGCGTAGATGACGAAGCTGACCGGCAGCAGGACCGCGAACCAGCTGGGCCCGGTGAACTCCAGGCCGAAGAACGACAGCCGGTTCCCGTCGGCCTGCGCGGCGACGATCTCCGAGGTCGACATCGTCCCGGCGTAGAGGAACACCGCGACGATCGACAGGCCCATCGCGATCTCGTAGCTGACCATCTGCGCGGCGCTGCGCAGGCCGCCGAGCAGCGGGTAGGTCGAGCCCGAGGCCCAGCCGGCCAGCACGATGCCGTAGACGCCCATCGCCGAGCAGGCCAGGACGATCAGCACCCCGATGGGGGCGTCGGTGAGCTGCAGCGGGGTGCGCTCCCCGAAGATGCTGACGGTCGGGCCCAGCGGGATGACCGAGAAGGCCAGGAACGCCGGGACGGCGGCGATGACCGGCGCGAGGAAGTAGACCGGCTTGTCCGCGAGCGCCGGCATGATGTCTTCCTTGAACGCCAGCTTCAGCCCGTCCGCGAGGCTCTGCAGCGACCCGCGCGGGCCGACCCGGTTGGGGCCGGAGCGCTGCTGCATGCGGGCGACGACCTTGCGCTCGAAGACGATCGCGAACAGCGTCATCAGGACCAGGACCACGAAGACGCCGACGATCTTGATGAGCACGATCCACCAGACGTCGGACCCGAAGTCCTCGAGCGTCGGCTGGTCGGGCGCGGCGAGGATCACGACCGGGCTCCGGAGGCGGTGGCACCGGTGCGGACGGCGCTGAGCCGGACGAGCCCGCCCGGCGCCGTCCCGAGGCCGGTGCGCACCTCGCTGCCGGGTGAGCGCATCGGCAGCCACACCACGCCGTCGGGCATCTCGGTGAGGGCCACCGGAAGGGTCACCGACCCGGCGGCGCCGGTGACGGTGAGGAGCTCGCCGTCGGCCACGCCCAGCCGGGCGGCGGCGTCGGCACCCAGCCGGGCCACCGGCGGGCGGGCCGTGCCGGCGAGCTCGGGCTCGTCGCGCTGCAGCGTCCCGACGTCGAGCAGCTGCCGCCAGGAGGCCAGCAGCGCCTCGCCCTCGCCGGGCTCGGGCGCCACGGCCGGCGGCACGTCGAGGCCGGTGCCGTCGGCGCGGGTGCCGGTGTCGCCCAGTGCCGCGAGCTCGGCGCGGGCCGACTCGGGCGTGGGCAGCCGCAGGTCGGCGTCGAGGAAGTCGGCCAGGCCGTGCAGCACCCGGCCGTCGGTCAGCCGGCCGGTGCCGTGCAGCGTGGCGTCGAAGGAGCGCACGCGGCCCTCCCAGTCGAGGTAGCTGCCGGCCTTCTCCGGGGCCGCGGCCACCGGCAGGACGACGTCGGCGCGCTCGGTGACGGCGGTGGGCCGCTGCTCCAGGCTCACCACGAACGACGCGGCGGCCAGCGCCTCCTCGGCGAGCGCCGGGTCGGGCAGGTCCGCGGGGTCGACCCCGCCGACGACGAGGCCGGCCAGGCGCCCGTCGCGGACCGCGGTGAGGATGCCGGTGGTGTCGCGGCCGGGCGTCGAGGGCAGGTCGACGGGGTCGACGCCCCACACCGCGGCCACCTCCGCGCGGGCGACGGGGTCCTCGACCGGCCGTCCGCCGGGCAGCAGTGCGGGCAGCGCCCCGGCCTCGACGGCGCCGCGCTCACCGGCCCGCCGCGGCACCCAGGCGAGCCGGGCGCCGGTGGCCTGGGCGAGGGCGGCCAGCGCGGTGAAGGCGCCGGGCACCTCGGCCAGGCGCTCCCCGGCGACGACGACCGCACCCGGCTGACGCAGCGCCTCGACGGCGGGACCGCCCCAGCTGCCCTCGGCCAGCGCGGTCAGGGCGCGGGCCTCCTCGCCGGGACGGGTGACCAGCACGGTCGCCTGCAGCTTCTGCGCGGCGCGGGTGGCGAACGGCGCGAGGTCGTAGACGGCCAGCGAGCCCTTCCGCACCGCGCGGCGCAGGCGGAGGAAGACGATCGGCGACTCCTCCTCCGGCTCGAAGCCGGCCAGCAGCACGACCGGGGCGGCGGTGAGCTCGTCGTAGGTGACCGCGCCGCGCCCCGGGCCGGTGCCGGCCACGTGCGCGGCGAGGAACGCCTGCTCCTCGGCCGAGTGCGCGCGGGCGCGGGCGTCGACGTCGTGGGTGCCGAGCGCGACGCGGGCGAACTTGGCGTAGGCGTAGGCGTCCTCGACGGTCAGCCGCCCGCCGGGCAGCACGCCGACCCCGCCGGCGGCCCGGGCGGCGCGCAGGCCCTCGGCGGCCGCGGCCCAGGCCTCCGGCCACGAGGCGGGCTCGAGCACGCCGTCGCGCCGCACGAGCGGGGTGTCGAGCCGGTCGTTGGTGGCGGCGTAGCGGAACGCGTAGCGGCCCTTGTCGCAGGTCCACTCCTCGTTGACCGCCGGGTCCTCCCCCGCCAGCCGGCGCATGACCTTGCCGCGCCGGTAGTCGGTGCGCATGGAGCAGCCCGAGGAGCAGTGCTCGCAGACCGAGGGCTCGCTGCGCAGGTCGAAGGGCCGCGACCGGAACCGGTACTGCGCGCTGGTCAGCGCCCCCACCGGGCAGATCTGCGTGGTGTTGCCGGAGAAGTAGGAGGAGAAGGGCTCGTCCTCGTAGACGGCGACCTGCTCCAGCGCGCCCCGCTCGAACAGCTCGATGAACGGGTCGCCGGCGACCTGCTGGGAGAAGCGGGTGCAGCGCGCGCACAGCACGCAGCGCTCGCGGTCGAGCAGGACCTGGGTGCTGATCGGCAGCGGCTTGGGATAGGTCCGCTTGACGTCGACGAAGCGGGTCTCCGACCGGCCGTTGCTCAGCGCCTGGTTCTGCAGCGGGCACTCGCCGCCCTTGTCGCAGACCGGGCAGTCCAGCGGGTGGTTGATCAGCAGCAGCTCCATCGTGCCCTGCTGCGCCTTGTCGGCGACCGCGCTGGTCAGCTGCGTCTTGACGGCCATGCCGTCGGTCACCGGCATCGTGCAGGAGGCCACCGGCTTGCGCTGGCCCTCCACCTCGACCAGGCACTGCCGGCAGGCGCCGACCGGGTCGAGCAGCGGGTGGTCGCAGAACCGCGGGATCTGGATGCCGACCATCTCGGCGGCCCGGATGATCAGCGTCCCCTTCGGCACCGCGACGTCGAACCCGTCGATGGTGCAGTGGACGGCATCCGGCGGGGTGTGCGGCCCCGGGACGCCCGGCGGCAGCGCCGGCGCGGGCTCGGGGGCGGTCGGGGTGAGGGTCACGAGGCAGCTCCCACGGGCTCGAGCCGCAGCGAGCGCCCGAGGCGGGCCTGCTCGGCGGCGGGCAGCAGGGCGACGTAGTCGTCCCGGAAGTACTTGAGGGAGGAGGTGATGCAGCTCGTCGCGCCGTCACCGAGGGCGCAGAACGAGCGGCCGAGGATGTTGTCGCAGGTGTCGGTGAGCAGGTCCAGGTCGGCCGCCGTCCCGCGGCCGTCGACCAGCCGCTGCAGCACCTGCACCAGCCAGTAGGTCCCCTCGCGGCACGGGGTGCACTTGCCGCAGGACTCGTGGGCGTAGAACTCGGTGAAGCGCAGGGTGGCCTCGACGATCGAGTCGGTCTCGTCGAACACCATCAGCGCCGTCGTGCCGAGCATCGAGCCCGCGGCGGCGACGGAGTCGAAGTCGAGCGGGACGTCGAGGTGCTCGGCGGTGAAGTACGGCGTCGACGAGCCGCCCGGCGTCCAGAACTTCAGCTCGTGCCCGGGGCGCACCCCGCCGGCCATGGCGAGCAGCTCGCGCATCGTGGTGCCCATCGGGGCCTCGTACTGGCCGGGGCGGACCACCCGGCCCGACAGCGAGTAGATCTTCGGGCCGGGTGACTTCTCCGGCCCGAACCGCTTGAACCACTCCGCCCCGCCGCGGACGACGAACGGCACGGTGGCCAGCGTCTCCACGTTGTTGATCACCGTGGGGGCGCCGTAGAGCCCGGCGACGGCGGGGAACGGCGGCTTGAGGCGCGGCTGGCCGCGGTAGCCCTCGAGCGAGTCGAGCAGCGCCGTCTCCTCGCCGCAGATGTAGGCGCCGGCGCCGGCGTGCACGACCAGGTCCAGGTCGTAGCCCGAGCCCAGGACGTCGGTGCCGAGGTAGCCGGCCGCGTAGGCCTCCTCGACGGCGGACACCAGCCGGCGGTGGGCGTGCACCGCCTCGCCGCGCACGTAGATGACGGCGAACCGGCAGCGGATCGCGTACGCCGAGATGATCACGCCCTCCACCAGGGAGTGCGGGTCGGTCATCATCAGCGGCAGGTCCTTGCAGGTGCCCGGCTCGCCCTCGTCGGCGTTGACCACGAGGTACTTGGGCATCGCGGCCGGCCCGGTGGGCGTCTCCCCCGGCTTGGGCTGCGGGATGAAGCTCCACTTCATGCCGGTGGGGAACCCGGCGCCGCCGCGGCCGCGCAGGCCGGAGTCCTTGACCAGCGAGACCAGCTCGTCGGGCTGCATCGACAGCGCGGTGCGCAGCGCGGCGTAGCCGTCGAGGGACTCGTAGGTGGACAGCCGCCAGGGCTGGTCGGCGCCCCACCGCGAGGTGAGGACGGGGGTGAGGGGCACGGTGTTCAGGCCTCCCGGGTCGCCGGCCCCTGGCCGGAGGTGCCCGGCTCGGTGCCCGCGGGGGTGTCGGGGGTGGGACGGGAGCCGCCGGGCGTGCGCCGGCCGTACTCGGTCCCGCGGTCGGGGTGGGTCTGCGCGGCGCCGGCCCGCTCGGCGGGGTTGTCGGCGGCCGCGACACGGGCGTCGGCGGCCTCCTTCTCCGGCGTCTGCCCGGCGTCCCCGGAGGGGGCCACCGTGTCGGCCGGCTCCCCGGCGTCGGCGGGCTGCGGCTCGGGGCCGTCCATCGGCGGCGCGGCCTCGCCGCGCTCGGCGGCCAGCCGGACGCCGGCCAGCGTCGGACCCCACTCCCCCGGCGCGTCGACGGCGGCGCGCGCGGCACCGGCGTCGGCGTGCTGGGAGAAGCCGGCCAGCTGCCGGGAGACGCCGCGGAAGTCGGTGAGCGGCGCGCCGCGGGTGGGCAGCGGCTTCTCGCCCCGGCGGAGTGCGGCGACGAGCGCGCGGGCGCTCTCGACGTCCTGCTGGTCGTAGAACTCGTAGTCGACGGTGACGACCGGCGCGTAGTCGCAGGCGGCCAGGCACTCGGCGTGCTCGAGGGTGACCGAGCCGTCGGCGGCCGTCTCGTCGTGGTGGACGCCGAGGTCGGCGGCCAGCGCGTCCATGATCCGCTGCCCGCCGAGGACGGCGCACAGGGTGTTGGTGCAGACGCTGACGATGTGCCGGCCGGTGGGGCGGCGCTTGTACATCGTGTAGAACGTCGCGACCGCGCCGACCTCGGCCTTCGTCAGCCCCAGCTCCTCGGCGCACAGCGCGACGCCCTCGGGCGAGACGTAGCCCTGGTAGCTCTGCACCAGGTGCAGCATCGGCAGCAGCGCCGAGCGCGGCTGCGGGTAGCGGGCCATGATCTCCCGCGCCTCGAGCCGGGTCTGCTCGGTCAGCGGCGGCAGGTCGGCGGGGGCCGGCTGCACCGGGCTGTCGACCAGCCCCGTCGTCGCCGCGCCCTCCGCCGATCCGGGCAGCGCACTCATCGGTCGACACCCCCCATGACCGGGTCGATGGAGGCGATCGCGGCGATGACGTCGGCGATCATGCCGCCCTCGCTCATCGCCGCGGTCGCCTGCAGGTTGACGAAGCTGGGGTCGCGCACGTGCACGCGGAACGGCCGCGTGCCGCCGTCGCTGACCACGTGGTAGCCGAGCTCCCCGCGCGGGGACTCGACCGGCACGTACACCTGCCCGGCCGGGACCCGGAAGCCCTCGGTGACCAGCTTGAAGTGGTGGATCAGGGCCTCCATCGAGGTGCCCATGATGTGGCGGACGTGGTCGAGGGACTGGCCCATGCCGTCGGCGCCGAGCGAGAGCTGGGCCGGCCAGGCGATCTTGCGGTCCTCGACCATGACCGGGCCGGGCTCGAGCCGCGCGAGCGCCTGCTCGACGATCTTCAGCGACTCGCTCATCTCGGCCATGCGCACCAGGAACCGGCCCCAGGCGTCGCTGGTGTCGGCGGTCGGCACCTCGAAGTCGTAGGTCTCGTAGCCGAGGTAGGGGTCGACCTTGCGCAGGTCCCACGGCAGGCCGGCGGCGCGCAGCACCGGCCCGGTGACGCCCAGCGCCAGGCAGCCGGTGACGTCGAGGTAGCCGACGTCCTTGAGCCGGCGCTGCCAGATCGGCTGTCCGGTGAGCAGCTTGTGGTAGCCGGCCAGCCGCTCGGGCATGACGGCGAGCCACTCGCGGATCGAGTCCTCCACGCCGGGCGGGAGGTCCTGGGCGACGCCGCCGGGCCGGATGTAGGCGTGGTTCATCCGCAGGCCGGTGATCTCCTCGAGCAGGTCGAGGCACAGCTCCCGCTCGCGGAAGCCGTTCGTCATGCCGGTGAGCGCGCCGAGCTCCATGCCGCCGGTGGCCAGGCCGACCAGGTGCGAGGCGATCCGGTTGATCTCCATGACCAGCACGCGGATGGTCTGCGCGCGCTGGGGCACCTCGATGCCGAGCAGCTTCTCGACGGCCATGCAGTAGGCGGCCTCGTTGTACAGCGGGGCCAGGTAGTCCATCCGCGTGACGAACGTCGTGCCCTGCGTCCAGTTGCGGTACTCGACGTTCTTCTCGATGCCGGTGTGCAGGTAGCCGATGACCACCCGCGCCTTGGTCACCGTCTCGCCCTCGAGGTCGAGGACCAGCCGCAGGACGCCGTGCGTCGAGGGGTGCTGGGGCCCCATGTTGACGACGAGGCGCTCCTCGCCGCTGTGGTCCACCCCGAGGGTCTGGTCCCAGTCGCCGCCGGTGACGGTGTAGACGCGGCCCTCGGTGGTCTGGCGGGAGCCCGCGTAGGGGTCGTAGCCGGTCGTGGTCACCGGTAGCTCCGGCGGGTGTCGGGCGGCGGGATCGTCGCGTCGTGGTACTCCACCGGCACGCCGCCGAGGGGGTAGTCCTTGCGCTGCGGGAACCCGTCCCAGTCGTCGGGCATCAGGATCCGGGTCAGCGCCGGGTGGCCGTCGAAGACGACGCCGAACATGTCGTGCGTCTCCCGCTCGTGCCAGTCCGCCGTCGGGTAGACCGAGGACACCGACGGCACGTGCGGGTCCTCGACCGTGACGGCGACCTCGAGGCGGATCCGCCGCCGGTAGGTCATCGAGGTCAGGTGGTAGACGACGTGCAGGCGCGGCCGGCCGTCGCTCACCGCGGGGCCGCCGCTGTCGAGGTAGTCGACGCCGGAGACGCTGCTGCACAGCTCGAAGCGCAGCGCGTCGTCGTCGCGCAGCGCCTGGACCAGGGTCAGCAGGTGCTCGCGGGCGACGAAGTAGGTGATCTCGCCGCGGTCGACCAGGACGCGCCGCACGGCGGCGGCGTAGGTGGCCGCGCCGACGGCGTCGACGAGCGCGTCGGTGACCTCGTCGAACCAGCCGCCGTAGGGGCGGTCGGTGGAGTGCAGCGCCACCGCGCCGCCGGGCTCGACGCGGACCAGGCCGCCGAAGCCGGAGGTGTCGCCGCTGCCGCTGACGCCGAAGGCGCCCTTGCGGAAGCCGCCGCTGCCCGAGGTCGCGCCGCGCGAGGGGTCGGCGCCGCTGCGGTCGCCCGGGCCGGTCACCGGGACCCGCCGCGGGGACCGGGGAGCAGGACGGCGTCGCCGCCGCGCTGCTCGATGCCGAACTGGCCGGTGCGGCCGAGCGCCGCCGCCTGCTCGTAGGCGGCCCGCTTGGTCTTGTCCACGCGGACGCTGGAGGGCATCTCGACCAGCAGGTCGGGAGCGCGGCCCTCGGCGCGGGCCTCCTCGAGCTGGCGGGCCCGCTTGGCGCCGAGCGGCTCGTTCTGGATCTTGTGGTGCAGCTTGAGGATGGCGTCCATCAGCATCTCCGGACGCGGCGGGCAGCCGGGCAGGTACATGTCCACCGGGACGACGTGGTCGACGCCCTGCACCACCGCGTAGTTGTTGAACATCCCGCCGGAGCTGGCGCAGACGCCCATGGCGAGCACCCAGCGCGGCTCGGGCATCTGGTCGTAGATCTGCCGCAGGACCGGGGCCATCTTCTGGCTCACCCGCCCGGCGACGATCATCAGGTCGGCCTGGCGCGGGGAGGCGCGGAAGACCTCCATGCCGAACCGGGCGAGGTCGTAGCGGCCCGCGCCGGTGGCCATCATCTCGATCGCGCAGCAGGCCAGGCCGAAGGTGGCCGGCCACAGCGAGGACTTGCGCGTCCAGTTGACCAGCTTCTCGACCGTGGTCAGCAGGAAGCCGCTCGGCAGCTTCTCCTCGAGACCCATCTCAACTCCCTGCGTTCGGTGCCGTGACGTCCACCCGCACGACGTCGGCGTGCACGGCCGTCAGTCCCACTCGAGGCCGCCGCGGCGCCAGACGTAGGCGTAGGCGATGAAGACGGTGGCGATGAACACGACCATCTCGACCAGGCCGAACAGTCCCAGCGCGTCGTTGGCGACGGCCCACGGGTAGAGGAAGACGATCTCGATGTCGAAGACGATGAAGAGCATCGCCGTGAGGTAGTACTTGACCGGGAAGCGGCCGCCCTGCAGCGGCTGGTCGACCGGCTCGATGCCGCACTCGTAGGCCTCGAGCTTGGCCCGGTTGTAGCGGCGGGGGCCCACGAACGGCGCCACCGTCACCGAGAACAGGGCGAAGGCCGCGGCGAGCGCGAACAGCCCCACGATGGGCACGTAGGTCGACAGCACAGGGCCTCCCCTCGGGTCTCCGGCGCTTGTGAAGAATTTCACAAACTGGCTCTGGAAAGCCTATGCCGCGGTTCCGCGGATCGGAAGCGCGGGGGGTGAGTGAGTTCACATCGGCGCGTCACGGTCTGGTCACGGACGCGGACCGCCGCGCGGTCAGACCGAGGGCGTCAGCCGGGTGAGCAGCGCGATCGTGCGGTCGAAGCGGTCGCCGTCGCGCCCGTCGGAGAGGTTGCCCATCAGCCGCAGCGCGGCGCTCACCATCGCCGGGCGCTTGAGCCCGTGCGCCGTGGCGAAGCGGACCAGGCCGGGGCGGTCGAGCAGCGCCAGGAAGGCGATGCCGAGCCGGTGGTGGCGGCCGTAGGCCTCCTGCAGCCGCGCGGGGTAGCCGCGCAGCACGGCCTCCCGCGCCGGTCCCTCGGGTGCCGCCAGGGCCGCGGCCGCCGTCTCGCCGGCCATGCGCCCCGTCTCCAGGGCGTAGCTGATGCCCTCCCCGTTGAACGGGTTGACGACGCCCGCCGTGTCGCCGGCCAGCAGCAGCCCGCGCGTGTAGGCCGGGCCGCGGTTGAGCGCCATGGGCAGGCCGGCGCCGCGCAGCGGGGTGACCGCGTGCTCCTCGCCGAGCTCCCACTCCGGCGGCAGGGTGGCCAGCCAGCGCCGCAGCACGGTGCGGGGGTCGGTGTCGCCGCCGCGGCGGGTGTCGAGCAGGCCGAAGCCGACGTTGGCGGTGCCGTCGCCCATGCCGAAGGACCAGCCGTAGCCGGGCATCGAGTCGGCGGTGGGGCCCTCGGCGGAGAGGTCGAAGGAGATGTCGAGGTAGGGGTCCTCGCCGCGCGGCGTCTCGACGTAGCGGCGGACGGCGACGCCGAGCGGGCGGTCCTCGCGGCGGGTGAGCCCGATCGCCTTGGCCAGCCGGCCCGAGAGGCCCTCCGCCGAGACGACGAGCGGCGCGCGCCAGGTGACCGGCTCCCGGTCCGGGCCGGCCTGCGCGCGCACGCCCACCACGCGGCCGGCGTCGTCGAGCAGCGGGTCGGTGACGGTGACCTCCTGCTCGAGCCGGGCACCGGCGGCCACGGCGTGCTCGGCGAGCATCGGGTCGAGGTCCTTCCGCGCCCGGATGAGGCCGTGGTCGGGCCACGAGGACAGCCGTGGCCAGTCGACCTCGACCACCTGGCCGCCGCCGAAGACCCGCAGCCCCCGGTGCCGCACCCAGCCGGCGGCCGGCGAGACGTCGACGCCCATCTCGTCGAGCGCCTTGACCGCGCGGGGCGTGAGGCCGTCGCCGCAGACCTTCTCGCGCGGGAACCGGGCCTTCTCCAGGACGACGACGTCGCGTCCGGCGCCGGCCAGCGCCCAGGCGGCGGCCGATCCCGCGGGCCCCGCGCCGACCACCACGACGTCGGCGCTGTCCCCGCCGGCCGGACTCGTCACGCGCTGGCTCCCTCGTCGTCGCCGGCCCCGGGTGGACCGGCGTCCGAGCCTAGGCGGGCCCCGGACCGGGGGCGCCGGCGAGCGCGGAGCGGACCTCGTCGTCGGAGGTCTCGCCGAAGTCGTCGTAGTGGCGGCCCACCGCGCCGAACGGCTCGGGGGTGAGCGGGCAGACCACCTCGTCGGCGTCGAGCGCGGCGCAGACGTCGGGGGTGCCCACCGGGACGGCGACGACGACCGCGGCGGCGCCGGCCGCCCGGACGGCGGCGAGCGCGGCGCGCATGGTGGAGCCGGTGGCCAGGCCGTCGTCGACGAGGACGACGGTGCGGCCGGCGAGGGCGGGCGGCGGGCGGTCGCCGCGGTAGGCGTGCTGGCGGCGCCGCAGCTCGGCGAGCTCGGCCCGGCGGACCTCCTCGGCGGCGTCGGGATCGACCGCGACGCGGGCGAGCACGACCTCGCTGCGGACGCTCTCCACCGCCTCCCCCACGGCCGCCAGCGCGCCCATGGCCAGCTCGGGCCGGCCGGGCAGGCCCAGCTTGCGGACGGCGACGACGTCGAGCTCGGCACCCAGCGCGGCGGCGACCTCCGCGGCGACCAGGACGCCGCCGCGGGGCAGGCCGAGGACGAGGGCGCCGGGGCCGAGCGGGACGGCGGTCGCGCGGGCGGGGTCGGTCAGGCACGCGGCGAGCCGCCGGCCGGCGTCGCGCCGGTCGCGGTAGGGACGGCCGTGCACCGCGGAACCGGTCAGACCGGCTGCGGCCCCGTCGGCGGAGGGGCGGTCGGGTCGGTGGGGCTCGGCTGCGGCAGCGGGGCCGGCGACGGCGGCGAGATCGGGTCCACCGGGGACGGCGACGGCCCGGGCGGCTCGGGCATCGGGGTCGGTGTCGTCATGTGCCGACGCTATGCCCTCGGGCCCGTCCCGGGTCCCGCCCCGGGCGTGCGAGGGGCGGGGAGGACGGGGTCCTTCGTCAGGGGCGGCGGGCGCGGTGCAGGGCGACGATCCCGCCGGTGAGGTCGCGCCACTCGACGTCGGCCCAGCCCGCGGCCCGGATGCGCGTGGCCAGGGCGGCCTGGTCCGGCCACGCCCGGATGGACTCGGCCAGGTAGACGTAGGCGTCGGGGTTGCTGCTCACCGCGCGGGCGATCACCGGCAGCGCCCGCATGAGGTACTCGGTGTAGACGGTGCGGAACGGCGCCCACGTGGGGCTGGAGAACTCGCAGACGACGAGCGTGCCGCCGGGGCGCACCACGCGGGCGAACTCGCGCAGCGCGGCGTCGGCGTCGGCCACGTTGCGCAGGCCGAAGGAGATGACCAGCCCGTCGACGCTGGCGTCGGCCAGGGGCAGCGCCATGGCGTCACCGGCCACCTTGGGCACCGGCCGGGCGGCGCCGGCCCGCAGCATCCCCTGCGAGAAGTCGCAGGCGATCGCGTGCACTCCCCCGGCGGCCAGCTCGACGGTGGAGACGGCGGTGCCGGCGGCCACGTCCAGGACGACGTCCCCCGGCCGGGCGCCCAGCGCCTCCCGCGTGGCCCGCCGCCAGGACACGTCGCGGCCGCCGGAGAGCACGGTGTTGGTGAGGTCGTAGCGGCGCGCGACGCCGTCGAACATGGCCGCCACCTCGTGCGGCTGCTTGTCCAGACCGGCCCGCCGCCCGGCGGTGTGTGCGCTGTCTCGCCGGTCTGCCACGGCGGTCGACGCTACCGGCTGCCTACGCTGGGGAGCGTGACGGCAGCGGCGGTGACCTCGCGGGACGCCGCCGCGCCCGCGTCCACCACGGTCGCGCTGCCCGACTCCCCCGACCTGCTGCACCTGCTGCCCCGCGAGGGCGCGGTGTCCTGGGTGCGCCGCGGCGAGGGACTGGTCGGCTGGGGCGAGGCCGACCGCCTGGAGGTCTCCGGCCCGGGCGCGCTGGCCGAGGCCGCTGCCTGGTGGGCAGAGCGGACCGCCGGATCGACCGACGACGGGGTGGGCGTGCCCGGCTCCGGCCCGGTCGTGTTCGCCAGCATCGCCTTCGACCCGGCCGCGGGGACGTCGGTGTTCGTCGTCCCGGAGGTCGTGGTCGGCCGCCGCGGCGGCGTGGCCTGGGTGACCACCACCGGCGACGCGGACCCGCGCGACGTCCTGCCCGCCTCCCGCGAGCCGCTGCTCCCACCGCCGTCCCGGCTCCGCTACGCCGACGGCGCCCTCGACCCGGCCACCTGGTGCGGCGCGGTGTCGGCCGCCGTGGACCGCATCGGCGACGGCGACCTCGCCAAGGTGGTGCTGGCCCGCGACCTGCTGGTCACCGCCGACGTGCCCCTCGACCCGCGCCGGCTGCTCGGCCGGCTCGCCGAGCGGTTCCCCGACTGCTGGACCTTCGCCGTCGACGGCCTGCTCGGCGCCACGCCGGAGCTGCTGCTGCGCCGCACCGGCCGGCAGCTGTCGGCGCGGGTACTGGCCGGCACCGCCCCGCGGGGCGCGGGCGCCGAGGACGAGCGCCTGGCCGCGGGCCTGCTGTCCAGCGCCAAGGACCGCGCCGAGCACGCCCTCGCCGTCGACTCGCTGGTGCGGGCGCTGGACCCGTACTGCACCGCCCTGTCGGTGCCGGACGGCCCCTCGCTGCTCACGCTGGCCAACGTGCGCCACCTGGCCACCGACGTCGTCGGGACCCAGCGACGCTCGGGCGCGCGCGGGCGGGCCGGACTGCTCGAGCTCGTCGACGCCGTCCACCCGACCGCCGCCGTCTGCGGCACCCCGCCCGACCGCGCCGCGGCGGTCATCGCCGAGCTCGAGGGCATGGGCCGCGACCGCTACGCCGGGCCGGTGGGCTGGCTCGACGGGCGGGGCGACGGCGAGTTCGGCCTGGCCCTGCGCTGCGCGCAGCTGGGCGACTCCGACCCGTGCTCGGCGCGGCTGTTCGCCGGCTGCGGCATCGTCGCCGGGTCCGACCCCGCTGCCGAGCTGGCCGAGACCCAGTCGAAGTTCGCCGCGTTCCAGGCCGCGCTGGAGGGCTGATGCGGCTGGTCCCGGACCTGCGCCGGGACCACAACGCGATCTACTGGCCGCTGCTGCTGCGGGCCCTGCCGGACCGCTGCGAGCGGGTCCTCGAGGTCGGCTGCGGCGCCGGCGACCTCGCCGCCGTCCTCGCCCGGCGGGCCGCCGCGGTGGACGCCGTCGAGCGGTCCCCGGAGATGGTCGCGCTGGCCCGGGGGCGGGTGCCGGGCAACGTCCGCGTCGTGGGGGCCGACGTGCTGACGGTGCCGCTCCCCGACGGCGGCTACGACGCCGTCGTCGGGATGAGCGTGCTGCACCACCTGCCGCTGGAGGAGGCGCTGCGGACGCTCGCCGCCGCGGTGCGGCCCGGGGGCGTGCTGGCGATGGTGGCGCTGCCCCGCACCGACCTCCCCCGTGACCTGCCGGTCGAGGCGCTGGCCGCGGTCCTGGACCGGGTCCTGGGGATCGGGGACCTCGTCCGCGGCCGGCGGGGCGGCGGGGGGACGCCCGGGATGCCGGTGCGCGACCCGGTGCTCACCACCCGGGAGGTGCGGGCGCGGGCGCGCACGGTGCTCCCCGGCGTGCGGGTGCGGCGGCGGGTGTTCTGGCGGTACTCGCTGGTCTGGCGCCGGCCCGGCTGAGTCGCCGGGGACGACGAGGGCCCCGGCCGCGGAGTGCGGTCGGGGCCCTCGTCGGGGCGGGGATCAGCCCGCGTAGTTCACGTGCACGTGGTCGAAGTGGTTCGCGGTCACGCCGCCGCGGTCCTCCATCGCCCGCCAGGCGGCGTCCGGCGAGGTCAGGATCCGCTGCTGCCAGATGACGTACTCGACGCCGAGCTCGGCCCAGTGGTCGATGTGGTACTGGGCGATCGCGTCACCGAGGGCGGCGTCGGACATGACCATGTAGTCCACGGCCAGGCCGGACGGGTGCCCGGCCGGGTCGACCGCGCTGGCGCGGGTGCCGCCGAGGGTGATGTCGGCGGCGCCCGGCACGTTGCTGACGACGGCGTCCGCCGCGGCCTGCGCCGCCGGCTTGAGCGCGCCGGCGGTGTTGGTCACGTGCGCGGTCGCCGACGTCGGCGCGACCTCCGGGGCCGCCTGCGCGATCGGCGGGGTGGCGGCCGGGCCGCGTTGCCGGCGGCGGCGGCGGGCGCGGCGGGCGCCTCGGCCGCCGCGGGGCCTCGGCGGCCGGGCCGCTGACGGCGAGGACCTGGCCCGGGTAGATCCGGTTCGGGTTCGAGCCGATGACGTCGACGTTGCGCTGGTACAGCTCGCGCCAGCTCTGGTCGTGCGCGGCGGCGATCTTGGCGACCGTGTCGCCCCAGCGGACGGTGTAGTCCTCGGTGACGGCCTCGGGCGTCGGCTGCTCGGCGGCGGGGCGGCCGCGGGGCCTCGGCCACGGGAGCGGCCGCGGGCGCCTCGGCGGCGGCCGCGGTCGTGCCGCCGGCCAGGTACTTCCCGCAGGACGGCCACGCGCCGATGCCCTGCCCGGCGAGGACCGCCTCGGCGATCTGCACCTGCTGGGCGGGGGTGGCGAGGTCGGCGCGCGCGGCGAGGTCGGTGCCGCCGAACGCGGCCCAGGTCGACTGGCTGAACTGCAGGCCGCCGTAGTAGCCGTTGCCGGTGTTGATGGCCCAGTTGCCACTGGACTCGCACTGGGCGACGCCGGACCAGTCGTGGCCGGCGGAGGCCGAGGCGGCGGGCGTGCTCAGGACGCCGAGCCCGACGGCCGCGGCGCCGGCCGCGACGGGGGCCTTGGCGATGACGGACTTGGTGCGGACATAGCGGGGTGCGCGGTGCTTGGGCATGAGGATGATCTCCCGATCGCCGCCGGCGAGGTGAGCTGTCGGGTTCGGGCGATCGGTGCCCGGCCGCGGTCCGCGGCTTCACCCCGAGGCGCGCAAGGACAGGCCCCCGTGAGCCGTCGCGCGCCGGAAGTGGGTCCCCCACCCCTGCCCTGGGAGTTGACGTGGGCGACCGGTGGGCAGGGTTTGGCGGACCGGCGCCGCGCTCTCATTTGCTGAGCGCAGCCAAAACGTTACATATGGTCATGTGAACTGTCGTCGTGACGGCGCTCACATCCGGTGTCGCCACGGGGCCCCTGGGGAACCACGTGACGTCGCCGTGACCGGAGGAGGCGGCCGGCGCAGCCGCCCGTGGGATTCCGGAACGCGCTGTTCGCCCCGCGTCGACGGACCGTTCCGTCCGCCGTGGGTCGGCCGCGTCGGGACGGGCCGCGCCCCTCCGCGCGACGCCGTCGTGTGACGCACCCCATGCGCCCCGGCAGCGACCGGCCGCCCGGACGCGGTGCGCGTCGAGCTCGTCGGGCGCGGCGTGGAGACCACCGAGGTCCAGCGGCTCGGCCCCGAGGGAGCCCCGGGCTCGCTCCGCGTTCTCCGCCGACCCCGACGGGAACGCCTGGTCGCTGCAGCAGATGCGGCGCTCCTGACCCCGCTCAGGCCAGCGCGCGGCCCGCGGCCTCGCGGAGGGATCCGGCCAGGTCGGCCTCGGCGCGCTGGTCGGTGCGGACGACGACCACCCGAGGGCCGCCGGACGCCAGGGCGGCCGGCAGCTCGTCCGCCGAGCCGATCGCCGCCGCCTCCCAGCCCATGGCCCGTGCGACGCCGACCAGGTCGCGGCCGTGCGGGGTGCCGAACACCCGCCGGTAGTCGCGGGCGTACGCCGGCCGGCCCGGCTCGAGCTGGGCGAAGATCCCGCCGCCGTCGTTGTCGGGGACCACCACGGTGAGGTCCGGACGCGCCTCGCCGTCGCCGGTGAGCAGCCCCTGCAGGTCGTGCAGGAACGTGAGGTCGCCCATCAGCGCCACCGCCGGGCCGCCGTGCGCCAGGGCCGCCCCCACGGCGGTGGACACCGTGCCGTCGATGCCGGCGACGCCGCGGTTGGCCAGCACGGTCAGGTCCCCGCGCGGCACGGCGAGCCGGTCGACGTCGCGCACCGGCGTCGAGGAGCCGAGCACCAGCAGCGCGCCCGCCGGCAGCGCGGCGACGACGTCGCGGGCCAGCCGGGCGGCGGTCAGGCCCGTCTCGGCCTCGAGGGCGGCGTCGACGGTCGCGCCCACCCGGGCGCCGGCCGCCCGCCAGGCCGCGGCCCAGCCGTCGTCGGCCGGCGGGCCCGACGGCGGCGCGGCGCGGGTGACCAGCGTCGCCGAGCGGCCGGCGTCGGGCCAGCGGGGTGTGGTCACGACGGTCTCCACGCGCACCCGCGGGTCGGCCAGCAGCGCCGACACCGGCCGGGACAGCGTGGGGCGGCCCACGACCACCACGCGCTCGGGCCGGTGGGCGTCGACCCAGTCGGCGACGCCGAGCAGCAACGCCCCGCCGCGGACGGCGCCGTCGGTCCAGGCCCCGCCGCTCGGCTCGGCGACCACCGGCCAGCCGGCCGCGGCGGCGCCGGCGGCCCAGGCGCGCCCGACGGCGGGCGGCCCGTCCCCGGCGACGACGAGCGTGCGCGGCCCCTGCGCGAGGGGCTCGGCCGGCAGCGACGCCGGCGTGCCCGCGGTCCACGGCGCGCCGTCGTCCCGGCCGGCCCACGGGCCCTCCAGCGCGGGCTCGCCGTCGGGCAGCAGCGGGTCGCGCAGGGGCAGGTTCAGCTGCACCGGCCCCGGGTCGCCCGACAGCGCGCCGGTGGCCGCCAGCAGCGCCCGCGACACCACCGAGCGCCAGTACCGGTTCTGCACCGCCTCGCGGCCGGCCTCGGGCACGCCGACGTCGGCCGCCCAGCGCACGGCGTCGCCGTAGAGCCCGGGCTGCTCGATCGTCTGGTTGGCCCCGGTGGCGCGCAGCTCCGGCGGCCGGTCGGCGGTCAGCGCCAGCAGCGGCACCCCGCTGACGTCGGCCTCGAGCACCGCGGCGTGCAGGTGGGCGGTGGCCGTCCCGGAGGTGGTGAGCACCGGCACCGGCCGGCCGGAGGCGCGGGCCAGGCCGACGGCGAGGAAGGACGCCGTCCGCTCGTCGATCCGCACGTGCAGCCGCAGCCGCCCGTCCCGCTCGGCGGCCGCCAGCGCCAGCGCCACCGGTGCCGAGCGCGACCCGGGCGCGACGACGGCGTCGCGGACCCCGCCGCGCACGAGCTCGTCGACCAGCACGCGGGCCAGTGCGGTGGAGGGGTTCACGCGGCGAGCACCGCACCGAGCCGCTGCGCCCACCGCGCGGCCACGTCGTCGGGGGCCGGGACGCCGGCCAGCCGGTCGGGCTCGGGACGGGCCACCGGCAGCGCGCCGTCGACGGGCAGCAGCGGGGCGCCGGTGACGTCGCCGTCGAGCAGCGCGACCGTGGCCAGGCCGCAGGCGAAGGGGAGCTCCG
Organism: Geodermatophilus normandii; assembly: GCF_003182485.1. NCBI lineage: Bacteria > Bacillati > Actinomycetota > Actinomycetes > Geodermatophilales > Geodermatophilaceae > Geodermatophilus > Geodermatophilus normandii. Next base: position 1,844,014 of record NZ_QGTX01000001.1, on the reverse strand, counting down.
GCAGCGCGGCGGCCAGCGCCACGCCCGCGGCGATGCCCACCGAGGACTCCAGCGCCGACGACACCACGCACGGCAGGCCGTGCGCCTCGGCCACCCGCAGCGCCGCGCGCACCCCGCCCAGCGGCTGCACCTTGAGGACGACGACGTCACCGGCCTCCCGCAGGTCGACGCCGAGCGGGTCGCCGGCGCCGCGCACGCCCTCGTCCACGGCGATCCGGACGTCGACGCGGCGGCGCAGCACGGCGAGCTCGGCCAGGGTGGCGCAGGGCTGCTCGACGTACTCCAGGCCCACCCGGTCCAGCTCCCGGATCCGCGCGACCGCGGTGTCGACGTCCCAGGCGGCGTTGGCGTCCACCCGGACCGCTCCGGCGGGGCCGAGGGCGTCGCGGACGGCCTCCACGCGGGCCCGGTCGTCGGCGGCGGTCTGGCCCGGCTCGGCGACCTTGACCTTCGCCGTGCGGCAGCCCGACGCCGTCACGATCGCGTGCGCGCGGTCGGCGTCCACGGCGGGGACGGTCACGTTGACCGGCACGGACGAGCGCACCGGCGCGGGCCAGCCCTCGAGGGCCGCCTCCGCCGCGGCCGCCCACCAGCGCCGGCTCTCGGTCACGCCGTAGTCCCAGAACGGGGAGAACTCGCCCCAGCCGGCCGGGCCGCGCACCAGCACGCCGTCGCGGACGTCGATGCCGCGGAAGCGCGTGCGCATCGGCACCGACCACACCGCCACCCGGTCGATCCCCGCGGGGAGGCCGGCGACGGTGATCACGCCCGCCAGCGTATGGCCCGCCTGCAGGGGCCCGCCGCGAGCCTGCGAGCGGCGGGGGCAGGAGGTCCTTTCGGTAGCCTGGTCCGACGTGCCCCGGCAGCTGACCGTCCTCCCCGCGCCGGACACCCCCGACACCCTGCTCGGCACGGTGCTGCCCGCCGTCCGCGCCGCCCTCGACGGCGCCGCGCCGCTGGCCGTCCTCCCGTCCGGACCGCCCGCCGCCGCGGCCCGCGGGGTCCTCGCGCCGGACGAGCCGCTCGAGGAGGGCGCCGACCTCGTCGTCGTCACCTCCGGGTCGACCGGCGGCGGGCGGGGGGTGCTCCTCCCGGCGTCGGCACTGGCCGCCTCGGCCGCGGCCACGCACCACCGGCTCGGCGGGCCGGGCGCCTGGCTGCTGACCCTCCCGGTGTCGGCGATCGCCGGGCTGCAGGTGCTGGTCCGGTCCGTCCTCGGCGGCACCGTCCCGACCGTGCCCGCACCCGGCGAGGACCTGGCCGCCGCGGTCGCGCGGATGCCCGCCGGCCGCCGCTACACCGCGCTGGTCCCCACGCAGCTGCGCCGCCACCTCGGTTCGGCGACCGCCGCGCTGCGCGCGTTCGACGTCGTCCTCGTGGGCGGCGCGGCGACCGACCCGGCCCTCCTGGCGCGGGCGCGCGAGGCCGGTGTCGCGGTCGTGACCACCTACGGCATGACCGAGACCGCCGGCGGCTGCGTCTACGACGGCGTCCCCCTCGAGGGCGTGCGGGTGCGCGTGGACGGGCAGGGCATCGCGCTCGCCGGCCCGGTGCTGGCGCTCGGCTACCGGCGCGACCCCGACGGCACGGCCGCCGCCTTCACCGGCGGGGAGTTCCGCACCCGCGACGCCGGCACCGTCGGCCCCGACGGGCGGCTGACCGTCCTCGGCCGGCTCGACGACGTCGTGGTGACCGGCGGGGTGAACGTCGCCCCGCAGGCGGTCGAGGGCGCGCTGCGCGAGCACCCGTCCGTCGCCGACGCCGTGGTCTTCGGCCGGCCCGACGACGAGTGGGGCAGCGGGTGGTCGCCGCCGTCGTCGCGGCACCCGGCGCCGCGCCCGACCTCGCGGCGCTGCGGCCGTGGGTGTCCGACCGGCTGGGCGGCCCGTCCGCGCCGCGCGAGCTGCACCTGATCGAGGCGGTGCCCACGCTGCACACCGGCAAGCCCGACCGCCGCGGCGTCGCCGCCCGGCTCGGCGGGACGCGCTAGTGGCCACCCCCGCGCAGTGGGTCGCCGGCGCCCGGCCCCGCACCCTGCCCGCGGCCCTCGCGCCGGTGCTCGTGGGCACCGGCGCGGCGGCCGCGCTCGGCGGGTTCCGGCCCGGGCCCGCGGTGCTGGCGCTGCTGGTCGCGCTCGCGCTGCAGGTGGCGGTCAACTACGCCAACGACCACTCCGACGGCAAGCGCGGCACCGACGCCGACCGGGTCGGGCCGATGCGGCTGGTCGGCTCGGGCGCGGCCTCGGCCCGGGCGGTCCTGCTCGCGGCGCTGCTGGCCTTCGCCGTCGCGGCGGTCGCGGGGCTCGTGCTCGCGGCGCTGTCGAGCTGGTGGCTGGTCGCCGTCGGCGCGGTGTGCATCGCCGCCGCCTGGACCTACACCGGCGGGCCGCTGCCCTACGGCTACCGGGCGCTGGGCGAGGTGTTCGTCTTCGTCTTCTTCGGCCTGGTCGCCGTCGCCGGGACGACGTTCGTGCAGACCGGCCGGGTCGAGGGACTGGCGCTGGCCGCCGCCGTGCCGATCGGGCTGCTGTCGACGGCGCTGCTGGTGGTCAACAACCTGCGCGACGTCGAGGGCGACGCCCGGGTGGGCAAGCGCACGCTCGCGGTGCTGCTCGGCGACCGCGCCACCCGGCTGTGCTACGTCGGGCTGCTCGCCGCCGCCTTCGCCGTCGTCGTGGCGATCGGGATCGGGCGGCCGGAGGCGCTGCTCGCGCTGGTCGCCGTGCCGCTGGCGGTGCCGCCGTCGCGGGTGGTGCTCTCCGGCGGCCGCGGGCCGGCGCTGATCGCCGCGCTGCAGGCCACCGGGCTGCTCACCCTCGCCACCGGCGTGCTGCTCGGCGCGGGGCTGGCCCTGTCGGGCTGAGCGGAGCTCAGGCGGCCCCGTCGCCCGTGGTGTCGCCCGACAGGCGGGCGCGCAGCTCCTCCTTGCGGGTGCGACGGGCGAGGCTGCGGGCGGCCAGGCCCTCGGTCAGCCGGTCGCGCACCGGGCGCAGCAGGACCAGCGCCACCGGCATCGACAGCAGCAGGCCGAACAGCAGCGCCGGGAAGCCGGGCAGGCCGACCAGCCAGATGAGCGCGATGAGGGCGACGGCGATGACCAGCCGGCCCAGCGTGTAGGCGAGCAGCCACGGCAGGATCCGCGGCGGCGTCGCGGGGCCGCCGGTGGGCGCGCCCGGGGTGGTGCTCTGGGCCATGCTGCTGTCCTCCTGCGTGCGGTCGGGCGTCATCCCGTCCGGCCCTCCCACTTGGTGGAGAGCACGACGGTCGTGCGGGTGCGGGCGACGCCCTCGATCCTGTTCAACGCGTTGATGGCGGCCTCCAGTGCCGGGATGTCGGTCACCCGGACCTTGAGGACGTAGCCCTCGCTGCCGGCGACCCGCCAGCAGTCCTCCACCTCGGGCATCTGCCGCAGCGCGGCCTCGACGCCGGTGTCGTCGACGGCGTCGCTCTCGATCACGCCGACCAGCGCGGTCACGTCCAGCCCGAGGGCGGCCGGGTCGACGACGGCGCGGTAGCCGGTGACGACCCCGGAGGCCTCCAGCTTGCCGACGCGCTCGTGCACCGCCGGCGCGGAGAGCCCGACCTGCCGGGCGAGCTCGGCGTAGCTGGCGCGGCCGTTGGCGCGCAGCAGGTCGATCAGCTGCCGGTCGACGGCGTCGATGGGGGCGCTCCGTCCTGGTCGTGGGCGGATCCGGTCGCGGCCCGCTCCCCGAGTATCCCCGCGCTCGTACCCTGGACGGGAGGGACGTGGTCGAGGAGGGGGAGCCGGGTGCCGGTCGTGCTGCTGGTGGTGGCGTTGGTCGTGGTCGTCCTCGTCGTGCGGGCGACCGCCGTCGCCGGGCGCGGGCTGCGCGCGCCGCGGCCGGCGAGCCGCCCGAGGCCCGCGGATCCGGTCCGCCCGGTGGCGCCCGACGACGATCCCGAGTTCCTCCGCGAGCTCGCCCGCCGCGTGCGCCGAGACGACTCCCCCGCCTAGCGCGCAGCCTGCCGGGCGGCCCCGCTGCAGGGTCCCGCCCCCAGCGTGCGACGAGCTGGGCGGGCGGCCCCGCTGCAGGGTCCCGCCCCGAGCCTGCGACGAGCTGGGCGGGCGGCCCCGCTGCAGGGTCCCGCCCCGAGCCTGCGACGAGCTGGGCGGGCGGCCCCGCTGCAGGGTCCCGCCCGAGCCTGCGACGAGCTGGGCGGGCGGCCCCGCTGCAGGGTCCCGCCCCGAGCGTGCGAGGGGTGGGGGGCAGCGGGGTCCTTCCTCAGGCGGCGGTGCCGCCGAAGAGACGGCGCCAGCCGCGCGGCCCGGGCGGCTCGGGCTCGCCGCCGGCTCCCGTGCCCGGCACGGCCGGGACGGCCGCCATGCGTGCGGTCGCGTCGGTCCCGGGCTCCTCGTCGGCCGGGGCCCGGTCGGTGGAGCCGGGCCAGCCGAGCCCGCCGCCGGTGGTGGTGTCCCCGGGCCAGCCCAGGTCACCCTCGGTCCCCTGCGCGGTCCCGGGCGCGTGCCGGGTGGCCGGCGTCCCGTCGGGCTGGGACGCCAGCGCGGCGGCCACGATCGGGTCGGTCCCGGCTCCGTCGGAGGCTGTGTGCCTACCCACGGCGGCCCCCCGCACGAGCAGTCATGCGCACATCGGAACACGGGCCGGCGGGAACCCGCCCCCGTCCACCCTCACCCGAGTGACACGCGAGGCGGGTGGGACGAACGCGTCGGGAGTCAGGTGACACCGCCGTAGCTGTGCAGCCCCGAGGACACCATGTTCACGTAGAGCAGGTTGAAGACCATCACGCCGAGGCCCACCACGTTGACCCACGCCGCGGGGCGCCCGCGCCAGCCCGCCGTCGTCCGGGCGTGCAGGTAGGCGGCGTAGACCACCCACGCGATGAAGGCCCAGGTCTCCTTGGGGTCCCAGCCCCAGAAGCGGCCCCAGGCGCTCTCGGCCCAGATGGCGCCGGCGATGACGGCGAAGGTCCAGATCGGGAAGCCGAAGACGGCGGTGCGGTGCGCGACGCGGTCCAGCGTGGCGGCCGAGGGGATCCGGGCGACCAGCCGCGACGACGACGCGTCGCCGCCACGGGCCTCGAACCGGCTGCGGACCAGGTAGAGCACGCTGGCGATGCCGCTGACGAAGAAGACGCCGAAGCCGAGGATCGCCGTCGTCACGTGCACGGCCAGCCAGCTCGAGCGCAGCGCCGCCACCAGCGGGGCGCCCTCGACGTAGAGGAACAGCCCGATGGCCACCAGGCTGACCACGACCGGCGCCAGGACGAACAGCCCGAGGTGCCGCAGGCCCGGCGAGCGGACGGCGAGCACGACGAAGGCCACGACGGCGACCAGCACGACCGCGGTGGCGAACTCGTACATGTTGCCCCAGGGCAACCGGTCCAGGGCCAGCCCGCGGGTGACGAGGACCCCGGTGTGGGTGAGCGCGCCGAGGACGGTGAGCAGCATGGCCACCTGGCCCCAGCGGCGCACCGCCGGCGGGTCGGCGGGGACGCCGTCCGCCGTCACGGGGGGCAGCCCGTCGGCCGGGGCACCGGCGCCGACCAGCGCGCGGGCGGGCGCCGGACGGCGGCCGAAGGCCAGCTGGGCGGCGAACGCGACGACGGCCAGGGAGTACAGGCCGACGCTGGTCGAGAACAGGGTGTCCGACAGTCCGGACAGCTGGTCGGCGGTCACGCGGGTGTGCCTCCGGTCGGGGGTGCGGCACGGGCGGCCAGGGCCGTCCGCAGGTCGTCGGTGAGCGCCGTGAAGCGCGGTGCGCTGTCGCCGCTGCCGCGGGTCAGGGCGGCGACCTCCAGGACGGTACCGCCGTCCCCGGGCCGGTCGGCGGCGCGGGCGAAGACCCGCTCCCGGCGCAGCAGCAGCATGCCGAGCAGGCCGGCGAGCACGGCGATCGCCGCGGCGAGCACCCACACCTGTCCCGGGTCGTGCGAGAACTGCAGGGCGGCGAACTCCTTGTAGCCGGTGAAGGTCACCGTCGTCCCGTCGGGGAGGGTCAGCGACTCCCCGACCGACAGGTTGCTCCGGCCCACCTCGGTGAGCCGGCCGCGCTCGATCTGCGAGGCGTCGAGCGAGTACACCGACTGCGGCAGGCCGGAGTCCAGGCCGAGGTAGCCCTGGTAGGCCACGACCGCCACCTGCGGTGCCAGCGGCCGCGGGTCGATCGAGGTCAGGATGCCGCCCTGCGTCAGCCCGGTGGGCGCGAAGAAGCCCTGCAGCGCGAACTGGTCGTCGGTGCCGGCGCCGAGGTCGGGGAGCTTGAGCGCGCCCTCGCTGGCGAGGGTGCGCTGGTCGGTGGGCAGGAAGGGCGCCGAGACGTCGTCGATGCGGAAGCCGTCGGGCCGGGTGACGGTGAACGTCGGGCTGAACCCGTGGCCGGTGACGTAGACGCGGTCGCCGTCGACGCGCAGCGGGTCGTTGACGCCGATCGTCGTGGGCCGGCCGTCCTCGCCGGGGGCGCCGTAGGTGATGTCCGCGGTGAAGGAGGACGCGGTGAGGTCCTCCTCGTACTCGGCGCGGAAGTCGCCGAGGCCGACGCAGATCGGCGTGAGGTCGCTGCCCTCGACGAGCGCGCCGGAGGAGTACGTGTCGTACTGCTGGAAGGAGTTGCAGAACCGCTGGCCCTCGGTGACCAGGATGCTGCCCTCGTAGCCCCAGAGCTTGCCGCCGGCCAGCGCCAGCAGGAGGCCGACCAGCGCCAGGTGGAAGACCAGGTTGCCGGTCTCCTTGAGCGCGCCCTTCTCGGCCGACAGCTCCGCGGTCGTGCCGCTGGACCCGGCGGAGGAGGACAGGGCCCGCTCGCGCCGGACGACGCGGTAGCGGCGCACGCGCAGCTCCTCCTCGACCGTGTCGAGAGCGGCTGCGGCCGGCAGCGCGGTGGCCAGCTCCGCGGAGTCGGGCAGCCGGGTCAGCCGGCGCGGGGCCGGCGGCGGTGCGGTGCGCAGCGCGCGGGCGTGCTCGAGGGCGCGCGGCAGCACGCAGCCGATGAGGGAGACGAACAGCAGCAGGTAGACCGCGGCGAACCACGGCGAGCTGAAGACGTCGAAGAGGTACAGCCGGTCGAGCAGCGGCGCGAGCGTCGGGTGGTCGGTGAAGTACTGGGCGACGTTGCTCTGCGACAGCGAGCGCTGCGGCAGCAGCGACCCGGGGATGGCGGCCAGCGCGAGCAGGAACAGCAGGACGATCGCCGTCCGCATCGCGGTGAGCCGCCGCCACTGGCGCAGCAGGAACGCGCCGGTGCGGCGCAGTCCGGACGGGCGGGCCGGCGGCGGGGGCGCCGCGGGGGACGCGGCGGGGCCGTGGTCGTCACAGCGGGGCCGCCTCCCCCAGGCCGGTGACGGCCAGCCAGGACCGCAGCCAGGCCATCATCTCGGTCCAGGCGCCGGTGACCAGGAGCAGGCCGACGACGACGAGCACCGCGCCGCCGAAGCGGGTGACGCCCCGGGCGTGCCGGCGCAGGAACGCCGTCGCCCCGACCGCCCAGCGCGCGCCGAGCGCGACGAGCACGAACGGCACGCCCAGGCCCAGGCAGTAGGCGACCGACAGCAGCGCGCCGCGGCCGGCGGTCGCCTCGGTGTAGGCGAGGGAGTAGACCGCCGACAGGGTCGGGCCCAGGCACGGCGTCCAGCCGAGGCCGAAGACGACGCCGAGCAGCGGGGCGCCGGCCAGCCCGGCCGCGGGCCGCACCGACAGCCGCGCGGTGCGCTGCAGGAACGGCAGCCAGCCGAGGAAGCCCAGCCCGACCACGATGACGACCGCGCCCATGACCCGGGTGATGACGTCGTCGTACTGGACGAGCAGCCGGCCCAGCCCGCCGAAGGCGGCGCCGGCGGCGACGAAGACGGCGGTGAAGCCGAGGACGAACAGCAGCGCGCCGAGCACCATCCGCCCGCGCGGGGTGCGCTCGTCGGTGCGGACGGCGGTGGCGGTGGCGGTGCCGGTGGCAGTGCCGGTGGTGCCGGCGCCCCCGCCGGCCGGGGCGGGCGCGGCCGCGGTGCGGGCGCCGCTGCCCACCAGCCCGGTGACGTAGGACAGGTAGCCGGGCACGAGCGGCAGCACGCAGGGCGAGGCGAAGCTGACCAGCCCGGCCAGCGCGGCGACCGCGGCGGCCACCAGCAGCGGGCCGTCGGCCACCAGGTCCCCGATGCCGTCCACTCAGCCCTCCCCGAGCAGCAGGTCGAGGACGGCGCGCAGGTCGTCCTGCGTCACCTCGCCGGTGTAGACGGCGGCCACCCGGCCCTCGCGGTCGAGCACGATGGTGGACGGGATCGCGTTGGCCGGGTAGTCCCGGAACGCCAGCGCGACCTCGCCGGCGGGGTCGTAGAGCGAGGGGAACTCGATGCCCTGGGTGTCGACGAAGGCCTGCCCGAACTGCTCGTCGGGCTCCTTGACGTTCAGCCCCAGGAACGCCACGCCCTCGTCGCGGACCTCGGCGTAGACCTCCTGGAACTGCGGCGTCTCCACCCGGCAGGGCGCGCACCAGGAGCCCCAGAAGTTGAGGACGGCGACCTGCCCGGCGAGCTCGTCGGACGTCCAGTCGCCGCCGCCGAGCAGCGTGCCGCCGAACTCCGGCGCGGAGTCGCGGTCGGCCTCGGGGATCACCTCGCCGTCGGGGGTGGCCGCGACGAAGCGGAACTGCCCGCCGTTGCTGACGTCGACGGCGTCCGCGCCGGTGCTGCAGCCGGTGAGCAGGGCGGCCGACGCGAGGACGGCGGGGAGGGTGCGCCTCATGCGCCGGGCACCGCGTCGGGGTCGGTGGCACCGGCGGGCTCGGCGTAGCCGATGTGCGCGACGCGGTCGCCCTCGTAGGTCACCGAGGTGACGCTGGCCAGCCCGCACTGCCGCCGTCGCGGGTCGTGCGCGTACCGCCTGCCCTCGAGGTGCAGCCGCAGGGTCCAGATCGGCAGCTGGTGGCTCACGCAGACCGCCGCGCTGCCGCGGGCGGCGTCGCGGGCGGCCTCGACGGCCATCAGCATCCGCGCGGCGATCTCCACGTAGGGCTCGCCCCACGACGGCCGGACGGGGTTGCGCAGCTTCCACCAGTCCCGCGGACGGCGGGCGACCCCGGCACCGCCGCCGACCCTCGTGCCCTCGAAGGCGTTGCCGGCCTCGATGAGCCGCTCGTCGACCGCGACCGGCAGGTCCAGCGCCTCGGCGATCGGCGCGGCGGTCTGCCGGGCGCGCTCGAGCGGGCTGGACACCAGGTACGTGACGTCGCGCCCGGTGAACCACTCCGCGGCGCGGCGGGCCATGCCCTCACCGGCCTCGGACAGCCGGAAGCCCGGCAGCCGGCCGTAGAGCACGCCGGTGGGGTTGAACACCTCCCCGTGCCGGAGGAGGTGGACGACGGTCGTCTCCATCAGGGCTGCAGCTCCTGGGCGTCCTTCGCGTCCTCGTCGGAGGGGGCGTCGGCGGGGTCGGCGGCCGCGGCGGCGCGGGCGGCGGCCGGCAGCGCGTCCAGCACCCGCTCCACGGCCTCGTCGTCGAGCGCGGCGCTGACGAACCAGGACTCGAACGCCGACGGCGGGAGGTAGACCCCGCGGGCGAGCATCTCGTGGAAGAAGGCGCGGTGGGCCGCGGTGTCCTGGGTGCGGGCGCCGTCGTAGTCGACCACCTGGCGCTCGTCGGGGACGAAGAAGACCGAGAACATCGAGCCGGCCTGCTGCACCCGGTGGGGGACGCCCGCGGCGAACAGGGCCGCGCTGGCCGCGCCGCGCAGGGTGACCGCGACCTGGTCGCAGCGCGCGTAGACGTCGTCGGTGCACAGCCGCAGCGTCGTCAGGCCCGCGGCGACCGCGACCGGGTTCCCCGACAGCGTGCCGGCCTGGTACACCGGGCCGGTCGGGGCGAGCTGGTCCATGAGGTCGGCGCGGCCGCCGAACGCCGCGGCCGGCAGCCCCCCGCCCATGACCTTGCCGAAGGTCATCAGGTCGGCGTCGACGGGGTCGAGGCCGTACCAGCCCGAGCGGGACACCCGGAAGCCGGTCATGACCTCGTCGAGCAGGAGCAGCGCGCCGTGCTCGGCGGTGATCCGGCGCAGCGCGGCGTTGAAGCCGTCCCGCGGCGGGACGACGCCCATGTTGCCGGGCGCGGCCTCGCTGACGACGACGGCGACGTCGGACCCGCGCTCGGCGAAGACGGCCTCCACCGCGGCGACGTCGTTGTAGGGCAGCACGATCGTGTCGGCGGCCGCGCCGGTGGTGACGCCGGGGGTGTCGGGCAGGCCGAGGGTGGCGACGCCGGAGCCGGCCGAGGCCAGCAGCGCGTCGACGTGACCGTGGTAGCAGCCGGCGAACTTGACCACCAGCGGCCGGCCGGTGGCGCCGCGGGCCAGCCGCACCGCCGAGAGCACCGCCTCGGTGCCGGAGTTGACCAGCCGGACCCGCTCCACCGGGGCGACGCGGTCGACGATCTCCTGCGCGAGGTCCAGCTCGCCCTCGGTGGGCGCGCCGAAGGAGAAGCCCCGGCGCGCGGCGGCGGTGACCGCCTCGACGACGGCCGGGTGGGCGTGACCCAGGATCATCGGCCCCCACGAGGCGACCAGGTCCACGTAGCGGCGGCCGTCGGCGTCGGTGAGCCAGGCGCCCTGCCCCTGCGCCATGAACCGCGGGGTGCCGCCGACGGCGCGGAAGGCCCGCACGGGCGAGTTCACCCCGCCGGGGATCACGCGCTGCGCGCGGGCGAAGAGGTCGGCGGAGACGGGCGCCGCGGAGTCGTACCGCGTCGTGTCCAGCGAGGTCACGGCCCCAGTGTCCCCCTGCTCCCCGGGCGGCCGTCGGGGGTGTCGGGTCCCGCGCCCTGTGACGCTCCGCTCTCCGGCACGGCGCTGGCCGACACGGCGGCCAGCAGCGCGGAGGACAGCGCGGCGGGGTCGCGGGTGGGCACGAGCACGGTGCGGCCGTCGGTGAGCCGCAGCGGCAGCCCGGTGCGCCCGCGGGGCACCGACCAGCCGCCGCCGAGGACGGGGGCGCCGGCGTCGACACCCGCCGTCCCCTCGCGGACCGCCCGCAGGTGGGCGGCGTCGACCTCGGCCAGCGGCACCCGCTCGCGGCCCACGGACAGGGCGGCGTCGGGACCGGCGCCGGCGACCCGCACCGTCCACACCCGGCGGCCGGCGAGGCAGACGGAGCCCACGGTGCCCAGCACCGCGGCCACGGCGAGGACCCAGCCCAGCGGCGGCACGTCGGGCCCGGGCAGGACGACGTCCAGGGCGACGAGGAGCCCGAGGACCCCGGCGACCAGCCACAGCGGCCGCCAGGAGCCCCCGGGCTCGACGTAGGTCATCGGCGCCCGGTCACCGGCGCAGCAGGCGCGCGGCCTCGACGGCCCAGTAGGTGAGGACCTGGCCGGCCCCCGCGCGGCGGATGGCGGTGAGCGTCTCGAGGATGGCCCGCTCCCGGTCGATCCAGCCGTTGGCCGCGGCCGCCTCGACCATCGCGTACTCGCCGCTGACCTGGTAGGCGCTGACCGGGACGTCGACGGCGTCGGCGACCCGGGCGACGACGTCGAGGTAGGGCAGCGCCGGCTTGACCATGACGGCGTCGGCGCCCTCGGCGAGGTCCTGGCGCACCTCGCGCAGCGCCTCGTCGGCGTTGGGCGGGTCCATCTGGTAGGTCGAGCGGTCGCCGAACTGCGGCGCGCCCTCGGCCGCCTCGCGGAAGGGCCCGTAGAAGCCCGAGGCGTACTTCGCGGCGTAGGCGAGGATCGGCGTCTCGCTGAACGCGCGGGAGTCCAGCGCCCGGCGGATCGCCGCCACCTGCCCGTCCATCATCCCGCTGGGCGCGATGACGTGGGCGCCGGCCTGCGCCTGGGCGATGGCCACGGCGGCGTAGCGGTCCAGCGTCGGGTCGTTGTCCACGACGCCGGCCGGCGTGACCACCCCGCAGTGCCCGTGGTCGGTGTACTCGCACAGGCACAGGTCGGCGATGAGCACCAGCTCGTCGCCGAGGTCGTCCCGCAGCCGCTGCAGCGCCACGTTGACGATCCCGTCGGCGGCGTCGGCCTGCGAGCCCACGGCGTCCTTCTCCGACGGGATGCCGAACAGGACGAGCCCGCCGATGCCGGCCTCGGCCGCCTCGTGCGCGGCCTTCCGCAGCGAGTCCGGCGTGTGCTGGACGACGCCGGGCATGGACCCGATCGGCACCGGCTCGGAGATGCCCTCCTTGACGAACACCGGCAGCACCAGGTCGGCCGGGGCCACCCGGGTCTGCGCGGTGAGCCGCCGCAGCGCGGGCGTCGACCGCAGTCGCCGCCCGCGCGCGAAGCCCGGGTTCGCGCCGCCCTGCGGGGCGGTCACTCGCCCTCACCCTCCCGCTGCGCCTCGGCGTAGGCGGCCAGCGCGTCGACCAGCGGCACGGCCGCGGCGGCCTCGGGCTGCACGTCGACGCGCAGGCCGAACTCCTGCGCGGTGGCCGCGGTGGCGGGGCCGATCACGGCGACGACGGTCTTCGCGTGCGGCTTGCCGGCGATGCCGACGAGGTTGCGCACGGTGCTCGACGAGGTGAAGCACACCGCGTCGAAGCCGCCGCCCTTGATCGCCTCGCGGACGGCGGCGGCCGGCGGGGCGGCGCGCACCGTGCGGTAGGCGGTCACGTCGTCGACCTCCCAGCCGCGCTCCTTGAGGCCCGCGGTGAGGGTCTCGGTGGCGATGTCGGCGCGGGGCAGCAGCACCCGGTCGATCGGGTCGAGGACGTCGTCGTACTCCGGGAAGTCGGCCAGCAGGCCCTCGCTGGACTGCTGCCCGGTGGGCACCAGCTCCGGCACGATGCCGAACGCGCGGACCGCCTCGGCGGTCTGCTCGCCGACGCAGGCGACCTTCACGCCGGCGAAGGCACGGGCGTCGAGGCCCAGCTCGGTGAACTTCTCCCGGACCGCGCGCACCGCGTTGGCCGAGGTGAACACGATCCAGCCGTAACGGCCGGTGACCAGGCCCTTGATGGCGCGGTCCATCTGCGCGGGGCTGCGCGGCGGCTCGACGGCGATCGTCGGCACCTCGACCGGCACCGCGCCGTAGGCCCGCAGCCGGTCGCTCATCTCGCCGGCCTGGTCCTTGGTGCGCGGCACGAGCACCCGCCAGCCGAACAGCGGCCGGCTCTCCCACCAGGAGAGCTTGCCGCGCTTGTCGACGACCGAGCCGACCGTGGCCACGACCGGGCCGCTGACGGCGTCGAGTCCGGCGGTCTTCTCCGCCACGGCCGAGAGCTTCGCGACGACGCTCTTCTGCCCGGTGCCCGAGCCGCCGGTGGTGACGACGACCGGCGTGCTGCCGGACAGGCCGCCCTCGACCAGCCGCGCGGCGGCGTCGGGCAGCTGCTCGGCACCGCCCTGCAGCACCACCGGGGCCTCCAGGGCCTTGGCGGCCGCGGCCAGCGCCGGGAGGTCGGTACCGCCGTCGCGCAGGTCCGCGGTCAGCGAGGTGCCGCCGAGCGCGACGCCGGCGAAGGCCGGGACGGCGGTCGACGGGGCGACGCCGGGGACGACGTCGAAGGGCACCGAGGTGCGGCCGACGGCGAACACCTCCTTGACCGCGGCGTCGGAGGTGAACGGGTCACCGGCGACCAGCCGGACGACGACGTCGCCGTTCTTGGCGGCCGTGACGGCGCCCTTGGCGACGTCGGCCGGCTCGCCGGAGACGACCGTCGGCTCGACGCCGGGGCGGCTCTCGCGGACGGCGTCGAGGAGGGCGGCGGGGACGTCGGGGTCGACGAGCAGCGCCGAGGCCTCGGCGATCGCCGCCGTGGCCCGGGCGGTGAGCATCCCGGGGTCGCCGGGGCCGGCGCCGACGAAGACGACGC